>NZ_JBWKFZ010000018.1:0-153483 GCF_056433985.1 Streptomyces sp. NPDC044106
GCCGGTATCCGGAACCGGCACTGGTGGGAGGAGATCGGCGACTGGGTCTCCGACAACTGGGACACCATCGTCGCCGTCTGCAAGGTCGTCGTCGCCGTCGTCGGTGTCATCGCGATGATCATCGGCGGGCCGATCCTCGCCGCGATCGTCATCATCGCGGGCGCTATCGTCCTTGCCGACACCTTGAGCAAATACGCAAAAGGCCAGGCCAGCCTCATGGATGTCGCCTTCGCCGCCATGGACTGCATCCCCGGCGGCAAGGGCTTCACCAGCGTCGCCAGAGCGGCCAAGGGCATGAAGGCCGCCGCCCGAGGACTGCGCTCCGGGGGACTCCGCAAGGCGCTCGCGGGCGGCATGAAGAAGGTGGCGGGCAAGGCCAAGTCGGCCAAGGGGCGCTGCAAGAACGGCGATCCCATCGACATGATCTCCGGCGAGATGCTCATGGAGGGGACCGACATCGCCCTGCCGGGCCTGCTCCCGCTCGTCCTGCGGCGCACGCATCTGTCCACGTACCGCTGGGGCCACTGGTACGGCCACTCATGGGCCTCGACGCTGGACGAGCGGGTCGAGATCGACGACAAGGGCCTGGTCTACGTCACCGAGGACGGCCAGCTGCTGTCCTACCCCCACCCCGAACCCGGCGGTGCGCACGTGCTGCCCGCCCACGGCCCCCGCTGGCCGCTGTACACCGACGACACGGGCGCGGTCACGGTCACCGACCCGCACACCGGCCACGTCCGCCACTTCCCGGAGCCCGTGGCACGGGAGCACCCGTGTGCCGGGGAACGGCACGAAACCCTGGCACTGCGAGCCATCACCGACCGCAACGGCAACCGAGTCGACATCGACCGCGACCCCACCGGCGCGCCCACGGCGATACGCCACACCGGCGGCTACCACCTGAAGGTGGACACGGACGACCACCGCGTCACCGCGCTGCGGCTGCTCGGCACCGACGACGCCCCCGGCGGCACGCTGGTGGTCGCGTACGGCTATGACGAGGTCGGCAATCTGGCCGAGGTCCACAGCTCGGCCGGAGTCCGGCTGCGGCTGGACTACGACGACGACGCCCGCATCACGTCCTGGACCGACAGCAACCACACCTGGTACCGCTTCACCTACGACGGCGAGGACCGCTGCGTCCGCGGCGAGAGCACCGCGGGCCACCTGGCCTGCACCGTCGAGTACCGTCCCGACGCGCGGGAGACCCGCTACACCGACGCCCTTGGCCACACCACCGTCTACCGCTACAACGACCTCAGCCAGCTCCTGTCCGAGACGGACCCGCTGGGCGGCACCGTCCACACCGAGTGGGACGGCTGGAACAACCTGCTCGTCCGCACCGACGCGCTGGGGCGCCGCACCGAGAACACCTGGGACGAGCGCGGCAATCTGATCGCGACACGCGCTCCGGACGGCACGTGCGCCAGTGCGGAGTACAACGACCTCGACCTGCTGGTGGAGCTCGTCGGGCCGGACGGCGCCGTCCTGCGCCAGACCTGGGACGAGCGCGGCAACCTCACCGGCGTGACCGCACCCGACGGCATGACGCACACCTTCACCCACGACGCCACCGGAGCCGTCTCCACCATCACGGACCCCCTCGGCCACACCACCGAGCGGCGGTGCAACGCGGCGGGCCTGCCGCTGGAGGTCACCGACCCGCTGGGCGCGGTGACCCGCTACGGCCTCGACGCCTTCGGCCGCGTGCGCACGATCACGGACCCGACGGGCGCGACCACGCGGTTCGAGTGGACGGTGGAGGGCAAGCCGGCGCGGCGCACGGAGGCCGACGGCTCGTCGGAGTCGTGGACGTACGACGGCGAGGGCAACTGCGTTTCGCACACGGACGCGATGGGCGCGACCACGACGCACGAATACACGCACTTCGACCTGATCGCGGCCCGCACGGGCCCCGACGGCGTCCGCCACGAGTTCGAGCACGACACCCAGCTCCAGCTTCGCAGGGTCATCAACCCGCAGGGTCTGTCCTGGAGTTACGAGTACGACCCGGCGGGCCGTCTGGTGGCGGAGACGGACTTCGACGACCGCAAGCTGACGTACACCCACGACGCGACGGGCCAGTTGCTGACCCGTACGACGGCCGCGGGCGACGAGATCACCTTCGAGCGGGACGCTCTGGGCCGGACGGTCACGAAGAACGTGGCGGGTACCGCCGTCACGCGCTACGCGTACCACCCGACAGGCGGCCTCGCCGAGGCGGTGGGCCCCGACGCGACCCTGGTCCTGGAGCGGGACAGCGCGGGCCGCCTGCTCTCGGAGACGGTCAACGGCCGCACTCTGACCTGCACCTACGACGAACTGGGCCGCCGCACCGGCCGCACCACACCGTCCGGCGCGACGAGCACCTGGACGTACGACGCGGCAGGCAATCGCACGGGGCTGACCACGTCGGGCAGGAGGCTGGCGTTCACGTACGACGGGGCGGGCCGAGAACTCACGCGCACGGTCGGCGAGGCCCTGACGCTGACGAACGTGTACGACGTCGTGGGCCGCCTGTCGAAGCAGGAGCTGATGGGCCCGGCCCGCACACCTGTCCAGCAGCGTGTGTACGCCTACCGTGCGGACGACCATCTGATTCGCGTCGAGGACCAGCTGGGCGGCGCGCGGCGGTTCGACCTCGACGCGGCGGGCCGGGTCACGGCGGTCCACGCGGCGGGCTGGACGGAGACCTACGCCTACGACGACGCGGGCAATCAGACCGACGCCTCCTGGCCCGCGCCCATGCCGGGCCAAGAGGCGACGGGCCCCCGCGTGTACACCGGCACCCGTATCACCGCGGCGGGCAATGTCCGCTACGCGTACGACACGGCGGGCCGCACCATCCTGCGCCAGAAGACCCGCCTGTCCCGCAAGCCCGACACCTGGCACTACGAGTGGGACGCGGAGGACCGCCTCACGTCGGTGGTGACCCCCGACGGCACACGGTGGCGCTACCTCTACGACCCCCTGGGCCGCCGCATCGCCAAACAGCGCGTGACCGAACAGGGCGTGGCGGAGCAGACCGACTTCACCTGGGACGGCGTGACTCTCTGCGAACAGACGAGCCGCACCCCCGGCGCACCCGGATCAACGACCCTCACCTGGGACCACGACGGCCTGCTCCCCCTGGCCCAGACAGAGCGCAAACACCTCACCGACGAGGAAGTGGACGCCCGCTTCTACGCCATCGTCACCGATGTCGTCGGCACCCCGACCGAACTCCTCGACGAACAGGGCGAGATCGCCTGGCGCACCAGAACCACCCTCTGGGGCACCACAGTCTGGAACCGGAGCGCCACCGCCTACACGCCGCTGCGCTTCCCCGGCCAGTACTACGACCCCGAGACGGGGCTGCACTACAACTACTTCCGGCACTACGACCCCGAGACCGCCCGCTACCTCACACCGGACCCGATCGGTCTGGCCGGTG
Organism: Streptomyces sp. NPDC044106; assembly: GCF_056433985.1. Lineage (NCBI taxonomy): Bacteria > Bacillati > Actinomycetota > Actinomycetes > Kitasatosporales > Streptomycetaceae > Streptomyces > Streptomyces sp. NPDC044106. Next base: position 3,434 of record NZ_JBWKFZ010000018.1, read on the forward strand.
GCTTCGCGCCGCACGGTTATGCTCCCAACCCGTTCATGTGGGTCGACCCCTTCGGACTGTCCCTCCTCGATGTCAGCAAGAACGGCGTGCACATCGTCGTGCACGAGTACGACGTCGACAAGCCCGCGCACGCCCACGTAACGGGTGGCGGGGGCCGCGAGGTGAGGATCGGTCCGAACGGCAAGCCCCTCCACAATCAGCCGGAACTCTCGCGCAAGCAGCAGCAAGCGGTGGAGCACTTCAAGCCGCAGATCAGGACCGCCGTCAGGAAGCTCGGCAAGCGGAGTCAGGCGGAGGAGCGGGCCGCGAAGGAGCAGCGTGAGGCCGCCGAGGCCGCCAAGAAGATCTGCAAGTAGGGATGAGACGATGACATTGCGAGCCGATCTGGCCGAGTTGCTGGCGCAGGCCGGCATCGTCGACGTGGACGTCGACGATGCCGTCGCGGACGAGCACGCCCGGACCTCCGCGTACCTGCGCGTCGTCTCGGCGACCGCTTCCTCGCCGAGCCGCGACCGGGACCGGGACCGCGCGATCGTGGCCACGATCCTGCGCGACCCCAACGACATGGGGGCCAGGACGGCGGTCGTCGCCTTCGTGGACGAGATCGCGGAGAAGGCGACAGGGGCTGCCGAGTTCCGGCGGTGGTCGGACGAACTGCTGCCGGAGATCGACCGGTTCGAGGCGGAGGGCTCCCGCGAGTTCATCCGCCGCCGCATCCACGACTGGCTGCTCTACCTGTCCGTCAGGGACGGCCACGTGCCGACGCCGGACGAGCTGGCGGGGGTCACCGACTGGATGCAGCGCCACCTCGCCGAGTGGTCGAGGTCGCCGGAGGCGCTCGCGGTCGTCGCCGAGTCGGCCCGCACCAAGAAGACCCGCAACATCGCGAAGAACCGTGCCAACAGCCGTGAGCGCAAGGCGGAGTGAACGAGCTCAAGGCGGAGTGAACGGAAAAGCGGCACCCGGGGGAGGAAGGAACCCCCCGGGTGCCGCCGGTCGCGCGTCCCTACTTGACCGCGACGCCCGTCCAGGCCGCGCCCACGGCCTTGACCTCGGCCGAGTCCGCGCCGTACAGGTCCGTCGCCGCCTTCAGCGTGCCCTCACGGGCCGCCTTGTAGTCGGTCGTCGACGTGAAGTACGCCGTCAGGGCCTTGAACCAGATCTTCTCGGCCTTGTCGCGGCCGATGCCCTCGACCTTGGAGCCGTCGGCGGTCGGGGAGTCGTACTTGACGCCGTTGATCTCCTTCGCGCCGCTGCCCTCGGAGAGCAGGTAGAAGAAGTGGTTGGCGATGCCCGAGGAGTAGTGGACGTCGACGTTGCCTGCGTCGGCGCTCCAGCTGTCCAGGGAGCTGCCGTCCTTGCTCGGCTTGTCCATGTAGCGCAGCGGGGTGCCGTCGCCGTTGATGTCGATCTCTTCGCCGATGAGGTAGTCGCCGATGTCCTCGGGGCTCTTGGCGTTGAACTCGACGGAGGAGCCGAAGATGTCCGAGGTGGCCTCGTTGAGGCCGCCGGACTCGCCGCTGTACTCCATGTTGCCGGTCGCCGAGGTGACGCCGTGCGACATCTCGTGGGCGGCGACGTCGATCGAGGTGAGGGGGGCCTTGTTGCCCTCGCCGTCGCCGTACGTCATGCAGAAGCAGCTGTCGTCCCAGAAGGCGTTGACGTAGTTGTTGCCGTAGTGGACGCGGGAGGTCGCGCCCTTGCCGTCGCCCTTGATGCCCTCGCGGCCGTGCACGTCCTTGTAGTAGTCCCAGGTGACCTGGGCGCCGTACGCGGCGTCGACGGCGGCGGTCTGCGGGTCGTCGGCCTTGCCGGTGCCCCACGTGTCGTCGTCGTCCGTGAAGAGCTTGCCCTCGCCCTCGCCGTTCGCCAGGTTGACCGTGGAGTGGCCGCCGCGGGTGTCGTCGGTCAGCTCGAAGCCGCCCGTGCCCTTCTTGGAGCCGACCTCGACCTTGCCGCTGTACTGGCTGTTGCCGGTGCCGTTCTCGATGGCCTGGTGCTGGAAGAGCTTCTTGCCCGTCGCGGCGTCCGTGACGACGTGGAGTCTGCTGGGCGTGCCGTCCTTCTGCGTGCCGGTGACGACGGTCTCGTAGGCGAGGACCGGCTTGCCGGTGGCGGCCCAGATCACCTTGCGGGGCGACTGCGCGTCGGCCTTGGCGGTCCTGGCCTTGGCGGCTGCCGACTCGGCGGACTTGGCGACCGATGCCTTGCCGAGCTTCGCGTCGGTGGACGCGACCCGCACGCTCGCCTTGGTGGCCTTCGTGACGCTCTTCACCTTGCCGCTCTTCGCGGTGTGCACGACGAGGTCGCCGCCGAGGACGGGCAGACCGTCATAGGTGCGCTCGTAGCGGGTGTGCACCGTACCGTCGCGGTCCTTGACCACGTCGCGGACGACCAGCTTCTCCTTGGCGCCCAGGCCGATCTTCTCGGCGGTGGCGGCCTTGCCCGCGTCGGCGTCTTTGAGGAGGCCCGCCTTGGCGGAGGTGGAGAGGGCGGCGGGCGCGCCGGAGGGCGCGGCCGGCTCGGCCGAGGCACCGGTGGCCAGACCGGCGGTGAGCAGCGCGCCGGCCGCGACGGCGGTGGCTATGGCCAGGGTCGAACGCTTAATGGATATGTGGGGGGTCACGCAGGCTCCTTCTGTGGGGGGCCCGGGAGGCATGGGGGACTGCCCGGGCATGAAAGATGCGGTGCGGATGGTGCTTGTGTGGTGCGAGGGAAGAGTGTCATTCGAGCCAGGTACATGTCAGCCCTTGGCTGGATGTTGGCCGGAAATCGTCCGTTGAGCGATGGTCAACATACGTAATGCGAACACGGTGTGAACGGCGTGACGCCGTGAACGAGCGCGCCGCCCCGGGGAGTTGATCGACCCGGGGCGGCGGCGTTCGTTCTGCTCGGAGCTGCGTGAAGGGGGACCGTCGGGCGCGCGATGGCGTCCTCGGGCGTCTTCAGGCGGGTTTACGGGAAGGTGACCTTCCAGCTGTTGATGTAGCCGGTGTCCTGCGCGGCCTTGTCCTGAACCCGCAGCTTCCAGGCGCCGTTGGCCACCTCGGACGAGGCGTTGACCGTGTAGGTCTCCTTGACGTTGTCCGCGGAGTCCGAGGCGCTGGTCGGCTTCAGCGGGTAGACCGACCCGTCGGGTGCCACCAGGTCGACCTGGAGGTCACCGCGCCACGTGTGCACGATGTCGACGCCGACCTTCAGGGCGCTCGGCGCGTTGCCGGTGCGTCCGGTGACGTTGACCGTCGAGGTGACCGCGGGGCCGTTGTCCGGAATGCTGACGTCCGTGGTGTTCTCGAAGGACGTGCCGCCGCCGGGGTCGCCGCCGGGACGGCCGCCGACGTTCACGCCGGCCCAGGCGTTCGCCACGGCGTTGTACTCCGGGCTGGTGGTGCCGTACAGCTCACCGGCCGCCGCGAGCGTCCCGGTGCGGGCCGAGGCGTAGTTGGTGGTCGAGGTGAACTTCGTGGTGAGCGCCTTGAACCAGATCAGCGACGCCTTGTCACGGCCGATGCCGGTCACCGGCAGGCCGTCGGAGGTCGGCGAGTCGTACTGGACGCCGTTGATCTCCTTCTTGCCGCTGCCCTCGCTCAGCAGGTAGTAGAAGTGGTTGGCGACACCGGACGAGTAGTGCACGTCGACGTTGCCGATGCCCGAGTACCACGAGTCCTTGGACGCGCCGTCCTTGCTCGGCTTGTCCATGTAGCGCAGCGGGGTGCCGTCACCGTTGATGTCGATCTTCTCGCCGACGAGGTAGTCGCCCTTGTCCTGCGGGTTGTTGGCGTTGAACTCCACGGCCGCCGCGAAGATGTCAGACGTACCCTCGTTCAGGCCGCCGGACTCGCCGCTGTAGGTCATGTTGCCGGTCGCCGACGTGACGCCGTGCGTCATCTCGTGCGCGGCCACGTCGATGGACGTGAGCGGCTTGGAGTTGCCCGAGCCGTCGCCGTACGTCATGCAGAAGCAGCTGTCGTCCCAGAAGGCGTTGACGTAGTTGTTGCCGTAGTGCACCCGGGAGTACGCGCCGACGCCGTCACCGCGGATACCGCTGCGGCCGTGCACGTTCTTGTAGTAGTCCCAGGTGAGCTGGGCGCCGTAGGCGGCGTCCGCGCCCGCGGTCTCGGCGTTCGACGGGGAGCCGTTGCCCCAGACGTCGTCCGGGCCCGAGAAGAGGGTGCCGGTGCCGGACGTGCCGTGGTTCAGGTTGTACGTCTTGTGGTTGCCGCGCCCGGAGTCGGTGAGCGTGTAGTTCGACCCCGACTGGACGCTGCCCACGGTGACCTGGCCGCTGTACTGCGTGTTGCCGGTGCCGTTCTCGATGCCCTGCCACTGGAACAGCTTCTTGCCGGTGGTGGCGTCCGTGACGACGTGCAGCTGGTTCGGCGTGCCGTCGTGCTGGAGGCCGCCGACCACGGTCTCGTACGCGAGCACCGGCTTGCCGTTGGCCACCCACACGACCTTGCGGGGCGCCCGGTCGGCGTCGGTCTTCTTCGAGCCCTCGGCCTTCGCGGCGCCGAGCGCCTGCTTCTCGGCGGCCGACGCCTTGACGGCGGCGCTGGTGTCGACGCCCTTGAGCTGCGCCTTCGAGGCCTTGGTGACGCCCTCGGTCTTCCCGGACTTCGCCGTGTCGACCACCAGGTCGCCGCCGAGGACCGGCAGGCCCGCGTAGGTGCGCTCGTAGCGGGTGTGGACCGTGCCGTCGCGGTCCTTGGTGACGTCGCGGACGACGAGCTTCTCCTTGGCACCCAGCTTCAGGTGCTCGGCGGTGTCCGCCTTGGTGGCGTTGGCGTCGCGTATGAGCTCCGCGCGCTGGGCGGGGGAGAGCTTGACGGCCAGGGCGCCGGGGTCGACCTTCCCGAGCTTCTGGGCGGCGGGCGCGGCCTTGGCCGCGGGGTCGTCGGCCGAGGCGGGGCCCGCCTGAACGGCGACGGCGAGGAGTGCGGCGACTGCGGAGAGGGCGCCGACGGCGGTCGCACGGGTGCGGACCGAACGGCTGTGGGAGGTGGGTCTGTGGGAGGTGTTTCTCAACACGGACTCCTTCTGCGCGGCCGCGTGGGTGCGCGGCCAGAACTACCGGATGGCTGGGTCGCCCTCCGGGCAGAGCAAGGCGGAACGCAGAACTGGGCGGTGCACAAGCAGTACTGGCGTTGCGCGGAAAGAACCGGGCGATGCGCAACGGGTACTGCGTGAAAAGAAACCGTCGGCTTGTTGAAAGCCGTGCGACGGTCGAGGGGAAGAGTGGCACCAGAGGACCCCAGTTGTCAGGTGCGCATCAGTAGTTGGCCGGAATCAGTCCGTTGGCCGGTGGGGCACGTTCGGTATCCGGAGTTCGGTCGGGGAGCCTGAAGGGAGGGGGCGGGGGCGCTCGCGGGAGACGGGAGCGGGCCTCCGGCGGGGCCCTCCGGCGTGCTGGGCCGAGGCCCGCGTAGGCACTGAACGCCCGGTGGGCCGGATGCCGGGTGGGCCGGATGTCCGGCGAGGTCGCGCGCGGGTGGGGCCTGGGCTCCCCGGGCCGTGCCCTGCCCGGCTCAGCTGCTGGGCGTCGCCCGCGGCCCTCCCCCGTTGTCCCACGGCCCCGGCCGGGCGGCCGGGCCCCGCCCCGCTCGCCGGCGGCTCCGGCGCCTCTCCACGCGCGTACCCGCCACGCCACCTCAACGACACCGTGCGGCACACTGTTCGAAAGCGGAGCGCTGCCAGTGATCGGTGGCGCGTGGCTGTATTTCGCCGGTGGTCCATGCCTGTGACGCGATGGGTGAGGAGTCCCGGTCCGCCCCGCGTGTAGCGTCCGCGACTTCGTGCGCACCGGTTCCTGCGGAAACGCCGGAATCCGGGCTCGGTGCGCAGCGTGTGTGGCGGCTGTCGATGCGCAATTCCGAGGCAGTAGCTGCTTCTTCTGGTCACTGTGAGTTGATGTGGAGAAGGTTTGGACTGTGCGTCCGTGACACCTCCGTCCGGCCGCTTCACCCTCCAGGGGACGTGGCGCACCTCATGCAAGGATGGAGACCCTTCGCCCCGCATCGTTTGCCTACGGGCGCCCCGGGTGGTCAGTCCGCTCCAGTTCGTTGCAGGCGTCCAGTAGTGCGGTCAGCCGGGGGGACGGGGGACCTGGGCGTACGGCCAGGCAGGTCCGGACGGCCGGGGCGGGTTCGGCGAAGGGCCGGAAGGTGACGCGGGGAGCCGGCTGGATCCGGGCTTGGGCCTCGTAGTAGACCGTCCAGCTCGGCCTGCCGGAGGCGATGGCGGCCAGGGTGTCCTGGTCGGTGGTGAAGGCGGGGCCCATGATGGGTTCGAAACCGGCTGTCCGGCAGGCGCCGACGACGATATCGGCCAGGTGCGGGTTGGCTTCCCGGGGTGCGAGGCGCAGGGCCAGGTCGGCCAGGTCGGCGAGAGCGACTTTCTGTTGTGCTGCCAGGGGGTGCCGCGCGGGCAGGGCCGCCACCAGGACGTCGCGCCACAGGGGGAGGAACTCCAGGTCTGGGCTGTGCTCGACGCCCCGGATGAAGGCGGCGTCCAGTTCTCCTTCGCGGACCTGCTGGAGCCGGGTCGCCGGGGGCGCGCTGACCAGTTCGACCATGAGCTGGGGAGCCCGTTCGGCCAGTGCCGTCAACAAGGCGTCCAGGCGGGTGCCCAGCCCCACGTTGGTGCCGAGGCGCAGGATCGCTTCCTGGTCGGTGCGCAGAGCGGCCATCGTCTCGGTCGCCGCGCGCTCGGCCTGCAGGATGGCGCGGGCATGCGGCAGGAAGGCCCGGCCCGCCGCGGTCAGGGTCACAGTGCGGGTGGTGCGGTCGAACAGGTCCAGCCCGAACTCGCGCTCCAGCCGGCGGACCTGCTGGCTGACGGTCGGCTGCACGATGTGCAGCCGCTCGGCGGCGCGTCCGAAATGCAGTTCCTCGGCCACGCCCACGAAGTAACGCACCTGACGCAGTTCCACGGGCACCTCGCATTCATCACGGTTCTTGATCAGTCTAGGAGCGGATCTCTCCTTGGTCGTCACCGGCCGCTCCGCTGGAATTGCCTACGTCAGCGCAGCTCGGCGAGAGCGGCCCCGCAAGGCGGGACCGCTGGAGGAAGGACGAGAAGATGACCTACGCGACCGTCAACAGCACCCGGCTCTACTACGAGGACCACGGCGCCGGCCGCCCCCTGGTGTTCCTGCACGGCTGGGGCACCAGCGGCCGGGTGTGGGACGCCCAGGCCGCCGACCTGATGGCCGACCACCGCGTGATCACCGTCGACTGGCGGGGCTGCGGCCGCTCCGACCGGCCCGTCACCGGCTACACCATCGCCGAGGTCACCCACGACGTCCTGGAGTTCCTCGACGCTCTGGCACTGGACAAGCCAGTGCTGATCGGGTCGTCGATCGCGGGGGCGTTCACCATCGAGGCCGCCCTGGCCGCTCCGGACAAGATCGGTGCCATCGTTCCCGTCGACGCCGGCATCCACCATTTCTCGGGGATGCAGAACGCGATGGACAAGCTGCTGGCTGACCTGCGCGCCGACCGAGCGGGCACACTCGCCGACTTCGTCCCGCAGTGGTACCGCCCCGGCGTCAGTACCGCGATGATCGACTGGACGGTGCGGCAGCTCCTGGATTCGGCCTTCCTCATCGACCAACTCGTCGTCGACCAGGCCAACTACGATCCGCGCGGCCGCCTGGGCCGGGTGCGCGTGCCCACCACGTTCCTGCACGGCGAACTGGACACCGAGGTCCCGCTCGGCATTCCCCGTGAGTGCGCGAGCCTGATCCCCGACGCCCGGCTCACGGTCATCAAAGGCGCCGGCCACATGTCGCAGCAGGACCAAGCCGAGCGTTTCAACCAGGCGCTTCGCGAGGCCCTGCGCTAGACAGCCCGGCACGCCGCCCTCGACCGCTTCCACCTCGTGGGGCACGCGCTCGGCGCCGTCGTCGCCACAGCTGCCGCTGGTCTCCACCCCGACCTGGTCCACTCCTTGACGGCCCATGCCGGATGGGTCGAGCCCGACCCGCAGATGGTGTTCCAGTTCGAACTGTGGCAACAGCTGGTGCTCACCGACTCCGCCGCCATGACATGGGTGCTCCTGCCTACCGCCAGGGGCAAAGACACATTGCGCGCCTGGGACCGGACCGGTTTCACGCAGGCGGCAGTCGCCTTCACCGACCTGAGAACCCGGCTTTCCCGACCGCCAAAGTCACCGAACACCTCGACCACGTCGGATGGCCTCGCACCCGCAACAGCACACCACCACCCCCCAGACCACGACAGCGCCATCAGCGCCGACCTCACCTCGTGGACGGGACGGTCGCCGGCCAACCGCCGCTCTGCGACGCCCATCGGATCGCCGTCGCAGCCAGCCGACACGGCTGAGCGAAGATCTCGCGTAATGCCGGATCGAAGTCCGACAGCAGCAAACGGGCCGGCTCCACACGGCTCTCCCGTACCACGTGCTCGCCCGTCGTCGCCGAGACATAGCTGCCCGAGTAGCGCCTTCCCGTGCACCGACCGGACCCGCCGCCACGGCGGCCGACGCCAAAGAGTCCGCCACCCGCAGCCAATCAAAGGAGACTTGCCGTAGGGACTCATTCGAGAGATCAACATCAACAGCTACGGACCGCGACCATTGCGCACCGAACCCCGGATTTGCGCATCCAGTGCGCATCGGGCACCGACATTGCGCATCAGATCGCGGACCCTGCACCGCGCCAGGCCCGCCGCGGGGCGTCACCGCGCCCTCAGCTCACCACGCTCTCCCGCCACGCCCTGTGCAGGCCGGCGAACTCTCCCGTACCGGCGATCAGTTCGTCGGGGGCGCCGTCCTCCACGACTCGGCCGTGTGCCATCACCAGGACCCGGTCGGCGATCTCCACCGTGGAGAGCCGGTGGGCGATGACCACGGCCGTGCGGCCGCGCAGCACCGTGTGCATGGCGCGCTGTACGGCCCGTTCGCCCGGGATGTCCAGGGAGCTGGTCGCCTCGTCGAGGATCAGTACCGCCGGATCGGCGAGCAGCGCGCGGGCGAAGGCCACCAGTTGCCGCTGGCCCGCGGAGATCCGGCCGCCCCGCTTGCGTACGTCGGTGTCGTACCCGTCGGGGAGCGACATGATGAAGTCGTGGGCGCCGATGGCCTGTGCGGCGCGCTCGATCTCGTCGCGGGTGGCGTCGGGCCGGCCGATCGCGATGTTCTCCGCGACCGTCCCGGAGAACAGGAATGCCTCCTGGGTCACCATCACGACGCCGCGCCGCAGCTCAGCGCCCGCAAGTTCGCGCAGGTCGACGCCGTCCAGGAGGACGCGGCCCTCCGTCGGGTCGTAGAAGCGGGCGAGCAGCTTGGCCAGCGTCGACTTGCCCGCGCCGGTGGAGCCGACCACGGCGACGGTCTGCCCGGCCGGCAGCGTCAGATCGAAGCGGGGCAGTACCTCGCCGCCCGTGCGGTAGGCGAACCGCACCCCTTCGAACCGCACCTCGCGGCCCGGCCGGCCGGATTCCGGTACGGGCAGCGGGCGCACGTCGGACGCCGCGGGCTCGGGCACGGTCGGCGTCTGGGCGAGCAGCCCCGCGACCTTCTCCAGGGACGCCGCCGCCGACTGGTAGGAGTTGAGGAACATGCCGAGCCGGTCGATCGGGTCGTACAGGCGCCGCAGGTACAGCACGGCGGCGGCCAGCACGCCGAGCGCGAGCCCGCCGTCCGCGACCCGCTGGGCGCCCCACAGCACGATGGCGGCGACGGCGGTGTTGGCCACGAGCCGCGAGCCGACCACGTAGCGGGCCATCTCCAGCATGGCGGCGCCGTTGGTCCGCTCGTGCCGGCGGTTGAGCTCGCCGAACTCCGCGTCGTTGGCCTGCTCCCTGCGGAAGGCCCGCACCGGCCTGATGCCGTTCATCGTCTCCGCGAACTTCACGATGACGGCGGCGATCGCGGTCGAGCGGTCGCGGAACATCGCCCCCGCGCGCCGCTGGTAGAGGCGGATGAGGAGGTAGAGCGGCACGAACGACGCGACCGCCACCGCGCCGAGCCCGAGGTCGAGCCAGAGCAGCATCGCCGAGATGTAGACGAAGGAGAGGATGACCGTGATGAGTTCTTGCAGGCCTTCGCTGAGGAGTTCGCGCAGCGACTCGACGTCGGTGGTCGAGCGGGAGATCAGCCGTCCGGACGTGTACCGCTCGTGGAAGTCGACGCTGAGCGCCTGCGCGTGCCGGAAGATGCGGCCGCGCAGATCGAGCAGCACGTCCTGGTTCACGCGCGCGGAGGCGACGATGAACGCGTACTGCAGCGCGCCCGATGCGCCCGCGCAGCAGAGGTAGCCGATGCCGACGGCGATCAGTGGACCGTAGTCGTCGGCGCGCACGGCGGGCACGCCGCGGTCGATGGCGTACGCCACGAGCAGTGGTCCCGCCTGCACGACGGCCTGCTGCACGAGGAGCAGTACGGCGGCGAGCGCGACGCGGCCGCGCAGCGGCGAGAGCAGTGAGCGCAGCAGGGCGCGGGTGGCGCCGGGCGGCGCGGGCAGCTCGTCCTTGTCGAAGGGGTCGTCCGGCGCGGGCGAGCCCGCGGGACTCCCGGGGGCGCGGTGCCCCGCGGGCTCCCCGCGTTCGCCGCTTCCCCCGTCCCTCCCGTGCTCCTCGGGCTCTTCCGGGTCTACGGGCTTCTCCCGTACGGATGTCGACGAGGTCATCGGGCGGGCTCCTCGGCGGGGCGGTGGGCGGCAGGGCGGTCGGAGGGGTGCTCGGCCCCGGCGTCGGGGTCGGGGCCGGCGTCGGGGCCGTCGGCGGCGTCCGCTCCCGACATCAGCCACGCGTACTCCGCGTTCTCCCGGAGCAGCTGCTGATGGGTGCCGACGGCGGCGACGCGGCCCCCGGAGAGCAGGGCGACACGATCGGCGAGCAGCACCGTGGAGGGGCGGTGGGCGACGATCAGCGCGGTCGTGTCCGCGAGGACCCGCCGCAGCGCCGCCTCCACCAGCGCCTCCGTGTGCACATCGAGGGCGGAGAGCGGGTCGTCCAGTACCAGGAAGCGGGGGCGGCCGACCACCGCGCGGGCCAGGGCGAGGCGCTGGCGCTGGCCGCCGGACAGGCTCAGGCCCTGCTCGCCGACCTGGGTTTCGGTGCCCTGCGGCAGGGCGTGGACGAAGTCGGCCTGGGCCACGTCGAGCGCCCGGCGCAGCTCGGCGTCGCCCGCGGACCGCGCCGCGCCCATCAGGACGTTCTCGCCGACCGTCGCGGAGAACAGGGTTGGTTCCTCGAAGGCGACGGCGACGAGCGTACGCAGGTGCTCGCGGTCCATCGCCGTGATGTCCTCGCCGTCCAGCGTGATGCGGCCGTCGGTCACCTCGTGCAGGCGGGGCACCAAAGCGGTGAGCGTCGTCTTGCCGCTGCCTGTCGCGCCGACGAGAGCCATGGTCTCGCCGTGGCGCACATGCAGGTCGACGCGGTCGAGGACGGCGGGGGCGTCGGGCGCGGCGTCCGGATACCTGAACACCACACGGTCGAAACGGATCCCACCGGTATCGGTGCCGGGACGGGTATCGGTGCCGGGACGGGTATCGGTGTCGGGATGGGGATGGGTGTCGGGATGGGGATGGGTATCTGCGTCCGGACGGGTATCGGTCTCGGGGCGAGCATCGGTGTCGGGACGGGTATCGGTACCCCCCACCCCGTCCTCCGGCTCCGCGTCCATCACCTCGAAGTACCGCTCCGTGGCCGTCGCCGACTCCTGGCTCATCGCGAGCAGGAAGCCGATGGACTCCACCGGCCAGCGCAGCGCGAGCGCCGTCGAAAGGAAGGCGACCAGCGTGCCCGCCGACAGGTCGCCGTCCGCGACCCGCACCGTGCCGAGCACCAGCGCCGCCCCGATCGCCGCCTCCGGCAGCGTCATGATCACGGCGTAGATCGCGGCGAGGATCCGCGCCTTGGCCAGTTCGGTGCCGCGCAGCGTGTGCGAAAGGTCGCGGAAGGCCCGCGCCTGGCTGCGGTGGCGGCCGAAGCCCTTGATGATGCGGATGCCGAGCACGCTCTCCTCGACGACCGTCGTCAGATCGCCGACCTGGTCCTGCGCGCGCCGCGCCACGGCGGTGTAGCGCCCCTCGTAGTACGCGAGCGCGATCACCATCGGCGCCACGGGCGCGAGCAGCACCAGGCCGAGCGTGAAGTCCTGCCCGAGCAGGATGATCACGCCGACCAGGATGGTCGCGCCGTTGACCAGCAGGAACGTCAGCGGGAAGGCCAGGAACATCCGCAGCAGCATCAGATCCGTCGTACCGCGCGAGAGCAGCTGTCCGGACGCCCACCGGTCGTGGAAGGCCACCGGGAGCCGCTGCAGATGGCGGTAGAGGTCGGCGCGCATCGCGGCCTCCACGCCCGCCAGGGGTCGCGCGATCAGCCACCGCCGCAACCCGAAGAGCAGCGCCTCCGCGACACCGAGCAGAAGCAGCAGGAGAGCCCCCAGCCACACCCCGGCCGCATCCCGGTCGGCCACGGGACCGTCGACCATCCACTTGAGCACGAGGGGGAAGACGAGGCCCGTACAGGAGGCGACGACCGCGATGACCGCCGCTGTGACGAGGCGGGCGCGGATCGGCCGTACGTACGGCCACAGGCGCAGCAACGTCCGTACGGTGGACCGTTCTTCGGCGGGGGCAGCTGATTTCGGCATCAGGAGCGAGCCTACGTATCGCCACTGACAGAGCCCACCGAGTTTTCCACCGGAGGGCGGCGCGCGGCCGGGTCGTACGTCATGGGCGGAGGGGCCGCCGGTGGGGGAGTCGTACCCCGCCGTCAACCGATCGGCTGATGCGTCTTCGAGCGTGATGGGCGATGCCCGTGCCCGGGCCGGCCGGGGAACCTCGACGTATGCCCCTCATCGAAGCGCATGGACTCAAGAAGGCCTACGGCGGCCGTACCGTCGTCGACGGCGTCTCCTTCGCCGTGGAGGAGGGTGAGATCTTCGGCATCCTCGGACCCAACGGCGCGGGCAAGACCACCACCGTCGAGTGCGTCGAGGGGCTGCGCGTCCCCGACTCCGGCACCGTCCGCGTCGCGGGACTCGACCCGGTCGCCGACCACGAACGCCTCACCCGCATCCTCGGCGCCCAGCTCCAGGAGAGCGAGCTCCAGCCGAAGCTGACCGTGCGCGAGGCCCTCGAACTGTACGCGGCGTTCTACCCCGCCCCAGCCGACTGGCGGCCCCTCGCCGAACGCCTGCGCCTGACCGACAAGCTCGACAGCCGCTTCGGCAAGCTCTCGGGCGGTCAGAAGCAGCGCCTGTTCATCGCGCTCGCGCTCATCGGCGATCCGAAGGTCGTCGTCCTCGACGAGCTCACCACCGGCCTGGACCCGCGCGCCCGCCGCGACACCTGGGAGCTGATCGAGGACGTCCGCGACCGCGGCGTCACCGTCCTCCTGGTCACCCACTTCATGGAGGAGGCGCAGCGCCTCTGCGACCGCGTCGCCGTCATCGACAAGGGGCGGGTCGCCGCCCTGGACACCCCGGCGGGCCTGATCAGCCGCTCCGCGAACTCCACGGTGATGTCGTTCACGCCGTCCGCGCCGCTGGACGAGCGCGCGCTCGCGGGGCTGCCCGCCGTCACCTCCGTCGAACACCGCGACGGCCGCTACACCCTGCACGGCACCGACGAGAGCGTCGACGCCGCGATCACCCTGCTCGCCAGGCACCAGATCACCGCCCACCAACTCCGGGTCGCCGACGCCACGTTGGACGACGCCTTCCTCGACCTGACGGGAGCATCGGCATGACCACGGCCACCGCCGCACCGCGCAACCCAGACAACACTGGCAACGCTGGTAACACGGGCAACACAGACACCGCCCGCAACAAGGCCGCCAGGGCCGTCCTCAAGGCCGAGATCCGGCTCTTCCGCCGCGAACCGGGCGCCGTCTTCTGGATCCTGGCGTTCCCCACCCTGCTCCTGGTGATCCTCGGCTCCATCCCGTCCTTCCGGGAGACCGACGCCTCGCTGGACGGCCTGCGCCTGGTCGACGCGTACGTTCCCGTCACGGTGCTGCTCTCCCTGATCATGGCCGGGGTGCAGGCCATGCCGCCGCTGCTCACCGGCTACCGCGAACGCGGCATCCTGCGCCGCATGTCCGCGACCCCGGTACGCCCCTTTGCCGTGCTCGGCGCGCAGATGGGCATCCTCGGCGCCGCCGCGCTCGGCTCGGCACTGCTCTCCCTGACCGTGGGCCGCCTGGCGTTCGACGTGCCGCTGCCGCGCCAGCCCTTCGGGTACGCCCTCGCGCTGCTCCTCGCCGTCGCGTGCGGACTCGCCCTCGGCGCCCTGGTCGCGGCGCTCGCCCGCACCACGAAGGCGGCGACCGCGATCGGCTCCGCCGTCTTCTTCCCGATGATGTTCAGCGCGGGCGTCTGGCTGCCGGTGCAGGCGATGCCCGACGCGCTCGCCCGCGCCGTCGAGGTCACCCCGCTCGGCGCCGCCTCCCAGGCCCTGGGCGACGCCGCATCCGGCGACTGGCCCGGCTGGGTCCACCTGGGCGTCCTCGCGCTGTGGGCCGTGGCCCTGTCGGCGGGAGCCGCGCGCTGGTTCCGGTGGGAGTGAGGCCGCGGTGGGCAGGCCCGTGACCGACACTTGGTCCATGGACGCGACCTCGGCAAACGCCGTGACGACGGTCGAGCAGCGCTGGGGCCTGTTCAACCGGTGGGGCCCCTACGGCCTGCTCTGCTTCGGCACCCTGATGGCCCTCGCCACCGGCGGCGTGGTCGGGATGGGACCGGCCGACTGGTACGCGGCCGGGGCCCTGGTCGCCGCGGCGTTCGTGCTCCAGCTGTGCTGGGGCCGGGCCGCCCACACGCGGCCCGGCCCCTCGGCCGCGGGCGTCTGCTACTACGCCGTGCGGTGGGCGATCGCCTTCGCCCTCACCTGGATCAACCCGTTCTTCGCGTTCTACGCCGTCGTCGGCTACTTCGGCGCCGAACGGCTGCTGCCGCCCCGCCTCGTCAAACCCGGCCTCTTCGCCACCGCCGTCATCATGGCGGGCTCCCAGTCCGGCGGCCTGCCACCGGCGAACGGCGCGGCCTGGGGCGTGTTCGGCGCGCTCCTCGCCGTCAACGTCGCCCTGCTCACCGTCTTCGCCCACCTCGCCGCCCAGGAGGACGAGCGGGCCCGCGTCCAGGCCGTCACCATCAAGCAACTGGAGTCCACCAACCGCGCCCTGAAGCAGGCCATGGACGAGAACGCCGCCCTTCACTCCCAGCTACTCGTCCAGGCACGGGAGGCCGGTGTCGCCGACGAGCGGCGCAGGCTCGCCGCCGAGATCCACGACACCATCGCGCAGGGCCTGACCGGCATCATCGCCCAGCTCCAGGTCGTCGCGAACGCCTCCGACGAGACCCTGGCCCGCGAACACCTGGGCCGCGCCGCCGACCTCGCCCGGCACAGCCTCGGCGAGGCCCGCCGCTCCGTGCACAACCTCTCGCCCGCGCCGCTTGAGCACGACCGGCTCCCCGAGGCGCTCAAGAAGACCGTCGCCGAGTGGGCGGAGCGCACCGGCGTACGCGCCGACTTCACCGTCACCGGCACCGCCGAGCACCTCCACGACGAGATCGAGGCGACCCTCCTGCGCATCGTCCAGGAGGCCCTGTCCAACGCCGCACGGCACGCCGACGCGGCCCGCCTCGGCGTCACCCTGTCCTTCATGGGCGACGAGGTCAGCCTGGACGTGCGCGACGACGGCCGGGGCTTCGACCCGCTCGCCACGGCCGCGCGCACCGGCTCGGGCGGGTTCGGCCTCGACGGCATGCGGGCACGGGCGGAACGCATCGCGGGATCGCTCACCGTGGAGTCCGAGCCGGGCGGCGGCACCGCGGTGTCGGCTCGCGTACCGTTGGTGCGTCATGACCACTGAAGTGATCACTCTCCTCCTCGTCGACGACCACCCCGTCGTCCGCGACGGGCTGCGCGGCATGTTCCTGTCGGCCCCCGGTTTCGAGGTGCTCGGCGAGGCGTCGAACGGCGTGGAGGCCGTCGCCCTGAGCGCCGAACTCGACCCGGACGTCGTCCTGATGGACCTCCGCATGCCGGGCGGCAACGGCGTCGACGCGATCGCCGAGCTCAACCGGCGCGGCTCCCGCGCCCGGGTCCTCGTCCTCACCACGTACGACACGGACTCCGACACGCTGCCCGCGATCGAGGCGGGCGCCACGGGCTACCTCCTCAAGGACGCCCCGCGCGACGAGCTGTTCACCGCCGTCCGCGCCGCCGCCCAGGGCCGCACGGTCCTCTCGCCCGCCGTCGCGTCCCGGCTCGTCTCACGCGTACGCGCCCCCGGCAACGAACCGCTGAGCACCCGCGAGAAGGAGGTGCTCGCACTCGTCGCCAAGGGCACGTCGAACCGCGCCATCGCCGCCGAACTCTTCATCAGCGAGGCCACCGTCAAGACGCACCTCACCCACATCTACGGCAAGCTGGACGCCAAGGACCGGGCGGCGGCGGTGGCGACGGCGTACAGCCGCGGAATCCTCGGCTGACGCCCTACGCCCGCTCCCACAACGCGGGAACATTCGGCGGCTCCCAGCCGGTCTGCGCCTGGTGCCCCTGAAGGCAGCGATAGCTGGACCCGCCGTAGGTGACCGTGTCACCCGCCGCGTACACCTTGCCCGCGGCCCACGTGCCGCCCGGCTCGGGGTCGCCCCCGCCCGTCGTCCTCAGCGTCAGGCCGAACTGCTGGAGCAGCGGATTGATGGGCTGGTAGAACGTCGTGCCGCCGCCGGAGCAGTCGCCGGAGCCGCCGGACGTGACGCCCTGCGCCTGGCTCCCGGATATGAAGGAGCCGCCCGAGTCGCCCGGCTCGGCGCAGACCGTCGTCCGCGTCACGCCGTTGATCGTGCCCTCGGGGTAGGTGACGCTGGTGTTGTGCTGCTGGATCGTGCCGCAGTGCCACCCCGTAGTGGAGCCCGAGCGGCAGATCGACGCACCCACCGGGGACTGTGTGGAGCCCCCGACGCCGACCTGCTGCCCGCCCGGGCCCTCCACGTACGGGGTGGCGGTCCATTGGGAGTTGGCGGCGACCCAGGCCATGTCCAGGCCGGGGAAGATCGACGCCTGGAACGTGCCCTGGGCCACCTGGTTGTAGCCGCTGGTCGCGGTGCCCGCGCGCCCGCAGTGGCCCGCCGTGGCGAAGCCCTGCTGCGTGCCCTTGGTGACCGGGAAGCCGATCGAGCAGCGACCGCCGCCCATGTAGTACGCGTCGCCGCCCACCAGGTCGTACACCGGCCGCGGCCGCTGTACGGTCCTCTCGACGCGTACGAGAGAGGCGTCGAGGCCCGCCGCGGCGACGAGGGACGCCGCCGCCGAGGCGCGCACGGCCCGCACCACGACCGCGTTGGAGCGTACGTCGACGTACCGGACCGGCGCGTCGAGCGTCGCCCTCTTCGTCGCCACCCGGTCCAGCCTGGCTTTGGCCGCGTCCAGTTGGGCGGCCGAGTGCGCGACCACCGCGGCCCGCGCGCCCCGCGCCTCGATCACCGGGACGTCGGCGGCGTCCGTGGTCGCCACCGTGAGCCGCGCGGAGGTGGCGCCGTGCACCCAGGCGCCCGCGAAGTCGCGGCCGAGGGCGTTGCGCAGCGCCCCCGCGACGGCGCCGGCCTCGGCCTCGTTGACCAGCCGGGCCCTGGCCTGTGCCGCGGTGAGGCCGAGGTCGCGCCGCATGGCCCGCAGCACTTCGGGGGAGGTCTGGCCGACGGCGGCGCTCCGGGCGGGGGAGAGGGGCCGGGAGGGGGCGGGGTCACTCTGCGCGGAGGCGGTCGCGGGCAGGCCCGCGAGGACCAGCGCGCCGGTCGCGACCGCCGCGGCACACGCCGCCGCGACACGTCGGGGAGGGGTGGGGAGCATGCGGGATCTCCTCGATCTACCAGGGAGAAGGAGTTGCCGGGGAAGCGGGGATCGCCCACACCGTAGAAGCCTCAACTGCCCGCAAGTAGCTGTCAGTCGACCCCCGGCACCGGCGTTATGGAACACGGGTGCGGCCGTGCGCCGGGGTGACGGTCACATCGACGGAGGCGACGGCGCGGAGAGCCACGCCGTGTAGCTCTCGCTGCGCGCCGCGGCCTCGGCGTGCGCGGCCCGCGTCTGCGCGAAGACGGCGGCCGCCGTGTCGTGGGCCGGCGCCGCGGGGTGCCAGCCGAGCAGATGCCGCCAGTACAGCGGCGCCCCCGCCAGTGGCCTGGTGACCAGACCCGGCGTCGGCGGGAACGTCGCGCGGCAGAGCCCCACCGCCCGCCCCACCTGCACCAGATGGACGCACGACGCGACATCCGTCTCGTACACGCGCGTCGGCGTGAACCCCGCACGCGCGCACGCCGCGGAGAAGCAGTCCGCGAAACAGCCGTCGCCCGGCACGTCCGTCCACGCCTCGTCCGCGAGCAGCGCGAGATCGATCTCCGGGCGGTCGGCCAGCGGATGGCCGGTCGCCAGCATGACGAAGACCGGATCGCGGGCCACTTCGCGCCAGACGAGGAGCTCGTCCTTGGGCGGCGCGCTCGCCCCGCACGTGCCCACCAGCGCGAAGTCGAGACGGCCCGCCGCCGTACGGGACGCGATCTCCCGCTCGGACCACGAGGTGTGGGTCGTCACCGGCGCCCCCGGATACGCGGCGGCGAGCCGGTCCACCAGGGCGCCGAGCAGCGGCCCGTGGGTGCCGCCGAGCCGGAACCCCGCGCCGCCCTCCCAGCTCTGCGCGAACCGCTGCGCCTCCTCCCGCAGCCCGCTGACCGCGGGCAGTACGACCCTGGCCCGGGCCAGCACGAACTCGCCGAGCGCGGTGGCCCGCACCCCGTGCCTGCCGCGCTCGAACAGCTCACCGCCGAGGGCGCGCTCGATCCGCTTCAGCTGCGCGCTCAGCGCGGGCTGCGCGAGCCCGAGCGCGGTGGCGGCCTTGGTCAGGCTGCCCGCGTCGGCGATCGCCCGGATCGTCCGAAGGTGCCGCAACTCCAGGTCCATAAGGCGAGCTTGGGGTCCTCCCCGGGCCGGGGCAAGACTTTGGTCCGGACCAAAGGGCACCTTCTTCAGCCACCGGTCACCCGCAACAGCACCACCGACCTCCCCGCCACCGTCATCGTGTCCCCCGCCCGGTGCACGGCCCCGGGCGCCGCGTCCTGCTTCTCGGCGGACGTGTCCACGACGACCTCGTACGCGTCGGCCCACGGCGGCCCCGGCAGCACGAACGCCGACGGCTCCTGCGCCGCGTGCAGGACCGCGAGGAAACTGTCGTCGACGACTGGGACGCCCCGGGCGTCGCGGCCCGGTATGTCGCGCCCCGACAGATACATGCCGAGCGTCGCCGTCGGCGCGTACCAGTCGGCCTCCGTCATCTCCCTGCCCGCCGCCGTGAACCACGCGAGGTCCCGCAGGCCGTCCGCCGAATGGGCGCGGCCGGAGAAGAACGCCCGCCTGCGGAGCACCGGGTGACGGTGCCTCAGCTCGATGAGGCGGGCGGTGAGCGCGCACAGCTCGCGCCACCCCGGCTCCTCCCTGAGCCCCCAGTCGACCCAGCTGATCTCGTTGTCCTGGCAGTACGCGTTGTTGGAGCCGCGCTGCGTCCGGCCCATCTCGTCGCCCGCCACCAGCATCGGCACACCGGTGGAGAGCAGCAGCGTCGTCATGAGGTTGCGCAGCTGCCTGCGCCGCAGCGCCGTGATGCCCTCGTCGTCCGTCTCGCCCTCGGCGCCGCAGTTCCAGGACCGGTTGTCGTCCGAGCCGTCCCTGTTGCCCTCGCCGTTGGCCTCGTTGTGCTTGCGCTCGTAGCTGACGAGGTCCCGCAGCGTGAAACCGTCGTGCGCCGTCACGAAGTTCACCGACGCGTACGGCCTGCGCCCGCCCCACGCGTACAGGTCGCTCGACCCCGAGAGCCGGTAGCCCAGATCCCGCACATCGGGCAGCGCGCCCCGCCAGAAGTCCCGCACCGCGCCCCGGTAGCGGTCGTTCCACTCCGTCCACAGCGGCGGGAACGCCCCCACCTGGTAGCCGCCCGAGCCCACGTCCCACGGCTCGGCGATCAGCTTCACGCGCCGCAGGACCGGATCCTGCGCGATCACCGCGAGGAACGGCGAGAGCATGTCGACGTCGTGGAAGGAGCGCGCGAGCGCCGCCGCGAGATCGAAGCGGAACCCGTCCACGCCCATCTCCGTCACCCAGTACCGCAGGGAGTCCGTGATGAGCCGCAGGACGTGCGGCTGGACGACCTGCAAGGTGTTGCCGCAGCCCGTGTAGTCCGCGTACCGGCGGGCGTCCGGCTGCAGCCGGTAGTAGCCGCGGTTGTCGATGCCCTTGAGCGACAGCATCGGGCCCAGCTCACCGGCCTCCGCCGTGTGGTTGTAGACCACGTCGAGGATGACCTCGATGCCGGCCTCGTGCAGCGCCCGCACCATCCGCCGGAACTCGCCGACCTGCTCGCCCCTGGTGCCGGTCGCCGCGTACGCCGCGTGCGGGGCGAAGTAGCCGATGGAGTTGTAGCCCCAGTAGTTGCGCAGGTTCCGGCGCAGCAGGTGGTCCTCGTGCGCGAACTGGTGCACCGGAAGCAGCTCGACCGCCGTCACCCCGAGGCGTACGAGATGGTCGAGCGCGGCCGGATGCGCCAGCCCCGCGTACGTGCCGCGCAGCTCCCGCGGAACGTCCGGGTGCAGCTTGGTGAAGCCGCGCACGTGCAGTTCGTAGATGACCGAGTCCGCCCACGGCGTCTTGGGCCGCCGGTCGTCCGTCCACTCGTCGTCCGGCGCGTCGTCGTGCACGACCACGCCCTTGGGCACGTACGGCGCCGAGTCCCGCTCGTCGCGGACCGTGTCCGCCACATGCTGCTGGGGCCAGTCGCGCACGTGCCCGTACACCTCGGCGGGCAGCCGGCCGTAGTCGTTGCCCGGGCCGCCGTCCACCGCGCGCGCGTACGGATCGAGGAGCAGCTTCGCCGGGTTCCAGCGGGCGCCGGTCCAGGGGTCCCAGCGGCCGTGCACGCGGTAGCCGTACCGCTGTCCGGGGCGTACGCCCGGCACGAAGCCGTGCCAGATCTCGTGCGTCAGCTCCGTCAGCCGGCAGCGCGTCTCGATGGACCTGCCCCCCTCCGTGTCGAACAGGCACAGCTCGACCGCCTCCGCCCCGCCCGCCCACAATGCGAAGTTGGTGCCCGCCACCCCGTCGGGCCCCACCCGGAACCGGGCGCCCAGCGGCGTCGGCGCACCCGGCCACACCGGACGCGTCGGCGCGGCGCGCGGCGCGGCCCGCCTGCTCCTGCTCCCGTTCACCGTCGGAGCGGGCCGCTCGGTCGTGCCGTGCCCCATCGCCCGCGCCTCGTGCACTGCCCCTTGATCGGGTGCGCTCGACACCTGCTCGCCTCCCGCGGCTCCGTCGGCCGACGCGCGAAGAAGGGCGTGCGGCGTCCCGGCCGCGGCTCCCCCCTACGTCGTCCTCCCCCATGTTCTGCCCACCGTGCGCGTCGCACTCACGTTTCCCGGGCAGGGGGAACGTCGTTGGGTCCCACGTGAGACAGGTTGCGAGGCGCGCACGGCGCGCAGGGGCCGTGCTGGCCGCGGTGGTGACATGGGCGGGCCTGCTGGCCGGGGCGTCCGGCTGCTCCGCAGGGAAGATCGACACGATCATGGGGAAACCGCGCTCGCCCGCGGACGCGATCCGGGTGTCGCCCGGTGACGACAGCAAGGGGATCAAGCCGGACGAACGCATCGAGGTCACCGTCCCCACCGGCCGCCTGGAGTCGGTGAAGGTCGTCCGGACGCAGGACGCGCAGCGCTCCGACGTGCCGGGCCGTATCGACGAGGACGGCATGACCTGGCGGCCCCTCGGCGAGAGACCGCTCGCGCTCGCCGCCACGTACAAGATCGACGCCGTCGCCCTTGACGGCCACGGCCGCCGCTCGGCCCGCCACACCACCTTCCGTACGTACGTCCCCGACGAGCGCTTCACCGCGTACGTCACGCCGGAGAACCGCGCCACGGTCGGCACCGGCATGATCGTCTCCCTGGAGTTCAACCGGGAGGTCGAGAACCGCGACGCCGTCCAGCGCGCCATCCGCGTCACCGCGCACCCGGCCGTCGACATCCGCCCGCACTGGTTCGGCAGGACCCGCGTCGACTTCCGCCCCGAGAAGTACTGGAAGCCCGGCACGAAGGTCACCGTCGGGCTGCGGCTGCGCGACGTCCAGGCCGCCCCCGGGGTCTACGGCCTCCAGGACAAGAGCTTCTCGTTCACCGTGGGCCGCAGCCAGCAGTCCCTGGTCGACGCCGCCGAGCACACCATGGAGGTACGCCGCGACGGCGAGCTGCTCTCCACCGTGCCGATCACCGCGGGCGCCCCCAAGTCCACCACGTACAACGGGAAGATGGTGGTGACGGAGATGCTGGAGGTGACCCGCATGAACAGCCGCACCGTCGGCTTCGGCGGCGAGTACGACATCCCCGACGTGCCGCACGCCATGCGCCTGACGACCTCGGGCACCTTCCTGCACGGCAACTACTGGTCGCCGGACGCCCCGGGCAACACCAATGTCAGCCACGGTTGCGTGGGCCTGCGCGACGTGAAGGGCGGCAGCTCACGGACGCCCGCGGGCTGGTTCTTCGACCGGAGCCTCATCGGGGACATCGTCGAGGTGGTCAACAGCAATGACAAGACAGTCGCTCCGGACAACGGCCTCGGCGGCTGGAACATGGAGTGGAAGGACTGGGTGAAGAACGGCTGAACTCGCGGGTACTCGCACGGTGATCCCCGGGTGTCCGGCCGGGGACCGCCAGGTGACCCTGGTCCGCCCGCACCCCTGGGCAGTTGGAACGGAACGGTGACATTGGCGGGGAGTCATCGCCGGGGACCGTGTGGTTACCTATCGCTGGCGCGTGTCCGAAACGGGCAGGTGCAACGGGGTGCGGGCCTGGATCAGGCCGTGCGAGGGGAGACGACATCTTGAACGGGCGACCGATATCGGGGACGTCGGTTGGCGCGCGATCGCGCGCGCGGCGGCGGGGCGCCAGAGGTCTGACGGCGGTGGCATCGGGGGCGACGCTGCTGTTCGTCGCGGCATGCGGGGGCGGCTCGGATTCCGGCGACGGTGACGGCAAGGGCGACGCGGGCAAGAACGCCCCCTCGGCGGCCGTCGTGACGATAGCCCCCAAGGACGGCGCGGACTCCGTGGCCACCAGCGGCGCGCTGAGGATAGGCGCGACGAAGGGCAAGCTGTCCGAGGTCGCGGTCGAGGACAGCAAGGGCAATCCGGTCCCCGGCAGGATCACCGGGGGCGGCACCGCCTGGAAGCCCGCGCACCACCTCGCGGCCGCCACGAAGTACAAGGTGCACGCGGTGGCCAAGGACTCCGAGGGCCGCGCGTCCGCCAAGGACACCGCCTTCACGACGCTGACCCCGAAGAACACCTTCGTCGGCCAGTTCAACCCGGAGGACGGCTCCACGGTCGGCGTCGGAATGCCGTTCTCGGTGCACTTCACCCGGGGCATCACCGACCCCGGGGCCGTCGAGAAGGCCATCGAGATCAAGACCGATCCTGCCGTGCCGGTCGAGGGCCACTGGTTCGGCAACGACCGCCTGGACTTCCGCCCTGAGCACTACTGGAAGGCCGGCACGAAGGTCACCGTCAAGCTCAACCTCGACGGCGTCGAGGGCCGCCCCGGTGTCTACGGCAAGCAGGCCAAGACCCTGAAGTTCACGATCGGCCGCAGCCAGGTCTCCACCGTCGACGCCAAGACGCACCAGATGAAGGTCGTCCGCGACGGCAAGCAGATCAAGAAGATCCCGATCACCGCGGGCGCCCCCGGCACCACCACGTACAACGGCGAGATGGTCATCAGCGAGAAGCTCCAGGTGACCCGGATGAACGGCGAGACCGTCGGCTTCGGCGGCGAGTACGACATCAAGGACGTCCCGCACGCCATGCGCCTGTCGACCTCCGGCACGTTCATCCACGGCAACTACTGGTCGGGCGGCGCCTTCGGCAACACCAACGCCAGCCATGGCTGCATAGGCCTGAGCGACGTGCGGGGCGGCTACAGCAAGAAGACGCCCGCCGGCTGGTTCTTCGACAACTCGATGATCGGCGACCTTGTCGTCGTGAAGAACTCCGCCGACAAGAAGATCCAGCCGGACAACGGCTACAACGGCTGGAACATGTCGTGGGACAAGTGGAAGGCGTAGCCCTTACGACGATCCGCCGGTGATCCGCCGGTGATCCCGGCGAGAGGCCCGGCGCACTGTGACCAAGTGCACCGGGCCTTTCCCCGTTAACCCCCGCTAACGTGCCTGTCATGACTGCAACCCTCGAAGTCGCCGAAGGCGTCGGCACGATCCGACTCGACCGCCCCCCGATGAACGCCCTGGACATCGCCGTCCAGGACCGCCTCAAGGAGCTCGCCGAAGAGGCGACGCGCCGCGACGACGTACGCGCCGTGGTGCTCTACGGCGGCGAGAAGGTGTTCGCGGCGGGCGCCGACATCAAGGAGATGCAGGCCATGGACCACGCGGCCATGGTCGCGCGCTCCGGGGCCCTGCAGGAGTCCTTCACCGCGATCGCGCGCATCCCCAAGCCCGTCGTCGCCGCCGTCACCGGCTACGCGCTGGGCGGCGGCTGCGAGTTGGCGCTCTGCGCCGACTTCCGGATCGCCGCGGACAACGCCAAGCTCGGCCAGCCGGAGATCCTGCTCGGCCTCATCCCCGGTGCGGGCGGCACCCAGCGCCTGGCCCGGCTCGTCGGCCCGTCCCGGGCCAAGGACCTCATCTTCACCGGCCGCCAGGTGAAGGCCGACGAGGCGCTCGCCATCGGCCTGGTGGACCGCGTCGTGCCCGCCGCCGAGGTGTACGAGCAGGCGCACGCGTGGGCCGCGCGTCTTGCGCGGGGTCCGGCCATCGCGCTGCGCGCCGCCAAGGAGTCCATCGACGCGGGCCTGGAGACGAGCCTCGACACGGGTCTGGCCATCGAGCGCACGTGGTTCGCGGGCCTGTTCGCCACCGAGGACCGCGAGCGGGGCATGCGCAGCTTCGTCGAGGAGGGTCCGGGCAAGGCCAAGTTCGTCTGAACTGGCCATCGCGGGAGCGCAGTTGGACGCCCGCCAGAGAGCATGTCCCTCGAAGGGGCGGATTATGCGCGACTTGACACAAGCTTAAGTGCGGCCGTATCAAGGCACTGGGTGATCACCCGTAAGCGGGAAGTCATCGCAGGTCAGCGCCGTTTCTGAGCCTCTCGGCTGCCATTGGCATATGTCAGACGAGCCCCCCGGAATGGATGGTTCCGGGGGGCTCATTCCGCCAGAACGGCCCCGGAAAGCGCTCTGGGCGGCCATGATGGTTGCATGGCGGGGCTGGAGGGTCATGAACGGCCGCGGCGGCAGGGCAGTGCGACCGCGGCACGCTGGTCGCCGGCGGTAGAGGACGAACACGCGCTCAAGGCGCTCGAGTTGTTCGGCAATCCGACGGACGCGGAGGTTCCGCTGCCGTCGCGCCCGGAGTCCGCCGCCATCGCGCGCCGTCTCGCCCAGGTCGTCGTCCTGCGCCACTGGGGGCTCTCCCCGAAGCTCACCGAAGACGTCGTCCTCCTCGTCTCCGAACTCGTCGGGAACGCCGTGCGGCACACCGGCGCCCGCGTCTTCGGCCTGCGCATGCAGCGGCGGCGCGGCTGGATCCGCGTGGAGGTCCGCGACCCCTCGCGCGGGTTGCCCTGCCTGATGCCCGTCCGCGAGACGGATCTGAGCGGCCGCGGCCTGTTCCTGGTCGACAAGCTCGCCGACCGGTGGGGCGTGGACCTGCTGCCGCGCGGCAAGACGACGTGGTTCGAGATGCGGGTCGCCGACCGCTGAGGCGGGGGAGCGGATGGGGCCGGATACGCGAAAGCCCCCGGCGGCCGGTGTTCGGCGCGATGGGGGCCTTCGTGAAGCGCCGTGGATGTTTGGGGTGTGTCCACGGCGGCTGATGACGACCTGAGCCCGGGTCAATGGGGGTCGTGTCTCCGACTATGGCAGACGGGCGTCGACGCGCCAAAATCCCGTACCCCATCATAGAGGGACAAATGCGGACAGTTTAGAGGTGAATCCTTGGTGAGATGGGACACCTGCCTGGTAAACGCTGGTTAGGCGACAGCTGTGGCAGCTGATACCCAAGGCCCTAAGGTGCGGAATCGAGCCCGGGGAGCCCGACCCGTAACGCCCCCGACCGGGCAATCAGCATCTTTTGCATGTTTTTCCCATTAAATGGGTGGGTGAACGAGACCGATCGCCGCAGAGCCCTGCGCGCGGGCGTCGGCCTTCTCGCCGCGGGCGCGCTCACCACCGGGTGCGCCGCGGACGGCCCCGCCCCCGCACCCGACCGCCCACCCGCGTCCCCCGCAGGCCCCCCGGACAAGGGCCGCCACCCCGCCCCGGCCGCCGCCCCCGCCCCCCGCCGCTTCCCGGGCCTGCCCACCCAGATCGCCCACGGCCCCCGCACCCGCCCCCAGGTCGCCCTCACCTTCCACGGCCAGGGCGAGCCGGCCACCGCGAAGGCGCTGCTCGCCGAGGCGGAGAAGGCCGGCGCGAGGGTCACCGTGCTGGCCGTCGGCGGCTGGCTCGACGACCACCCCGAGCTGGCGCGCCGCATCCTCGACGGCGGCCACGACCTCGGCAACCACACCCACCACCACCTGGGCATCAACGACATGCCCGAGGCGCGGGCCTACGCCGAGATCACCGGCTGCGCGGAACGGCTGCGCCGCCTCACCGGCTCCATCGGCACCTGGTTCCGCCCCTCGCGCGCCCGGACGGCGACCCCTCTCGTCGAACGGCTCGCCCGCCGCGCGGGCTACCCGCACGTCCTCTCGTACGACGTCGACTCCCTCGACTTCACCTCGCCGGGCGCCCCGGCCGTCACCCGCAAGCTCGCCGGTGAGATCCGCGCGGGGTCCGTCGTGAGCCTGCACTTCGGGTACGCGGACACGGTCGCCGCGCTCCCCGCCGTCCTGGAAGAACTGGAACGCCGCGGCCTGCGCGCGGTCACGACCACGGAGCTGCTGACCTGATGTCCCAGAAACTCAACCTCACCAAGCGCACCGCGGCCGTGCTCGCCGCCGGCGCCGCGCTCGCCGTGCTCGCCGGCTGCGGCGCCGACAAGCAGGCCGACGAGGCCCTCGGCACCGAGGGCGTGCGCAAGCCCGCCGAGCCGAAGACGGCCCCCGGCCTGCCCGGCATGCCACCCGTCCTCGACCCGAAGGACGCGTACGCCGCCGACCGCCCGAACGCCCTGCAGCCCGTCGCCAAGAAGTTCCTGAACCGCGTCTACGTGCCCAACACCAACTCCAACACCGTGTCGGTCATCGACCCCGAGAAGTACGAGGTCATCAAGACCATCAAGGTCGGCAGGCAGCCCCAGCACGTCGTCCCGTCCTGGGACATGAAGACGCTCTGGGTCAACAACGACCTCGGCGACAGCCTCACCGCCATCGACCCGGTGACCGGCAGGACCGGCCGCACGGTCGAGGTCTCCGACCCGTACAACCTCTACTTCACGCCGAACGGCAGGTACGCCGTCGTGATGGCCTCCATGGACCGCGAGCTCGTCTTCCGAGACCCGAAGACCATGAACCGCGTCAAGACCGTCCCCGTCACCTGCGCGGGCGTCAACCACGCCGACTTCTCCATGGACGGCCGCTACTTCATCGTGTCCTGTGAGTTCTCCGGGGAACTCCTCAAGGTCGACACGGAGAAGATGGAGATCGTCGGCCAGCAGAAGCTGCCCTTCAAGGGCGCCATGCCGCAGGACGTGAAGATGTCCCCGGACGGCAAGACCTTCTACATCGCGGACATGATGGCGCACGGCATGTGGGTCCTGGACGGAAAGAAGTTCACGGAGCCGAAGCTGCTGCCCACCGGCAAGGGCTGCCACGGCCTGTACGTCAGCCGCGACTCCAAGGAGATGTACATCTCCAACCGCGGCGAGGGCACCATCTCAGTCTTCGACTTCCCCAAGAACAGGCTCACCAAGAAGTGGAAGCTCCCGCAGGGCGGCAGCCCCGACATGGGCGGCATCTCGGCGGACGGCAACACCCTCTGGCTCGCCGGGCGTTACGACTCCGAGGTGTACGCCATCGACACGCGTACCGGCGTCCAGCTCGCCCGCATCCCGGTCGGCGACGGCCCGCACGGCCTCGCGGTCTACCCGCAACCGGGCCGCTACTCACTCGGCCACACGGGGATCTTCCGCTGAACCCGCCGCACCTCTGACGCATGGGGGCCGAGTACCACGCTTGATGGTTGACGGTTGACCGAGGCCAACACCGGGCACCAAATGGGCAGTTCAGGAAGTACAGGGAGCCGACGCACCTGCCTTCCCCCCACCCCTGGAGGCGCCCGTGATCCGTGGCATCGACGTGAGCTCGCACCAATCGACCTTCAGCACGGACGGCCTCTCCTTCGTCATGATCAAGGCGACGGAGGGCCGTTCGTACGTCAATCCGAAAATGCCCGCCCAGGTGAAGTGCGCCCGCGACGCCGGCTGCGTGGTCGGGTTCTACCACTTCCTGTGGCCGGGGAACATCACCGCCCAGGCCGCGTACTTCGTGAGCAAGGCGCCGGAGAAGGCGGGGGATCTCCTGGCGGTGGACTGGGAGCGGACGGGGGACGGCACGGTCGCGTCCAACGCGGAGAAGGACCGGTTCATCCGCGAGGTGAAGCGGCTGCGGCCGTCGCACCGGGTCCTCCTGTACGCGAACCGCGACTTCTGGCTCAACCGCGACACCACGTCCTACGCCGGAGACGGACTGTGGATCGCCGACTACGTGACGGCGGGCAAGCCGCGCATCCAGGCGAAGTGGACGATCCACCAGTACGCGTCGTCACCGCTGGACAAGGACGTGGCCGCGTTCGCGAGCAAGGCCGCGTTGCGGGACTGGGCCACGCCCTGACGGCCCCGGCGCTCCTGGCGTTCCCGATGTCTCCGGTTGTCCGGGTTGTTCGGGGGTCTCAGGCGCGCCACTCCGCCGTGCGCTCCGGGGAGGCCGCCGCCAGGGCCTTACGGATCTCGTCCACGCCACCGGTGTTGCCGTAGACGGGAGTTCCGGGCTGCTGGCGCCAGGAGTCGTCCTGGCCGCCGTTGTCGACGGTGTCAAAACCGAGTTCGTCGATGAGGTCGCGTACGACCTTCTTCGCGGCCTCGTCGTCACCGGAGACCGGCAGGGCGACACGGTCCGGGGCGCCCTTGGGCCGCGGCTTGTCGAGGATGTCCTGCGCGTACGTGCCGTTGAAGGCCTTGATGACGGGGTGGCCGATCTGCCGCTCCGTCCAGCGGCTCTCGGTCAGGCCCTCCTCGATCTCGGCGATCCGCCCGTCGCGCTCCTTCGGGTAGTAGTTGCCTGTGTCGAGGACGGCGACGTCGTCGGCCGCGCCGTCGAGGAAGCCCGCGGGCAGGTCGGGGACGGCCTTGAGCGGGATCGTCACGACGACGACCTGCGCGCCGTTCGCGGCCTCCGCGACGGTGACGGGCTTGGCGCCGGTCTCCTCGGCGAGGGCGGTCAGGGTGTGCGGGCCGCGCGAGTTCGCGACGGAGACGTCGTGGCCGAGGGTGGTGAGTCGGCGGGTGAGGTTGCCGCCGATGTTGCCCGCGCCGATGATGCCGATCTTCATGACACTGCCCTTCCGGTGTTCCGCTGTTGTAGCGGAGGCAACCTCCGGAAAGGGTGGGGTATTCCCCGCCCTCGGCTCCTTGTCTCAAATGGTTCAGGTGGTAGCTTTTCGAGACTACTTCTGAAACTGCACTACCTACTTACCCGAGAGGGGAAGCCGTGCCCGAACGGACGGACCACGTCACCTTCCAGCATGGCCAGGAGTTCCTGAGTGCCATTTCGGAGCGCTGGAACTACCGGATCCTGAGGGAGGTGTTCTTCGGTGCGAGTCGATTCGGTGAACTCAAGCGAGCGCTCGGCATCTCGGCGAACATCCTCACCTCGCGACTGGCCGACCTGACGGAGCTGGGCCTGCTCTCCAAGCGCCCCTACCGGACGGACAAGCCGTGGTACGAGTACCAACTCACCGACAGCGCACGTGAGTTGGTCGTGCCTGCCATCGTCGTGATCACGCGCTGGGCCGAGGCCCATGCGGCCGGGGATGACGCCGCGCGGCACCCCCTGATGCACACGGTGTGCGGCGACCTGACCGATCCGTACCTCGCGTGCAGCAGCTGCCGCGAGCCGATGGAGGCCTCGACCCTGCGCCCCGTGCCTGCCGAGGAGGGCGGCGCCGACGTCAACGGGTAGCAATCCACAACTGGTAGCAATTCAGAACTAGTGGCAGTACGCTACTAGCTCCACCTGTGGAGAGGACTGCTCATGACGACGGAGAACTGGTTCGAAGGCGGCACCGAGGAACTGATCCCCACCGCACTGGGGCTGATCAACGTCCGCATCGGCGGCCGTCCCGACGGCCCGGCCATGGTGTTCTGGCCGAGCCTGATGATGGACGGCACCATGTGGCGGTACCAGTACGAGCACTTCGCCCCGACCCACCGCGTGCTGCTCATCGACAGCCCCGGACACGGCAAGTCCGACGCGCTGCGCGAGCTCATCGACCTGAAGCGGTGCGCGGACGCGGTCGTCGAGATCCTGGACGCGCTGGACATCGAGACGTGCGTCCTGACGGGCAACAGCTGGGGCGGCATGCTCGCCGGCGTCTTCCCCGCCTACTACCCGGAACGGACCGCGGCGGCCATCGGCATCAACTGCACCGCTTCGCTGCCCACGACCTTTGAGAGCATCTGGGCCACCGCGCTCTCCACCTTCCTGTCCCTGCACGCCAAGATGCCGCCCCTTGCCGCCAAGGCCGCGCGCGGCGCGTTCGCGGGGCCGACCGCCGAGGCGGCCAATCCGGAGTTCGTCGAGTTCACCAGGTCCGTGCTGGAGAACGACCCGAAG
The DNA here is from genome assembly GCF_056433985.1 of Streptomyces sp. NPDC044106. Classification (NCBI taxonomy): domain Bacteria; kingdom Bacillati; phylum Actinomycetota; class Actinomycetes; order Kitasatosporales; family Streptomycetaceae; genus Streptomyces; species Streptomyces sp. NPDC044106. The sequence goes on from NZ_JBWKFZ010000018.1 coordinate 34,303, forward strand.
TCGGTCGCCTGGGCGCTGCGCGGCATCCTCATCGGCCGCAAGGACGAGCACCGCCGCCTCGGCACTATCAGGAACGTGTCCGTGCTGATCATCGCCGGGGAGGAGGACAGCCAGTTCCCCGTCCACGCGGTGCGCAGGATGGCCGACGCCATCGAGGGCAGCACCTTCCGGGTGCTCCAGCACACCGCCCACCTCGCCGCACGCGAGAATCCCGAAGGCGTCAACGCCGAGATCGACGCGTTCCTCGCCGCCCTGCCCGCCGCGGCTTGAACAGGAGGTGATCGCGATGACGAACACAGCCCGAGCGACGACCGCGACCGCGCCCGAGTGGGTCCTGAAGTTCATGGACGCCATCGACACGCTGGAGTTCGACGAAGGCTTCGCGCCGCTGACCGAGGACACCGACATGTACTTCGGCACCGCGCACGTCCACGGCGTCGAAGCCATCAAGGCGTTCTTCGTCAAGATCGACGAACCGCTGGTCATCACCCACGAGGTCCTGGAATTCTGGGCCGCGGGCGACGGCGTCCGACTGCTGCGCGGAGAGGCCACCATGGCCAGGAAGAGCGAACCCGACCGCGTAGTGCGCGCCCCGTTCATGCACATCTTCTACCTCGCCGACGAGGAGGAGATCCGCATCCGCGAACTGCGCATCACCGCGGGGCCGCTGCGGACCGACGCGGTGATGTGAGGCCGGCGCGGTGATGTGACCCCAGCGCGGTGATGTGACCCCGGCGCGCGCGGTGGATCAGGTGCGCGGTGTATCAGGCTGGCGGCGTCAACTTTCGGAGCGTCGCCTGAAGTTCGGCCTGCGCGACCCGTGCCGCCTCCTCCGAGTCCATGGCCTCGACCGCCCGCACCAGGTCCGCGTGGGCGGCGTCGCCGTGGTTCGCCTCCTCGGCGCGTACGCCGGTCAGTTCCAGAAGATCGACCAGGGCCTCCCGCAGGGCAGGCGCGAACTCCGCGAAGAGATCGGTCAGTACGGGGTTGCGCGCCGCCGCCACGACCGCCGCGTGCAGCGCGATGTCGGCGTCGACGAACGCCGCGTCACCCTTCGCAGCCGCGGCCCCGCGCCCCGCGAGCGCGGCCCGCATCGCCGAGATGTCCTCATCGGTACGGCGCAGGGCGGCGAGCCGCGCGGCCTGCACCTCGACGAGCATCCGCACCTCGTACACGTCGGCGACCGCCGCCCTGCGCAACCGGGTCGGCCAGTCCACGACGGCCTCGGTCGCGACGACGAAGACGCCGGCCCCCTGTCGAGGCCGCACCAGCCCGGCGCCCGCCAGCGCCCGCAGCGCCTCGCGGACCGTGGAACGCCCCACGCCGAGCTCTTTGGCGAGCGTCGTCTCACCGGGCAGCTTGGTGCCGACGGGCCAGGTGCCGCCGGTGATCTGTTCACGCAGACGGGCGGCGGCCTGTTCGACGAGGGGGCTGGGGCGTACGGAGCCGAGTGGCATCGGCGGGCCTTTCGGGGGTGACGGGCGAAGGGTGAGGGGTGGGGATGGGGGTGGGGGCTTGTCTGAGTTGTACGTGTCTGAGTTGTACGTGTCTGAGGAGCAAGTGTCTGAGGAGCAAGTGTCTGAGGAGTACTTGTCCGGCGAGTACTCGGATGCCCGACCCTCCGGACTTGTCTGAGGGGTACGCGTCTGAGGAGTACTTGTCCGATGAGTACTCGCCCCCGAACTTGTCTGAGGGGTACTTGTCTGAGGACCTGAGGTGTGGCTAGTGTAGCCGCATGATCTTCCGCGGGCTCCTCCTTCTCGGCTGCCGCGGCGGGGCCTGAAGCGACCGGCACCCCGCCGCGGGGTGCCGTGCTGCCGGTCCTGCCGACCGAGCTCAGGAGCAGTTCTCCCCATGACATCCGCGACCACACCCACGTACGGGCCCACGTGCGAACCCACGTACGACTGGAATCCGCAGCGTCCCAGCCGCATGCCCCACCACCGTTACCGCCCCTACCAGGACCGCGTCGAGGTCCCCGCCCCCGTACCGGAGCGGAGTTGGCCGGATGCCCGGATCGGGCGTGCCCCGCTGTGGGTGCCCGTGGATCTGCGGGACGGCAATCAGGCGCTCGCCGAGCCCATGGACACCGAGCGCAAGCGGCGCTTCTTCGACCTGCTGGTCTCGATGGGGTTCAAGGAGATCGAGGTCGGCTACCCGTCGGCCAGCAGGACGGACTTCGACTTCGTGCGGTATCTGGCCGGGCGGGCGGCGCGCGGCGGGCTGCCGGACGACGTGAACATCGTCGTGTTCACGCCCGCCAGGCGCGAGCCGATCGACCGCACCTTCGAGTCGATCGAGGGCTTGCCGCGCGCCGTCGTGCACCTCTACATCCCGACCTCGCCCGTCTGGCGCGACACCGTTCTCGGACGGTCGCGGGACGAGGTGTACGGCGTGGTCCAGGAGGCCGCCGCGCACATGGCGCGGCTCGCCGACAAGCGGCCGCAGGCCGACATCCGGTTCCAGTTCGCGCCGGAGACGTTCAACCTCACCGAGCCCGACTACGTCCTGGAGGTCTGCGACGGCCTCACCGAGCTGTGGGACGCGAGCCCCGACCGCCCGGTCACGCACAACCTGCCGGCGACCGTCGAGATCGCCACCCCGAACGTGTACGCCGACCAGATCGAGTACATGCACCGCAACCTCGCCCGCCGCGACTCCGTCATCCTCTCCGTCCACCCGCACAACGACCGGGGCACCGGCGTCGCCTGCGCCGAACTCGCCGTCCTGGCCGGCGCCCAGCGCGTCGAGGGCTGCCTGTTCGGCAACGGCGAGCGGACGGGGAACGTGGACCTGGTGACGCTCGCCCTGAACCTGTACGCCCAGGGCGTCGACCCCATGGTCGACCTCTCCGACATCGACGCCGTGCGCGAGGTCGTCGAGCACTGCAACCGGCTGCCCGTGCACCCCCGCCACCCCTACGCGGGCGACCTCGTGCACACCGCCTTCTCCGGCACCCACCAGGACGCCATCGGCAAGGGCTTCGCCCACCACGCCCGGCGCGCCGCCGACCTGGGCGTACCGGAACGCGAGGCCCCCTGGGACGTGCCGTACCTGCCGATCGACCCGGCGGACATCGGCCGCAGCTACGAGGCCGTCATCCGCGTCAACTCCCAGTCGGGCAAGGGCGGCATGGCGTACCTGCTGCGGACCCGGCACGGCCTCGACCTGCCGCGGGCGATGCGCCCCGACTTCTCCCGCGTGGTGCAGGAGACCACCGACGACAGCGGCGCGGAGGCGACGGCGAAGGAGCTGTACGAGCTGTTCCTGGCGACGTATGTCGCACCCGGAGAGGACGGTCGGGGCGGTCAGGACGGCCCGTACGGTCAAGGCGGCGTGGTGGCGCTGAGTTCCTGGACCACCGACCGGGTCCCGGACGGCGCGCACCGTTTCGTCTGCACTCTCCAGGTGGGGGAGAAGGCCGGCGACTACGAGGGCGTCGGCAACGGGCCGCTGTCCGCCTTCGTCGACGCCCTCGCCGCCGCCGGAATCGACGTCGGCATCCTCGACTACGCCGAGCACGCCGTGGCGGAGGGCGGCGGCAGCGAGGCCGTCGCGTACGTGCGGTGCCGGGTCGGCGACGTGGAGCGCTGGGGCGCGGGCCTGGACACCTCAGTGCTCACCGCGTCCGTGCGGGCCGTGCTCGCCGCGGTGAACCGGGCAGGGGCCGTCCGATGAGCCCCACACCACCCGGAGGGGGCCCGCCCGCCCCCGTCGTGCACGCCGACCGCGTCACCGTCGTCCGCGAAGGGCGTCCCATCCTCGACGACGTCACCTGCACCGTCCGCCCCGGCGAGCACTGGGCGCTGCTCGGCCCGAACGGCGCGGGCAAGTCGACCCTGCTCGGCCTCTGCGGCGCCGTCACCCACCCCACGCACGGCACCGTCGAAGTGCTCGGCCGCCGTCTCGGCACCGTCGACCTGCGCGAGCTGCGAAGCTACGTGGGCCATGTGAACCCGCGCCATCCGCTGCGTTCGCCGCTGTCCGTGCGCGAAGTCGTCCTCACCGGGCTCACCAACAGCATCGAGCCGGTGCCGCGTCGGCGCCCCACGCCCGGGCAGGAGGAGCGGGCCCGCCATCTCATCGCCCTCCTGGGCCTCACGCACCGCGCGGACGCCCGCTGGCCCACGCTCTCCCAGGGCGAGCGCGGCCGCACGCTGATCGCCCGGTCCCTGATGCCGAGCCCGCGCCTCGTCCTCCTGGACGAGCCCGCCACCGGGCTCGACCTCGCCGGGCGCGAGCGCCTCCTCGACAGCCTCGACACCCTGCGCGAGGCCCACCCGGAACTCGCCACCGTCCTGGTCACGCACCACCTGGAGGAGCTGCCCGCGGGCACCACGCACGCGCTGCTCCTGCGCGAAGGCCGCGCGCTCGCCTCCGGCGCCGTCGCCGACGTGCTGACGAGCGACCAGGTCAGCAAGTGTTTCGACCACCCTGTGCGCCTTGAGCGCAGGGACGGCAGGTGGAGCGTCCGCACGCACCGCTGAGCCACGGAACGGGCGGGCACGAGGACACAAGGACCCGAGGAACACACAAGGAACACGAGGAGGGGCCCGGAACGTGATGCGTTCCGGGCCCCTCCTCGACCGCCGACTACTTGTTCAGGCTCGCCCAGAACTCGTCGAAGGACAGCCGCTTGTCCGCGTTGGTGTCCTTCGAGCCGATCACGGCTTCGGCCACCGCCTCGGTCTGGTAGAAGTCGCCCATCCTGGCCATGGCGCTCTTCCACTCGGCCGCCGTGATGAAGCCGTCGCCGTCCGCGTCGAACTGCTCGAACGTCTTGCGCGCTTCCTCGATGTCCGCCACCGGATCCACCCCTTCTTGGTGCACTACTGACGGGCTCAGGGTAGCGGCCGTTCCGGCACGCGGTGACAGGAGTGCGCACCCGTGGCCAGCGCTTTGGCATCACGGATGGCGTGCGGGGTGAGCTGCGCCACCATGGGATTTCGCCGGGTGGCGGAGCGGGTCGGGCGCAGCGCACGTCTCCCAGTGCGAGGCGAGGTCCGCCGCCTCGGTACGACCCGGGCACGTCGGCCCGGACCGACCCTGGGAGCGCCCCGTTGAAACCCACAGAGCCGCACCGACGCGCCCACCCCCACCCTCGCCCCCGCCTTCGCCCCCGCACCCGTCCCCTCGTCCTCGCCCTGGCCGCCCTCACCGCCGTCTCCCTCACCGGCTGCACCGCGCCGGGCGGCTCCTCCCCGGACGCCGCCGAGCGCCCGGAACTCCAGCGGTTCTACGGGCAGAAGCTGGCCTGGAAGAAGTGCGGCGACCTGCGCTGCGCGCGCCTCACCGTTCCCATGGACTACGCCCACCCGGACAACGGCAAGACCTTCGTGCTGCCCGTGGTGAAGGCGGTGACCGCCGATCCGGAGGACCGCGTCGGTTCGCTCGTCTACAACCCCGGCGGTCCGGGCGCCTCCGGAGTGAGCGATCTGAAGTCGGACGGCGGCGAGGTGTTCAGCAGGGCCGTGCGCGCCCGCTTCGACATCGTCTCCTTCGACCCCAGGGGCGTGGGCGGCAGCGTCCCCGCCGTCAGGTGCGCGGAGCCCGACGACGATGAGGACGAAGACGACGGCCCCGAGCCGGTGGCGCCCCGCACCGCCGCCGAACGGGCCGCCGCCCTGGCCGACGCCGACGAGCAGGCCGCCGCGTGCGCGCGGGGCAGCCGCGGCGTCCTGCCCCACGTCGGTACCGAGGACGCGGCCCGCGACCTGGACGTCCTGCGGGCCGCCCTCGCCGACCGCAGACTCAGCTACCTCGGCTGGTCCTACGGCACGAGCCTCGGCACGTCGTACGCCGAGCAGTTCCCGCACCGCGTCCGGGCCCTGGTCCTGGACGGCGCCGTGGACCCGTCCCTCGACTGGCGCCGACGCGCGCTGAGCCAGGGCACGGGGTTCAGCGCGGCGGTCGACGACTACGCCGAGTTCTGCGCCGACATCGCGGGCGACAGCTGCCCCGGCTCGTCCCCGGAGGAGATATCGGCGCTGATCGACGACTTGTACGAGCGGGCGGCGCGCGAGCCGCTGCCGGTCACCGACGAGGACTTGTACGACGTCGACGCCCGCACGCTCCTCGACGTCGTCACCGGCGCGATGTACAGCCCCGAGGACGACTGGGAGGAGCTGTCGACGGCGCTGGGCGCGGCGTACGACGGCGACGCGACGGAGCTTTCCCGCATGGCGGAGTCCGGGGAGCAGGACACGGAGTCCCGCCGAGGCCGACGCGCCCGCGCCGCCACCGAGAACGACGACGACGCGATCATCGCCGTCAGCTGCCTGGACGTGCCGCACCCGCGCACGGCCGCCCCGTACTGGAAGGCCCTCGGCCCCGCAGAGAAGGCCGCGGGCGTCTACGGCACGTCAAGCGTCGTCGACGAACTGACCTGCAGGAACTGGCCCGCGAAAGCCGGCGGCCGGGGCCCGCACCCCGTCAGTGCCAAGGGCGTGCCCCCGGTCCTGGTGGTCGGGACCACCGGCGACCCCGCCACCCCGTACGAGGAGGCGGAGAGCCTGGCCGAGCAGTTCCCCGGCGGCATGCTCCTGACGTACGACGGCGTCGGCCACACCGCCTACGGCCGCGGCGACACGTGCGTCACGACCGCCGTCGACGACTACCTCATCGACCTGAAGCGGGTCCGCCCGGGCAAGGAGTGCTAGACCACCAGGGCCTGTCCTCAGCACTCGATGATGTTCACCGCGAGCCCGCCCCGCGCCGTCTCCTTGTACTTGACGCTCATGTCGGCGCCCGTCTCCTTCATGGTCTTGATGACCTTGTCGAGGGAGACCTTGTGGGAGCCGTCGCCGCGCATCGCCATCTTCGCGGCGGTGACGGCCTTGACCGCCGCCATGCCGTTGCGCTCGATGCACGGGATCTGGACGAGGCCGCCGACCGGGTCGCAGGTCAGGCCCAGGTTGTGCTCCATGCCGATCTCGGCGGCGTTCTCGACCTTGGAGGGGGAGCCGCCCATCACCTCGGCGAGCGCGCCCGCCGCCATCGAGCAGGCGGAGCCGACCTCGCCCTGGCAGCCGACCTCGGCGCCGGAGATCGAGGCGTTCTCCTTGAAGAGCATGCCGATCGCGCCGGCCGCGAGGAGGAAGCGGACCACGCCGTCCTCGTCGGCGCCGGGCACGAAGTTCATGTAGTAGTGCAGGACGGCGGGGATGATGCCCGCCGCGCCGTTGGTGGGGGCGGTGACCACGCGGCCGCCCGCGGCGTTCTCCTCGTTCACCGCCATCGCGTAGAGCGTGATCCACTCCATGGCGCGGGCCTGCGGGTCGCCCTCGGCACGCAGCTGGCGTGCGGAGTTGGCGGCGCGGCGGCGGACCTTGAGGCCGCCGGGCAGGATGCCCTCGCGGGACATGCCGCGGGAGACGCAGGCCTGCATGACGCGCCAGATGTCGAGCAGACCCTCGCGGATCTCGTCCTCCGTGCGCCAGGCCTTCTCGTTCTCCAGCATCAGCGCGGAGATGGACAGACCGGTCTCCTCGGTGAGGCGGAGCAGCTCGTCACCGGTGCGGAAGGGGTGCTTGAGGACGGTGGCGTCCGGCACGATCGGGTTGTCGCCCGCCTCGCCCTCCTGCTTCAGCACGGTCTCGTCGATCACGAAGCCGCCGCCCACGGAGTAGTACGTCTTCTCCAGGACGAGGCCGCCGTCCCGGTCGTACGCGAAGATCGTCATGCCGTTGGCGTGGTACGGCAGGGCCTTGCGGCGGTGCAGGACCAGGTCCTCGTCGAAGTCGAAGTCGATCTCGTGCGTGCCGAGGAGGTTGATGCGGCCGCTGCTCTTGATCTCCTCGACGCGGCCGTCGGCGCTCTCCACGTCCACCGTGCGGGGCGACTCGCCCTCCAGGCCGAGCAGGACGGCCTTCGGGGTGCCGTGGCCGTGGCCGGTCGCGCCGAGCGATCCGTACAGCTCGGCGCGTATCGCGGTGGTGTGGGCCATCAGGCCCTCGTTCTTGAGGCGGCCCGCGAACATGCGGGCGGCGCGCATCGGACCGACCGTGTGGGAGCTGGACGGGCCGATGCCGATCGAGAACAGGTCGAAGACCGAGATGGCCACGGGAAACTCCAAGGGTGGTTGGTAGACGCCGTTGTCTGCCTGGGTGGTGCAGAAGTACAAGGCGGTGCGGGAACTACGAACACGCGGGCTACGTGGTGCGGGGCACCCCGCTCACTCTCCAGTGTGCGGGGTGCCCCGATGTTTCGTACGTATGAACAACGGCATACGAACGAAAGCGTACAAACGGAGGGTACGGAACTATTTCAGGCCGGGGTACAAGGGGTGCTTCTCGGCCAGAGCGGTCACGCGGGCCTTCAGGCCCTCCGCGTCGAAGCCCGGCTTGAGGGCCTCGGCGATGATGTCGGCGACCTCGCGGAAGTCGTCTTCCTGGAAGCCGCGCGTGGCGAGCGCCGGGGTGCCGATCCGCAGGCCCGAGGTGACCATCGGGGGGCGCGGGTCGTTCGGGACGGCGTTGCGGTTGACCGTGATGCCGACCTCGTGGAGGCGGTCCTCGGCCTGCTGGCCGTCAAGATCGGAGTTGCGCAGGTCCACCAGGACCAGGTGCACGTCGGTGCCGCCGGACAGGACGTCGACGCCGACGGCCTTCGCGTCGTCCTGCACCAGGCGCTCGGCCAGGATGCGGGCGCCGTCCAGGGTGCGCTGCTGGCGCTCCTTGAACTCCTCGGAGGCCGCGACCTTGAAGGAGACGGCCTTGGCCGCGATCACGTGCTCCAGGGGGCCGCCCTGGAAGCCGGGGAAGACCGCCGAGTTCAGCTTCTTCGCGAACTCCTTGCTGCGGGCCAGGATGACGCCGCCGCGCGGGCCGCCGAGCGTCTTGTGCGTGGTGGAGGTGACCACGTCCGCGTACGGCACCGGGTTGGGGTGCAGCCCGGCGGCGACGAGACCGGCGAAGTGCGCCATGTCGACCCACAGGTACGCGCCGACCTCGTCGGCGATGCGGCGGAACTCGGCGAAGTCCAGCTGACGCGGGTAGGCCGACCAGCCCGCGATGATCACCTTCGGGCTGTTCTCCTTGGCCAGGCGCTCGACCTCGGCCATGTCGACCAGGCCGGCCTCGTCCACGTGGTAGGGCACCACGTTGAACTGCTTGCCGGAGAAGTTCAGGCGCATGCCGTGGGTGAGGTGGCCGCCGTGCGCCAGGTCGAGGCCGAGGATCGTGTCGCCGGGCTTGGCGATCGCGAAGAGGGCGGCCTGGTTGGCGGAGGCGCCCGAGTGCGGCTGGACGTTGGCGTACTCGGCGCCGAACAGATCCTTGATGCGGTCGATCGCGATCTGCTCCGCGACGTCGACGTGCTCGCAGCCGCCGTAGTAGCGGCGGCCGGGGTAGCCCTCGGCGTACTTGTTGGTGAGGACCGTCCCCTGGGCCTCCATGACGGCGACCGGAGCGAAGTTCTCCGAGGCGATCATTTCCAGGGTGGACTGCTGGCGGTGGAGCTCGGCGTCGACGGCGGCGGCGACGTCCGGGTCCAGCTCGTGGAGAGGGGTGTTGAGAAGCGACATCACACGATCCCTATCGGTATGGGTCAGCCGGCGGCGAAGGCGGTGTACTCATCGGCGGAGAGCAGCTCGTCCTGCTCACCCGTGATGCGCACCTTGAACAGCCAACCGCCCTCGAACGGGGCGGAGTTGACCAGCGAGGGGTCGTCGACGACGTCCTGGTTCGCGGCGACGATCTCGCCGTTCACGGGGGAGTAGAGGTCGCTGACCGACTTGGTCGACTCCAGCTCGCCGCAGGTCTCGCCCGCGGTGACCGTGTCGCCGACCTCCGGAAGCTGCACGAAGACGACGTCACCGAGCGCGTTGGCCGCGTGCTCGGTGATGCCGACCGTCGCCACGCCGTCGGCGTCGGTGGCCGACAGCCACTCGTGCTCCTTGCTGTAACGCAGCTGCTGGGGGTTGCTCATGTCCTGAATTCTCCTGTACGCGGGTGGGTGCTGCGGAACGGGGACGGTGTGCGTGGGGTCACTTCTGTGGCGCCGGACGCCGTGCCCACGCGGGGCGCGTCGCTACGAGCGTCACTTCTGGCGCTTGTAGAACGGCAGGGCCACGACCTCGTACGGCTCGTGGCTGCCGCGGATGTCCACGCCGACGCCCGGCGTGCCCGGGGCCGCGTGCTCCGCGTCGACGTACGCCATCGCGATCGGCTTGCCGAGCGTCGGGGACGGGGCGCCGGAGGTGACCTCGCCGATGACCTTGCCGTCCGCGACCACCGGGAAGCCGGCGCGCGGGACGCGGCGGCCCTCGGCGATCAGGCCGACCAGCTTGCGCGGCGGGGCGGTCTCGGCGCGCTCGGCCGCGGCGGCGAGAGCGGCGCGGCCCACGAAATCCTCCGACCGCGACGTCTTCTCGAACTTCACGACCCGGCCGAGGCCCGCGTCGAACGGCGTGAGACCGGCGGTCAGCTCGTGCCCGTACAGCGGCATGCCCGCCTCAAGGCGCAGCGTGTCGCGGCAGGAGAGGCCGGCCGGGACCATGCCGACCGGCGTACCGGCCTCCATCAACGCGCCCCACAGCTTCTCCGCGTCGGCGGGGGAGACGAAGAGCTCGAAGCCGTCCTCGCCGGTGTAACCGGTGCGGGCGATGAGGGCGGGGACGCCCGCGACGGTGCCCGGCAGACCGGCGTAGTACTTCAGGCCGTCGAGGTCAGCGTCGGTGAGGGACTTCAGGATGCCGGGGGACTCCGGGCCCTGGACGGCGAGCAGCGCGTACGCCTCGCGGTCGTCGCGGACCTCGGCGTCGAACGCCTCGACGCGGGCGCTCAGCTCGTCAAGGACGGTCTGCGCGTTGGAGGCGTTGGCGACCACCATGTACTCGGGGGCCTCGGGTTCGCCGAGGCGGTAGACGATCAGGTCGTCCAGGATGCCGCCGTCCTCGGCGACGATCATCGTGTAGCGGGCGCGGCCGACACCGATGGAGCCGATGTTGCCGACCAGCGAGAAGTTCAGGAAGTCGACGGCCTCGGGTCCGGTGACCGTGATCTCGCCCATGTGCGAGAGATCGAAGAGACCGGCCTTGGTGCGCACGGCGTTGTGCTCGTCGCGCTCGCTGCCGTACCGCAGCGGCATGTCCCAGCCCGCGAAATCGGTCATCGTCGCGCCCAGCGACCGATGTACGGCGTCGAGGGCGGTCAGGCGGGCAGTGCTCATGAAGGAACTCCCAGGGCAGGACGGGCGAGGTCGATCCTCCCCATCTGTCATCGGAACCTGAGAGGTTCGCCGAGAGCGTCTCGACCTACGAGATGTCCCGGCTTGCACCTTGGGTGGGACCGCCGAAGGCGGCCCGCTTTTCAGATGTGCCTCGCCCGCGCGGTACGGGGCCTGAGAGATTCAAGGGAGGGACTTGCTCCTTCGGCGCCCCGGACACCCAGCGCATGCTGGCTCCGGAGACTCTCCCGCGCGGATTCAAACGGCCGGTATGGAGTTGGCGCGCACATCATTGCACGCGACTCTGTCCGGGGGGACCCGTGACCGGGCACGGATCACGCCGCCCCGAATGACCTTGTGCCGCATTACCTTCTCTTTACACTTGCCGGAGAAAGCAGTACGTGACCGCTATGGGGAGGCCGATCACGGTGCGCAGCAGGACCAGTGTGTATGCCACGACCACCGGAGTGGCGCTGCCCGCGCAGGCCACCGCCCCGGCCACGGAGGGCTGCGGCCCGCTCCCCGTCGCCGTCGTCCGCGACCTGCGCCGCCGGGCGGGACACGGCCCGCACCGCCTCACCTTCGACGAGGGCGACCTGGTCGTCGTCTCCGGGCTGCCCGGCAGCGGAAAGTCGACACTGATGCGCCAGGCCGTCACCGGCCCCCGCATCGACTCCCAGGACACCCGGGACCGCTGGGCCGGCCGCCTGCCGCGCCTGCTGCCGTACGCCCTCTACCGCCCCCTGGTCCGCCTCGTGCACTACGCGGGCCTTCGCCGCACCCTGCGCTCCGGGGCGAGCGTCGTCGTGCACGACTGCGGCACCCAGGCGTGGGTGCGCCGCTGGCTCGCCCGCGAGGCCGTCCGGCGCGGCGCCGCCCTGCACCTCGTCCTGCTCGACGTGCCCGTGGACACGGCGCTGCGGGGCCAGCGCGAACGCGGCCGCGGCGTCTCCCGGTACGCCTTCGCGCGCCACCGCAGGACCTTCGGGCGCCTCGTCGGCGCCGCCGAGCGCGGCGACCTGCCGCGCGGCTGCGGCTCGGCGGTGCTCCTCGACCGGGACGCGGCGCGGGTGCTGCGGGGGATCGCCTTCGACCGCGGGGGCGCCCGGCGCTAGGGTTCGAGCCGCAGGCAGAGCGGTCGCGAGCAGGGGTTGGACGGACAGATGGACTTTCCGGCGCAGGCACACGCCCATCCGCACGGCGGATGGCCGGGCAACGAACTGGAGGAGGTCCTCGCGGCCTCCCTCGGCGCCGACGCGTCGGCGGGCGCCCGCATCGTCGAGGTCCTCGGCCGCAGCCACATATGGATCCCGCTGCCGAACGGCGGCGGCCCCGACAGCGGCACCCTGGACCTGCCGACCCTGGAGATCGAGGGCCAGGCGTACGTCCCCGTCTTCAGCTCCGAGCAGCAGTTCCGCCAGGCGCTCGGCGACGCCGCCGACCGGATGGGCCGCACCGTCGCGCCCGCCGTCGAGTTCGCCCGCGGCCTCCCCCCGCAGCTGGGCGTCGCGCTGAACCCTGACGGCACCGTCGGCGTCCCGCTCCCGCCCGCCGCCGTCGCCGAGCTCGCCAGGGCCGGCCGCACCGAGCTCGACGGGCCCGCCACCGGAGGCCGGGTGCGCCTGTTCGAGCCGGACTGGCAGCACGATCCGGTGGACTTCCTGGCCGCCGCGGGCCAGGAGTTCGAGGCCGCCGGGGTCGTGCTCACCGCGCGCCGCTGCCTGGCGAGCGTCGAGACGGACGAGCCGACGCTCTTCGTCGGCGTCGAGCTGTCCAGCTGGGAGGGGAACGCCCGCGACCTGCCCATGGAGGCCCTCGGCCGCGCGCTCGGCCGGGTCCCGGTCCCGTGGCCGGTCAACCTCGTCCTGCTCGACGTGGCGCAGGACCCGGTGGGCGACTGGCTGCGCGCCCGGGTGCGGCCGTTCTACCAGCGCCCGGCCTGAGCGCCTGTCCTTGAGCGCCTGTGCCATCACCCCGGCGGCCCCCGGACACGGGGCGCGGTACGCATGGCCCTTCAGGGGTCGTACGTCAAGTCCGTGTCAGGATCGCCGCTTAAGCTGGTTCCATGACCGGGTCGGGGCACATCCGTGCCCGGCGACGGGATTCTCGGGTAGTTCGGGTGCGAAGCGAAGGGGCGGTTACGGGTGAGTGCGTCGGGCACGGCCGCGGGCGATGGGGTCTCCCCTGCACGAGCTGGTTCGAGCGCCCGGGGACAGGTCGAGCAGCTGCTGCGCCAGGTGACCCCGGGGCGCTACGACGCGTACGAGGCACTGCTGCGCGCCCTCGCCGCCGACCGCGTGTGGATGCTGCTCTGGCACGGCCAGGCCGGGTCCCCCGACGCCCAGTACGGGAACATGGAGGTCGAGGGCCTCGGCTACGCCCCCTGTGTGACCTCCGCCCAGGAGCTCTCCGCCAGTGGCTGGAACCGCAGCTATGAAGTGGTGCGCGGCATCGACGCCGCCCGCACCCTCTACCCCGACCACTACGGCCTCTGGCTCAACCCGCACGCGCCGGGCGGCGGCGTCGGTGTGCCCTGGCTCGATCTGCGCCGCATCGCCTCCGGCCTGGACCTGCTGCCCGCGGGGCCGCTGCGGCTCACCGAACCGGGCATCGAGATCCCGCAGTTCTACGCCCTCCTCACGCAGAACGCGCACCGTACCCCCGTCGTGCGCTCGCTGCGCCGCGCCTGGGTGCAGCCCGCGCTCGGGGCGCCATATCTGGCCATCGGCCTCGACGTGTACGACACGTCACCGCCGTCCGTCGACACGGTCCGCACGATGATGCAGCAGTCGATCCCCGCCGTCCCCGAGGGCCTGCCCGTCTCGACGGTCGCGATGTCCGACGAGGACGACCCGGTCGCGATGTGGCTGCGGGCCAACGCCCGCCCGTTCTACGACCGCGAGGCCCAGCCCGCTCCGGCGCCGGCCGGCGGTTACGGCTACCCGGCGCAGTACTGAGCAGCACGAAGCAGCCGGGGCAGCCGGGGCAGCGCTGAGCGGCACTGAGCAGCACCGACGGATGTGATGTCCGTTGTGATGCGGGTGGGGCCCTATGGGCTCCAGTGGCGCATTGCACCCCAACTGCCCCGTGTTCGACCCTCGTTCACTGGCGTCCGGATAACGGAACACCTCGATCAGCATCACGGTTGCGCATCCTTTCCCCGTCAAGTCTGGTAACAGATCGCGACGTGGATGAAGACTCCCGCTCCAAGGGGCCTTCGCCCCCTGTGTACGACGGACTGATCACGTCGCTACAGCGGCAAGTGCGGGCCGGTCACCACCGGTTGAGAGGGGTCCCTGCCACGATGACGGCACCATTGCATGACACACCTGCGGACGCGGACCCGACCGAGGACGTCGCTCCCGCAGTTGATGCAGGGGTGAAGAAGGTCGAGGGCCGGTCCCTCAAGCAGATCGCCTGGAACCGCCTGAAGCGGGACAAGGTCGCCCTCGCCGGCGGCATCACGGTGCTGGTGCTGGTGCTGGTCGCCGTCTTCGCGCCGCTGCTCGTGAGCCTCTTCGGCCACCCGCCCAACGACTTCCACCAGGAGAAGCTCGACGAGCTGACCGGCCTGCCCACCGGCTCCCTTGGCGGCGTGAGCGGCGACTTCCTCTTCGGGGTCGAGCCCAACAAGGGCCGCGACGTCTTCAGCCGGATCGTCTTCGGCGCGCGGATCTCGCTCCTTGTCGCCTTCCTCGCGGCCATCGTGGCCGTGGCGCTCGGCACCCTCTTCGGGATCATCGCCGGCTACTTCGGCGGCTGGATCGACGCGCTGATCAGCCGCGTGATGGACGTGCTGCTCTCGTTCCCGCAGCTGCTCTTCATCATCTCGCTGGTCTCCGTGCTCCCCGACGACCTGCTCGGCCTCGAAGGCACCAGCGTGCGCGTCGCGATCCTCGTGATGGTCATCGGCTTCTTCGGCTGGCCGTACGTCGGACGGATCGTCAGGGGGCAGACGCTTTCGCTCCGTGAGCGCGAGTACGTGGAGGCGGCCCGCAGCCTCGGCGGCGGCAAGCGCCACATCCTGTTCCGTGAACTGCTGCCCAACCTGGTCGCCCCCATCACCGTCTACGCGACGCTGATGATCCCGACCAACATCCTCACGGAGGCGGCCCTCAGCTTCCTCGGCGCCGGCGTCAAGCCGCCGACGGCCTCCTGGGGCGGCATGCTGCGCGACGCGCTCAAGACGTACGAGCACGACCCGATGTTCATGGTCTTCCCGGGCGTCACGATCTTCATCACCGTCCTGGCCTTCAACCTCTTCGGCGACGGGCTGCGCGATGCGCTCGACCCGAAGGGGACGCGCTAGAAGGTCCCAACTGGCTTGCCCCTGCCGCATGTCAGGTGGCTATAACCATGGTTCTCCGGCAGCACAAGGCCAGGGACCGCGATCTCGGAGGTTACGAGAAAATGCCCACAGGTTCCACGAAACGACGGCTCACCAGCGGTGCGGCCCTCGTCGTCGCGGCGCTGGTGACCACCACGGCGTGCGGCGGCGGTGACGGTGGCGACAGCGACTCCAAGGGTGCCGGCTACAACGCGGCACTGAACAAGATCGCCAACCCTTCGAAGAAGAAGGGAGGCACGCTGAAGATGGTCGGCAAGCAGGACCTCGACTCCGCCGACCCGCAGCGCGCCTACTACGGCATGACGTGGGACTTCATGCGCTTCTACACCCGGCAGCTGGTGACGTACGACACCAAGCCGGGCAAGGCGGGCACGAAGCTGGTCCCCGACCTCGCCACCTCCACGGCGAAGATCTCGGACGACGGCAAGACCTACACGTACAAGCTGCGTTCCGGTCTCACCTGGGAGGACGGCTCCAAGCTGACCTCCAAGGACATCAAGTACGGCATCGAGCGCGCCTGGGCGACGGACACCATCACCGGTGGTCCCGGCTACATCCGCCAGACGCTCGACCCGAAGAAGAAGTACAAGGGTCCCTACAAGGACAAGGGCGGCCTCGACGCGATCGAGACCCCCGACGACCAGACCATCATCTTCAAACTGCCCAAGCCCAACGGTGACTTCGAGCAGTTCCTGGCCATGCCCACCGGCTCGCCGGTGAAGGAGGCCAAGGACACCAAGGCCAAGTACACCCAGCGGCCGTTCTCCGCGGGCCCGTACAAGTTCCAGGAGTACAAGGCCGGCAAGAAGATCGTGCTGGTCCGCAACGACAAGTGGAAGAAGTCCTCGGACCCGATCCGCGCGGCGCTGCCCGACAAGATCGACGTGACGTTCTCCGCCAACCAGGAGGAGAACGACAAGAAGTTGATGGAAGGTGACTTCGACGTCGACATCAACGGCACGGGCATGACCCAGTCCGGCCGCGTCAGCGCCGTCACGGACCACCGCGGCAACGTCGACAACATGCACACGTCCTTCGTGCGCTACGTCGCGCTCATCCACAACGCGAAGCCGTTCGACAACGTGCACTGCCGCAAGGCCGTGTTCTACGCGACCGACTTCGCGAGCCTCCAGCAGACCCGCGGCGGCAAGGTCGCGGCCGGCGACATCGCCAACAGCACCTTCCCCGTGGCGATCCCGGGCTACAGCAAGTACGACCCGTACGGCGTGCTTGCGCGCAAGGGCAAGCCGGATGTCGCCAAGGCCAAGGACGAGCTGAAGCAGTGCGACAAGCCCGGCGGCTTCTCCACCAAGCTCACCGCCCGCAGCAACAACCCGGGTGAGGTCGACGCCGCCGAATCGCTGCAGCAGTCGCTCCAGAAGGTCGGCATCAAGGTCCAGGTCGACTCCCTCGACGGCGCCGACACCTCCAGCATCACCGGCTCGCCGTCCGTCGTGAAGAAGCGCGGCTACGGCATGACGATGAGCGGCTGGGGCCCGGACTTCCCGTCCGGCCAGGGCTACGCGCAGCCGCTGTTCGACAGCCGCTTCCTGATGCCGACCGGCAACTACAACGAGTCGCAGATCAAGGACAAGGGCATCGACGCGCTCTTCGACGAGGCGATCGCGAAGACCGACCCGGCCGAGGCGGGCGAGGTCTACAAGAAGCTCGACAAGAAGATCCTCGACCAGGCCGACTGGATGCCCTTCCTGTACGAGAAGAACATCACCTGGCGCGGGTCGCGGCTGACCAACGCCTACATGTCGGACGGCTACAACGGCCGTTACGACTACGCCTCGCTCGGCGTCGTCAAGTAACACCCGGCACCACCGGGCAACTCCCGCAAGGGATGCAGTAGTTGATTGTCCCACCGCCGCCGAATCCCGCCAGTCCGAAGGGCAGGTGATGGCCCCGGGCGATGGCCGGGACCCCTCACAAGGGGGCCCCGGCCACCGCCGGGCCGCGCACAGTGCTTGCTTATCTCATCCGGCGCCTGATCGCCGTAATCATCATGGTGCTGGTCGTACTGCTCGCGACCTTCACCGTCTTCTTCATGCTGCCCAAGTGGGCGGGACAGGACATCGCCGTCCTCTTCGCCGGCAAGGCCACCGGAGCCGAGCAGATCGAAGGCATCCGGACCAAACTGGGACTCGACGACCCGCTGCTCGTCCAGTTCTGGGAGTTCATCAAGGGCATCCCGATGGGGCGCGACTACGTCAACGGCAGTGACGTCACGCACTGCCCCGCGCCCTGCTTCGGCTACAGCTTCCGTACCGAGGCGCCCGTCTGGGAGACCCTGAAGGACGCCCTGCCCGTCACCGCCGCGCTCGCCGCCGGTGCCTGTGTCCTCTGGCTCGCCGCCGGTGTCGCCACCGGTGTCGTCTCCGCGCTCAAGCGGGGGTCCATCTGGGACCGCTCCGCGATGACCATCGCCCTCGGCGGTGTCTCGCTGCCCGTCTTCTTCACCGGCATGATCGCGATGGGCATCTTCGTCCACCAGCTCGGGTGGGTGAAGATCGCGGACAGCCTCAGTACCGAGGACTCGGCCGGGGTCTGGCTCCAGACCCTGATCCTTCCGTGGATCGTCCTCGCCTTCCTCAACGCCGCGATGTATGCCCGCCTCACCAGAGCCACCATGCTCGAAGTGCTCGGCGAGGACTACATCCGCACCGCGCGCGCCAAGGGACTCGGCGAGGCCGCCGTCATCCGCAAGCACGCGCTGCGCTCCGCGATGACGCCGATCCTCACCGTCTTCGGACTCGACCTCGGCGTCCTGATGGGCGGCGCCGTGCTCACCGAGTCCACGTTCAACCTGCCGGGGCTCGGCCTCGAAGCGGTCAGGGCCATCAGCAGCAAGGACCTGCCCGTCATTCTCGGCGTGACCCTGTGCGCGGCGCTCGCGATCGCCGTGGCCAACCTCGTCGTCGACCTTCTGTACGCCGTCATCGACCCGCGAGTGAGGCTGGGATGACCGAACTGTCCAAGAGCGGAGCAGCGGTGGGCGAGCCCGTCGCCGACTCGCCCGCTCCCTCCGCCTTCCTCGAGGTGCGCGACCTCAAGGTGCACTTCCCGACCGACGACGGCGTGGTCAAGTCCGTCGACGGGCTCAGCTTCCAGCTGGAGAAGGGCAAGACCCTCGGCATCGTGGGCGAGTCCGGATCCGGCAAGTCGGTCACCTCGCTCGGCATCCTCGGCCTGCACACCGCGGGCCAGTACGGCGCCCGCAGGGCACGGATCTCCGGTGAGATCTGGCTCGACGGCAAGGAGCTGCTGAGCGCGGACCCGAACGACGTGCGCAAGCTGCGCGGCCGTGAGATGGCGATGATCTTCCAGGACCCGCTCTCCGCGCTGCACCCGTACTACTCCATCGGCAAGCAGATCACCGAGGCGTACCGGGTCCACAACGACGTCGACAAGAAGACAGCCCGCAAGCGCGCCATCGAGATGCTCGACCGCGTCGGCATCCCGCAGCCCGACAAGCGCGTCGACTCCTACCCGCACGAGTTCTCCGGCGGTATGCGCCAGCGCGCGATGATCGCGATGGCGCTGGTCAACAACCCCGAGCTGCTCATCGCGGACGAGCCGACGACCGCCCTCGACGTGACCGTCCAGGCGCAGATCCTCGACCTCATCCGGGACCTGCAGAAGGAGTTCGGCTCCGCCGTCATCATGATCACGCACGACCTGGGCGTGGTCGCCGAGATGGCGGACGAGCTCCTGGTCATGTACGGCGGCCGGTGCGTCGAGCGCGGGACCGCGGAGAAGGTCTTCTACGAACCCCAGCACCCCTACACCTGGGGCCTGCTCGGCTCGATGCCGCGCATCGACCGCGAGGAGACCGAGCGGCTCATCCCGGTCAAGGGCTCCCCGCCCAGCCTGATCAACCTGCCGAACGGCTGCGCCTTCAACCCGCGCTGCCCCTACGCGGACATCCCCAAGGACCAGATCACCCGCCGCGAACGCCCCGAACTGCGCCTGGTCGCCGACGGGCACTACTCCGCCTGCCACATGTCGCAGGACGAGCGCACCCGGATCTGGACCGAAGAGATTGCGCCGAAGCTGTGAACGATGCCGCGAAGGACCGGAAAGACGCCAAAGACACCGCGAAGGGCCAGGAGATGACGATCCCGGCGCAGACGAAGGGCTCGCCCGAGCCGCTGCTCAAGGTCGACGGCCTGGTGAAGCACTTCCCCATCAAGAAGGGGCTGCTCCAGCGCCAGGTCGCGGCGGTGCAGGCGGTCGACGGGCTCTCCTTCGACGTACGCCCCGGTGAGACGCTCGGCGTGGTCGGCGAGTCCGGCTGCGGCAAGTCGACGATGGGCCGGCTGATCACGCGGCTGCTGGAACCGACGGGGGGCCGTGTCGAGTTCGAGGGCACGGACATCACGCACCTCAACACCGCCAAGATGCGTCCGCTCCGCCGCGACGTACAGATGATCTTCCAGGATCCGTATTCGTCGCTGAACCCCCGGCACACCATCGGCACGATCGTCGGCGCGCCCTTCAAGCTCCAGGGCGTCAAGCCCGAGGGTGGCGTGAAGAAGACCGTGCAGGAGATGCTGGAGCGCGTCGGGCTCAGCCCCGAGCACTACAACCGCTACCCGCACGAGTTCTCCGGCGGCCAGCGCCAGCGCATCGGCATCGCGCGGGCGCTGGCACTCAGGCCGAAGCTGGTCGTGGCCGACGAGCCGGTCTCCGCGCTCGACGTGTCCATCCAGGCGCAGGTGGTCAACCTGCTCGACGACCTCCAGGACGAGCTCGGCCTCACGTACGTGATCATCGCGCACGACCTCTCGGTCATCCGGCACGTCTCCGACCGCATCGCGGTGATGTACCTCGGCAAGATCGTGGAGCTGGCGGACCGCAAGGACCTCTACTCCACGCCGATGCACCCTTACACCAAGGCGCTGCTCTCCGCGGTGCCCGTGCCCGACCCCAAGCGGCGCGGCGTCAAGAGCGAGCGGATCCTGCTGCGCGGCGACGTCCCTTCGCCGATCGACCCGCCCGCCGGCTGCCGCTTCCACACGCGGTGCTGGAAGGCGACGGCGATCTGCGCGACGAAGGAGCCGCCGCTGACGGCGCTCGCCACCGGTCACCAGGTGGCGTGCCACCACCCGGAGAACGCCGAGGACCAGGCGCCGCAGGACACCGAGCTGCTTTCGGTGGCCAAGGAGGCGATCGAGGTGGTGACGGTGGTGCCGAAGGCGGCCGAGCCGGTCGCGGAGCCGGGGACCGCCGACGAGCCGGAGCCCGGCGCGAATCCGGAGCCCGTCGCGAAGGCCGACGCCGCGAAGACCGCCGCCGCGAAGGTCGAGGTCGCGAAGGCCGCCGTCGCGGAGGCCGAAGCGGCGAAGGGTGAGACCGCGAAGAGCGACACCGCCAAGGGTGACGCCGCGAAGGGCAAGGGCCAGAAGTCGACTGAGTCGTAAGGCAAGTTGACCCGGGCGAAGTACGCGTACCGGGTCATGTACATGCCCTGGCGGGAGAGTGCAGAGTCTGCGTGTCCGTTTCATCGGAACACGCGCGAAGGGATGACTCATGGCACTCTCCCGTTCGGCACGTCTGGGGGCACTGGCCACCGCCGCCGCCTCCTTCTGCCTGATAGCCGCCGCACCCGCGCCGCACCCCGGCTCCGACGGCATCGGTGACCCGTACTTCCCCAAGCTCGGCAACGGCGGCTTCGACGTCCGCCACTACGGCCTCGACGTGGCGTACAACCCCGACACCGACCGCCTCGACGGCCGCACCACGATCACCGCGCGCGCCACCCAGAACCTCTCGTCCTTCGACCTCGACCTCCAGAAGCTGGAGGTGACCGCGGTCGAAGTGAACGGCAGACGCGCCGATTCCACCCGCGAAGGCGACGAGCTCCGCATTAGCCCGCGCAGCCACCTGGGCAAGAACAAGACGTTCACCGCGACCGTCACCTACGGCGGCGTGCCCGAGGCGCTCAGCGGCCCCATCGTCTTCGGCTCCGACTACGGCTGGATGAAGACCACCGACGGCGTCTTCGTCGCCTGCGAGCCCAACGCCGCCTCGACCTGGTTCCCGTCCAGCGACCACCCCTCCGACAAGGCGGCCTTCGACATCCGCATCAAGGCACCCAAGGGCCTGACCGGGGTCTCCAACGGCCGCCTCGTCGGCACGTCCACCAAGGGCGGGCAGACCGTCGCCCACTGGCGCGAGACCAAACCCATGGCGACCTACCTGGCGACGGCCACCATCGGCAAGTTCGACGTGAAGCAGGGCAGGACCCCGGGCGGCATCCCGGTCTACGTCGCCATCGACCCCGTCCTCCAGAACAGCAACAACGTCGACGTGTACGGCGTCACGGCCGCGGTCACCGACTACTGGTCGAAGATCTTCGGGCCCTACCCCTTCGAGGAGACCGGCGCGATCGTCGACGACATGCCGCAGGCGGGCTTCTCCCTGGAGACCCAGACCAAGCCGGTCTACTCCGCGATCCGCAGCGAGTCGACCATCGCCCACGAACTCGCCCACCAGTGGTTCGGCGACTCCCTGTCGACCAGGACGTGGAACCACATCTGGCTCAACGAGGGCTTCGCGACCTACTCGCAGTGGCTGTGGAGCGAGCACAAGGGCACCCAGTCCGCCCACGACGCCTTCCTCGCGGGCTACAACTCGCGCCCCGCCGACTCCGCGTTCTGGCAGACCGTCGTCGGCGACCCGCAGCGCGACACGATGTTCGCCTCCGCCGTCTACCAGCGCGGCGCGATGACCCTCCAGGTCCTGCGCGAGCGCATCGGCGACAAGGCGTTCTTCGAGCTGCTCCCGGCCTGGACCGCGCAGCACCGGTACGGCAACGTCACGACCGACCAGTTCATCCGCCTCGCCGAGAAGATCTCGGGCAAGCAGCTCGACGGGCTCTTCCGGACCTGGCTCTTCACGAAGGGGAAGCCGGCGCTTCCTTCGAGCTGATCCGCCTCCTTTCCGTCCGTTCGTCCGTACTCCTCCAACGCTCCTTCAACTCTGTCATTGAAGTCCTTCTTGGGACTTTGCGGACATGGGCTCATGCAATGGGCTGGTCGCAGGGGTGCCGGAGGTCTCAAGTAGGGGTGAGGGCGGCACGGGAGGCGGGACGCGCGCGGGTAAGAATGGCGCGTGCTCCAGGATCTCTTCACCCCCTCCGTCCAGCACTCGCTCGACATCGTGGGGATCTTCGTCTTCGCGATCTCCGGCGCGCTGCTCGCCGTGCGCAAGAACTTCGACGTCTTCGGCATCGCCGTCCTCGCCGAGGTCACCGCGCTGGGCGGAGGGCTCTTCCGCGACCTGGTCATCGGGGCGGTGCCGCCGGCCGCGTTCACCGACCTCGGCTACTTCATCACCCCCCTCTTCGCGGCCGCGCTGGTCTTCTTCCTCCACCCGGAGGTGGAGCGCACCCAGCTCGCGGTGAACGTCTTCGACGCGGCGGGGCTCGGGCTCTTCTGCGTCTCGGGCACGACCAAGGCGTACGACTACGGCCTCGGCCTCACCGCGTCGGCAGCCCTCGGCCTGATGACCGCGGTGGGCGGCGGCGTGCTGCGCGACGTCGTCGCCAACGAAGTGCCCTCCCTGGTCCGCTGGGACCGCGACCTGTACGCCGTACCGGCCATCGTGGGCGCCACGATGGTCGCCCTGGCCATCCGGTTCGAGGAGCTGACGGCCGTCACCGGCGGTCTCGCCGCCGTGACGACGTTCGTGCTGCGGCTGCTCGCGCTGCACTACCACTGGCGGGCACCGCGCGCCTGGCACCGCCGCTCCACGGCGGTGGAGGCCGACGTGAAGGAGACACCCTAGGGCGGACAGGGGGGAGCGGGGGCACGAGAAAAGCTACCGCTCAGTAGTTTCCTGTTGTACGTTGCTCGGCATGGAAACGGCAGCAACGGCAGCGTCGGAGGCGTCGGCGTCCTACGCACCCGCATCGGCGTCCGCCCGCATCGGGGACAGCGAGTTCGACCGCGACACCGCGGTCACCCGGCGCGAGCCCGGCGTCTACGACACCGAGCTCTCCGCGGGCTGGACGATCATCAACGCCGTCAACGGCGGCTATCTCCTCGCCGTCATCGGCCGTGCGCTCGCGGACGCCCTCCCGCACGCCGACCCCTTCACCGTCTCCGCGCACTACCTCACCGCGTCGACCCCGGGGCCCGCGGTGATCCGCACGGAGGTGGCGCGCGGCGGCCGGTCGCTCTCCACCGGTCAGGCCTCGCTCCTCCAGTACGACGACGAGGGCCGCGAGGTCGAGCGGATCCGCGTCCTCGCCTCGTACGGAGACCTCGACGCGCTCCCCGACGACGTGCGCACGACTGCCGAACCGCCCGCCATCCCGCCGCTCGACCAGTGCTTCGGCGCGCAGGACGCCCCGGACCACCGCCCCGTGCCCGGCAGCTCGGCCATCGCCGACCGCCTCTTCCTCAAGCTCGACCCCGCCACGCTCGGCTGGGCGCTCGGGCAGCCGTCCGGCAAGGGGGAGATGCGGGCCTGGTTCGGTCTCGCGGACGGCCGCGACGCGGACCCCCTGTCGCTGCTGCTCGCCGTCGACGCGCTGCCGCCGACCGCCTTCGAGATGGGCCTCACCGGCTGGGTCCCGACGGTGGAGCTGACGGTCCACGTCCGCCACCGCCCCGCGCCGGGGCCGCTGCGCGTCGCGATCACCACCCGGAACCTCGCGGGCGGCTTCCTGGAGGAGGACGCGGAGGTCTGGGACAGCCGGGACCGCCTGGTGGCCCAGTCGCGGCAGCTGGCGCGGGTACGGCTGGGCTGAGGCCCTCACGCAGGGCTTCACGGAGCGGCCCTCCCCGGAGCCGGTGTGGGAGATCCTGAACGCGTGAAATCCGACCGGCTGCTCTCGATCCTGCTGCTGCTCCAGACCCGCGGGCGGGTCCCCGCGCACGAGCTCGCGGAGCGGCTCGAAGTCTCCGTGCGCACCATCTACCGGGACATCGAGGCCCTGTCCGCCTCCGGCGTCCCGGTCTACGCCGAGCGGGGCAGGCGCGGCGGCATCGAGCTGCTCGCCGGGTTCCGCACCGACGTGACGGGGCTGACGGCGGACGAGTCGCGGGCGCTGTTCATCCTCGCCGCGCAGGGCGCGCACGCCGCGCTCGGCCTGGACGACGCGCTCGGCTCCGCGCTGCGCAAGGTCATGGCCGCGCTGCCCGCGCCGCACCGGCCGGCCGCCGAGCTGACGAGCCGCCGCATCCTGGTGGACGCCTCGCGCTGGATGCGGGGGCCGCTGCCCGCGGTCGACCTGGACGTGTTGCAGGACGCGGTCTTCGCCGACCGGCGGCTGCGGCTGGTCTACCGGCACAGCGGGGACCCCGAGGCGACGACGTACACCGTCGACCCCTACGGCCTCGTCTGCAAGGCGGGCGTCTGGTACCTCGTCGCCGACCGGGGCGGCGCCCCGCACCTCTTCCGCGCCGACCGGGTGCTCTCGGCGACGCTCACCGACGACGCGGTGCTCCGCCGCGCCGGGGCCGAACTCGCCGACGTGTGGGCGGTGTTGAAGCGCCGGGTCGAGGACCGCCCGAACGGCGTCGAGGTGACGGTCCGGGTGCGGCGCGTACGCCTCGACCGCTTCCTGCGCCTCAACAGCCCCGCCGTCACCGGGTGGCCCGAGGGTGCGGACGGGAGTGAGTGGGTCACCGTCCGGCTCGCCTACGGGGTCCTTGGTGAGGCGAAGATGCTGCTGCCCTTCGCCGACGACGTCGAGGTGCTCTCGCCGCCCGAGGCACGCGAGCTGCTCGCCAGGACGGCGGCCTCGGTCACCGAGTTGTACGGCCCGGGAGGAAACGGCCCAGCTGCGCGGTGAGTTCGGCGGGCGCGTCCTCCTGTACGAGGTGTCCGGCGCCCTCGATCAGGCGCAGCTCGGCGCCGGGGATCAGCCCGGCCAGCTCGTGGCCGCGCTCCGGCGGTACCCAGGTGTCGTCGGCGCCCCAGCAGATCAGCACGGGCAGCAGCAACTCCCCGTACCTGCCCTGGATCTCGTCGGTGTAGCGCTGGTCGTTCTGCTCGATCTGCCGGTAGAACGCGGGCCTGCCCTCCTCGGTGCACCAGGGCGCGATGAGCCGGTCGAGGACCGCGGGGCGCAGTCCGCGGTGGCTCGCCGACGACACGTACTCGCGCACCAGTGCCTCGTGCAGCTGGGGCGGAAGCTGCCCGAAGACGTCGGCGTGCGCGCCGAGCAGCCGGTACGTGGGAGTGCCCCAGGGGGCGAGCGCCACCGGGTCGACGAGGGCGAGGCGTTCGTAGTCGGTGCCGTGCAGCAGGTGCGCCCGCAGCGCGACGCAGCCGCCGAAGTCGTGGGCCACCACGGCGGGCCTGCGCAGCTCCCAGTGGTCGAGCAGTTCGGTGAGGACCCCGGCCTGCGCGGCGAGCGTCACGTCCTGCCCGGCCCGCATCTCCGAGGCGCCGTATCCCGGCAGGTCCCATACGTACACGCGGTGGTCGAGGGAGAGCGCGCGGGCGACCGCGCGCCAGACGTACGACGAGAAGGGCGTGCCGTGGACGAGGACGACGGGCGGGGCGTCGGCGGGGCCCAGGACGGCCCAGCGGACCGTGCCGGTGGCGGCGGCGAAGGTGCGGTCGAGGTGCCAGGGGTCATGGGCGTCGACTGTCATGAGCGTAAGGCTAGTAGCTCCTTACGGGAGAGTCGAGGGGGTTCGGACGTTCAGGGGGTCGGCGGTGTCGAGGGGGTGTCCCGCCAGTGCAGGCGGCCCAGGCCGATGAGGCGCAGCTGCCTGCGGGCGACATCGGCCACCCGTGCCTCCTGTGCGGTGCCGGGACCCGCGTCCAGGAGCGCCGACGCGGTCATCACCATGTGGTCGACGTACATTCCGGCCAGCATCAGCAGATCGTCCTCGGTCCACCGCGAGGTCGGCTCCTCGCGGGCGAACTGCTCCGCCACCTCCCGTGCGAACAGGGCGAGCTGGGCGCCGATCGCGTCCCGCACCGCCCGCACCCCGCCGTGCCGCTCGCGGGCGATGAAGCGGACGTGGGCCGGGTGCGCCCGGACGTATCCCGCTATCAGCTCGACCGTGCCCGTGATGCGTTGCTCGCTGTCGCCGGTCTCCGACGCGAGCATCGCGGTGAGGGTCGTGTGCAGGCTGCCGAGGGTGTCCTCGACCAGGGACACGCCGAGGTCGGCGGTGTCGCGGAAGTGCCGGTAGAAGGCGGTGGGCGCGACACCTACGGCCCTGGTGACCTCGCGCAGGCCCAGGCTGCTGAGGCTCTGCTCCTCCAGCAGCTGGAGAGCCGCGTCGAGGAGGGCCCGCCGGGTCTTCTGCTTCTGGGCCTGCCGGGCGCCGAGGATGTGACTCATGCCATGCAGTTAACAACTGTTCTCCGAGTTTTGAAAGCCGGAGAAGGAGTACTCTCTAAGTCAGTGAACAACTGTAACCACAAGCGTTCACCGAACGAGAGGGTTCTCATGCTGTTCCTTGTCGCCGCCCTTCTGCTGCTGGGTGTCGCCATGGGTTCCGTGGCTCACGCCCCGCTTCCGGTCAGCCTCGTCGCGGCCGCGGTCATCGGCGTATGGCTCATGGTCTTCGCACTCCGCGAGCGCCACACGCGCCACACGCGGCACCGCTGAACCATCTTCCGGCGCGGCTGAACCATCGTCCGGCGCCGCTGAGCCATCCTCGGCACCGCTGATCCGCTCCGCATGACACCTCCACCTGTCAGGAGTCGCACCATGGCACTCACCGCAGAACGCACCACCGAGACCTCCGAGGCCTCCGAGACCCCCGAGACCGCCGCGACGCGCCCCACGGGGCGCCGGGACACCGACGGCATGGCCGTCGCCTCCTTCGTCCTCGGCCTGCTCGGGCTGCTCGTCCTGAACATCTTCCTCGGCCCCGTCGCGATCGTCCTCGCGGGCATCGCCCTGTGGCGCGGCACCGCCCGGAAGGGCCGCGCGCTGCTCGGACTCGGGCTCGGTGTGGCCGACCTCGTCGTGCTCGGCGTGCTCGTCTCGATGGACCACACGGTGTCCTGGGGTCTCGCAGGCTGATACCGCCGGGGCGTAGGGCCGCGCGGGACTCGTAGAATCGTGCGCACCATGGCCTACCTCGACCACGCAGCGA
The DNA here is from genome assembly GCF_056433985.1 of Streptomyces sp. NPDC044106. Taxonomy (NCBI): domain Bacteria; kingdom Bacillati; phylum Actinomycetota; class Actinomycetes; order Kitasatosporales; family Streptomycetaceae; genus Streptomyces; species Streptomyces sp. NPDC044106. Next base: position 61,900 of record NZ_JBWKFZ010000018.1, read on the forward strand.
CCACTCCGATGCTCCCGGAGGCGATCGCGGCGATGACCGCGCAGATCGCCGCCACCGGCAACGCCTCCTCGCTGCACGCGGCGGGGCGGCGGGCGCGACGCACCGTCGAGGAGGCCCGCGAGTCGCTCGCCGAGTCGCTCGGCGCGCGCCCCAGCGAGACCGTCTTCACCTCCGGCGGCACCGAGGCGGACAACCTCGCCGTCAAGGGCCTGTACTGGGCGCGGCGCGACGCGGAACCCGCCCGCACCCGGGTGCTCGCCAGCCCCGTCGAGCACCACGCCGTCCTCGACGCCGTGCACTGGCTCGGTGAGCACGAGGGTGCCACCGTCGAGTACCTGCCGGTCGACCGGCACGGCCGCGTGCACCCCGAAGCCCTGCGCGAAGCCATCGCCCGCAACCCCGACGACGTCGCCCTGGCCACCGTCATGTGGGCCAACAACGAGATCGGCACCATCATGCCGATCCGTGAGCTGGCCGATGTCGCCCAGGAGTTCGGCGTCCCGCTGCACGCCGACGCCGTGCAGGCCTACGGCCAGATCCCCGTCGACTTCGGCGCCTCCGGGCTCGCCGCGATGACCGTTTCCGGTCACAAGGTGGGCGGTCCCTACGGCATCGGCGCGCTGCTGCTCGGCCGCGAGTACAGCCCCGTGCCCGTGCTGCACGGCGGCGGCCAGGAGCGGCACGTGCGCTCCGGGACGCTGGACGTGCCCGCCATCGCGGCGTTCGCCGTCGCGGGGGAGTACGCCGCGGCCCGCCGCGAGCAGTTCGCCGCCGAGGTCGGGGCGCTCCGCGACGACCTGGTGGCCGCCGTCCGCTCGGTGGTCCCCGAGGCGATCCTCGGCGGCGATCCCGCCCCGGAGGGCCGGCTCCCCGCCAACGCGCACTTCACCTTCCCCGGCTGCGAGGGCGACTCCCTCCTGCTGCTCCTCGACGCGCAGGGCATCGAGTGCTCCACCGGCTCCGCGTGCACGGCGGGCATCGCCCAGCCGAGCCACGTCCTGCTCGCCACCGGCACCGACCCGGACCTCGCCCGCTCCACCCTCCGCTTCTCGCTCGGCCACACGTCGACGAAGGCGGACGTCGACGCGGTGGCGGCGGCGATCGGCCCGGCGGTCGAACGGGCGCGGTCGGCGGGGCTCAGCTAGGGCTTCCCGGCCCGCTTCTTCGCGGGTGGCCGGTCGAGCCGGTCCCGCGCCTCCCGCACCAGGCGTATGTACCGGTCCCAGTCCCAGTAGGGGCCCGGGTCCGTGTGGTCCGTGCCCGGCACCTCGACGTGCCCGACGATGTGCTCGCGGTCCACCGGAAAGTCGTAGCGCTTGCATATCCCGGCGGTGAGCCGCGCCGAGGCCGCGTACATCGCGTCCGTGAACGACGACCTCTTGTCGACGAAGCCCTCGTGCTCGATGCCGATGCTCCGTTCGTTCCAGCTCCTGTTGCCCGCGTGGAACGCCACGTCCAGCTCGCGGATCATCTGCGCGACGTGCCCGTCCTTGCGCACCACGTAGTGCGCGGCGGCGCCGTGCGCCGGGTCCTTGAAGACCCGCAGCGCCGTCTGGTACCCGCCCTGGACGACGTGGATCACGACACGGTCGATGGTGTAGTCGTCGGGGCGGTCCGCGCGCCGCCAGTTGTAGTCGGAGGCGGCGATCCACTGCGCGCCCCGGGCGTCGACCTCGCCCTCCTTGCGGCGCTTGACCACGCCCGGCAGCCGCCACCACAGCCGCCCCAGCTCGTCCTTGGCGAGGACCACCGTCCCGACGGCCGCCGCGGCGCCGCCGATCAGCAGGGTGCGCCGGTCCACCCCGCGCCGCCCCGGCTGCCCGCCCGCGCCCTCGGTTTCTTCCCCCATATGATCGTCAACGCTTACTCACGGGCATCCGGTTCCCGTCTCCCCGTACCCTGTGAGAGCTATGACTTTGACCGAGACCCCGCAGCGTCCCCAGCGCCCCCTCCGTGTCCTCGCCGCCATGTCCGGCGGCGTGGACTCAGCCGTCGCCGCCGCCCGTGCCGCCGAAGCCGGCCACGACGTGACGGGAGTGCACCTCGCGCTCTCGGCGAACCCCCAATCGTTCCGCACGGGCGCGCGGGGCTGTTGCACCATCGAGGACTCGCGCGACGCCCGCCGCGCCGCGGACGTCATCGGCATCCCGTTCTACGTCTGGGACCTCGCCGAGCGGTTCCGCGAGGACGTGGTCGAGGACTTCGTCGCCGAGTACGAGGCGGGGCGCACCCCCAACCCGTGCCTGCGCTGCAACGAGAAGATCAAGTTCGCCGCGCTCCTGGACAAGGCCCTCGCCCTCGGCTTCGACGCGGTCGTCACCGGCCACTACGCCCAGGTGATCGTCCGCGAGGACGGCACCCGCGAGCTGCACCGCGCCTCCGACATGGCCAAGGACCAGAGCTACGTCCTGGGCGTCCTCGACGACCGCCAGCTCGCCCACGCGATGTTCCCCCTGGGCGACACGGTCACCACCAAGGAGGAGATCCGCGCGGAGGCCGAGCGCCGGGGCCTCGCGGTGGCCAAGAAGCCCGACAGCCACGACATCTGCTTCATCGCCGACGGCGACACCCAGGGCTTCCTCGCCGCCCGCCTCGGCAAGGCGGAGGGCGACATCGTGGACGAGTCCGGTGCGGTCCTCGGCTCCCACGAGGGGGCGTACGGCTACACGATCGGCCAGCGCAAGGGCCTGCGCATCGGCACCCCCGCGCCCGACGGCAAGCCGCGCTATGTCCTGGACATCTCCCCGGTGAACAACACGGTGACGGTCGGCCCCGCCGCCGCGCTCGACGTGACGGGCCTCACGGCCATCAAGCCCCGCTGGTGCGGCGCGGCGCCCACCGGCCCCGGCACGTACACCGCCCAGCTGCGGGCCCACGGCGGCGAGACGGAGGTCACCGCGGAGCTCGTCGACGGCACCTTGAACGTCTCGTTCGCCGAGCCGGTCCGCGGTGTCGCCCCCGGCCAGGCGATCGTGCTCTACGACGGCACGCGCGTGGTCGGCTCGGCGACGATCGCGACTACGGAGCGGGTGGCGGCGGCGGCCTGACGCGTTCCCGGCAGCCCGAGCGGCCCCGAACGCCGCGCCGACTTTCTCGTGCCGGTACGGAGGAATCCCTCGGCTACGGCGCAGGCGGCGTAGCTGCGTGCCCGCGGTGCTTCACGCTTCGCATCAGCGCTTCGAGTGCAGCCCGGTCCGTTGCGAGGACGTGGGCCGGGCTGTCGCTTTCGCGGAGGGCGATGCGGTCGCCGAGCGTCGTGGCAACCTCGACGCACGCGTTGCCTGAAGCCTCCGAGAACGAGGACTTGAGCCACTTCAGCTCGGACATGTGTGACACCTCTTGCGGCTCTCTCGTGCCGGTACGGAGGGATCCCTCGGCTATGGCGCAGGCGGCGTAGCTGCGTGCCCGCGGTGCTTCACGCTTTGCATCAGGGCTTCGAGTGCGGCCCGGTCCGTTGCGAGGACGTGGGCCGGGCTGTCGCTTTCGCGGAGGGCGATGCGGTCGGTGCCGGTGGCGGCGACCTCGACGCAGTTATTGCCACCGCCCCCACAGAACGAAGAACGTTGCCACTTGCTCTCGGCCATGTGCTGGTTCCCCCCTCATGGTTCGCGTGCGATGGAACGAATGAGCTCCTGTGAATCCTTCGGAGTCAACGCTGACCGTTCCATCAGGTCCAGTAGGGAACGATAGTTCGCCAAGGGGATCGGGACATCTACGAAGTGTGCGCCGAGCGCTGTGTCCAGCTGCACCGTGTCCAACTGGGGCAGTGGCCCCTCCGCGTACAGGACCGACTGGCCGGCTCCAGGGGCGCACCGCAGACGACGGGCGGCGCGGGCGGCGACGGTCCCGGTGGGCGTGGTCGACAGGTGCCACCTCGTCGCGGTACGCATCGACGCGGGCTGTGCCGGGGCATGCGGCTCGGCACAGTGTGGCCTCAGGGCGCTCAGCGCCGCGTGGAAGGGGCTGGCCAGGTCCGATCAGACGACCCGGAGCACGATCTTGCCCTGGGTGCGGCCCTGTTCTCCGTACGCGTGTGCCTTGGCGGCCTCCTCCAGGGGCAGCACCGTGTCGATCTCCACGCGCAGCTTGCCCTCGTCGACCAGGTGGGCGATCTCCAGGAGGCCCAGGCGGTCCGGCTCGACGATGGTCCAGCCGGTGTGTACGCCGCGCTCCCGCGCGCGCTCGGGGTCCGGGAGGCCGCCGGGGTCGGGGAGCGTGACCAGGTGGCCGCCGGGGCGCAGGACGGCCAGGGAGCGCGTGCCGTACTCGCCGCCCACTCCGTCCAGGACGATGTCCACGTCCCGCACCGCCTCGGTGAAGTCCACGCGCGCGTAGTCGACGACTTCGTCCGCGCCGAGGCTCCGCAGGAAGTCGTGCTTGTCCGCGCGCGCGGTGCCGATCACGTACGCGCCCCTGGCCTTGGCGATCTGCACGGCCAGGTGGCCCACGCCGCCCGCCGCCGCGTGGATCAGCACGCGGTGCCCAGCGCGGAGCCCCGCCGTCTCGACCAGGCCCTGCCAGGCGGTGAGCGCCGCGAGGGGGAGGGCGGCGGCCTCGACGTGGGTGAGGGAGGCGGGTTTGGGTGCGAAGCGCCGGGCGGGGGCCGCGACGAACTCCGCGTAGCCGCCCGTCTGCTCGGGGAAGCGGGGCATGCCGAAGACCTCGTCGCCGGGGCGGTACAGGGTCACTCCGGGGCCGACCTCCTCGACGACGCCCGACACGTCGTACCCGAGGATCGGGGTCTCTCCCCAGCTGCCGAAAGTGCCCTCCGCGCGGGTCTTCCAGTCGACGGGGTTGACGCCCGCCGCATGCACCCGGACCAGGATCTCGGTGAGGCCTGGCTCGGGGCGGTCCACCTCCACCGGGACGAGGTTCTCGGGGGCGCCCCAGGCGCGGGGGCTGACGGCACGCATCTTCATGGTCCTGGTCTTTCTGTAGCGGCAAAAGGGCTGGTGGGACCAAGAGTGCGGCGGCGCGGGCCCGCGCAGTGCTGGCAGTATGGCCATCATGTGACAGGATTCGGCCATGAACCTCAATGGCCTGGGCGACCGCGACGGCGCGCATCGGGTGGCCGTCATCGCCCTGGACGGCGCGTACGCCTTCGAGCTGGGCATCCCGTCCCGGATCTTCGGCAACGCGCTGAACGACCGCGGAGAGCCGCTCTACGACGTCGTCGTCTGCACGGTCGACGGCCGCCCGGTGCGCACGGACTCCGGGTTCACGGTGGCGGCCGAGCACGGGCCCGAGGCCCTCGACGCGGCGGACACCGTGGTGATCACGCCGACCCGCAGCTTCGACCGGGGGATGGCGGGCGAGGAACTGCCGGAGCCGGTGGCCGCGGCCCTGCGGAGGATCAGGCCCGGCACCCGGATCGTGTCCTTCTGCAACGCCTCGTACGTCCTCGCGGCCGTCGGGCTCCTCGACGGGCGCCCGGCGACGACGCACTGGCACGTCGCCCGCGACTTCCAGCGGTCCTTCCCAAGGATCAAGGTCGACGCGGACGTGCTCTTCGTCGACGACGGCGACGTGCTGACCGCGGCCGGCGTCGCGGCCGGCATCGACCTCTGCCTCCATGTGGTGCGCAGGGACCACGGCGCCGCCGTCGCCAACCACGTCGCACGCGTCTGCGTCGTACCGCCCTGGCGCGACGGCGGCCAGGCCCAGTACATCGAGCGGCCCGTCCCCGAACCCACCCTCGCCACGACGGCCGCCACGCGCGCGTGGGCCCTCGAACGGCTCCACGAACCGCTGCCCCTGGGCGAACTGGCCGCCCACGCGCGCATGAGCCTGCGCACCTTCACCCGCCGCTTCCAGGAGGAGGTGGGCATGCCCCCGGGGCGCTGGCTGACCGCTCAGCGCATCGAACTCGCCCGGCAGCTCCTGGAGTCCAGCGACCTGCCCGTGGACGTCGTCGCCCACCGCGCGGGGTTCGGCACCGGCAACTCACTGCGCCAGCACATGCGTTCCGTGCTCGGCGTCTCGCCGGTCGCCTACCGGCGGACGTTCACGGCCGCGTGATCTGACCTACGCTTCCGTGACTTCTGCTTCGTAGAAGCAGAAGTGGTCCTTGATCCCGGCCACGGCGGGCTTCGGCTCCGGGTACGCCCACACCGAGTCGGGTGAGCCCGGCAACGACCAGTAGGAGGCCGTGCCCTTGAACGGGCAGTACGTGGTGGTCTCCGACGGAGTCAGCAGGTCCGTGCGCACGTCCTCCGGAGGGAGGTAGTAGCGCACCGGATAGCCCGTCTCACGCAGCAGCAGCGGGCGCCGGCTCTCCGCGACGACCCGCCCGTCACGCTCCACGCGCACGTGCTCCGTGCCCTGCTCGACAGTGATCAGGTGTCCGGCGGTCATGAGATGCCCTCCTCGACGAGTGCCTTCTGGGACGGAACGTACCGTGGCCGCATGAACATCTGCGTCTTCCTCTCCGCCGCCGACCTCGACGAGCGCTACACCCGCCCCGCCCGCCAGTTCGCCGAACTCCTCGGCAAGGGCGGCCACACACTGGTCTGGGGCGGCTCCGAGAGCGGTCTGATGAAGGTCGTGGCGGACGGTGTGGACGAGGCCGGAGGGCGACTCGTCGGCGTCTCCGTGGACTTCCTCGCCGCGAAGGCGAGGCAGGTCTCCGAGCCCCACGAGATGGTGATCGCCCGGGACCTCGCCGAGCGCAAGGCGCTGCTCCTGGCCAAGGCCGACGCGATCGTGATCATGGTGGGCGGCACCGGCACGCTCGACGAGGCCACCGAGATCCTGGAACTGAAGAAGCACGGCAAGCACACCAAGCCGGTGGTCCTGCTGAACTCCGAGGGGTTCTACGACGGCCTCAAGGAGCAGTTCCGGCGCATGGAGGACGAGGGATTCCTGCCCGTACCCCTGACCGACCTGGTGTTCTTCGCCGAGGAGCCGGTGGGCGCACTGGCGTACCTGGAGGAATCGGAGGGCACTCAGTGATGCGAGCATGGCGGGTATGGCAACACATGTGATCACCGGGGCGGGCTCCGGCATCGGCGCGGCCGTCGCCCGCCGCCTCCACGCACGCGGCGACGACCTCGTGCTGCACGCGCGCGACGCGGGCCGCGCCCAGGAGCTCGCCGCCGAGTTCCCCGGCGCGAGCACCCTCGTCGGCGACCTCTCCGACCCCGACAAGCTGTCCTGGGCGTTCGGCCACCAGACGCTGCCCGAGCGGGTGGACTCCCTGCTCCACATCGCGGGCGTCGTCGACCTCGGCCCCGTCGGCGAGCTCACCCCCAAGGCCTGGCGCCACCAGCTCAACGTCAACCTCATCGCCCCCGCCGAACTCACCCGTCACTTCCTGCCCCAGCTCCGCCTCGCCCAGGGGCACGTGATCTTCGTGAATTCGGGCGCGGGTCTCAGCGCGGGCCCCGAGTGGTCCGCGTACGCCGCCTCCAAGCACGGCCTGAAGGCGCTCGCCGACTCGCTGCGCCAGGAGGAGCACGCGGGCGGCGTCCGGGTCACCTCGGTCTACCCCGGGCGCACCGCGAGCGCCATGCAGGTCAAGGTCCACCAGCAGGAGGGCAAGGAGTACGACGCGTCCCGCTGGATCGACCCCGAGTCGGTCGCCACGACCATCGTCATGGCCCTGGACCTGCCGCGCGACGCGGAGGTCAACGACCTGACGGTGCGGCCCGGACGATGAGCGACACGTTCACTCCGGGCCCCGCCACCGGCATCGGGTCCATGCCGGGCGGCGACGCCCGCGAGGCCGCCAAGACTGTGACCGGCAGCTTCGACGGACCCGAGCAGGGCATGCCGTACCTCGCCGAGCTGCCCGCGCGCGGACCCGGCGCCGACATGATCGGCCGCACCGCGGGGCTCCTCGTCGACCTGTACGCGCGCGTGGAGCCCAGCGGCTGGCGCCTCGGCGACCGGCCGGGCCGGGACACCCGGCGGGCCAGGGCCTGGCTCGGCGAGGACCTCGACGCCCTGGAGGAGTTCACCCAGGGGTACCGGGGCCCGCTCAAGATCCAGGCCGTCGGCCCGTGGACGCTCGCCGCGGCCCTGGAGCTGAGGAACGGCGAGGCCGCGCTCTCCGACCCCGGCGCCTGCCGCGACCTCGCGGGATCCCTCGCCGAAGGGCTGCGCGGGCACCTCGCGGACGTGCGCCGCAGAGTGCCGGACGCCCAGGTCGTGCTTCAGCTCGACGAGCCCTCCCTCATGGCCGTGCTGCGCGGACAGGTCAAGACCGCCAGCGAGTACCGCACCCACCGGGCAGTGGACCGCCAGCTCGTCGAGAGCACCCTGCGGGACGTCCTCGCCGTCCGGGGCGACGGGCCCGCGGTCATCCACTCCTGCGCGCCCGACGTGCCGTTCGCGCTGCTGCGCCGGGCCGGGGCCGACGCGATCTCGTTCGACTTCTCGCTCCTCACCGAGCGTGACGACGACGCGGTCGGAGAGGCGGTCGAGGCGGGCACGCGGCTCTTCGCCGGTGTCGTGCCGGGCGTGGACGGCGGATTGTCGGACCCTGCCGGTAGCGTCATGGGTGTCAGGACGCTGTGGCGCAGGCTGGGGCTGAATCCGGGATCACTCGCGGAGTCGGTCGTGGTCACTCCGTCGTGCGGGCTCGCGGGCGCATCACCCGCGTATGCACGCGCGGCGCTCGCCCACTGCGTCAGGGCGGCGAGATCGCTCGCGGACAACCCTGAGTAATTGGGTATGACGTAAACGGGAGGACGAAACGGTGGCTGTCGAACAGCAAGGCTCTGTGCCCGCCGAGGCACGGGATCACCATGCCCAGCTGGCCGAACAGATCGAGGAGCACCGCTTCCGGTACTACGTGAAGGACCAACCGGTCGTCAGCGACGCCGAGTTCGACAAGCTCCTGCGTTCCCTCGAAGCACTGGAGGAGAAGCACCCGGAGCTGCGCACCCCGGACTCGCCCACCCAGAAGGTCTCCGGCTCCTACGAGACGGAGTTCACGGCGGTCGAGCACCGGGAGCGCATGCTCTCCCTGGACAACGCCTTCGACGACGCGGAGCTCGCCGCCTGGGCCGACCGCGTCGCCAAGGAGGCCGGCACCCCGGACTTCCACCTCCTGTGCGAACTGAAGGTGGACGGCCTCGCGGTCAACCTCACGTACGAGAACGGCAGGCTGACCCGCGCCGCCACCCGCGGCGACGGCCGCACCGGCGAGGACATCACGCCGAACGTCCGCACGATCGCGGACATCCCGCAGCGCCTCGAGGGCGACCGGGTCCCCGCCCTCGTCGAGATCCGCGGCGAGGTCTTCTTCCCCATGGAGAAGTTCGACGAGCTCAACGCCCGCCTGGTGGAGTCGGGTGACAAGCCCTTCGCCAACCCCCGCAACGCGGCGGCGGGTTCGCTGCGCCAGAAGGACCCGCGCGTCACCGCCACCCGGCCGCTGCACATGGTGGTGCACGGCATCGGCGCCCGCGAGGGCTTCGACATCGACTGCCTCAGCCACGCCTACGACCTGCTGCGCGAGTGGGGCCTGCCCACCGCCAAGCACAACAAGGTCGTCGACGGCCTGGAGGGCGTACGGGACTTCATCGCGTACTTCGGGGAGAACCGCCACTCCGTGGAGCACGAGATCGACGGCGTCGTCGTCAAGCTCGACGAGATCCCGCTCCAGGGCCGCCTCGGCTCCACCTCCCGCGCCCCCCGCTGGGCCATCGCCTGGAAGTACGCGCCCGAGGAGGTCAACACCAAGCTCATCAACATCAGGGTCGGCGTCGGCCGCACCGGACGCGTCACGCCGTACGCCCAGGTCGAGCCCGTCACCGTCGCGGGCTCCGAGGTCGAGTTCGCCACCCTGCACAACCAGGACGTGGTGAAGAAGAAGGGCGTCCTCATCGGCGACACGGTCGTGATCCGCAAGGCCGGTGACGTCATCCCGGAGATCCTCGGCCCCGTCGTGGATCTGCGGGACGGCAGCGAGCGGGAGTTCGTGATGCCCGCCGAGTGCCCCGAGTGCGGCACCGAACTGCGGCCCGCGAAGGAGGCCGACATCGACCTCCGCTGCCCCAACGCCCAGTCCTGCCCCGCCCAGTTGCGCGAACGGCTCTTCTACCTGGCCGGTCGCAAGTCCCTGGACATCGAGAACTTCGGATACGTCGCGGCGGCCGCGCTGACCAGCCCCCTGGAGCCCGCCGAGCCGCCGATCCTCGACGAGGGCGACATCTTCGACCTGAAGGTCGAGGAGCTCCTGCCCATCAAGTCGTACGTCCTCGACCAGGACTCCGGCCTGCCCAAGCGCGACCCCAAGACCGGCGAGGAGAAGGTCGTCACCTTCTTCGCCAACCAGAAGGGCGAGGCGAAGAAGAACACCCTCGCCATGCTGGAGAACATCGCGGCGGCCAAGGACCGGCCGCTCGCCCGGGTCCTCACGGGCCTCTCGATCCGGCACGTCGGCCCGGTGGCCGCCGAGGCGCTGGCCCGCGAGTTCCGTTCCATCGACCGCATCGAACAGGCCACCGAGGCGGAGCTGGCCGTGGCGGAGGGCGTCGGCCCGACCATCGCGGCCTCACTCAAACAGTGGTTCGCCGAGGAGTGGCACCAGGAGATCCTGCGCAAGTGGCGGGCCGCCGGGGTGCGCATGGAGGAGGAGGCCGGCGACGAGGACGAGGGTCCGCGCCCGCTGGAGGGCCTCACGGTGGTCGTCACCGGAACGCTCGAGCACTACACCCGGGATGGCGCGAAAGAGGCGCTGCAGACCCGGGGAGCCAAGGTGACCGGTTCCGTTTCGAAGAAGACCTCCTTCGTGGTCGTCGGCGACAACCCCGGCTCCAAGTACGACAAGGCCATGCAGGTGAAGGTTCCGGTTCTCAACGAGGAAGGGTTCGTCGTCCTGCTCGAACAAGGACCGGAAGCGGCGAAGGAAGTCGCGCTTCCGACCGAGGAGTAGCGGTTGAAGGCCACCCGTTCAGCGCATATCAGATGCATACGGGTGGCCGGGTCGCATTCGGGCAACCGTAGTCGACCGCTGCCCGTGGAAGCCTTCTGCGGCCTACTGTTGAGGTGTGCGCCTGCCGTGCCCCGCGCTGCTAACGGGGCATCTCCTGCTCATCAAGGGCTTGGAAGGGGGCATCCCCTGTTCGGCGCGAGACCGGGAGCGACACGTCTCCCCGCTCGCGCAGGGCTCGGGAAGAATTCTGGGCGCGGCCGGCTCCGGGCCGGGTCCGCGTGGCGTGGGCACCGCCGGCTGTGAGAGGGACGGGAATGGAACCGACCGAGAGCGCCGCCCCGGACTCACGGCTGCGCGCGCGCCTGTGGCGCGCGCCGAGCCTCTGGCTGCGCGGCCGCCGAACAGCGACGGCCACCGGCCCGTGCACCGCGTCCGGGCCCGCCGCCGGATGCGGCTCAGGGACGCTGAGCACCGCCGTCGAACCCCGCGAGCGGGCCTGGATCTCCGGGGCGCGCAGCGAAGCCGACAGGCCCACGGCCACCGCCGACGCGCTCGGCCCCGCCGCCCAGGAACCCCGCGAGCCATGGCCCCTGCTGCCCGTCGCCGTCATCACGGCGGCCACGGTGCTGCTCGGCACCGGCTTCTTCCAGGCCCTCACGGGCAGGCACGCGCTGTTCCCCTCCGGCGCCGCGGGCTGGTCCCTGGCCGTCCTCACCGGCTTCATCGTCGGCCATCTGGTCGCCCTCGGCCGCGACCGCCGGTGGGGCGGCACGGGCTCCGGCGGCGCGCTCACCGTCGCCGTCCTCCTGCTCTACGGCTGGGTGCCCGCCGGCATGGTCAGCCTCACCGTCGTCGTCCTGGTCGGCGTCGCGCGCAGGCACCGCTGGCGCCAGGGCGTCCTGCACGGCTCCGTCGACATCCTCGGCATCGGCGCGGGCGCGCTCGCCCTGGCCGCCTTCGGCACCTCACCCAGCGCCGAATCACCCTGGCTGCCCGAGACCTGGGACCTGTACACCGCGCCCCAAGTCGCCCTGGTCGCCGTCGCGTACCTCGTCCTCACCCGCGTCCTGCTCTGGTACGTCCACGCGCCGCGCACCGGCGCCCTGCCGACCGTCACCCGCACCGCCCTGGTCCGCCAGGGACTCCTCGGCATCGCGCTGCTCGGCATCGCCCCGCTGATCTGCGTGGTGGCGGTCTCCCTGCCGATCCTGCTGCCGCTCTTCGCGATCCCGCTGGTCGCGCTCGACTCCACCCTCTGGATAGCCCGCGCCAGGGCCGAGGAGCAGCTGCGGGACCCGCTCACCGGCCTGCCCAACCGACAGTGGCTCCTGGAGCGGACCTGGACGGCCCTCGACGACGCCGAGCGGCTCGGGGCGCGCTCCGCGTTAATGCTCATCGACATGGACCGCTTCCGGTCGGTGAACGACACCCTCGGCCATCTCGCCGGCGACCGGCTGCTGTTGCAGATAGCGGACCGGCTGCGGCTCGCGCTGCCCCGCGGCGCGGAGGCGGCCCGCCTCGGCGGCGACGAGTTCGCCGTACTGCTGCCCATCGCCGACTCCACGACCTCCGCCACGCGCGCGGCCCGGCAGCTGGTCGCGGCCCTCGGCTCACCGCTCGACCTGGACGGCCTGACCCTCGTCCTGGAGGCCAGCGCGGGCCTCGCCGTCTTCCCCGACCACGCGCTCGACGCCGAAGGACTCCTGCGGCGGGCGGACGTCGCGATGTACCAGGCGAAGCGGGACCGCACCGGCGTCGAGGTGTACGAGTCCAAGCGGGACTCCAACACCCCGGACCGCCTCGGCCTCCTGGGCGACCTGCGCCGGGCGCTCGACGCGGGCGACGTCGAACTCCACTACCAGCCCAAGGTCCGCTTCGACGGCAAGGTCGCGGGCCTCGAAGCGCTGGTGCGGTGGGTGCACCCCGAGCGCGGCAAGGTGCCGCCCGACGAGTTCATCGCCATCGCCGAGTCCTCCGGCCTCATGCCCCACCTGACGGAGTACGTCCTGGAGACGGCGCTCGGCCAGGTGGCGAAGTGGCAGGCACAGGGCCTCAAGGTCCCCGTCGCCGTCAACGTCTCACCGCGTGACGTCCACACGCCCGGTTTCGCCGGAGCCGTGGCGGCGCGCCTCGCCCGCCACGGGGTGCCCGCCGGGGCCCTGCAACTGGAGATAACCGAGCACGTCCTTCTGGAGGACCCGCAGCGCGCCGCGGACACCCTGGCCGGACTCACCGGCCACGGCGTCAAGATGTCGCTCGACGACTTCGGCACGGGCTACTCCTCACTGGTCCACCTGCGCCGCCTCCCGGTCAGCGAGCTGAAGATCGACCGCTCCTTCGTCGCGCGGCTCGCCGTCGACAACGAGGACGCGGAGATCGTCCGCTGCACCGTGGACCTCGCGCACTCGCTCGGCCTGCTCGTCGTCGCCGAGGGCGTCGAGGACGACGAGACCTGGGAGCGGCTGCGGGACCTCGGCTGCGACGCGGTGCAGGGCTGGCTGGTCGCCGCGGCGATGCCGGCCGAGGAGACGACCGCCTGGCTGCGGGCGCGGGGGTCCCGCGGGTGGCGCAGGCCCGTCGATGTCGCCGCGGAGGCGGCGCAGGCCGCGGAGGCGGCGGCTTCGGCCTCCACCGAGGAGCGGTCCTCGGGCCACGTGGTCCAGTAGGCACCGGACCCCCTCCCGCACCACCCGTGTGGATCCGTTGCCGAGCGCGGCTCTTCCTGTGGGGCTTCCCGCCGACAGCGGTTCCGGGGCGGAGAACCCGGCCGTGGAGCGGCCGAAGCCCCGGCGGGAGGAAACCGTTTAACGGGCACACCGCCCCGCCCCATAGGATTGGGGCCACAACCCACACACTCACCACCCCTGAGGATCGCCGCATGCCTGGCATCACGCGCGAGGAGGTCGCCCACCTCGCCCGCCTTGCACGTCTGGAGCTGAAGGCCGAGGAGCTCGACCACTTCGCCGGACAGCTCGACGACATCATCGGCGCGGTCGCCCGCGTCTCGGAGGTCGCCGACCAAGACGTACCGCCGACCTCGCACCCGCTGCCGCTGACGAACGTCATGCGCGCGGACGAGGTCCGTCCGTCGCTCACCCCCGAGCAGGCGCTCTCGGGCGCCCCGGCCCAGGAGCAGCAGCGTTTCAAGGTGCCGCAGATCCTGGGGGAGGACTAAGAACATGACGGACATCATCAAGCTCACCGCCGCCGGGATCGCCGCGAAGATCGCGTCCGGCGAGCTCACGGCCGTCGAGGTCACCGAGGCCCACCTGGCCCGTATCGAGGCCGTCGACGAGAAGGTGCACGCCTTCCTGCACGTCGACCGCGAGGGCGCCCTCGCGCAGGCCCGCGCCGTCGACGAGAAGCGCGCCAGGGGCGAGAAGCTCGGCCCGCTGGCCGGCGTCCCGATCGCGCTGAAGGACATCTTCACCACCGAGGGCGTGCCGACCACGGTCGGCTCGAAGATCCTCGAGGGCTGGATCCCGCCGTACGACGCGACCGTCACCAAGCGCCTGAAGGCCGCCGACGTCGTCATCCTCGGCAAGACCAACATGGACGAGTTCGCCATGGGGTCGAGCACGGAGAACAGCGCGTACGGGCCCACCGGCAACCCCTGGGACCTCACCCGCATCCCGGGCGGCTCCGGCGGTGGCTCCTCCGCGGCCCTCGCCGCGTACGAGAGCCCGCTTGCCATGGGCACCGACACCGGCGGCTCCATCCGCCAGCCCGCGGCCGTCACCGGCACGGTCGGCGTCAAGCCGACCTACGGCGGCGTCTCCCGCTACGGCATGGTGGCGTTCAGCTCCAGCCTCGACCAGGGCGGTCCCTGCGCCCGTACCGTCCTCGACGCCGCGCTGCTGCACGAGGTCATCGCAGGACACGACGAGCTCGACTCGACGTCCATCGACGCCCCGGTCCCGCCGGTCGTCGAGGCCGCGCGCAACGGCTCCGTCCAGGGCATGCGCGTCGGCGTCGTCAAGCAGTTCCGCGGCGAGGGCTACCAGGCCGGTGTCGTCCAGCGCTTCGACGAGTCGGTGGAGCTGCTCAAGCAGCTCGGTGCCGAGATCGTCGAGCTGGACTGCCCGACGTTCGACCTGGCGCTCTCCGCGTACTACCTGATCGCGCCCTCCGAGTGCTCCTCGAACCTCGCCCGCTTCGACGCCATGCGCTACGGCCTGCGCGTCGGCGACGACGGCACCCGTTCGGCCGAGGACGTCACCGCGCTCACCCGTGAGGCCGGTTTCGGCGACGAGGTCAAGCGCCGCGTCATCCTCGGCACGTACGCCCTGAGCTCCGGCTACTACGACGCGTACTACGGAAGCGCCCAGAAGGTCCGCACGCTCATCACCCGCGAGTTCGAGGCCGCCTTCGAGCAGGTCGACGTGATCGTCTCCCCGACGACGCCGACCACCGCCTTCCCGATCGGCGAGCGCGCCGACGACCCGATGGCGATGTACCTCGCGGACCTGTGCACCATTCCGACCAACCTGGCGGGCAACGCCGCCATGTCGCTGCCCTGCGGCCTCGCGCCGGAGGACGGCCTGCCCGTCGGACTGCAGATCATCGCCCCCGCCATGAAGGACGACCGGCTGTACAAGGTCGGCGCTGCCGTCGAGGCCGCCTTCGTGGAAAAGTGGGGACACCCGCTGCTTGAGGAGGCACCGTCGCTGTGAGTGCACTGAACAAGGCCAAGGGCTTCAAGAAGACCAAGTCCGGCACGTACCTGTCGATCGGCACCACCGCTTTCGGTGCGATCAGCGTGATCAAGCAGGCCAAGAAGGCCCGCTACGACCACGACACGCTCCGGCTCGTGGACGCCGTCGTCTCCGCTGCCGCCATCGCCACCGGCGTCGCGCTGCTCCTGCGTGAGCTCAAGCGCCTCGGCGACGACGACGTCCTGCTGGGCTGAGAGGGAAAATTTCAACCGTGACTGTCACTTCTGATCTGGTGTCGTACGAGGAAGCCCTCGCGACGTACGACCCCGTCATGGGCCTGGAGGTCCATGTCGAGCTCGGCACCAGGACCAAGATGTTCTGCGGCTGCTCGACCGCGCTCAAGCAGGACGCCAACAGCCAGACCTGCCCGACCTGCCTCGGCCTGCCCGGCGCGCTGCCGGTCGTCAACGAGATCGGCGTCGAGTCCGCGATCAAGATCGGCCTCGCGCTGAACTGCGAGATCGCCGAGTGGTGCCGATTCGCCCGGAAGAACTACTTCTATCCGGACATGCCGAAGAACTTCCAGACCTCCCAGTACGACGAGCCGATCGCCTTCAACGGCTATCTGGACGTCCAGCTGGAGGACGGCGAGGTCTTCCGCGTGGAGATCGAGCGCGCCCACATGGAGGAGGACACCGGCAAGTCCACGCACGTCGGTGGCGCGACGGGCCGTATCCACGGCGCCTCGCACTCCCTCCTCGACTACAACCGCGCGGGCATCCCGCTCATCGAGATCGTCACCAAGCCGATCGAGGGCGCGGGCGAGCGGGCCCCCGAGGTCGCCAAGGCGTACGTCGCCGAGCTGCGCGAGCTCATCAAGGCGCTCGGCGTCTCCGAGGCCCGGATGGACAAGGGGCAGATGCGCTGCGACGTGAACCTCTCGCTGCGCCCCCACGGGCAGCGCGAGTTCGGCACGCGCAGCGAGACGAAGAACGTCAACTCGCTGCGCTCCGTGGAGCGCGCGGCGCGCTTCGAGATCCAGCGCCACGCGGCGGTCCTGAACTCCGGCGGCACCATCGTGCAGGAGACCCGCCACTTCCACGAGGAGGACGGCTCCACGACCGCCGGGCGCATCAAGGACAACGCCGAGGACTACCGGTACTTCCCGGAGCCCGACCTCGTCCCCGTCGCACCGGCCCGCGAGTGGGTCGAGCAGCTGCGGGCCGGCCTGCCCGAGATGCCGCGCGTGCGCCGCAACCGCCTCCGTGAGGAGTGGGGGATCAGCGAGCACGACATGCAGTCGATCCTCAACGCGGGCGCGGTCGAGCCGATCGTCGCCACCATCGAGGCGGGCGCCGACGCGGCGTCGGCCCGCAAGTGGTGGATGGGCGAACTGGCCCGCAACGCCAACGAGTCGGGTGTGGCCCTCGAGGAGCTGCCGATCACTCCGGCGCACGTCGCCCGGGTGACCGCGCTCGTCGCCGCCGGTGACCTGAACGACAAGCTGGCCCGCCAGGTCATCGAGGGCGTCCTGAAGGGCGAGGGCTCGCCGGACGAGGTCGTCGAGAAGCGTGGCCTGAAGGTCGTCTCGGACGAGGGCGCCCTGACGGCCGCCGTCGACGAGGCCATCGCAGGCAACCCGGGCGTCGCGGACAAGATCCGCGGTGGCAAGGTCGCTGCGGCCGGCGCGCTGGTCGGCGCGGTCATGAAGGCCACCCGTGGCCAGGCCGACGCGGCCCGCGTCAAGGAACTCATCCTGGAGAAGCTGGGCGTCAGCGAGGGCTGACGGTCACATCCCCTGCGTGAGAGCCACAGGCTCTGAGGGGGGCGGCGCACCCGACCGGGGCGCCGCCCCCCTTCGCGTATCGGCCCCGGCGACCGGGCCTGCCTAGACCGAGAAGCTGTTCACCTTGGTCGGCGTCACGCGGACGATCACCCTGGCGACCTCGGCGGGCTCGGGCGGCGGCGCCTCGCCGAGGTATCTGAGCGAGAGCGTGAGCGGAAGCTCCTTCGCCGGGTCCGGGGTGATCTCGACGGTGCCCCGGAGCTCGACCGAGTGGTAAGGGTTCTCCAGGTCGAAGACGGTGAGACTGACACGGGGATCGCGGCGGAGGTTGCGTACCTTCGCCCGGCCCTCGGTCGCGGAGAAGACCACGGTGTCGCCGTCACGCTGGTACCAGACCACCGAGGCCTGGGGCCCGCCGTCGGCGTTGAGCGTCGACACGGTGGCGAAGTTCTTTCCGTCGAGCAACTGGCGCGTCGGCTCGTCGAGCGTCGTGTTCATGGGGTGCTCCTGGTGTGTTCGTCCGACCCGTGCGCCCCTCGGGGCACTTCTTGTTACGGAATCCATCTTTTGTGACCGAGGAGTACGGCGGAAGAAGGCACTTTCATGTCACAGCGGAACATCTGTGTAACAGGGTCGGCCCACGCTGCCCGCCCTGGACTTCATCGCCGTCCGCCATGGACTCCCACAGTGAACTTTTGGACGTTCACCGCGACTTCGTCCCGCGGTCTTCACAAGGAAACCGGGCGTCACTAGCGTCCCCGCCGTACAGGTCAATGGATCAGCAGAGAACCATTGACTGCCGGTCAGGGCTGCCAGGACTGGCAAGGACTACTGGGAGGTCCCACGTGACTCCGGAGATTTCGCGCAGACGCCTGATGGCGATCGGCGGCGGCGCGCTCGGCGCCGCCACCGTCGGCTCGTTCCTGCCGCCCTCGCTCCAGGAAGCGCTCGCGCACGAGCCGCCGAACCACGGCGGCCTCGACAAGATCGAGCACGTGGTCATCCTGATGCAGGAGAACCGGTCCTTCGACCACTACTTCGGCTCCCTGCGCGGCGTACGCGGCTTCGGCGACCGCAACGCGATACGACTCCCCGGCGGCAAGCCGGTCTTCGAGCAGCCCGGAGCCCTGCGGACGATCCTGCCCTTCCCCGTCCGCAAGGCCGCCGAGACGCAGAAGAAGGACCTCCAGTACATCGGCGCGCTCGACCACTCCTGGGGCGGCGGCGCCACCGCCTGGCACGACGGCTGGATGGACGGCTGGATCACCGCCAAGACGGCGGCCACCATGGCGTACTACACGCGCGAGGACATCCCGCTGCACTACGAACTCGCCGACACCTTCACCGTCTGCGACGCCTACCACTCCTCCATCCACAGCTCCACCAGCCCCAACCGCAACCACCTGTGGAGCGGGAAGACGGGCTACGAGGCGAACGGCAAGCGGGCCGTCGGCAACGACGCGTACGACGAGGGCACCCACCCCGGATACGGCTGGGGCACGTACGCCGAGCGCCTGGAGAAGGCGGGCGTGAGCTGGCAGACGTACACCGAGTGGGAGAACTTCACCGACAACCAGATCGAGTTCTTCACCACCTTCAAGGCCATCGCCAGGAAGGCCCTGGCCGCGACGGGCCTCACCTACATGGAGGCCTTCTACGCCAAGGTGCGCGACGCCAGGGACGAGACCGCGCGCGCCGAGCTGCTCGCCACCCTGGAGAGGGGCGTCGCCACGCTGAGCAAGCGCGAGCGCTCCCTCTTCGAGCGCGGTCTGCGGCGCGTGCCGACCGGCAGGCTCGCCGAGGAGTTCGCCAAGGACGTCGCCGACGGCAAGCTCGCGAAAGTCACCTATCTGGTCCCTTCCGCCCAGGACTCCGAACACCCCAGCGTCTCCTCGCCCATCCACAGCGCGACCATCGTCTACAAGGTGCTCGACGCCCTGGCCTCCCATCCGGAGGTCTGGCGCCGCACCGCTGTCTTCATCAACTACGACGAGAACGACGGCTTCTTCGACCATGTCCCGCCGCCCGTGCCCGGCGGGGACAGCGCCGAGGAGCGGGAGGAGCGCTGGGAGGGCAGGCCCACCGGGCTCGGCGTGCGCGTGCCGATGCTGGTCATCTCGCCGTGGACCGTCGGCGGCTACGTCTGTTCCGAGGTCTTCGACCACACCTCCGTGGTGCGCTTCCTGGAGAAGTGGACCGGGGTGCGGGAACCCAACATCAGCGCCTGGCGCCGCAAGGTCACCGGCGATCTCACCGGCGCCTTCGACTTCCGGCGCGGCCACCGGCAGCCCGACGTCGAACAGCCGGGCGCCATCCCCGCGTTCAGCGGCCGCTGGGCCCCGCAGCCGCCCCTGAAGCAGTCCATGCCGGTCCAGGAGCCCGGCGCCCGCCGCGCCCGCCCGCTGCCGTACCAGCCCGACGCGGACGCGCGGCCCGCCGAGGACGGCACGCTCACCGTGCGGCTGCGCAACGGCGGCAGCTCCAGCGCGCACTTCGCGCTCTACCCGTACGCGGGGGAGTTCGAGGTCCCGCAGCATCAGGACGTCGTGCGCAAGGGCAGCTGGAGCGTGCCGGTGCCGGGTGACGCGTACGCCTTCACCATCACCGGCCCGAACGGCTTCCGGCGCGAGTTCGCGGGCGGCAAGAGCGGCGGGAGCGGTAAGGGGAGCGGGAGCGGCAAGGACGGTGGCGCGCGGCTCGCCTCGGCGATCACCCATCGCGAGATCCACCTCACCCTGGCCAACCGGGGCCGCCACGCCCTCGTCTTCACCGTCAAGCCTCTCGGGTACGTGGACGAATCGGACATCCGGTCCCGGACGCGGACCGTCCGCGTCAAGGCGGGCAGCAGCCGCACGGTCGCCTGGCACACCGTCGGCGAACACGGCTGGTACGACGTCGAGGTGACCGCCGACGGAGACCCCGCCTTCCGGCGGCGGCTCATGGGCCACATCGAGAACGGGCGCGCGAGCGTCTCGGGCTGAGAGCCCGTCTTCGAGGGCGCGGTGGGTCGTGTGCGGTGCGCGGGGGCCGGGTGGGTCCCCGCGCCCCGTGCGGCGCGTCCGGTCCCGCTTGTGCCCTTGTGATTAGGGCCACGAAACGGACCAAGGATCTTCAATGGCTGTCAAAGTGACGTCGGCGCTGATGTCGCCACTCATGCGTTCTTTGCGGGCCCCCCAGTTGGTTGACTGCTGCTCCCGGTGAAGATCCACGAAACATCCAGGGAGTCAGTCCGTGGCAGCACTCGCCCGGTGGTGCGTCAGGCGCCGTCTCGTCGTCGTCCTGCTGTGGCTCCTCGCGCTCGGCGGTGCCACGTCCGCCGCCGCGGTCGCCGGATCCGCGTACTCGAACGACTACGAGGTGCCGGGCACCGAGTCGGGCCGCGCGGCCGGGCTCCTGAACGAGAACTTCCACGGCCTCGGCGGCGACAGCGACACCGTCGTCTGGCACACCGGACCCGGCACCACCGTCCGCGCCGCCGATGTCGAGCAGACGACGACCGACGCGCTCGGCAAGATCTCCGAACTGCCCGCCGTGGCCTCCGTGACCGGCCCGTACGAAAGCGGCGGCGCCGGTCGGATCAGCGCCGACGGCCGCACCGCGTACGCCACCGTCACCTTCCGCGAGCAGGCCGACGACCTCGCCAAGTCCGACGCGCAGGCCGTCGTCGACGCCGCCGCCGAGGCCCGGTCGGACCATCTGCGGGTCGAGCTCGGCGGCACCGCCATCGGGCTCACCGAGTCCAAGAGCACCCGGATCGCCGAGGTCGTCGGGGTGGCCGTCGCCGCCGTCGTCCTCTTCCTCGCCTTCGGCTCGCTCGCCGCGTCGGCCCTGCCCATCGCCACGGCCCTGGTCTCCGTCGGCACCGCGTACGCGGGCATCGTCCTGCTCGGCCACGTGATGACCGTCGCGGACTTCGCGCCGATGCTCGGAACCCTGATCGGGCTCGGCGTCGGCATCGACTACGCCCTCTTCATCGTCACCCGGCACCGCAAGGGCCTCCGACGCGGACTGCCCGTGGCCGTCGCCGCCGAACGCGCGGTCGCCACGACCGGGCGCGCGGTCGTCTTCGCGGGCGCCACCGTCTGCATCGCGCTGCTCGGCATGCTCACCCTGCGGCTCGGCTTCCTCAACGGCGTGGCGATCGCCGCCTCGCTGACCGTGGTCCTCACCGTCGCCGCATCCGTGACCCTGCTGCCGGCCCTCCTCGCCTGGATCGGCCCGCGCGCCCTCAGCCGCCGCGAACGCCGCAGGCTCGCCGAGCACGGGCCGCGACCGGAGCTGCCCGCCGGGTTCGCCGCCCGCTGGGCCGCCTTCGTGGAGCGCAGGCCCC
The DNA here is from genome assembly GCF_056433985.1 of Streptomyces sp. NPDC044106. Lineage (NCBI taxonomy): Bacteria > Bacillati > Actinomycetota > Actinomycetes > Kitasatosporales > Streptomycetaceae > Streptomyces > Streptomyces sp. NPDC044106. Next base: position 83,553 of record NZ_JBWKFZ010000018.1, read on the forward strand.
GGCTGCTCGGCGCCCTCGCGGTCCTCGTCATGGCGGTGCTCGCGCTGCCCGCCTTCGCGCTGCACCTGGGCACGTCCGACCAGGGCAACAACCCGGCGAAGGCCACCACACGGCAGGCGTACGACCTCCTCGCCGACGGGTTCGGCGCCGGTGTGAACGGGCCCCTGACGCTGGTGAGCGAGGCCTACGGGGCCGGTGACCGGGTGGCCCTCGACGACCTCGCCACGACACTGCGGTCGACCGAGGGCGTCGCCTCCGTGAGCCCGGTGACGTACGACGGCGGTGGCCGCGCCGCCTACCTCACCGTCGTCCCCGACTCGGCTCCGCAGTCCGAGGCGACCAGCGCGCTCGTCGACCGGCTGCGTGAGGAGGTCCTGCCGCGCGCCGAGGCGGACAGCTCCCTCGACCTGTACGTCGGCGGTGTCACCGCGAGCTACGACGACTTCGCGGAGATCATCATCGGCAAGCTGCCGCTCTTCGTGGGTGTGGTCATCGGGCTCGGCTGCCTCCTGCTCCTGCTGGCCTTCCGGTCCATCGGCATCCCGCTCAAGGCCGCCGTGATGAACGTCGCCGCGGTCGGCTCCGCCTTCGGGATCGTCGTCGCGATCTTCCAGTGGGGCTGGGGGAGCGAACTCCTCGGGCTCGGCAGGGCCGGGCCGATCGAGCCCTTCCTGCCGGTGATCATGGTCTCCGTCCTCTTCGGCCTCTCCATGGACTACCAGGTCTTCCTGGTCAGCCGGATGTACGAGGAGTGGCTGGAGACCGGTGACAACCGGCGGGCCGTCCGCGTCGGCCTCGCCGAGACCAGCCGGGTGATCAACTCCGCGGCCGTGATCATGATCTCGGTCTTCCTCGCCTTCGTGCTCAGCGGCGACCGGGTCGTCGCGATGTTCGGCATAGCGCTCGCGGCGGCCGTCGCGCTGGACGCCTTCGTCCTGCGGACGCTGCTCGTGCCCGCGCTGATGCACCTGCTCGGCGGGGCCAACTGGTGGCTGCCGCGCCGCCTGGACCGCGTCCTTCCGCGCATCAGCATCGAGCCGCCCGAATGTCGTTCGAATCCGAGCGGCGCACGTGCGAGGATCCCGGGACAGCGGGATGTGGATGATGACGTGGACGACGACGCGAGTGGGCCGAAGGAGCAGGATGTTCGCGATATCGCTGGGCGAGGGCGCTGAGCTGCGGCCGCTCGAACCGTGGCAGGCGCAGGAGTTCTTCGAAAACGTCGAGCGGGCCCGGGAGTACACGGCGCCGTGGGTGCCCTTCACCGCGGTGGTGAAGGACCTCGAGTCCGCGAGGCGGCACCTGCAGAAGTACGCCGACAAGCAGGCCGAGGACACCGGCCGCTTCTACGGCATCTGGCTGGACGGCACGCTCGTGGGCGGCGTCCTCTTCCGGATCTTCGACACGAGCGTCGACGGCTGCGAGATCGGCGTCTGGCTGGAGCCGTCGGCCGCCGGGCGCGGCCTCGCCCACAAGGCCTCGACGATCCTCATCGACTGGGCCGTGGACGAGCGCGGCATGCATCGCGTGGAGTGGCTCGTCTCCTCGCTCAACGAGCGCAGCAAGGCGACCGCCGCGCGGCTCGGCTTCACCAGGGACGGCGTGCTGCGGGAGAGCTTCCCCTGGCAGGGGACCCGGCACGACATGGAGGTCTGGTCCGTCCTCGCCCCGGAATGGCGGGCGGCGCGCGAGGGCGCGGGGCGGCCGGGGGCCTCGGCGCGTTAGCTCGTCAGCTCATCAGCTCGTGAGTCCGTTAAGGGAGCTCTCAGACTCCGTCCGTACGGTGCGCAACATGGGTACCAAGACAGAGGACGCGACCGGGGCGCAGGATGCCACCGGGGCCAAGGACGCCGACCGGAGCGAGGAAGTGACCGGTTCCGACACGTCGGAAGCGAAGACGGAGGCCAAGGCCGACGTCACGAAGGCCGGAAAGCCGTCCGCCACCGTCCCCGAAGCGGAAGCGGAAGCGGAAACCGGTGCCGAAGCCGGTGCCGGTGAGGACGAGGACGCCGCCGAGGTCGACCACGCGTACGACGCCACGGGCAAGGCCGCCGGGTCCACCGGGGTCGGCCAGGGCGCCGCGGCCGTCGTCTCCGCCGCGCTCGGTGTGATCGGCCTCTCCGGCGGCTGGCTCGGCACGATCGCCGGCGCCCGCTCCAACATCATGGGGCAGCTGGAGACCAAGCAGTCCGCGAGCGTCTCCGACCAGCTCCAGGCCATGTACGGCGACTCCTGGCAGGCCACCGCGCTGGTCGCAGGCCTCTTCGCGCTCTCCGCGCTGGTCGTCGGCTTCCTGGTGCTCGTCAGGCCCGCGTTCGGCGCTCCCGGCAAGGAGCAGGCGCCGTGGATCAAGTCCGTGGCGTGGGCGGGTGCCGCGCTCGGCGTGATCGGACTGGTCCTCGCCGTCGCCAAGTACAGCGATCTGCTGCTCGGCATCCCGTCAGCGCCTTCCTGAACCACCGCCGCACCCGCGCATAAGGCAGGGGCGGGGCAGGGGCTAAGGCTCCCGCCCCGCCCTACGTCGTATCTAAGGCCCCGCGCCCACAGGAGATGCGGCAGCCGCCCGATGCGGGCGACCCCCCTGGGAAACGAAAGTGGAGACATCGCCGGGAGAGACCGGCGGTACCACCGACAACCCGAGGGGTTCGAGATGTTCGAGTACGAGATGCACCAGATGCGCGCCGCCGAGCTGAGCCGGGAGGGCGCCCACCACCGCCTGGTCGGCGAGGCCCGCAAGATCCGCGCCGCCGCCCGCCGCGCAGCCCGCGACGAAGCCGAGGGGCAGGTGAGTACGTCGTCGCTTCTGAAGTCCCGCTTCACCTGGGCCGCCTGAAGTGCGGGAGCCGGGACCCGAACCGGAGCCGGCGCGCGTAAGGGTGCCTGCGCCCGCACCGGTGCGGGCGCAGGTGTCCGCTCCACGCAGAACGGGTGCCGCGCCTTCCACCCGCTGTGCGATGCTCACGGCTGTGGAGACCAAGTCCGTCAGTCCCGTGTTCGTCGGCCGCACCGCTGAACTGGACGCACTGAACGAAGCACTCGCCCGCGCCACGGGCGCCCCCGCCGAACAGCCCGGGGGCGCCGGCCGGGGCGAGCCGCAGGCGTTGCTGCTCGGCGGTGAGGCGGGCGTCGGCAAGACCCGCCTCATCGAGGAGTTCACCGCCGCCGCCGAGAACCGGGGCGCTGTCGTCGCGCTCGGCGGCTGCGTCGAGATCGGCGCCGACGGCCTGCCGTTCGCGCCCTTCTCCGCCGCCCTGCGCTCGCTGCGCCGCCGGCTCCCCGACGAACTGGCCGCCGCGGCCGAGGGACAGGAGGAGGAACTCGCCAGGATCCTGCCCGAACTCGCCGGACCCGCCCCGCACGGGCACGGCCCCGCCGGCCGGTCCGACGAACAGGGCATGGCCCGCCTCTTCGAACTCACCGCACGCCTCCTGGAACGCCTCTCCCGCGACCGCACGGTCGTCGTGGTCCTGGAGGACCTGCACTGGGCCGACGCCTCGACACGCCACCTCCTCGCCTATCTCTTCCGCACCCTGCGCGGCGGCCGTCTCGTCCTGCTCGCCACTTACCGGGCCGACGACATCCACCGCCGCCACCCGCTGCGCCCCCTCCTCGCCGAACTGGACCGGCTGCGCACCGTGCGCCGCATCGAACTCTGCCGCTTCAGCAAGGACGAGGTCGCCCGCCAGATGGCCGGAATCCTCGCGGCCGAGCCCGAACAGGGCCTGGTCGACGACATATTCGACCGTTCCGACGGCAACGCCTTCTTCGTCGAGGAACTCGCCGTCGCGTCCCACGGCAGGAGCTGCGCGAGCCTGACGGACTCCCTGCGCGACCTCCTCCTGGTCCGCGTCGAGGAACTGCCCGAGGACACCCAGCGGGTGGCCCGGATCGTCGCCGAGGGCGGCTCCACCATCGAGTACGAACTGCTCGCCGAGGTCACGGGCCTCGCCGAGGACGACCTGATCGAGGCGCTGCGGGCCGCCGTCGGCGCCAACATCCTCCTCGCCTCCCCGGACGGCGACGGCTACCGCTTCCGGCACTCCCTGGTCCGCGAGGCGGTCAGCGACGACCTGCTGCCCGGCGAACGCTCCCGCATCAACCGCCGCTTCGCCGAAGCCCTGGAGGCCGACCCCGCCCTCGTCGCCGCCGACCAGCGCGCCGCCCGCCTCGCCACCTACTGGTACTACGCGCACGACGCGGCCAAGGCCCTGCCCGCCGTACTCGCCGCCTCCGTCGAAGCCCGCCACCGGCACGCCTACGCCGAGCAACTGCGCCTGCTCGAACGGGCGATGGAGATCTGGGACGACGCCCCCGAAACCACCCGCGACGAACTGCGCCCCGCCGACTACGTCGAGGGCTACCCGGCCTGCGGATGCGATCCCGCGACCCCCTTGCGCTACCTGGACCTGATGGCCGAGGCCACCGTCGCCGGACGCCTCTGCGGCGAACGCGAACGCGCCCTGAAGATCACCAAGCGCGCCCTGCGCCTCCTGGACGGCGAGAACGACCCCCTGCGCTCCGCCTGGTTCTGGGCGACCCGTTCCGGCCTCGTCTCCACCCTCGGCCGCGGCGACGGCTGGACGGAGATCGCCAAGGCCCAGGAGCTGATGCGCGGCCTGCCGCCCTCCGAGGTGCACGCGGACATCCTCGTCCGCCGCGCCTCCTGGGGCATGCTGCACGACCCGGGCCCGGAGACCATGGCCGCCGCCGAACGCGCCGTCGAGTACGCCCGCATGGTCAAGGCCGACGCCATCGAACTCAACGCCCGCCTCACCCGCGGCAACCTCCTCATCGAGGCCGGCGACCCCGAGGCCGGCCTCGCCGAGATGTACGAGGTCAGGGCGCGCGTCATCGAAGACGCCCTGGTCACCGACTTGAGCCGGGCGCTCATCAACCTCCCTTCCGCCCTGGAGGGCGTCGGCCGCTCCGCCGAGGCCGTGAAGGCCGCGATGGAGGGCATCGAGTTCTGCCGGAAGTACGGTCTGGTGGACACCGAGGGCTGGGTCTGGGGCAATGCCGCCGAGTCCCTGTTCGGCCTCGGCCGCTGGGACGAGTGCGCCGAAGCCGTCACACGGACCCACCGCTGTGCGCAGAGTTCCAAGCCCCGGGGCTCCGCCGACCAGTGCTCCGCACGCATGGCGCTCGCCCGCGGTGACTACGCCGCCGCCGCCCGGCACATCCACTCCGCCCACCAGCACTACGGCAGCCACGACCCGCAGCCGCAGTACGTCCTGCCGCTGACCCGCATGGCCATCGGCATCGCCGCCGGTGAAGGCCGGGTCCTGGACGGCCGTGCCGAACTCGCACGCGCCCTCGCCACCGGGTTCCCCGTCGGAACCCAGCGGTACGGCTGGCCCCTGCTGCTCGCCGCCGCCTCCATGGAGGCCGACGCGCGCGGCCTGCCCGCTGCGGAGTCCGGCCGCCCCGCCGTCGTCGAACAGATCCGCAAAGCCGCCACATCGCTCGCCACCCCCGTCCCGCTCTGGCGCGTCTACGACGAATGGACCCGCGCCGAACTCCTTCGCTCGGAGGGCCGCGACACACCCACCGACTGGTCCGCCGTCATCACCGCCCTCGAACCCCTCGACCGCCCCTACGACCTCGCCCGCGTCCGCCTGCGCCTGGCCGAGTCCCTCCTCGCCCCGGACACCACCGACCGCGACAGCGCCGCCCAACTGCTCCGCCAGGCAGGCGAAGTGGCCGACCGGCTCGGCGCCCGTCCCCTCTCCGAGGCCATCACCGGTCTCGCCCAGCGGGCCCGCCTCACCCTGCACCCCACCGAAACCACCCGCGCCTCGGCCGCCCAAACCGCTCCGGCCGACCCCGCGGAGGCACTGGGCCTCACCAGCCGCGAGCGGGACGTCCTGCGACTCGTCTCCGTGGGCCGCAGCAACCGCCAGATCGCCGAGGAGCTCTTCATCTCCCCGAAGACGGCGAGCGTCCACGTCTCCAACATCCTTGCCAAGCTGTCCGTCACCGGCCGCGGTGAGGCCGCCGCACTCGCCCACCGGCTGCGGCTGTTCCCGGTGACCGGGGCCGGGGCCGGGGCCGGCGAGCGGACTCCGGCCACGCGCTGACCTGGGCGTTCCTCGTCCCGCCCGGTTTGCCCCGCCCTCGCTTACGCTTGACGGCAGAGACTCGGCTCCTGGGAGGCCCAGTGTTCAACGCGATCGAGGCCCTGTTCGCGCCGGGGCGCAAGCACACCGACGACGAGCAGAAACGCCTGGAGCTGACCCGCGTCGACCTCGCCGACGGTGACCCGGGGCGCGGCCCGATAGACCTGACCTCGGGAAAGGTGGTCGTACGCCCACCCGTCCCGTCCCCTCGGTCCGAGGAGTCACCGGGCGCGGAGGAGACGGAGACCTCCGACGAGCCGGGCAGTTGACTACTTCACCTCCACCTCCAGGATCTTGTCGTCCTCCTTCTCCGGTGTTCCCCGCGAGTCCGTCTCGCTGGTGACCAGCCACAGCTTGTCGCCGCCCGCCGCGACCACCGTCCGCAACCGGCCGTGCTCGCCCTTCAGGAAGGCCTGCGGCTCCGGCTCGCCGTCCACGCCCCGCACCGGGACGCGCCACAGCCGCTGCCCGCGCAGCCCCGCCAGCCAGACGGAGCCCTCGGCGTAGGCGACACCGCTCGGTGAGGCCTCCGAGGTCTTCCACTGGGCGACCGGATCGCGGAACCCCTTCCCGCCGCCCTTGCCCTCGGCGTCCGGCCAGCCGTAATTGCCACCGGCCTCGATCTCGTTCAGCTCGTCCCAGGTGTCCTGGCCGAACTCCGACGCCCACAGCCGCTTCTGCTCGTCCCAGGCCAGTCCCTGCACATTGCGGTGCCCGTACGAATAGACGGGGGAGTCGTCGAAGGGATTGCCGGGGGCCGGGTCGCCGTCCGGGGTGAGGCGGAGAATCTTGCCGCCCAGGGACTTCTTGTCCTGGGCCAGGCCGGTCTCGCCGGTCTCACCCGCGCCCGCGTACAACATCTTGTCGGGGCCGAAGGCGATCCGGCCGCCGTTGTGGATCATGCCCTTCGGGATGCCCTTGAAGATCGTGTCCGGTGCGCCGAGCTGCTCGCCGGGGGGCTTCTTCTCGTCGTACAGCATGCGGGCGATGCGGTTGTCGGACTCCGTCGTGAAGTACGCGTACACCATGTGGTCCGACGCGTACGACGGGGAGAGTGCGAGGCCCAGCAGGCCGCCCTCGCCGCCGGGGGAGACGCCGGGCACCGAGCCGAGCTCCGTCTTCTTGCCCGTGCTTCCGTCGACGCGCGTGATCGTCCCCTCGTCGCGCGAGGACACCAGGAGGTCGCCGCCGGGCAGCGGCGCGAGGCCCCATGGTGACTTCAGGTCCGTGGCGAGTGTGCGGGTGACCTTCGCGGAGCCCTTCGCCGGCGGGGCCCCCTCGCCCGCCCTGCCGGTGGGGGAACGGCTGGACGTCTTTCCTTCCGCCGGGCTCTCGCGGCGGCCCGGCCCATCGCCGCCGGACGAACACCCGGCCGCGAACACGAGGGCGGCAGCGGCCATCACGGCTGTCACAGCAGGTCGTTGCACCATCAGGTTCCCTTCGACGCAGCGCTTCTACTGTTCATACACCGCTCGCGCCCCTCAGGTTCCCCTCACGCTGCCATGAGATCGGAGTCCGTTCTCCTGGGCGCGGAGTCCGCCGTCATGGGCTCGGGTCCGCCGCGGGGGAAGGCGGAGCCGGGGCCCGGTGAAGGGGTCAGTCCCACGAGCCCAACGCGGCCGGCAGCGCCGCGATCTCCGCCAGGTCCGCCTCCGTCAGCCGCACCGCCGCCGCCCCGGCGTTCTCGACCGCCCAGCGCTCCCGCTTGGCCCCGGGGATCGGCACCACGTGCCTGCCCTGAGCGAGGACCCAGGCCAGCGCGGCCTGCGCCGGGGTCGCTCCGTGCCGCTCCGCCACCCGGCGCAGTCCCACCACCAGCGGCTGGTTGGCCGCCATCATCTCGGCGGTGAAGCGCGGATGGCGGGCCCGCAGATCGTCCGGTTCGAAGCCCTGGCCGGGCGTCAGCGTCCCCGTGAGGAAACCGTTCCCCAGCGGCATCGCCGCGAGGAGGCCGACCCCGCGCGCCACGCACCACGGCAGCAGCGCGTCCAGCGCCTCGGGCGACCACACCGACAGCTCGGCCTCGACCGCGCTGACCGGGAAGACCTGCTGGATCCGTTCCAGCTGCCGGATCGTCGCGTCGTGCAGGCCCGGCGACGGACGGCCCGACGCCGCGCGCCGGTGGGAACGCGCCCCCACCGCGCACAGCCCGAGGGCCCGCACCTTCCCCGCGGCGACGAGTTCGGCCATCGCGCCCCAGGTCTCCTCGATGGGGATCTCGGGGTCGGCGCGGTGCAGCTGATACAGGTCGATGTGGTCCGTCTGCAGCCGCCGCAGCGACGCGTCGCAGGCCCGCTTCACGTAGCCGGGGCGGCCGTTGGCGACGATGTGCTGCTCGCCGACGAGCAGTCCGCACTTCGTCGACACGAACGCCTCGTCGCGCCGCTCCTTGAGCACCCTGCCGATCAGCAGCTCATTGGTGAAGGGCCCGTACATGTCCGCGGTGTCCAGGAGCGTCACCCCGCGACCACCGGCACCGGCGCCCGCCGCGTCCAGGGCGGCGTGCACCGTACGCATCGACGCGTCGCCCCGCTGCCGCGAGCCGGTGTATGCCCAGCTCATCGGCATGCAGCCGAGTCCGACGGCGCCCACTTCGAGCGCCCCCGCGCCGATCGTCCTGCGCTCCACCTGGCCGTACCCTCCCACTCCCCGTCCGGAGATCATCAAAACTAGCCGCTGCCTCCCCGGCCCCGAGCGCTGCCTCCCCGAGCGGCCCGTGACCGGCCCGGCGGAGAGGTCCTAACCTCCAGGCATGAACACAGATGTATGGCTTCCTTACGAAGCGCACGAGATCCATGGGCTGCCCGAGGCATCAGAGGCAGGGCTCACCTATCGGTTCTGGGACGGTGGCCCGGAGTTTCCCGCGGACCCGGCCGACTGCGCCTTCTACGTGGTGCCCTATATGAAGGCCACGGAGACCGCCGTGCGCCCCCTGCCCGCGATGACGTCCGTACGCGTCGTACAGACGCTCACCGCGGGCATCGACCATGTGCAGCCGGGCATCGGGTTCCTCCCGCCCGGTGTGCGGTTGTGCAACGCCCGTGGGGTGCACGAGGCAAGCACCGCCGAGCTCGCGCTCACCCTGACCCTCGCCTCCCTGCGAGGCGTTCCGCGCTTCGTCGAGGGGCAGCGGCAGGAGGAGTGGCGGTCCGGGTTCTATCCGGCGCTCGCCGACAAATCCGTGCTCATCGTTGGATACGGATCGATCGGTTCCGCCATCGAGGACAGGCTCGCCCCCTTCGAATGCGCGCGGGTGGCGCGCGTCGCGCGCTCTGCCCGTGCCACGGAGCGCGGCCCCGTGCATCCGCTCGCCGACCTGCCGTCCCTGCTGCCGGAGGCGGATGTCGTCATCCTCTCGACACCGCTCACCGAGGCCACCCGCGGGCTGGCCGGCGCCGACTTCCTGGCCCGCATGAAGGACGGCGCGCTGCTCGTGAACGTCGCCCGCGGTCCCGTCGTCGACACGAAAGCGCTCCTCGCCGAACTGGAGTCCGGCCGGATAACCGCGGCACTCGACGTGACCGATCCCGAACCGCTGCCCGCGGGTCACCCTCTGTGGCACGCTCCCGGAGCGCTCATCAGTCCGCACGTCGGCGGCTCCACGTCCGCGTTCCGGCCGCGGGCCAAGCGACTCCTCGCCTCGCAGCTGACCGCGTACGCGGCGGGGAAGCCCCTCGACAACATCGTGCTGACGACGGGCAGTTGATCGCCCGACTGCCGCTTTGTGCACGCTCCGCATCCGCCCGCGTGCGCCCCGTGTCCACTTGTCCGCCGACAGTCACGGAGCGTAGAGGAGCTATGTCCCTGAGTGACGAGTCTGGTGTATCGTCCCGACTGGGGATGCGCCGTGGACCGTTCGGCGCCGGGGATGAGACAGCAAACCGCGAGGGGGGCGACGGGCGATGTACGGCCTATGGGCGAAAGATCCGACGCAGCGGGAGCGCAGCCCGCGACTCTGGCGCACACCGGCCCGCAGGCGCAGGCGAGTCGGGAGCCGCGTGAGCGGCCGTCGCCGCGCGCACCAGCGCCTCTGTCGGCCCGGCCGGCGCACGGGCCGGGCGGACACGGGGGCGGCACGGGTCAAGGCGGCCCGGTGAGCGCCCGGGTGAGCTCCACCGCCGTCCTCGGCGGTGGTGTGGCGGCGCTGGCGTCCAGAACACAGTTCCGCAGGCCGCTGCCGGGCGGCCGCGGTCTGGCCGCGCAGTTGGCGCTCCTGCTGATCTGCGGTTCGTACGCCATCGGTTCCGCCCTCGGGTGGGGGTCCGGGCGTCTCGCCTCCTTCATGGGCGACTTCGGGCTGAGCGCCGCCGCCGCGACCGCCGCGGTCTCCTGCTTCCGGTACGCCCGCACGCGCCACAGCCGCTTTCGACCCGCATGGCTGTTGTTCGCCCTCTCCTCCACGATGGCGTCCCTGGGCAACGCGGTGTGGGGCTGGTACGAGGTCGTCCTTGACCGGCACGTGCCGCCGTTCGGCCTCGACGACGTGTTCTTCCTGTGCTTCGCGCCGCCCGCCATCATCGGCCTGCTCGTGCTGGCCAAGCGCCCGGTGACGCGGGCCGGTTGGGTCTGCCTCGGACTCGACGCCTGGCTCATCGGGGGCTCGCTCCTCACGCTCTCCTGGAGCCTGGCGCTCGCGAGCGCCGCGCGGTTCGAGGACCAGGGGGTCGCTCAGGACGCGCTCTCCCTCGCCTACCCGCTGCTCGACATCGCGCTGGTCAGCATGGTCCTCGCGCTGCACTTCAGACGGTCGTCCGCCCAGCGCACCCCGGTGAACACCGCGATCGGCGCGCTCGCCCTCACCGTGATGTGCGACGCGCTCTTCACCTCACCCGTCCTCCACGACAGTTACCGCTCCGGGCGGCTGCTCGACGCGGGATGGTTCGCGGGCTCGCTGCTCCTCGCGTACGCGCCCTGGGCGGCCCCCTGGCACGCGCGCGGGCCGCAGGGACCGGGCCACGCGCGCGTGTCGTACGACAGCGGGCCCGAGGAGCCGCGAGCCGCCGTGACCCGGCCGATCTCCGGATCGCTCGCCGCCCTCACGCCCTATCTGGCCGCGGCCGTCTGCACGTTGGGGATCATCTACAACGTACTGAGCGGACAGCGAGTCGACCACGTCGTACTCGTCACCGCGGGCACCGTGGTCCTCGCCCTCGTGGTCCGCCAGGGCATCATGCTCATGGACAACATCACGCTGACCCAGGAGCTGGCGCAGAAGGAGAACCACTTCCGGTCCCTGGTCCAGGGCTCCAGCGACGTCATCATGATCGCCGCGCCGAACGGCATCCTGCGGTACGTGAGCCCGGCCGCCGCCGGGGTCTACGGCCGCGATGCGGAAGAGCTCGTCGGCTCCGAACTGGCTACGCTGATGCACCCCGAGGACCTCGGCAGAGTCGTCCACGAAGTGCGCAGATTCCTCGCCGCCGACCCCGTCGAGGAGCCCACCACCCGCATCGAGTGCCGTTTCAAATCCGGCCACGGCGAGTGGCTGAACGTGGAATCGACCGTCAACCGCCATCATGGCGGCCTCATCTTCAACAGCAGGGACGTCACCGAACGGGTGCGCTTGCAGGCCCAGTTGCAGCACAACGCCGAGCACGACCCGCTCACCGACCTGCCCAACCGCGCCCTGTTCACCCGGCGCGTGGGCCAGGCCCTGACCGGCCGCAGGGTGACCGACCGCGGCACGGCCGTGCTCTTCATCGACCTCGACGGCTTCAAGGCCGTCAACGACACCATCGGACACCAGGCCGGTGACGAGCTCCTCATCCAGGCCGCGCGCAGACTTCAGGAGGCGGTGCGTTCGGGCGACACCGCCTCCCGGCTCGGCGGCGATGAGTTCGCGGCCCTCATCGTCGGCGACGGGACCCGGGACCAGGCCGCGAGAGAACGGCACATCTATGAGCTCGCCGACCGGCTGAGAATCACCCTGTCCCAGCCCTACGCCATCGACGGCAACGACGTGCGCGTGGCGGCGTCCATCGGCGTGGCCTTCGCCGAACCGGGCATCGGAGCCGGCGAGCTGCTGCGTAACGCCGACCTCGCGATGTACCGCGCCAAGGCCGCGGGCAAGGGCCGCGTCGAGCTGTACGCACCCCAGATGCAGGCCGACGTCGTCCGCAAGGCGGAGCTCGCCACCCGGCTGCGCGCCGCCCTGCACGACGGCGAGTTCGCGCTGCTCCACCAGCCGGTGGTCTCCCTCGACGACGGCCGGATCACGGCGGTCTCGGCCCAGGCCCGCTGGCGCTCGGCGCAGGGCGTCCTCTTCACGCCCGCCGAGTTCCTGCGGGTCTCCGAGCGGGGCGAGCGCCAGGACGGCGGCCGCGCGGCCGAGCTCGGCCGCTGGATGGTCGAGGCCGCCGTCGAGCAGGCCGCCGAGCGCGGCAGGACCGGCCACGCCGTGCCCGTCGCCGTCCGGATGAGCGCCCGGCGCCTCCTCGACCGCTCCATGCCGCTGGGGTCCGTCGAGGCGCTCCTGACCAGGCACGGGCTGCCCTCCGGGGCGCTCATCGTCGAGCTCGCCGGAATCGACCCCCGGGTCTCCCTCGACGATCTTGAGCGCCGTCTCGCGTCCCTGCGCAGACTCGGCGTACGCATCGCGCTCGACGGCTTCGGCAACGGCTACGCGGCGATCACCGCCCTGCGCCGGCTCCCCGTCGACATCCTGAAGCTGGACCGCGGCCTGACCGAGGGCGTCGTGCAGTCCGCGCGGCTGAACAAGATCACGTCCGGGCTGCTGCGCATCGCGGGCGACCTGGGCCTGATGTCCGTGGCCGACGGCGTCGACCTGCCCGAACAGGTGGTCGCGCTGCGCGCGATGGGCTGCACGCACGGACAGGGCATGGCGTTCACCGGGCCCCTCGACGAGTACCGGCTGCGCCGGGCGCTCTCGCTCGGGGAGTATCCGGTGCCGCTCGGTCCGGCCGAACCGGTGCTCGCCGGCGCGTCTCCGGTGGCGTACGCGAGCAGCTCCTCCGGGATGTACGCGGGTGGGCCCGCGGTGGCGTACAGCGGATCTCCGGTGGCGTACACAGGTGGTCCCACCGCCTACGCCCGTTCACATAATGAGACCCCCATCCCACCTACTTGACACGCACTGCGTGCCGGGGGGAGGGTCAATGCCATGCGCACCCGAATTCTCGTACTTGGAAAGCGCGTCGGCTGAAGCTGGGACTGACCGGTCCGAACACCGGAGTCCTTGCGACCGCACCCGGCGCGCTCCCCTCGCTTGCCTCACGGCACGAGGGGTTTTTTGTTGCACTGGCACCCGCCAAACCCCCGCAAAAACCCCGCAAAAACCCTCAGCTTCGAGAAGAGAATGCCGATGACCGAGCAGGCCTCCGGGGCCCACCATCCGCAGCCGCGGCCCCGAACCTCAGGACAGCAGTCCGCCCCCGTCGAGCACGTCACGGGTGCGCAGTCCCTGATTCGTTCTCTCGAGGAAGTCGGGGCCGACACGGTGTTCGGCATTCCCGGCGGAGCCATCCTTCCGGCGTACGACCCGATGATGGACTCCACCCGGGTGCGGCACGTCCTGGTCCGCCACGAGCAGGGCGCGGGCCACGCGGCCACCGGGTACGCGCAGGCCACCGGCAAGGTCGGCGTCTGCATGGCGACGAGCGGCCCCGGCGCCACCAACCTGGTCACCCCGATCGCCGACGCCCACATGGACTCCGTCCCGATGGTCGCGATCACCGGCCAGGTCGCCTCCAAGGCGATCGGCACGGACGCCTTCCAGGAGGCGGACATCGTCGGCATCACGATGCCGATCACCAAGCACAACTTCCTGGTCACCAAGGCGGAGGACATCCCACGCACCATCGCCGAGGCCTTCCACATCGCCTCGACCGGACGCCCGGGCCCGGTCCTCGTGGACATCGCGAAGGACGCGCTGCAGGCGCAGACCACGTTCTCCTGGCCGCCGCAGCAGGACCTGCCCGGCTACCGTCCGGTCACCAAGCCGCACGCCAAGCAGATCCGCGAGGCCGCCAAGCTCATCACCGCCGCCAGGCGCCCGGTCCTGTACGTCGGCGGCGGCGTCCTGAAGGCCCGGGCCACCGCCGAGCTGAAGGTCCTGGCGGAGCTCACCGGAGCGCCCGTCACCACCACTCTGATGGCGCTCGGCGCATTCCCCGACAGCCACCCGCTGCACGTGGGAATGCCGGGCATGCACGGTGCGGTCACCGCCGTCACCGCGCTGCAGAAGGCCGACCTGATCGTCGCCCTCGGAGCCCGCTTCGACGACCGCGTCACCGGCAAGCTGGACAGCTTCGCGCCCTTCGCGAAGATCGTCCACGCCGACATCGACCCCGCCGAGATCGGCAAGAACCGCGCCGCCGACGTGCCGATCGTCGGTGACGCCCGCGAGGTCATCGCCGACCTCGTCCAGGCCGTCCAGGCCGAGCACACCGAGGGCCACACCGGTGACTACACCGCCTGGTGGAACGACCTCAACCGCTGGCGCGACACCTACCCCCTCGGCTACACCCAGCCCGAGGACGGCTCGCTCTCCCCGCAGCACGTCATCGAGCGCGTCGGGCAACTCGCCCCCGAGGGCACGATCTTCGCCGCGGGCGTCGGCCAGCACCAGATGTGGGCCGCACACTTCATCGAGTACGAGAAGCCCGCCACCTGGCTCAACTCCGGCGGCGCCGGGACGATGGGCTACGCGGTCCCGGCCGCGATGGGCGCCAAGGCAGGCCGGCCGGACCGCACGGTCTGGGCGATCGACGGCGACGGCTGCTTCCAGATGACCAATCAGGAGCTCACCACCTGCGCCCTGAACAACATCCCGATCAAGGTCGCCATCATCAACAACGGCGCCCTCGGGATGGTCCGCCAGTGGCAGACGCTGTTCTACAACCAGCGCTACTCCAACACCGTCCTGCACAGCGGTCCCGAGGACATCGGCCCCAACAAGGGCACCCGCGTCCCGGACTTCGTGAAGCTGTCCGAGGCCATGGGCTGCGTGGCGCTGCGCTGCGAGCGCCCCGAGGACCTGGACAAGGTCATCGCCGAGGCCAACGCCGTCAACGACCGCCCCGTGGTCGTCGACTTCATCGTCCACGAGGACGCCCAGGTCTGGCCGATGGTCGCCGCGGGCACCTCGAACGACGAGGTCATGGCCGCGCGGGGCGTCCGCCCCGACTTCGGCGACAACGAAGACGACTGAGACCGAGAGCGAAAGAGAGACCACGCGTCATGTCCACCAAGCACACGCTCTCCGTCCTGGTCGAGAACAAGCCCGGTGTCCTCGCCAGGATCACCGCCCTGTTCTCCCGCCGCGGCTTCAACATCGACTCCCTCGCCGTGGGCGTCACCGAGCACCCCGACATCTCCCGCATCACCATCGTCGTGAATGTCGAGGACCTGCCGCTCGAACAGGTCACGAAGCAGCTCAACAAGCTCGTCAACGTCCTGAAGATCGTCGAACTGGAGCCGGGCGCCGCCGTGGCCCGCGAGCTCGTCCTCGCCAAGGTGCGCGCCGACAACGAGACGCGCTCCCAGATCGTCGAGATCGTCCAGCTGTTCCGCGCCAAGACCGTCGACGTCTCCCCGGAGGCCGTCACCATCGAGGCCACCGGCAGCAGCGACAAGCTGGAGGCCATGCTCAAGATGCTGGAGCCCTTCGGCATCAAGGAGCTCGTCCAGTCCGGCACCATCGCGATCGGCCGGGGCTCCCGCTCCATCACCGACCGCAGCCTGCGCGCCCTGGACCGGTCCGCGTAACGAGAACCGGACCGCATGGCGAGACCGGCAGACTTCCCATCCCACGCCCGCCGTACGGTGGGACGCAACACCAGCACACATAGGAGATTCCCAGTGGCCGAGCTGTTCTACGACGACGACGCCGACCTGTCCATCATCCAGGGCCGCAAGGTCGCGGTCATCGGTTACGGCAGCCAGGGCCACGCCCACGCGCTGTCGCTCCGTGACTCGGGTGTCGACGTCCGCGTCGGTCTGCACGAGGGCTCCAAGTCCAAGGCCAAGGCCGAGGAGCAGGGCCTGCGGGTCGTCACCCCGTCCGAGGCGGCGGCCGAGGCCGACGTCATCATGATCCTGGTGCCGGACCCGATCCAGGCCCAGGTCTACGAGGAGTCCATCAAGGACAACCTCAAGGACGGCGACGCGCTGTTCTTCGGCCACGGCCTGAACATCCGCTTCGGCTTCATCCAGGCCCCCGAGGGCGTCGACGTCTGCATGGTCGCCCCCAAGGGTCCGGGCCACTTGGTGCGCCGCCAGTACG
The DNA here is from genome assembly GCF_056433985.1 of Streptomyces sp. NPDC044106. NCBI lineage: Bacteria > Bacillati > Actinomycetota > Actinomycetes > Kitasatosporales > Streptomycetaceae > Streptomyces > Streptomyces sp. NPDC044106. The sequence continues at coordinate 99,912 of NZ_JBWKFZ010000018.1, forward strand.
AGGAGGGCCGCGGCGTTCCGTGTATCGCGGCCGTCGAGCAGGACGCCACCGGCAACGGCTTCCAGCTGGCGCTCTCGTACGCCAAGGGCATCGGCGGCACGCGGGCGGGCGTCATCAAGACGACCTTCACCGAGGAGACCGAGACCGACCTCTTCGGCGAGCAGGCCGTGCTCTGCGGCGGCACCGCCGCGCTGGTCAAGGCGGGCTTCGAGACCCTGACCGAGGCGGGCTACCAGCCGGAGATCGCGTACTTCGAGTGCCTCCACGAGCTGAAGCTGATCGTGGACCTCATGTACGAGGGCGGCCTGGAGAAGATGCGCTGGTCGGTCTCCGAGACCGCCGAGTGGGGCGACTACATCACCGGCCCGCGGATCATCACGGACGCCACCAAGGCCGAGATGAAGAAGGTCCTGACCGAGATCCAGGACGGCACCTTCGCCAAGCAGTGGATGGACGAGTACCACGGCGGCCTGAAGAAGTACAACGAGTACAAGACCCAGGACGAGAACCACCTCCTGGAGACCACGGGCAAGGAGCTGCGCAAGCTCATGTCCTGGGTCAACGACGAGGAGTGAGTGTTCCTCGGGTCCGGGGCTGATGCCTCGGGGCTCCGCCCCGGACCCCGCTCCTCTAACGCCGGAGGGGCTTGATGCTCCCCGTGCGAGTGATCCTTCCCCCGGAGCGGGGGAAGCGGTCGCGGCACGCCACTACACTTCTGTTCAACATTCGCGTCGGGCCCACAGCGTCGTGCGTCTTCCACGCGGCTAAGCGACTCCGCCTGCGGCCGTCGGGACGGCCGTCCGCAAGGGACTTGTGAGGACTCACGTGAGCACTGCTGCCAACGGCAAACCCGTCGTACTCATCGCTGAAGAGCTGTCGCCCGCGACTGTCGACGCCCTGGGCCCGGACTTCGAGATCCGCCACTGCAACGGCGCGGACCGGGGCGAGCTGCTCCCCGCGATCGCCGACGTCGACGCGATCCTCGTCCGCTCCGCGACCAAGGTCGACGCCGAGGCCATCGCCGCGGCCAGGAAGCTGAAGGTCGTCGCCCGCGCGGGCGTCGGTCTCGACAACGTCGACGTCTCCGCCGCCACCAAGGCCGGCGTGATGGTCGTCAACGCCCCGACCTCGAACATCGTCACCGCCGCCGAGCTGGCCTGCGGTCTGCTCCTGGCCACCGCGCGCAACATCCCGCAGGCCAACACCGCCCTGAAGAACGGCGAGTGGAAGCGGTCGAAGTACACCGGCGTCGAGCTCGCCGAGAAGACCCTCGGCGTCGTCGGCCTCGGCCGGATCGGCGCCCTCGTCGCCCAGCGCATGAGTGCCTTCGGCATGAAGGTCGTCGCCTACGACCCGTACGTGCAGCCCGCGCGCGCCGCGCAGATGGGCGTGAAGGTCCTCTCCCTCGACGAGCTGCTCGAGGTCTCGGACTTCATCACGGTCCACCTGCCCAAGACCCCCGAGACCCTCGGTCTCATCGGTGACGACGCGCTGCACAAGGTCAAGCCGAGCGTCCGCATCGTCAACGCCGCGCGGGGCGGCATCGTGGACGAGGAGGCGCTGCACTCCGCCCTCAAGGAGGGCCGCGTCGCGGGCGCCGGTCTCGACGTGTACGCGAAGGAGCCCTGCACGGACTCCCCGCTCTTCCAGTTCGACCAGGTCGTCTGCACCCCGCACCTCGGCGCCTCCACGGACGAGGCACAGGAGAAGGCGGGCATCGCCGTCGCCAAGTCGGTGCGGCTCGCCCTCGCCGGTGAGCTCGTCCCCGACGCGGTGAACGTGCAGGGCGGCGTCATCGCCGAGGACGTCCGCCCCGGGCTGCCGCTCGCCGAGAAGCTCGGCCGGATCTTCACCGCCCTGGCGAGCGAGGTCGCGGCCCGCCTCGACGTCGAGGTGTACGGCGAGATCACCCAGCACGACGTCAAGGTGCTCGAACTGTCCGCGCTGAAGGGCGTGTTCGAGGACGTCGTCGACGAGACCGTGTCGTACGTGAACGCGCCGCTGTTCGCCCAGGAGCGTGGCGTCGAGGTCCGCCTGACCACCAGCTCCGAGTCGCCCGACCACCGCAACGTGGTCACCGTGCGCGGCACGCTCGCCGGTGGTGAGGAGATCGCCGTCTCCGGCACGCTGGCCGGTCCCAAGCACCTCCAGAAGATCGTCGCCATCGGTGAGTACGACGTGGACCTGGCCCTCGCCGACCACATGGTCGTCCTGCGGTACCAGGACCGTCCGGGCGTCGTCGGCACGGTGGGCCGCGTCCTCGGCGAGGCGGGCATCAACATCGCGGGCATGCAGGTCGCTCGGGCCGACGTGGGCGGGGAGGCGCTGGCCGTCCTGACCGTCGACGACACGGTGCCGCAGCCTGTGCTCAACGAGCTTGCGGCGGAGACGGGGGCGGAGTCCGCGCGCGCGGTGGACCTCACGGACTAGTACGCCTGATGCGTCCTAGTACGCCCAGTACGCCGCGCCTTCGGTCGCCGTAGATCACCGGCTTCGCTGAGTTCGTCCTCACACGCCGGACGGGCTGGAAATCCCGCGCTCATGCTCGGGTACTTCCGGTTCGTCCGGCGTTTGGGCTTCACGGACCGTTACGCCGCGCAGTGCCGTCGAGGCCAGCAGAGCCGCTGCCAGCAGAAGTACCGCCCCCGTCAGCGCCGCGGCGTGCATCCCGTCGGTGAACGCGGTGCGGGAGACGGTCAGCAGGGCGTCCGCCGCATCGGCCGGCAGATGCCGCGCCGCCGCCACCGCGCCGCCGAGCGTCTCGTGGGCCTCGGCCGGGGCGGAGTCGGGGATCCGGGCGCGGTACACCGCGTTGCCGATGGAGCCGAGGAGTGCCATGCCCATGGCTCCGCCGAACTCCTGGCCGGTCTCCAGGAGAGAGGACGCGGTGCCCGCCTTCTCCGGCGGGGCCGCGCCGAGCGCCAGGTCGGTGAGTTGCGAGCCGACGATGACGGCGCCGCAGGCAAGGACGCCCGCTCCGGCGAGGACGAGCCAGAGGGAGTCGGTGCCGGTGACGGCGAGCAGGCCGTAGCCGCAGGCGGAGAGGGCGAAGCCGGTGGCGACGACATGGGCGCGGTTCATGCCGCGCTGGACGAGTGCCGTGGCGACGGGCGCGGCGAAGCCGATGAGGACCGAGGGCAGCAGCGCCCACAGCGCCGCTTCCAGGGCGCTGTTGCCGAGCACGGACTGCAGGTACTGGGTGGTGAAGTAGGCCGAACCCATCATCGCGAGCGAGGAGATGAGGTTCAGCGAGACGGCGGCGCCGAAGGCCCGGCCGCGGCCGCGGAAGAGGTCCGGCGGGACCATCGGCGAGGCGGCGGTGCGCTGGCGGCGGACGAAGAGGGCGGCGAAGCCGAGGCCGACGGCGACCGACGCGACGTAGGGGACCTCGATGCCCTTGATCGGCAGCTCCTTGAGGCCCCAGACGAGCGGCAGTACGGCGGCCATGGAGAGCGGCACGCTCAGCAGGTCGAACCGGCCGGGGCTCGGGTCCTTGGATTCCGGGATGAGGACCGGCGCGAGGACCAGGAGCAGCACCATCGCGGGCAGGTTGACCAGGAAGACCGAGCCCCACCAGAAGTGTTCGACGAGTACGCCGCTCAGCACGGAGCCGAGCGCGATGCCTGCGACCATCACGCCCTGCCACATGCCGATCGCCTTCGCGCGCTGGCCGGCGTCGCGGAACATGGTGCGTACGAGGGCCAGTGTGGACGGCATCAGGGTCGCGCCGCCGATGCCGAGGACCGCGCGGGCCGCGATCAGTGTCTCGGCGCTGTCCGCGTACGCGGCGGTGAGCGAGGCCGCGCCGAAGGCCGTGGCGCCGAACATGAGGAGCCTGCGGCGGCCGACGCGGTCCCCGAGGGAGCCCATCGTCATCAGCAGGCCGGCGAGCACGAAGGCGTAGATGTCGAAGATCCACAGCTGTTGTGTGCCGCTGGGGCGCAGGTCGGCGCTGATCTCCGGGACCGCGAAGTACAGGACGGAGACGTCCATCGAGACCAGGAGCAGCGGGAGCATCAGGACGGCCAGGGCCGTCCATTCCTTGCGGGTGGCGCGCGGGTTCGTCTGCATGGCGAGGACAGTACGGGCGTCTTAGACGCTTGTCTAGTACGTCTGTATAGATCATGCGTGTAGGACGGCCGTATGGCCCGGCGTAGGGTGCCCGCATGGGACACCGTGAAGATCTGCTCGAAGGGGCGAAGCGCTGCCTGCTGGAGAAGGGGTTCATGCGCACGACGGCCCGCGACATCGTGAAGGAGTCCGGGACGAACCTCGGCTCCATCGGCTACCACTACGGGTCGAAGGACGCGCTGCTGGTGGAGGCGTTCATCGCGCTCGTCGAGCCGATGGGTGACGGGTTCGAGGGCTCACGGGCCGAGGAGGGCGGCGAGCCGGGCGGGCTTGAGCGCTTCCGGAAGGTGTGGGAGAACATCATCCGCTCGGTGCCCGAGTCGCGGCCCATCTGGATGATGACCCTGGAGGTCGTCACGCAGGGCGAACGTCTCGCGGGAATCCGCGAGTTGCTGATCGAGGCGCAGAAGGAGGGGCGCAGCGGGCTCGCGGCGCTGTTCACCGGCATCGAGGAAAGCGAGCTCCCGGACGACGTCGTGGAGAGCGAGGGCCGGTTCTACACCACGCTCCTCAACGGCCTGATGGTGCAGTGGCTCTTCGACCCGGAATCCGCGACGACCGCCGAGCAGCTCACCGAGGGCCTGCGGCGGGTGATGGACCGGGCGGCCAGGACCGGCTGAGGCCGGCCCGCGGTGCGGACCGGCCTCAGAGCCTGTGTCATATCCCCGGCCGGGTGGTCGCCGCCTGGCACGCACGCTCGTCGCGTTGCCGAAAAGCCCTAGTAGCTCCGCTACAAGGACTATGACACAGGCTCTCAGGGCAGTGGGGGTTAAGACCACTTGATGCAGGCGGCGGGGATCCAGCCCCGCTTCTTGTTGAACTCGCTGCCGTACAGCCACTTGGTGCTGGTCTTGCCGCACAGCTTGTACTTCTGGCCCGTGAAGAAGTGGCCGTCGCTGCAGAGGTAGCCCTTCTTGCCCTTGTTCCACTGGCTGACGGCGGTGGCGTTCACCTTGGCGTGGGTGCGCACCTTGACCGCCTCCTTGGCGGGGACGTTGACGATGCCGCGGGAGCAGTCGGGCTTCGACGCGGCGACGGCGGTGCCGCTCGTGGCGACGGCGGTGCCGACGAGGGCGAGGGCGGAGAAGGCGACCGCGGGGGCCAACAGCCTGAACTTCATGAGGTGTGGGTTCTCCCGTGTGTAAGGGATGGATCTTCGGACGCGGAGAACCGTATCGCCTCCCGATCATGGACATGGCGGTCCGTTGCGCGGCTCTTACAGTCGTGACGACTTCAGGACCATGTGCAGCAGCAGCCGGTCCTCGCCGTCGTCCAGATCGAGGCCGGTGAGCTGCTCCACGCGGGAGAGCCGGTAGTAGAGGGTCTGGCGGTGGATGCCCAGGTCCGCGGCGGCGCGGCCCGCCTGGCCCGCGCAGTCGAGGAACACCTCGGCGGTGCGGGCGAGTTCGCGGTGCGCGGGCCCGAGGAGTTCCTTGCCCACCGGGTCGTGCGCGGCCTCCGGGGGCAGTGCGGTCAGCAGGCGGTAGGGGCCCACGTCCGACCACTGGGCCACCGGGGCGAAGCGCCGCTCGGCCAGCGCAGCCCGCGCCGCCCCCGACGCCTCCCACCAGGCGGCACCCAGTTCCTCCAGGCCGTGCCTGGCCCCCGCGATGCCTGCCGCGGCGCCCGGCACCGCGTCCAGGAGGCGGGACGCCGCCGTGTGCGCGGGGGACAGCGCGTCGGCCGAGCGCAGCCGCACCAGGGCGGCCAGGGACTGCGCGGTGGTGCCCCACGGCACCGTGCACACCGCCGCCGCGCCCGGCACCGTACGGGCCGCCGGGGCGTCGTCCGGGTCGGCCGAGCGCCACGGGGCCACGCAGACCACCGCGTGCAGTCCGTCGCCGCGGGCGCCGAGCGCCGTGCGCAGGGCGGCGACCGCCATGTCGCGCTGCCAGCCGCGCTCCGCCGTCAGGACCGCGCGGAACTCCCTGGTCAGGTCGGCGCCCGCCTGCGCCTCGTCGGCGAGCAGCGCGCCGATCCGGGTGGCCACCTCCATGGCGGCGGTCAGCTGCTGCTCGCTCGGCCCCGGCTCGCCGTCGAGGAGCCATACGTATCCGAGGGCGAAGCCGCGATGGCGTACGGGAAGACAGACGCGCCCCCGGTGGACGCCCGCCTCCGGGGTCGGCGGGATGCGGACGGGGGCCGTGGCGCGGGTGATGCCGAAGCTCTCGAACCAGGAGCGGACCTCGGCCGTGGACCGGCGGGTCAGGATCGAGCGGGTCCTGACCGGGTCGAGGACGCTCGCGTCGAAGCCGCTCTCGCCGTCGCCGCCGCCGTCGTGCGCACCGAAGGCGATCAGCTCGAAATCGCGGTTCTCCAGGGTCGCCGGGGCGCCGAGCAGCGCCGAGATCTCGTCGACCAGTTCTTGGTAATCACCCTTCACCACCCCATTCTCACGCACCCCGCGCAGTTCTTCAGACATCTGTCTGAGATCCAGGGCACGGATGCGTGACAGCTGTCGATGGCCCGCGTTCCGGTGGATCCTTAGATTTCACGGTGGTTCTCCGTGCCGTACCGCCGCATTCCCCTACGTGTGGGGCCATGTCGGTACAGCCATCGATTTCGTACACCCGTGGAGGTGCCCCGTGCTGGGTCCCGTGATCCTCGCCGCGTCACGCAGCGACAAGATGCGCCGTTTTGTCTCGGCGGCCCCCGGCACCAAGCAGGTCGTCGCCCGGTTCATCGCCGGTGAGGGCGTCGACCAGGTCGTCCCGGTCGTCGTCGACGCCGCCGACAAGGGCCTTGAGGTCACCCTCGACGTGGTGGGCGAGGACATCACCACCGTCGAGCAGTCCCACGCCGCCCGCGACGCCTACCTGGAGCTCATCGAGCGCCTGAAGGACCTCGGGCTCGGCACGAGGGCCGAGATGTCGGTGAAGCTGTCGATGTTCGGCCAGGCGCTTGAGGGCGGCCACGAGCTCGCCCTCGCCAACGTGCGGCCCGTCGTCGAGGCCGCCGCGGCCATCGGCACCACGGTCACCCTGGACGCCGAGGACCACACCACCCTCGACTCGATGTTCGCCATCCACGACGAGCTGCGGAAGGACTTCCCGCAGACCGGCTGCGTCATCCAGGCCTACCTCTTCCGCACCGAGGCCGACGCCCGCAGGCTCGCCGAAAACGGCAGCCGGGTGCGTATCGTGAAGGGTGCCTACAAGGAGCCTGCCGAGGTCGCGTACCAGGACAAGGCCGAGATCGACAAGGCGTACGTCCGGATCCTGCGGATCCTGATGGAGGGCGAGGGGTACCCGATGATCGGGTCCCACGACCCGCGCCTGATCTCCATCGCACAGGAGCTCGCGCGGCGCGCGGGGCGCAAACTGGACGAGTACGAATTCCAGATGCTGTACGGCATCCGCAGCGACGAGCACCTGCGCCTCGCGGCGGAGGGCCACCGGATGCGCGTGTACACCGCCTACGGCACCGACTGGTACGGCTACTTCATGCGCCGTCTCGCGGAGAAGCCGGCGAACCTCCTCTTCTTCGGCCGCTCCATCCTCACCAAGGGCTGAGCTCCCTTCCCCCGACCCCCCTTAAGGAGATACGGAACTCATGGACGCTGTGACCCAGGTCCCCGCGCCGGTCAACGAGCCGGTGCACGGCTACGCGCCCGGCTCCCCGGAGCGCGCCCGTCTCGAGGCCAAGCTCAAGGAGCTGTCCGAGAACCCGATCGAGCTGCCGATGACCATCGGTGGCGTCAAGCGCCTCGGGGGCGGCGAGCCCTTCCAGGTCGTGCAGCCGCACAACCACAAGGTCGTCATCGGCAACGGCCGCGGCGCCACGCAGCAGGACGCCCAGGACGCGATCGACGCGGCCCTCGCCGCCGCCCCGGCGTGGCGCGCGATGTCCTTCGACGACCGCGCCGCGATCATTCTGCGCGCCGCCGAGCTGCTCTCCACGACGTGGCGCGAGACGCTGGCCGCCTCCACGATGCTCGGCCAGTCGAAGACCGCCCAGCAGGCCGAGATCGACACCCCGTGCGAGCTCGTCGACTTCTGGCGCTTCAACGTGAAGTACGCCCGTGACCTGCTCGCCGAGCAGCCCCCGGCCAACGCCACGGGTGTCTGGAACCGCCTCGACCACCGCCCGCTCGAGGGCTTCGTCTACGCGATCACGCCGTTCAACTTCACGGCCATCGCGGGCAACCTCCCCACCGCCCCCGCCCTGATGGGCAACGTGGTGGTCTGGAAGCCGAGCCCCACGCAGACCCACGCCGCCGTGCTGCTCATGCAGCTCCTGGAGGAGGCCGGGCTGCCCAAGGGCGTCATCAACCTCGTCACCGGTGACGGCATCGCCGTCTCCGAGGTCGCCCTGAACCACCGCGACCTGGCCGGCATCCACTTCACCGGCTCGACCCCGACCTTCCAGCACCTGTGGAAGACGGTCGGCGAGAACATCAAGAAGTACCGCACCTACCCGCGCCTCGTCGGCGAGACGGGCGGCAAGGACTTCGTCGTCGCGCACCCGAGCGCCGACCGCGCGATCCTCAAGACCGCGCTGACCCGCGGCTCCTTCGAGTTCCAGGGCCAGAAGTGCTCGGCGACCTCGCGTGCCTACATCCCGGCCTCCATCTGGAACGACGGGTTCAAGGAGGAGTTCGCGGCCGAGGTCGACGGCATCAAGATGGGTGACGTCACCGACCTGTCGAACTTCATCGGCGCGGTCATCGACGAGCGCGCGTTCGCCAAGAACAAGGCGGCCATCGACCGCGCCAAGGCGGACGACACCTGCACGATCGTCGCGGGCGGCACCTACGACGACTCGGTCGGCTACTTCGTGCGCCCGACCGTCGTCGAGTGCACCGACCCGGCCAACGAGGTCTTCACGACCGAGTACTTCGGCCCGTTCCTCGCCGTGTACGTCTACGACGACGCCAAGTACGACGAGATGCTGGCCCAGATGGAGTCCGTCTCCGACTACGCGCTGACCGGCTCGGTCATCGCGAACGACCGCGCCGCCGCCGCGTACACGATGGAGAAGCTCCGCTACGCCGCGGGCAACTTCTACATCAACGACAAGTCGACCGGCGCCGTCGTCGGCCAGCAGCCCTTCGGTGGCGGCCGCGGCTCCGGCACCAACGACAAGGCGGGCGCCCCGCAGAACCTGCAGCGCTGGACGCTGACCCGCGCCATCAAGGAGACGCTGGTCCCGCCGACCGAGTACGGCTACCCGCACATGGGCTGACGCCCGCCGCGGGCCCCTGCGGCCCGCCCCCGAACCCCGCCTCCGACCTGGGCCCCACCCCGGTCGGAGGCGGCGTCGTATCCGCCCGCGAGTCTGGGGTCAGCCGCCGAGCGCGTCGACGACGACGCGGGTGATGTCCTCGGCGATGTGGTCCTCGCCGGGGGTGTCCGCGTCGAGGCGGGTCGTGTAGACGGAGATCACCAGGGGCGCCTTCCGCGGCGGCCAGGCGACGGCCACGTCGTTGACCCCGCCGTAGGCCGGGGAGCCGGTCTTGTCGCCGACCCGCCAGCCCGTGGGCAGCCCGGCCCGGATCCGCTTGTCGCCGGTGGTGTTCTCCACGAGCCACCGGGTCAGCTGGCCGCGGTCGAGCGGGTGGAGGGCGTCGCCGACGACGAGCCTGTGCAGATTCGCCGTCATGGCGGCGGGCGTCGTCGTGTCGCGCCGGTCGCCGGGGATGTTGCTGTTGAGGTCGGGCTCCCACCGGTCGAGGCGGGTGCGGGTGTCGCCGAGGGAGCGCGCGAACCCGGTGATGCCGGACGGGCCGCCGAGGCGCCGCAGCAGCAGGTTGGCGGCGCTGTTGTCGCTGTACGTGATGGCCGCGTCGCACAACTCCCGTACGGTCATGCCGGTTTCGAGATGCAGCTCGGTACGCGGCGAGTACGTGACGAGGTCGTCGCGCCCGTACCGGATCAGTATGTCGAGCAGTCCGGGCTCCTGCTCCCGCGCCCTGCGCAGGACGGCCGCGCCGGCCAGGACCTTGAACGTCGAGGCGAGGGCGAACCTTTCGTGCGCGCGGTAGCCGACGGTGGCGCCGGTGCCGGTGTGCAGCGCGTGGACGCCGATGCGGCCCGGATAGCTCTCTTCGATCTCGCGCAGCCTGCGCCGGACATCGCCACCGGTCGCCGCCCCGGCGCCGCCCGCCGGGGCCGCCGCCTTCGCGGTGCCCGGGACGGAGAGGAGCACGGGGGCGGCGGCCGCGGCGCCGAGGAGCGTTCTGCGGGAGGGGGTCGAATTCATGATCCCGACGGTACCGGGGCGCGCCGTTCAGACCTCTACGAGAACCTGGTCCAGGGATTTGCGTACGAGGTCGGGGACCCGGCACTCCGGCGCCGGATAGCCGACGGGGATCACCGCGAACGCCTTCTCGTTCTCGGGGCGGCCGAGCACCTGCTGGAGGAAGCGCATGGGGCTCGGCGTGTGGATCAGCGCGGCCAGACCGGACAGGTGCAGGGCGGAGAGCAGCATCCCCACCGCGATGCCGACCGATTCGTCGACGTAGTAGTGCTTGTGCTTGGTGCCGTCCTCGCCCAGCCAGTACCGCTGCTGGAAGACGACGATCAGCGCGGGCGCGTCCGTCAGGTGCGGCTTCACCTCGTCCGTGCCGAGCGGGCGCAGGGCCGCGAGCCACTCCTCGCCGAGGCGGCCGTCGTAGGAGATCTGCTCCTCGTGCTCGGCGGCCTCGCGGATGCGGCGGCGGATCTCCGGGTCCTGGACGAGGACGAATGTCCACGGCTGCTGGTGCGCGCCGGACGGGGCTGTCGCCGCGCAGGCGATGGCGTCGCGCACGACCTGCGTGGGCACGGGGTCGGGGGCGAACTGGCGCACGGTCCGCCGCTCCCGCATCCGGTCCCTCAACTCGGCCGCGTGCGCGAGGGATTCGGCCTCGGGCATCCGTGCGGGGCGGTAGGGAACGGAGCGGTAGGGCTCGCCGTGGATGGGGGTCCACTCTCGCTGCTGCTCGGTCTCAGACATGGTCAGATTCTGCGGCGTGAGGCGGGTCCGGCGCCATGGTGCAGACCAATTCCGGCCCTCGTGGGGCCGGAACGGTACGGTCAGCTCCACCCCGCCACGATGAGCGAGAGCCCGACCGCGAACCCGCCGCCGAGCAGTGCCAGATAGAGCCCGTAGAGCCGCCGCAGCCGGTGGGCCAGGAACCCGAGGGCGCCGAACGCCAGGCCCACCGAGAGGGTGCGGGAGCCGCGCGAGAGAGCCGAGCGGGCCAGCCAGGCGGACGGCGCGGTGCCCGCGCGGCCCGCCTCACGTGCGTACACCTTGAAGGGGATGCCGTTCCAGGGCTGGTGGCGGACGGCCGCCGCGGACTCGGCGGAGAGCTCGTGGCGTACCTCGGCCCGCATCCGGTCGGTCGTCAGAGGCTGCGGCAACTGCACGCCGCCCGCGGCGAGTTGGAGCGCGAGGAGGCCGCCCGCGAGGCTCCCCGCGAGGGCCGCGAGGGACAGCTTCAGGGCCCGGCGCGGTACCGCCGCGCACGCGATCGCGAGGAACAGCTCCGGCATCAGCGGCCAGCTCAGCGCCTCCGCGCACGCCCACGCGAAGCCGAGCGCGAGGCCCGTGCGGGACGCGGCGACCGCGGCGACGCGCTTGCGCGCGCGGGAGTCGGCGAGCGGCTCGGACGTCGTACGCCGGTGCAGCGCCGCCACCGCGTCGCGGGCCTCCTCCGGGCCGGTGGTCGCGGGCAGCGGCGCACCGATGGTGATCCGCACCAGGGCGGGGCGGAGCCTGCCGTGCTTGGGCAGCAGGCGGTCCGTGCCCGCGATGGCGACCGGGACGACGGGGACGCCCGCGTGCTCCGCGAGGACCAGCGCCCCGCGGTGGAAGGAGCCCAGCTCGCCGTCCCGCGCGCGGGTGCCCTCGGGGAAGAGGGCGACGGCGCGTCCCGCGCGCAGTCCGGCCGACCGGGACAGCAGGTCGTCCATGCCGCCGCCGGTGCGGCGCACCGGGAAGCCGGCGGCCAGGCGGCTGCAGATCCGGCGCCGCCACGGCGAGGCGAACCAGTAGTCGGCTGCCGCGCCGATCGCGGGGGCGTGGCGGGCGTCGAGGGCGGCGAGCAGGGCCGCGGTGTCCGCGTGGGAGGAGTGGTTGGCGACGACCACGCAGCCGCCGGGCGGGAGCTGACCGCGCCGTTCCACTCCTCCGGTGAGGGTGAGCAGGGTCCACCACAGGGCGCGGCGGAGGTACGCGGCGGGCGAGATCCGTGGGCCGGACGCGCGGCTCGGCCGGTCACCGGCTCCGCCATCGACCGCCGGACGGCTCCGAGTTGCCCTCACAGGGTCACCGCCATCGTCAGCGACAGCGCCACGAGCAGCGAGTCGATCCGGTCGAGCAGCCCGCCGAACCCCGGCAGCCAGCTCCCCGCGTCCTTCACGCCCGCCTCCCGCTTGACCATCGACTCAAGGAGGTCACCGAGGACGCAGCCGACGAGCACCGCGGCCCACAGGGCGGGGGAGAACGCGCCGACCGCGGCCAGCGCCGCGGCCGTCGCCCCAGCCGCTCCCACGACGCCCGCCCAGGTCTTGTGGGGCGACAGCGGGGAGAGCGGGCGGGCGAGCGGCCCGCCGCGCCCGAGCGCCGTGCCGCCGCACCATGCCCCCACGTCCCCGAACGCCACCGCGACGCCCACCGCCACCGCCGTGTCGCCGAGCAGGACGAGGCCGCTCAGGGAGACCGGGATCCACAGGAGTCCGAAAACCGTGCGGCACGCGCGCGTGAAGCCTTGCGCGGTGTCCGCGGAGAAGAGCGCCACCGCCGCGGCGGCGATCAGGGCCACGCCCGCCGCGCGCAGGCCGAGTGCTTCGGGCGCGGCCCACGCGAGGCCGGGCACGGCCACCGCCGCGCCGCCGAGGATGGCGTGCTCGCCCCGGGGCAGCGCCGCCATCCGCGCGTACTCGCCGACCGCGATCACACCGAGCCCGGCCGCCAGCGCGAACGCCCCGGCGCGCCCCACGAGGAACGCGCCGAGGAAGAGCGGCGCGGCCAGCGCCCAGGTCCGCCACCGCTTGCGCAGCTCGCCCCGCATCCGCACCCGCGAGGGCAGCGCCGCGACGGCGACGCCGCCCGCCCCCAGCACCCCGGCGGCCACGGGCACCGCCCGCCCCACGGCCTCACCCGCGAGAAGTCCCGCACTCATCGCGCACCGCCCGACTCCGCCGGGGCGTCCTGGCCCAGTTCCCGCCACAGCCGGGCAAGGCGCAGGCCCGCCGTCAGTGCGGAGCCCGCCGCGATCACCGCGAGGACCGGGGTCACCCAGCCGGAGGCCGCCGCCACCACGACCAGCGCGCAGCGTTCCGTCTTGCCGACCGGGCCGCCGTTCAGGCGTCCGGCGCCCGCCGCCGCGCCCGCGAGAGACACCCAGGACGGCAGCGTCGCCGCCAGTCCCGCCGTCGCCACCAGCCACAGCGGGGCCAGTGCCAGGAAACCGGCGAGGGCGGCCAAGTCGGCGGCGCGGTCGCCGAGTTCGTTGAGGAGCGCGCCCCTGCGCGTCGTGCGGCCGGTGTCGCGGGCCAGCGCGCCGTCGAGGTTGGCGAAGGCCAGGCGCGCGGCGAGCAGCACAGCGACCACCGGCGCCGAGGCGCCGAAGGGGAGCCCGGCGAGTGCGACGGCGGCGCCCGCCGCGCAGACGACGCCCGCCAGCGTGAGGGTGTCGGGCGACACCTCGCGACGGGCGAGCGCGGTACGCACGCCGGACAGCTTGTCCGCGTACCAGGGCTTGAGAGCGTAGAGGCCGTTCATGGCACCGACTCTGCCGCCGTTTCGGCGCGGGCAAATCGGGGTGCGTACTCAGATGCGGCCTGAGTACGGTAGGCCCGTGAACACCCTGCGTACCGCTCACACCAGTGACCTGACCGCGACCGAACTGCGCGCCGCGCGCGCCCTGTTGGACGAGGCCTTCGACGGCGACTTCAGCGACCACGACTGGGAGCACGGCCTCGGCGGGGTCCATGCCCTCGTCCACGACGAGGAGGGGCAGCTGGTCGCGCACGGTTCGGTGGTGCAGCGGCGAATCCTGCACAACGGCCGTTCCCTGCGCATCGGTTACGTCGAAGCGGTCGCCGTCCGCCCCGACCGGCAGCGCCAGGGCCTCGGCGGGCAGGTCATGGACGCCCTGGAGCGGGTCATCGACGGGGCGTACGAGCTGGGGGCGCTCTCCGCGTCCGACGACGGGGCGCGGCTGTACCTCGGGCGCGGCTGGCAGGAGTGGAAGGGCGCGGTCGGCGCGCTCGGTCCGCAGGGCCCGGTCCACCTGCCGGACGAGGAGCCCCCGCTGCTGTGGGGCGCGGATCTCGACCCGGCGTACGAGCTGCTCATCGACTGGCGGGACGGGGACGTCTACTGAGCCGGGCGTCTGCCGGGCCGGACATCCGTGCAGGTCAGGCGGGAGCCGTCTCAGATAGTAGGAAGTCCGAGTAATTGTGGAGACAGACGCTCCGATCTCCCTTAGCTTGGTAGGAGCCGAACGTCTCGCTCGATCAAGCGAATGGCGGTCGTGAGCCGGAGCCGCACGCAGGCAACCCCTGCCGCTCCACCGCTCCCCGCCCGTTGGGGGTGCCCCCACACTTCAGGTTTGTGGGGGAGTCTCGAATACACGCTTCCCGCAAGGAGTGGATCTCCCATGGCCGAGACGACCGCACGCCGAGTCCGTCACACCTCCCGTACGACCGACTCCGAGCGCAAGAACGCCGCCGCAGCCCTCCAGCGAGCACTCGACCGCAGGGACAACGGCGGTGCGACGGGCCACTGAGCCCGCGCTTCCCCCGACCGGCCCAGCCGTCCCCTACGAACCCCGCACCACCTCGAAGTGGTCGACGCGCTCGCCGCTCTCGGCGAGCGCGGAGACCGAGAGCTTCGGGTGCGCGCCGGCCGTCACCTCCACCGCGAGGAACGAGTAGCCGGTGTAGCGCACCCGTGACCACTCCACGGTCTCGGGGTGGGGCTCGCGGGACTTCGTCCAGTGGAAGGTCGCGATGCTCTCGTGATCGTGGACGTTGCCCTCGTGGCTGTCCCGCACGCCCGGGCCGAAGCCGTACAGGTCCTTGCCCGCGCCGCCCGCGGTGACGTACACGATGCCGTCGCGCGTCGGATCGGTCGACGCGCCGACCGGCACGGGCCTGCCGACCCGGCCGTCCCTGATCGCGTCCGTGCGTTCGTAGACGTGGTTGTGGCCGTTGACGACCAGGTCCACCTGGTGCCTGGTGAACAGTTCGAGCCACGCGTCGCGCACCCCGCCGTCGGAGGCGTGCGTCGACGTCGAGTACGCGCAGTGGTGGAAGAAGACCACCACGAAGTCCACGGCGTCGTCCGCGCGCAGCTCGCGCAGTCGCCGGTCGAGCCAGGCGGTCTGCCGGCCGTCCGTGCAGCCCCTGTTGGCGGGCATCTCGTACGAGACGTCGTTGGCGTCGAGCGCGACGACACCGACGTTGCCGTACCTGAAGGAGTAGACGCCCGGCGCGCCCGCCGGGTCGAAGCCGTTGTCGGGGAGCGACCAGCGGGCGTACTGGCCGCCGTAGCCGTTCGGCGAGTACCACGCCTCCATGTCGTGGTTGCCGGTGGTCACCATCCACGGCACCGACTTCGCGACGGACTCGGTCTGCGCGAGGAAGGTGTCCCACACGCGCGCGTCGTAGGTGTCCGACTCCTTGCCGTGGCCGGTGGTGTCCGCGTAGCAGAGGTCGCCCGCGTGCAGGTGGAAGGACGGGTTCTGGCCCAGGATCACGTGGTCGTTGGCGAGCGCGTGGTGGCTGACGCCCTGGTCGCCGAAGGCCGTGAAGACGAACTTCTCCGCCCGCGCGGGCGCCGTCCTGAACGTGCCGGTCGTCGCCATCCGCTCGGGCGATGCCGGGTCGAAG
Source organism: Streptomyces sp. NPDC044106 (assembly GCF_056433985.1). Lineage (NCBI taxonomy): Bacteria > Bacillati > Actinomycetota > Actinomycetes > Kitasatosporales > Streptomycetaceae > Streptomyces > Streptomyces sp. NPDC044106. Next base: position 115,868 of record NZ_JBWKFZ010000018.1, read on the forward strand.
CCGTCGTGGCCGACGCCGTAGTAGTACGTGGTGCCGGGCGCGAGGCCGTCGAGCGCGGCGTGCAGGTAGTACTGCTCGACCGCGGGCAGCTCCTCGGCGAGCGACGGGGTATGCAGGGCGCGCACCTCCGCCTCGATCTTCTGGCCCAGCTCCCACGGCTTCGCTCCCACGCGTACGTAGGGGGACTTGACCGCGAACGGCACCTGCCAGGAGATCCGCATCTGGGTCCGCGGGTCGGCGCCGAAGGCGAGATGCCGCCCGAAGGGGGCCACGAGCCTGCCGTCGACCCGCACCGGTGCCGACGGCGCGGGCAGGGGGCGCGCCGCCGACGGGCTCCCGCCGCCGGTGGCGCGCGAACCGCCGCCGAGCAGGACCGCGCCGCCCACCGCCCCGGCCGTCGCGAACGAACCGGCGAGCACCTTGCGGCGGGAGAGCCTGCCGCGCAGGTAGGCGTGCTGCTCCGGCATGCTCATCCGGGCCGCGAGCCGCTCCGGAATGCCGACGTTCGGGGTGTCCATGACTAGAGAAGTTCCCAGCGCGGGCCAACTGGGGCCAGTCGTCGGGGTGAACAGAATTCGACGACGGGGCGACTGTCCGTATGCCGGACATCCGGTGTCATCCCGTGGGACGGAGAGTAGGGTGCGGACATGTCTCGCAGCATCAATCTCGCAGTCATCCCCGGAGACGGCATCGGCCCAGAGGTCGTGGCCCAGGGGCTCAAGGTCCTCAACGCCGTGCTTCCGCAGGACGTGAAGCTGGAGACGAGAGATTTCGACTTCGGCGCCAAGCGGTACCACGCCACTGGTGAGACCCTCACCGACACCGACGCGGCCGCCCTCGAGCAGCACGACGCGATCCTCCTCGGCGCGATCGGCGACCCCTCGGTCCCCTCCGGCGTCCTGGAGCGCGGCTTCCTGCTGAAGCTCCGCTTCCTCTTCGACCACCACGTGAACCTGCGGCCCTCCAAGCTGCTTCCGGGCGTCGCGACCCCGCTGGCCGGCCAGCCCGCGATCGACTTCGTCGTGGTGCGCGAGGGCACCGAGGGCCCCTACACGGGCAACGGCGGCACCATCCGCAAGGGCACCCCGCACGAGGTGGCCACCGAGGTCTCCGTCAACACCGCCTTCGGTGTGGAGCGCGTGGTCCGCGACGCCTTCGCGCGCGCCCAGGCCCGCCCGCGCAAGAAGCTGACGCTGGTCCACAAGAACAACGTGCTGACCTACGCCGGACACCTCTGGACGAACACCTTCAACAAGGTCGCCGAGGAGTTCCCCGACGTCGCCACCGACTACATCCACGTCGACGCCGCGACGATCTACCTCGTCACCGACCCGGCCCGCTTCGACGTGATCGTCACCGACAACCTCTTCGGCGACATCATCACCGACCTCGCCGCGGCCGTCTCCGGCGGCATCGGCGTCGCGGCCTCCGGAAACATCAACCCGAGCCGCGAGTACCCGTCCATGTTCGAGCCGGTGCACGGCTCCGCGCCGGACATCGCGGGCCAGGGCAAGGCCGACCCCACGGCCACCGTCCTCTCCGTCGCGCTCCTGCTGCGCCACCTCGGGTACGAGGCGGAGGCCGCCCGCATCGAGGACGCCGTCGCCGCCGACCTCGCGGAGCGCGGCGACACCGTGCGCAGCACCGAGCAGATCGGCGACGCGCTCGCCGTACGAGTAGCGGGCTGACCCGGCAGCGCGCAGACCAGACAGCAGCCGCCGGGTCCTCATCGGCACCCGGCGGCTTCTCGTATCCGGCTCCCGGGTGTCACCATCGACCCCCGGGCCGCAATCATGCCGTTTCTTCCTCGGGACCCCACGGGCGATAATCGAACGTGGGGCCGTGAAAGCAGCAGGGAAACTCGGACGTCCCAGTACTGGGCGTACGAATTGAGCGCGGTCCGTCACCATCACACGTGAAGGACTGAAGTACTCATGACGACGACGCCGACCATCGAGCTCAAGCCCTCCTCGACGCCGCTGGCCTCAGCCGAGCGCGAGGCGATCCTGGCGAACCCCGGGTTCGGCCGCCACTTCACCGATCACATGGTGACGATCAAGTGGACGGAGGGCCGCGGCTGGCACGACGGACAGCTGGTGCCTTACGGTCCGCTGGCGCTCGACCCGGCGACCAACGTCCTGCACTACGCCCAGGAGATCTTCGAGGGCCTCAAGGCCTACCGCCAGCCCGACGGCTCGGTGGCCTCCTTCCGCCCCGACGCCAACGCCCGCCGCTTCCAGGCCTCCGCGCGCCGCCTCGCCATGCCGGAGCTGCCGGTCGAGACGTTCATCGAGGCGTGCGACGCGCTGGTCCAGCAGGACAAGGCGTGGGTTCCGGCGCACGGTGGCGAGGAGTCCCTCTACCTGCGCCCGTTCATGATCGCCACCGAGGTCGGCCTCGGCGTGAAGCCCGCCAACGAGTACCTCTTCGTCGTCATCGCCTCGCCCGCCGGCGCCTACTTCCCCGGTGGCGTCAAGCCCGTCTCGATCTGGCTCTCCGAGGACCGCGTGCGGGCCGTGCCCGGCGGCATGGGCGACGCCAAGACCGGCGGCAACTACGCGGCGTCGCTGCTCGCGCAGGCGGAGGCGGCTGCCAGGGGCTGCGACCAGGTGGCCTACCTCGACGCGGTCGAGCACAAGTGGGTCGAGGAGCTCGGCGGCATGAACCTGTACTTCGTGTACGGGGACCGGATCGTCACGCCCACCCTGACGGGGTCCCTGCTCGCCGGCATCACCCGCGACTCGCTCCTCACGGTCGCCCGCGATCTCGGCTACGCCTCCGAGGAGGGCCGCGTCTCCATCGACCAGTGGAAGACCGACTCCGAGAACGGCACCCTCACCGAGGTCTTCGCCTGCGGCACGGCGGCGGTCATCACGCCGGTCGGCACGGTCAAGAGTGCGGCGGGGGAGTGGCGGCAGAGTGGTGGCGAGCCGGGTGAGGTCACGATGAGGCTGCGTGAGGCGTTGCTGGACATTCAGCGCGGCACGGTTGAGGACCAGCACGGCTGGATGCACGACCTCGGCTGAGCGGGCTCGGTAGCGCCCCTGGCGGGGCGGGGGCGCGCCTGTGCGTGTACCTGCGCGCCGGGTGCCTGCTTTCGTCTGCGGGCCGGTGGGGGCTGGTCGCGCAGTTCCCCGCGCCCCTGGTGGTGACCCGGCGTCTGCCTTTCGTCTGCGGGCCGGTGGGGGCTGGTCGCGCAGTTCCCCGCGCCCCTGGCCGTACCTCATCGCCGCACAACGTCGACGCACCGCCCCCCCGCGCCCTGACGGCGAAGCCGCTCAGGGGCGCGGGGAACTGCGCGACGTCAGCCACGACGGGCCCGCGGGGGACGGCGTTCAGCTCGTCAGGGGCTCCTCCTCCGTGAGGGGGAGCGGGGGCAGGGGCGAGGCGCGGCGGGTCAGCGTCGCGTACGTCAGGCCGCCGACCACGCCCGACAGCAGGAAGCTGCAGTCGACCCCGCCCGTCAGGGAGAGCAGCGGGCCCTCGTACGAGGGCAGGGAGACCGCGAGCAGACCGACCACCGCACCCAGCGCCCACGCCGTGGTGGCCCGGACGTTCCAGCCGGAGCGGTACCAGTAGGCCCCACCCCTGGAGCGGCGGTTGAAGACCTGGAGGGCCTCCGCGTCGTACTCCCCGCGACAGCGCGCGAAGCCGATCAGCGTGATGACCGCCCACGGCGTGCCGATGGCCGTCAGGAGCAGGACGAAGGACGTCATCGCGTCCTGCGCCTCCCAGGCGAAGTGCCCGGCGAAGACGCACGCGGTGGCGACGACGGCGACCGTGCAGGTGGCCCGCGCACGGGACGCGCGGGGCAGGATCGCGTCCAGGTCGAGGCCCATGGAGTAGAGCATCAGGCCCGCGTTGCCGACCGAACCGGCGGAGGCGGCGAGCAGCAGCGGGAGCAGGTACCAGGTGGGGGACGCGTCGACGAGCCCGCCCGCGTAGTCGAGGGCGGCGCGCGCCGCGTACGCGGTGAACGTGCCGAAGAGCTGGGGGATCAGGAGCCCCGCGATCAGGCCGAGCCAGGCCGCGCCGAGCACCTTGCGGGAGCTGTGCCGGGCGGGGGAGACGTAGCGGGTGTAGTCGCCGAGCAGGGTGATGAAGGCGATCGGTCCCGACAGGCCCGCCGCCACGAGCGCGAGCAGCCACGTCGGCCAGAACGAGCCGAGCGCGTAGCCGCCCGCCCCGGGCAGCGCGGAGGTCGTGAAATCGGGGCCGTACGCGACAACGCCGAGGACCAGCAGCGCCGTCATGCCGACGGCGAGGACGCGGGAGAGACGGAGCAGCACGCGGTAGCCGTGGACGGCGCCCGTGACGGTGGCCGCCGCGAGCAGGGCGTAGACCACGGAGTACGAGACGCCGTCGGTCGGCAGGCCGAGCAGGCGGTGCAGCGTGCCCACCATCACGTCGCCGCCGATCCAGATGGTCAGCGCGGTGTAGCCGAGCGAGAGCAGCAGCCCCACGACCGAGCCGACCAGCCGGCCGCGCACGCCGAACTGCGCGCCGGACGACGTGGAGAGGTTCGTCCCGGTGCGCAGCGAGACCAGGGCGAGCGGCGCGGTCAGTGCCGTGCCGATCACCGTGCCCGCCGCCACCGCGCCGACCGACTCCCACCAGCCGAGGCCGAACGACACCGGCAGCCAGCCGAAGACGATCACTCCCAGGCAGAGGTTGGAGCCGATGAGGATCGACACGAGATCACGGGGGCCGCTGGTGCGCTCCCCGTCCGGGATGGTGTCGACTCCGCGCTGTTCTATCGGCATGAGGGTGCCCCTGACGCTCGCTTGGTCCCGATGGTCGCTCCGACATTTGAGCAGCGCTCAATGTGACGTGTGAAGGCCTGATCCGTCAATGCTTCCCGCTTGCGGATTTCGTAGTTAGAGTGTTGCTCTAAAGCCGGAAACAGGATGTGGAACAGGGAGGTACGGCGCGTGCGACTCACGCCCACCGAACGCGACCGGTTGCTGCTCTTCGGGGCCGCCGAGCTCGCCCGCTCGCGCAGGGCGCGCGGCCTCAGACTCAACGTCCCCGAGGCCACCGCGCTGATCGCCGACACCGTCTGCGAGGCCGCCCGCGACGGCGCCCGGCTCGCCGAGGCGGTCGAGCGGGCCCGCGCGGTCCTCGGCCCCGACGACGTGCTGCCCGGCGTCGCGGACGTGGTGACCGAGGTGCACGTGGAGGCGGTCTTCGACGACGGGTCCCGCCTCGCGGTGGTCTCCGATCCGATCGGCCCCGGCCTCGGCGACGCGGCGCCCGGCGCGCTCCTGCCCGCGGCGCAGCACGACGACCCGGCCCCCACCGTGACGCTGACCGTGCGCAACACCGCCACCGTGCCGGTCTCCGTGACGTCACACTTCCACTTCTTCGAGGCCAACCCCCGGCTCGACTTCGACCGCGCCGCCGCGTACGGCCTGCGCCTCGCCGTCCCGGCCGGTTCCTCGGTCCGCTTCGGGCCCGGCGAGAGCCTCGACGTCGGGCTGCTGCCCATCGGCGGCGAGCGGATCGCCATCGGATTCGCGGGCCTGGTGGACGGGCCGCTTGACGCGCCGGGTGCCCGCGATGAGGCGCTGCGCCGCGCCGCCGCCTGCGGCTACCTCGGCGTACCGGAAACAACCGAGCAGGAGGTCCAGCGATGAGCCGCCCCGGAGGTCACGCCGCCGAACCGCGCCGCCTCACCCCGTACGAGTACGCCGCCACCCACGGCCCCCGCGCCGGCGACCACGTCCGGCTCGGCGACTCGGGCCTGACGATCCGCGTCGAGTCCGACTCCCAGAAGCACGGCGACGAATTCCTCGCCGGATTCGGCAAGACGGCCCGCGACGGGCTGCATCTGAAGGCCGCCGCAGTCCGCGACACTTGCGACGTCGTCATCAGCAACGTCGTCGTCATCGACGCCGTGCAGGGCATCCGCAAGGTGTCCATCGGCATCCGCGAAGGCCGCATTCACGCCATCGGGCGAGCGGGGAATCCCGACACCCTCGACGGCGTCGACGTCGTGGTCGGCACCGGCACGTCCATCGTGTCGGGGGAGGGTCTCATCGCCACCGCGGGCTCGGTGGACACCCACGTCCACCTGCTCTCACCGCGCATCATGGAGGCCTCCCTCGCCTCCGGCGTGACCACGATCATCGGCCAGGAGTTCGGGCCCGTATGGGGCGTCGGCGTCAACTCGCCCTGGGCGCTGCGCCACGCCTTCAACGCCTTCGACGCCTGGCCCGTCAACATCGGCTTCCTCGGCCGGGGTTCGTCCTCCGACGACGCCCCGCTGATCGAGGCGCTCGCCGAGGGCGGCGCGTCCGGCTTCAAGGTGCACGAGGACATGGGCGCGCACACCCGCGCCCTGGACACCGCGCTGCGCGTCGCCGAGGAGCACGACGTGCAGGTGGCCCTGCACAGCGACGGCCTGAATGAGTGCCTCTCCGTCGAGGACACCCTGAAGGTCCTCGACGGGCGCACCATCCACGCCTTCCACATAGAGGGCTGCGGCGGCGGCCACGTGCCGAACGTCCTGAAGATGGCGGGCGTGCCGAACGTGATCGGCTCCTCGACCAACCCGACGCTGCCCTTCGGGCGCGACGCCGTCGCCGAGCACTACGGCATGATCGTCTCCGTCCACGACCTCAAGACCGACCTGCCGGGTGACGCCGCCATGGCCCGCGACCGCATCCGCGCCGGGACGATGGGTGCCGAGGACGTCCTGCACGACCTGGGCGCCATCGGCATCACCTCGTCCGACGCGCAGGGCATGGGCCGTGCGGGCGAGACCGTACGCCGTACGTTCGCGATGGCCGGGAAGATGAAGGCCGAGCTCGGCCCGATGGAGGGCGACGGCCCGCACGACGACAACGCGCGCGTCCTGCGCTACATCGCCAAGCTGACCATCAACCCCGCCCTCGCGCACGGCCTCGCCCACGAGGTCGGTTCCCTGGAGGTCGGCAAGCTGGCCGACATCGTGCTCTGGCGCCCGCAGTACTTCGGCGCCAAGCCGCAGATGGTCCTGAAGTCCGGCTTCCCCGCGTACGGCGTCACCGGCGACCCCAACGCCGCGACCGACACCTGCGAACCCCTCGTGCTCGGCCCGCTGTTCGGGGCCCACGGCGCCGTGCCCGCCGACATCTCCGTGGCCTTCGTCGCGCAGGCCGCCGTCGACCAGGGCAACGACCTCATGCCCACCCGCAGGCGCCGCGTCGCCGTCCGGGGCACCCGCGGCATCGGCCCCGCCGACCTGCGCCTGAACTCCCGTACCGGAGCCGTCGACGTGAACCAGCGCACCGGCCTCGTCACCCTCGACGGCGACCCGGTCCGCTCCGAGCCCGCCGACTCCGTCTCCCTCAACCGCCTCTACTTCCTCTGAAGGTGTACGTCATGACCGCTGCCGCCGACGGCTTCCGCATGCCCGCCGAGTGGGCCCCGCACGAGCGCACCTGGATGGCGTGGCCGTGCCCCAACCCCACCTTCGACGACCCCGCGGGCCTGGACGAGTCCCGCCTCGCCTGGGCGAACGTCGCCCGCGCCGTACGCCGCTTCGAACCGGTCACCGTGGTCTGCGGGCCCGCCCAGTCCGTGTACGCGGCCGAACTCCTCGGCCCGGACATCGAGGTGGTGGAGCGCGAGCTCGACGACGCCTGGATGCGGGACATCGGGCCGACCTTCCTCACCGACGGCAAGGGGCGACTGGCCGCCGTCGACTGGGTGTTCAACGGCTGGGGAGCCCAGGAGTGGGCCCGCTGGGACCACGACGCGAAGATCGGCGCGTACGTCGCCGACCTCGCGGGAGCGCCGACGTACACCTCGCGCCTGGTCAACGAGGGCGGCGGCATCCACGTCGACGGCGAGGGCACCGTCCTGCTCACCGAGACCGTGCAGCTCGGCCCCGAGCGCAACCCGGGCTGGACCAAGGAGCGGGTCGAGGCGGAGATCCACGCCCAGCTCGGCACCACCAAGGCGATCTGGCTGCCGCGCGGCCTCACCGCCGACTACCCCGGCCACGGCTACGGCACCCTCGGCCACGTCGACATCGTCGCCGCCTTCGCCGCCCCCGGCGTGGTCCTCGTCCACTCCCAGCGCGACCCCGCCCACCCCGACTTCGAGGTCAGCAAGGAGGTCGTGGCGGCTCTGGAGGGACAGACGGACGCGCGCGGGCGCACCCTGCGCATCGTCGAGGTGCCCGCCCCGACCGTCCTGAAGGACGACGAGGGCTGGGTCGACTACTCGTACATCAACCACTACCTCTGCAACGGCGGCGTCGTCCTGTGCGCCTTCGGCGACCCCCACGACGAGATCGCGGCCGGCATCTTCCGCGGCCTCTTCCCCGACCGTACGGTGACGCTCGTCGACGCCCGTACGATCTTTGCCGGGGGCGGTGGCATCCACTGCATCACCCAGCAGCAGCCGGCGGTCACGGGCCGGTGAGCGCGCCGGTCTCCGACGGGAGTGGCGCACTCCACGGTGTGCATGAGGAGGGTCACGTAGATCTCGTGCTCGTACTGCCGCAGGTCGGTGGTCTTCATGGGGGCGTTCACCGATGGCCCCCCGCCCCCGCGCCGATCGCGATGTGGACGAGGGCGGCGACGGACGGCACCGGGCACAGGTCGCCGACGATGCGTGGGCGTACGACCCAGTGCAGGCCGTACGGGCCGACCATGTCCGGGGCCGGGACGGAGAGGAAGTGATTGGCGCCGAGCATCGGGGCCACGTCGGCGCGGGCCCACAGGGTGGGCGGATGCGGTGCGGTCAGTGCGTAGTACGTCTGCTTCGGTCGGTGGTGGAGGACCGGGCCGCAGAGCAGATGGGCCAGCGCCGCGGCCACCGTCTCCGGGTCATCGGTGTCGACGCCCGCGTGCACGATCCGTGCGGACAAGCACACGGCGTTGAACCGAGTGCCGAGCGGCAACAGTGCGGCGCCGCGCTCCATCCACTCCCGGTGCGCCAGATGCGGCTCCCGCTGGGCGTGCGCCAGCCAGTCGAACGCGGCACTCATCAGCGCCGGTGATTCGCTACGTCCCGCGCTGAGGGCGCGGCCCATACTGTCGGCCATGTCGACTCCTACCAGTCGGCCATGCCCCGGGGCCGTTGGGCGGTCGCCGGGACGCTGTGCGACTCATGGAATCGGTGCGTTACACAGGGTGACAGTGGCGTGGCGTCCCAGTTTCGCGACGCTACCCGTCGACCCCCAGGAATTCGACCAACGAACGCAGTCCGGCGGGATGGTTGGGAAGTGACCACAGGTCGCGCACGATGGCGACCGCCAGGGTGTGGTGCTGCATCCATGTCGGCGCCACGCGCCGAAGCGACTCCAGGGCTTTTACGGCGCCCGGAGCGTCTCCGAGGTCCGTGTGAGCGCGGGCCACGTCCAGCAACAGCCACGTCCGCCAGGACGGCGGAGTGTCCTTGCTCAGCCGCATCCCCTTCGCCAGAGTCAGGGCCTCCTCGGGGTGCCCGTACTGCACGGCCAGGCGGACGCGCTCGATGCGTACCGAGGACGGGCTGAAGACGCTGACCATGCGGCTGTCGCTGCTCTGTGGAAGCTTGGCCACGCGAGCCGCTTCCATCTCTGCGTGCTCCATCAACGAGGCGGCTCGCTCATAGTCGTTGCCGCGCGCGGCCGACGTAGCGGCGGACATCGTCAGCGCGCCCCAGACCTTCAGGCCGTCAGCGGTACCGGTGCGCCCGTCGTTCTTGATGTCGGCGGCGGCGTGCAGGGCAATGTCCAGGGCATCGCCGAGGCGGCCCTGCCGCTGGTACGTCCACGCCACAGAGTTGACGATCATCGCGCGGAGCAGGGGGTCGGACGATCGGCCCGCCGCGTCTATGGCTCGCTCCAGACTGATCAGGGCGAGGTCGGTTTTCCCCATCCGCACAGCGACGTGTCCCGCCAGCTGCAGGACCTTGCCCAGCGCCGCGAATCCGGCGCCCTGGTCCACGCGGTCCGGCGCCGCTGTGGCGGTACGCGCGTCCGTGATCATGTCAGGCAGGGTCTTCATCACAGTGTCGAACTCAGCAGCGTGATACTGCGTCCAGCCCTCCGCGATCTGCTCCCGCAGGTCGGGCAGTGAGAAGTCGGGCCCTGGTGCCTTGGGTTCAGCGCCCCCCAGGGCGGGCATGACGGCCCGGCGCACTGCCACGAAACGGGGCCCGTCGTTCTCGCCCGTCGAGACAGCCGGCGGATCGCCCAGGAGCGTCGTCAGCTCCACGCCGAGACCGTTGGCCAGGGCGTGCAGTGTGGGCAGACGCGCCGAGTGTTTGCGGCGCTGCTCCAGTTGCCGAATCACGTCCACGGACACGTCGGAGCGCTCGGCCAACTCCTCTTGGGTCAGGGAGGCCAGGCGGCGCAGGCGTCGGAGAGTTCGCCCGAGGTCGTCGTTTGCCACGCCGTCACGGTACGCCGATTTGAGCATGACGAAAGGGCCCCTCCACCCGAAGGCGAAGGGGGCCTGCGCCACGGGTAGCGGCGGCGGGCCGGGCCGGGCCCGCCTGGCCACCCCACCGGTGCGCAGGCCGCGCCGGAGAAGCCCTGGCCGTACGCCGTGAGCCGGGGCGGGTCCGGCTCGTCGGGTGGTGGGGCGTGGTGCCTAAGATGGGGCGCCGGGCGCCGGGCGCGGTGGTGCGGCGGGCGCGGGCCGGGGTCTGCTCCCCGGCGGCAGCCGAAGGTGTGATCAAGGAGTACGGACATGGCCGGTCAGGCCCGCGCGCGGAAGAACGCCCCACCGCGTGAGGACGTGTTGGCGGCCGCCATGGAGATGATCGCCGAACGCGGCCTGGAGAAGCTGACCATGGCCGCGCTCGGCCGCGAGGTCGGCATGAGCTCCGGCCACCTCCTCTACTACTTCCGCACCAAGGACGAGCTGCTCCTGCGCACCCTGGAGTGGAGCGAGGGCCGCCTCGGCACCGAGCGCGGCCGCCTCCTCGCCCGCCCCGGCACGGCCCGCGCCCGCCTGGACGCCTACGTCGACCTGTACGTCCCCGACGGCCCCGGTGACCCGCACTGGACCCTCTGGCTCGAGGTCTGGAACCGCTCCCTGGGGGCCGACGAGGACGCCCGCGACCGGCAGGCCGCGATCGAGGGCGCCTGGCACCGCGACCTGGTGGCGCTGCTCGCCGAGGGCGTCTCGCGCGGCGAGTTCAAGACGGTCGACCCGGACCGTTTCGGGACCCGGCTGAGGGCGCTGCTCGACGGCTTCGCCATCCATGTGGCGATCGGCCTGCGGGGCACGGGCCGCGCCCAAGTCCTCACGCACGTACGGGACTTCCTGGACGGGTCGCTCGGCGCGGAGGTCTGAGAGCCGCTGAGGCCGTTCGACCTCCGCGTGCGGAACCGCGCCACCGGTGCAGCCCGTCATTGCGGGCGAGGGCCTGGGCGCGGGCGCCCGCGATCAGCGCCGACGGCCGCCGCCTGACCTTCATGTCCGAACTCACCGAGGCGGGCAGCCAGTACGGCAAGGAGTGGCCCGTCTACCTGCGGGACCTCAGGACGGGCACGACCACGCTCGTCACCCCGGACACCACCGGCGGCGCTGCCACGGCGACGGTCGCGCCGGGCGGCATCTCGGCGGACGCCCGCCGGATCGCCTTCTCGTCCGGCGACGCCACGCTGCTGCCCGGCGACACCAACGACGGCGACGACATCTTCGTACGCCGCCTGCGCTGACGTTCGACCCGGAGCGGGCGGCGCGAGCACGCGCCGCCCGCATCGTGAGACGCCGTTCCGCACGGGGGCGAACCGTGGCAAGCTGCCTGTCGTGCTCTCGTTCGCCATGATTATTGGCAGCAGGCGCGCCGGTCCGCAGTGACCGCCTCGTACCCATCACGTACGGGCGGACACCGTCGCCTCGACCCGCGCGCAGACCTCTCGCACCCGCGAGGGGTTTTTTCGTTTCCCGGCCCAACTGCAGCCGGACACGGAGCGCGAGGGATCATTGGGGGTGGTGGAGCCGGTCATTCCGGTAGACCGAGATCCGACACAGGAGCCAGATCAGCATGACGGAAACCAGCGCACCCGACGATTCCTTCCACGTCTTCGACACCACGCTGCGCGACGGCGCGCAGCGCGAGGGCATCAACCTCACCGTCGCGGACAAGCTGACCATCGCCCGGCACCTGGACGACTTCGGCGTGGGCTTCATCGAAGGCGGCTGGCCCGGCGCCAACCCGCGCGACACCGAGTTCTTCGCGCGGGCACAGCAGGAGATCACCTTCCGGCACGCCCGGCTCGTCGCCTTCGGCGCCACCCGCCGCGCGGGCGCCAAGGCGGCCGACGACCCGCAGGTGGCCGCCCTCCTGGCCTCCGGCGCCCCCGTCATCACCCTCGTCGCCAAGGCCCACGACCGGCACGTCGAGCTGGCCCTGCGCACCACCCTCGAAGAGAACGTGGAAATGGTCCGCGACACCGTCTCCCACCTCGTCGCCCAGGGACGCCGCGTCTTCGTCGACTGCGAGCACTTCTTCGACGGCTACCGCGCCAACCCCGAGTACGCCAAGTCCGTCGTGCGGGCCGCCGCCGACGCGGGCGCCGACGTCGTCGTCCTGTGCGACACCAACGGCGGCATGCTGCCCGCCCAGGTCCAGGCCGTCGTGGGCACCGTCGCCGCCGACACCGGCGCACGGCTCGGCATCCACGCCCAGGACGACACCGGCTGCGCCGTCGCCAACACCCTCGCCGCCGTCGACGCGGGCGCCACCCACGTGCAGTGCACGGCCAACGGCTACGGCGAGCGCGTCGGCAACGCCAACCTCTTCCCCGTCGTCGCCGCCCTGGAGCTCAAGTACGGCAAGCAGGTCCTGCCCGAGGGCTCCCTGCGCGAGATGACCCGCGTCTCGCACGCCATCGCCGAGGTCGTCAACCTGACCCCATCGACCCACCAGCCCTACGTCGGCGTCTCCGCCTTCGCGCACAAGGCGGGCCTGCACGCCTCCGCGATCAAGGTCGACCCCGACCTGTACCAGCACATCGACCCGGACCTCGTCGGCAACCGCATCCGCATGCTCGTCTCCGACATGGCGGGCCGCGCCTCCATCGAGCTCAAGGGCAAGGAGCTCGGCGTCGACCTCGGCGGCGACCGCGAGCTGATCGGCCGCGTCGTGGAGCGCGTCAAGGAGCGCGAGCTCCAGGGGTACACGTACGAGGCCGCCGACGCCTCCTTCGAACTGCTGCTCCGCGAGGAGGCCGAGGGCCGGGCCCGCCGCTACTTCCGCGTCGAGTCCTGGCGGGCCATCGTCGAGGACCGCCCCGACGGCACGCACGCCAACGAGGCCACCGTGAAGCTGTGGGCGAAGGGCGAGCGCATCGTCGCCACGGCCGAGGGCAACGGCCCGGTCAACGCCCTCGACCGGGCACTGCGGGTCGGCCTGGAGCGGATCTATCCGCAGCTCGCCAAGTTGGAGCTCGTCGACTACAAGGTCCGCATCCTGGAGGGCAAGCACGGCACGTCCTCCACCACGCGGGTCCTGATCTCCACCTCCGACGGCGTCGGCGAGTGGTCGACCGTCGGCGTCGCCGAGAACGTCATCGCCGCGTCGTGGGGCGCCCTGGAGGACGCGTACACCTACGGCCTGCTGCGGGCCGGGGTCGAGCCGGTGGAATAGCAGCCGCCCGAGCCTCCGTCGGGGTCCGCGCTGGGTTACGTTCGAAGTATGAAGAATCGGACGAAGCGGATCACCGTAGGACTCTCCGGGCTCCTGCTCGTCCTGGGCGCCGTGTCCTTCACCGCGGCGCCCGGGGTCTCGGCGGCGCCCGGGGTCTCGGCGACGCCGGTGGCGCCGGACGCCTCCAGCGCGTCGGTCGTGGCGGACGCCTGGCAGAAGAGTCCCGTGTACGTGGATCCCGCGGCGTCGGACCAGTTGTCCGAGGCGCAGGCGGACGCCCTCGCCCAAAAGATCAAGAAGGCCGACAAGCCGGTGTTCGTGGCCGTGCTGCCGGACAACTTCCCGCAGCAGCGCCTCTTCACGCGGCTGCGCGCCGAGACCGGCGTGACCGGCGTCTACGCGGTCCGGCTCGGCGGCGGCTTCGACGCGCGGGCCGACCGCTCGGTCCTGACGGGCAACGCCGTCAGGAACCTCGTCTCGCTGGTCCAGGGCGAGGACACCGCCGTCCAGCTCGACCATTTCGTCGGTCAGGCCCTGGTGCAGGCGCGCGGCAGGGCCCCGCAGTCCTGGGGCGGCGCGGACGACGGCGTCTCGGCGGGCGCCGTCATCGGCGTCGGAGTGGTGGTCGTCGCCGGCGCCGGTGGCGCGTACGCCGTGATCCGGCGCAAGAAGCGGCGCCACGAGGAGAGCCGGCGCGAGGCGCTGAACAAGCTGTCCGTCGTCGTGGACGAGGACATCACCGCGTTCGGCGAGGAGCTTGACCGGCTCGACTTCCATCCCGCGGAGGCCGGTGCGAACGACGCGATGCGCGCGGACTACGAGCGGGCGCTCGACGCGTACGAGAAGGCGAAGTCGTACATGGCCGCGGCGACGGGCCCCGAGGACGTGCGGGCCGTCACCCAGGCCCTGGAGGACGGACGCTTCTCCCTGGCCCTGCTCGCCGCGCGCCGCGAGGGCCGCGAGCTGCCGGAGCGGCGGGCCCCCTGCTTCTTCGACCCGCGGCACGGCCCCTCGGTCGAGGACGTCATGTGGGCGCCCCCGGGCGCGCCGGAACGCTCGGTCCCGGTCTGCGCGGCGGACGCGGCCCGCCTCGCGGACGGCCGGGACCCGATGGCGCGGACGGTGGCCACGGACTCCGGCGAGCGGCGGCCCTACTGGGAGGCGGGCCCGGCGTACGGGCCCTGGGCGGGCGGCTACTTCGGCGGCGGCCTGCTGCCCGGTTTGCTGCTCGGCACGATGCTCGGCGGCATGATGTCGGCCCCCGCCTACGCCGCCGACTACGGCTCGGGGTACGGCGACTTCGGCGGTTACGAGGGCGGCGACTTCTCGGGCGCCGACTTCGACCCGGGTGACTTCGGTGGCGGGGACTTCGGTGGTGGGGACTTCGGCGGGGGCGGTGACTTCGGAGGCGGGGGCGACTTCGGTGGTGGGGGCGGCGGGTTCTAGGCGGGGCGCCCTGGGCCGCCGCGGTCGGGCACCGGCGCTTGACCGCACGGCCCTGATGCGAGACGATACGTTTCGTCTTAGAGCGGGCGCGGATACGCGCCCGGAGAGGGGATGACTCGTGCCGGAACACGTTCAGGAGCAGTACGTCGAGGTCGCGCCGGGAGTTCGGCTGTGGACCGAGCGGCGAGGGGCGTCCGACGCCCCCGCGCTGCTCCTCGTCATGGGGGCCCAGGCCTCCGGGCTCGGCTGGCCCGAGCCGCTGGTGGAGGCGCTCGCCGCCCACCACCACGTCATCCGTTACGACCACCGCGACACGGGCCGCTCGGACCGCCCCTTCGACCAAAACCCCTACGCCGTCACCGACTTGGCGCAAGACGCCGTGGCGGTCCTGGACGGCCTGGGCGTCGAGCGCGCGCACGTCGCGGGGCTCTCGCTGGGCGGCATGCTCGCCCAGTTGCTGGTCGCCGACCACCCCGAGCGGGTGCTGAGCGCGACCCTGATGGGCACGTGCGCGCTGAGCGAGACGCCGTACGTGCGGCCGGACGGCGTACACGTCCCCGTCGCGGAGCTGCCCGGTATCGCGCGGGAGATCCTGGAGCTGTGGTCCCGCCCCGTCGAGGACCACGGGCTGGAGGCCGAGCTGGATCGCAGGGTGGAGCACTGGCGTCTGCTGAGCGGAGACCAACTGCCCTTCGATGCCGCGTACTTCAGGGACCTTGAGCGGCGCATCATCGAGCACGCGGGCAGCTACCTGGACTCGACAGCCCATGGGCGCGCCGACTCCTCGGGGATGGTGCGCACCGCCGAACTGGCCCGGACGAAGGTCCCGACGCTCGTCGTGTCCGCCCCCGCCGAGCCCGTCTTCCCGCTGCCGCATCCCCAGCATCTCGCCCAGGTCATCGCCGGTGCGCGGCTCGTGGAGATTCCCGGCATGGGGCATTCGCTGCCGCCGGCGGTGCAGGAGCCGCTGGCGAAGGCGATCCTGGGGCACACGCTCGGCACGGGGTGATCAGTCCGATCGGTCCGGCCGGGGAGGGCGGCCAGGTCGGTCCGTCCGGGGGGCGGCCGGGGTATCCGTCACCGGCCACCGCCCCGGATGCCCCGGCGGCAGCGCAAGGTCCCGCCGGACCGCCGCGTAGAACGCCTCGCGCGCGGCCCGCTGCCGCTCAAGGAGTTCGCCCCACGCCTCGGGGTCGTGCGTGTCCGCGCGCAGGAACCGCTCCATCCGGATGACCAGGAGCACCCATGCCCGCGCCTCGTCGACCACTTCCGGCGCGCCCAGCATGAGCAGCGCCTCTCCGGCGGGGTCGCGCGCCTCGGCGGCCTGGGTGAAGAGCGGCACCGCCTCTTCGGGGGCGAGCGGGTGGGGGTGCGGGTCGTTGCCGAGGTGGGCGGCGACCCGGTAGGTGAGGCTGACGGTCTGCCGCAGGACCCGGGCGTACTCGGTGTAGACGGCGAGCCGCCGCTCCTCCCAGCGCGCCGCCTGCTCCCGCCGGAACCGGATGCGGTCGCCCCGCGTGATCGCCACGTACGAGCCGAGCGCGCCGACGATCACGCCGAGGAGAGCGGGCAGTTGCTGGATGAACTCGGGCACGACGAAACGGTGGCGCGTACGGTTCGGGCGGCGTGGCCGAGCGGGTGGCGTGGCCGAGCGGGTGGCGCGGGCGGTCGGGCTCAGGCCCCGGCCTTGATCGCCGAGATGTCGAAGTTCAGCTTGATCTTGTCGGAGATGAGCACGCCGCCGGTCTCCAGCGCGGCGTTCCACGTGAGGCCCCACTCCGAGCGCAGGATCTCCGCCTTGCCCTCGAAGCCGACGCGGTCGTTGCCGAACGGGTCCTTGGCCGCGCCGTTGAACTCCAGGTCGATGGAGAGCGGCTTCGTGGTGCCCAGGATCGTCAGGTCGCCGGTGACGCGGTAGTCGTCGCCGCCGAGCGCCTTCACCTCGGTCGAGCGGAAGGTCATGGCGGGGAACTCGTCGGTCTTGAAGAAGTCGGCGCTCTTGAGGTGCCCGTCACGGTCGGCGTTGCCCGTGTCGATGCTGTCCATCGTGATGTCGAGGGAGGCGGTCGAGCGGGCCGGGTCCGTGCCGTCCAGGTGCAGTGAGCCGGTGAAGTCGAGGAAGGAGCCCTTGACGTTGGTGACCATGGCGTGCCGGGCGACGAAGCCGATCGTCGTGTGCGCGGGGTCGATGGTGTAGTCACCGGTCAGCGCGGCGAGCTCCGGGCTGACCGCGGCGGGTGCGGCCGGTGTCGCGGCGGTGGTGGCGGTGTCGTTCTTGCGGCCGAAGATGCCCATGACGTGCTCCTTGGGGACGAGAGCTCCGACGGGGAGCTACTGTTGAATGTTCAACGAGATTGACGGTAACGCGATTCTGTTCAACTTTCAACCTCTAGTGCGGCGTGTCTTCTGTGGGTCACTCGAAGGAGGGGCGTGGGGTCCCCATGGATGCAGGAGCTTCGGTGTGAGGTCTAGACAGCGCTTTCTCCCCGCTGATACACCCCTGACGCATGACGCCAACCCGCCGCACCTTCTTGGCAGCAACCGCTTTCAGCGTCGCCGCCACCGGAGCCGGAGCAACCGCCATGCTGACCCTGCCGCCCCCGGCATCCGCCGCCGAAACGGCCGACGAGTTCACGGTCCTGCGCGAACGCTGGCTGGAGATCTCCCTCGGTACCGGCTACGACCCCGCCGACGAGCCGTACGCCTCCCGGCTCAGGGAGACCGGCGACCTCGCCCGCGCCTTCCGCACGGCCATGGCCCCCGCCGCCGCGTCGCTCTGGCCCGACGCCCCGTTCGACCCACCGTCCGGCATCACCCTCAGCTACAGCAGGCTGTGGACGATGACCCAGGCGTACGTCTGCGAAGGCACCGGATCGACGGGCGACGCCGGACTACTCACCGACATCCTGCGCGGCCTCGACCACGTCGCCGCCACCGTCTACCACCCCGCCACCACCCGCTACGGAAACTGGTGGGAGTGGCAGATCGGCAGCCCGCGACTGCTCATGGACATCGTGGCGGCCCTCCATGACGAGCTCGGCGCGGACCGCAGGGAGAAGGCCTTCGCCGCCGTCGACCACTTCGTCCCCGACTCCGCGATCGGCGACTACACCGGCACATCGACCGGCGCCAACCGCGTCGACCTGTGCCGCTCCGTCGCCCTGCGCGGCGTCCTGGGCAGGGCCCCGGCCAAGATCGCCCTCGCTCGCGACGCGCTCTCGCCGGTCTTCCCCCACGTCACCAAGGGAGACGGCCTCTACGCGGACGGCTCGTTCATCCAGCACACCTGGGTCGCCTACTCGGGAACGTACGGGCAAGTCATGCTCGACGGTCTCGGCAGGCTCTTCGCGCTGCTCGCCGGGTCATCCTGGGCCGTCACCGACCCGAAGAAGCAGATCATCCTCGACAGCGTCGAGCGGGCGTACGCGCCCCTGATCGTCGACGGCCTCATGATGGACAGCGTCAACGGCCGCGCCGTCAGCCGCGGCTACCTCAAGAGCGACGACCGCAAGATCATGCGCAGCGACCACTTCCACGGGCAGGGTCTCATCGCCGCCATGGCGCTGCTCGCGGGCGGCGCGAGCGCGGCCGAGCGTGAGCGCTGGTACGGGCGCATCAAGGGGTGGATCGAGCGGGACACCGTCACGCCGATCCTCGGCGCCCGGCAGCTCGGGGTCGCCGATCTCGCCCGGCTGCACGCGGTCGCGGACTCCGGCGTGACGGCGGCGCCCGAACCGGTGGAGCACCGGCTGTTTCCCGCCATGGACCGCGCGGTGCACCGGCGCCCCGGCTTCACCGCGAACCTCTCCATGGCCTCGGAGCGGATCGCGTACTACGAGTGCGGCAACGGCGAGAATCCCCGCGGCTGGCACACGGGCGCGGGGATGCTCCTGTGGTGGGCCGCAGGCCGGCGCAGCGACCAGTACACGGACTGGTTCTGGCCGACCGTCGACCCCTACCGGCTGCCCGGCACCACCGTCTCCACCAAGCGGCTCCCCGACAGGGCGGGCGGCGAGTGGGGCGCGGCCAGGCCCGCCGCGAGCTGGGTGGGCGGCGCGACCGACGGCGAGTTCGCGGCCGTCGGCCAGCACGTCAGGGGCCTCGGCTCCACGCTGCGGGCCCGCAAGTCGTGGTTCTGCGCCGCGGACGCCGTGATCTGCCTGGGCGCGGGCATCACCGCCGCCGACGGCGTCCCCGTGGAGAGTGTCGTCGACAACCGCAACCTCGGCGAGGCCGGTACCGCGGCCTTCACCCTCGACGACCGCCCGAACCCGCGCTGGGCCCACCTCGAAGGGCACGGCGGCTGGGTCTTCCCCGGCGGTACGTCCCGGCTGCGCACCCTGCGCGAGGACCGCACGGGCGCCTGGTCCGACATCAACACCACCAGCTCCACGGAGCGGCGGACCCGGCGCTGGCAGACGCTCTGGCTCGACCACGGCACGGACCCCACGGACGCGACGTACGCCTATGTCCTGATGCCCGGGGCCTCGCACCGCGCCCTGGCGGCCCGTGCGGCCGACCGCCGCTGGTTGTCGGTCCTCGCCAATTCGGCGGAGGTCCAGGCCGTGGCCGTCGATTCGCTCGGTCTGACGGCCGCCAACTTCTGGCGGGCAGGGCGGGCCGGACCGCTCGCCGTCACCGCACCCGCGAGCGTGCTCGTCCGGCGCAGGGGGAGGAGCGCTACGGTTCGGGTGAGCGAGCCGCCGCGAACTGGAGATTCCGTGGAATTCACCTGGAACCGGCCCGTCTCCCGAGTCGTGGACAAGGACCCATCGGTGGAGGTTCTCGCCACGGGAAGCGCCTTGCGGCTGCGGATCACGCCGGGCACTGCCTGTATGAGCCATCGATGTGAGGTGGTCCTGGGTTGACGCAGGTCGCCGCGGGAAATGCGGGACGGCCTTCCCTTTGTGGAACCCCTACAGCGGGGGCCGCTGTGAGCCGTCACTTCTTCGCCGCCGGGCCCCTCTTCTGTCCGGGGGTGCCAGGAAAACGGCCCGGAGACTGTGAGGAGTCGACGGTCCCTTTCCCCGGGCGCGCTCCGTAAGGTCGCTACATGACCGTTTTGGACGAGACCGCTTCCTCTGACGGCGAGCCCACCGGCTCGCGTGGCCGCGTGGCCGAACTGCACGAGATCCGTGCGGAGGCGCTGCGCGGACCGAGCGAGAAGGCGACCGAG
The DNA here is from genome assembly GCF_056433985.1 of Streptomyces sp. NPDC044106. Lineage (NCBI taxonomy): Bacteria > Bacillati > Actinomycetota > Actinomycetes > Kitasatosporales > Streptomycetaceae > Streptomyces > Streptomyces sp. NPDC044106. The sequence continues at coordinate 136,071 of NZ_JBWKFZ010000018.1, forward strand.
GCGCAGCACGCCAAGGGCAAGCTGACCGCCCGTGAGCGGATCGAGCTGCTCCTCGACCCGGACTCGTTCAACGAGGTCGAGCAGTTGCGCAGGCACCGGGCGACCGGTTTCGGCCTGGAGGCCAAGAAGCCGTACACGGACGGTGTCATCACCGGCTGGGGCACGGTGGAGGGCCGCACGGTCTTCGTCTACGCCCACGACTTCCGGATCTTCGGAGGCGCCCTCGGTGAGGCGCACGCCACCAAGATCCACAAGATCATGGACATGGCCATCGCGGCCGGTGCCCCGCTGGTCTCCCTGAACGACGGCGCGGGCGCCCGTATCCAGGAGGGCGTCTCGGCGCTCGCCGGGTACGGCGGCATCTTCCAGCGCAACACCAAGGCCTCGGGCGTCATCCCGCAGATCTCGGTCATGCTCGGCCCGTGCGCGGGCGGCGCGGCCTACTCGCCGGCGCTGACCGACTTCGTGTTCATGGTCCGCGAGACCTCGCAGATGTTCATCACGGGGCCGGACGTGGTCCGCGCGGTGACCGGCGAGGAGATCACCCAGAACGGCCTGGGCGGCGCCGACGTGCACGCCGAGACGTCGGGCGTCTGCCACTTCGCCTACGACGACGAGGAGACCTGCCTCGCCGAGGTCCGCTACCTGATCTCGATGCTCCCCTCCAACAACCGGGAGAACCCGCCGGCGCACGAGTCGGAGGACCCGGCCGAGCGCCGCTCGGACGTCCTGCTCGACCTGGTCCCGGCGGACGGCAACCGGCCGTACGACATGACCAAGGTCATCGAGGAGCTCGTCGACGACGGCGACTACCTGGAGGTCCACGAGCGCTGGGCGCGCAACATCATCTGCGCCCTGGCCCGCCTCGACGGCAAGGTCGTCGGCATCGTCGCCAACCAGCCGCAGGCCCTGGCCGGTGTCCTGGACATCGAGGCCTCGGAAAAGGCCGCCCGCTTCGTGCAGATGTGCGATGCTTTCAATATCCCGATCCTCACCCTCCTGGACGTCCCGGGCTTCCTGCCCGGCGTCGACCAGGAGCACGGCGGCATCATCAGGCACGGCGCGAAACTGCTGTACGCGTACTGCAACGCCACGGTCCCGCGGATCTCGCTGATCCTGCGCAAGGCCTACGGCGGCGCCTACATCGTCATGGACAGCCAGTCCATCGGCGCCGACCTCACCTACGCCTGGCCCACCAACGAGATCGCGGTCATGGGCGCCGAGGGCGCCGCGAACGTGATCTTCCGTCGGCAGATCGCGGCCGCGGAGGACCCCGAGGCGATGCGGACGCGCATGGTCAAGGAGTACAAGGCCGAGCTGATGCACCCCTACTACGCCGCCGAGCGCGGTCTGGTCGACGACGTCATCGATCCGGCCGAGACCCGCGAGGTCCTCATCAAGTCCCTCGCGATGCTCCGCAACAAGCACGCCGACCTGCCCTCGCGCAAGCACGGCAACCCCCCGCAGTAGCAGCAGGTCCGTTCCTGCACCGCAGTAGCCCACAAGGAGAACGCTGCAGATGACCACCCCAGACATCCGCGTCGAGAAGGGCCACGCCGAGCCCGAGGAGGTCGCGGCCATCACCGCGATCCTGCTGGCCCGCGCCGCCGCTCAGCCCGCCGCCGCCCCCGCGCGCCGCGGCCGTGACAAGGCCGGCTGGCGCCGCCTGGAGCGCACCCCGGGCTTCCGCGCCCCGCACAGCTGGCAGGGCTGAGCCCTTACGCCTTCCGGGCCCCGTCCTCCTTCGGGAGGGCGGGGCCCGCGTGCGTTCCTACCGGGCGGGCTCACGGCCGGGACGGGACAGGTGGGCCGCCGCCGACTCCGCCAGCGGTCCGACCGCCGGATGCCATACGCGGCCCCGCGGTCCCGACAGCACCAGCCGGCGTGAGACCGGCGGAGTCACCGGCAGCAGCACCAGGTCGGGCGGGACCAGTGAGCGGGAGACCTCGGAAAGGACGGTCACGCCGAGGCCTGCCTGGACCATGCTGATCAGGGTGGCGAGATCGCGTACGCGGTGCGCCGGGGCGAGCGGCAGTCCTGCGCGGCCGTGCAGCGCGCGGAGCCGGTCCTCGCAGCCGCCCGGCGACAGCAGGAAGTCGTCGTCCTCCAGATCGCCGAGGTCGACGGCGGGCTCGCCCGCCAGCGGGTGGTCGCGGGGGAGCAGGGCACGGTAGCCGTCCACCGCGAGCCGGGTGCCGGGGCCCGGCGGCGGGTCGATCAGCACGCCCGCGTCGGCCGTGCCGTTCTCCAGCCACTCGGCGACCTCGGCGCTGTCGCCCTCGAAGACCCGCACCGTGACGCGTGGACTGCTCTCCCGCCAGTGCCGCAGCAGGCCGGGCAGCAGGCCCTGGCAGACCGTGGGCGTCGCGGCGAGCCGCACCGTGCCGGTCAGCGTGCGGCTCGCGTCCGCCGCGATCTCCTCGACGGAACGGACCGCCGACAGCGCGCTGCGGGCGTACGGCAGGACGCGTTCGCCGAGCGCCGTCGCCCGCGCCGGGGAAGCCCGCACGAGCAGCGGTCCCGCCAGCTCACGTTCGAGGGAGGCCACGGCGTGCGACACCGCCGACTGGCTCATGCCGAGCTCGGCGGCGGCCGCACTGAAGCCGCCCGTGTCGACGACGGCGAGAAGGGCCCTGAGCTGCGGGAGGTTCACGGTCATGAGGCGGCCTCATATGGCTATGACAGCTATGCGTTGGATCAATGATGCCCGGCCGGGCGAGGGTTGCTCCGTGCCGCCGGTCCGGCGTACACCGAACCCCACGCGAAGGAGCGCCATGCCCCACATCAGGGCCACCGTCACCGACCCCGAACTCTCCGCCGAGGTGCAGCAGTCGCTCGCCGAGGGGCTGACCCGCCTGGCGGTCTCCGCGCTCGGCAAGTCCGCCGCGCGGACCATCGTCCACCTCGACCTCGTCCCCGCGGAGCGTTACCACGTGGCCGGAAAACCCCTTGCCGGAGCCGAAGGCACCCGGGACGCCCATCTGGAAGTCAGCATCACCGCGGGCAGGAACAGCGCGGCCGAGAAGGCGGCGTTCGTCAGCGAGGCCAACGCGTTCCTCTCGCGGCTGCTCGGTCCGCTCGCCCGGGGCGGCGTCGCCCTGCACGAACTGCACCCGGAGAGCTACGGCTACCAGGGCGTGACCCAGTTCGAGCACTACCGCGGGAACTGACAGGGGCCCGCACGCCGAAGCGTGCGGGCCCACATCCGCGTACGGGCAAAGGTGGGAAGGACCGCTACCGAAGGCGCGCCATCAGCGCGTGCTCGACCAGCGTGATCAGCGCGCTCTTCGCGTCCGCGCGGTGGCGCGCGTCCGTGGTGATGATGGGGGTGTCCGGGCCGATCTGCAGTGCTTCGCGTACCTCGTCGGGGGTGTACGGCTGGTGGCCGTCGAAGCCGTTGAGGGCGATGACGAAGGGGAGCCCGGAGTTCTCGAAGTAGTCGACGGCGGGGAAGCAGTCGGCGAGGCGGCGGGTGTCCACGAGTACGACCGCGCCGATGGCGCCGCGGACGAGGTCGTCCCACATGAACCAGAAGCGGTCCTGACCCGGCGTACCGAAGAGGTACAGGATCAGGTCCTGGTCCAGGGTGATGCGGCCGAAGTCCATGGCCACCGTCGTGGTGGTCTTGTCCCCGGTGTGGGTCAGGTCGTCGATGCCCGCGGACGCGGACGTCATGACGGCCTCGGTGCGCAGCGGGTTGATCTCAGAGACCGCCCCGACGAACGTGGTCTTGCCCACGCCGAAGCCGCCCGCCACCACGATTTTCGCGCTGGTGGTGGAGCGGGCTGTTGCTCCGCCGCTAGAGCTTGCGAAGTCCACTGAGCACCCTTTCGAGCAGTGTCACGTCTGGCTGGCCGCCGGCGGTCTCGTCGCCGCCGGGCTGATGGATGGCGACAAGTCCGGCCTCCGCCAGGTCGGCTACGAGGATCCGGGCGACGCCGAGGGGGATGGAGAGCAGCGCCGAGACCTCGGCGACTGACTTGATCTCGCGGCACAGGTTGCAGATGCGCTGATGCTCGGGCAACTGGCCCTGCAACTGATGCGGTTGTGCGGTGGTGTGCACCAGCGCCTCGATGGCGAGCTGGTAGCGGGGCCTGGTCCGGCCGCCCGTCATGGCGTACGGGCGCACCAGGGGGTTGTGCGCCGACCCCGCGGGCGCCGGTTCGGGGGCGCGCCGCTGGGGGTGCACGGGCTGGATACGGGGCGCGTGCGCCGGGGTGCCCTGGTCGTACGGGCGCGGTCCCGGCTGCTGGGGCTGCGCGTAGGGCTGGCGGCGGTGGCTCGGCGCGGAGGGGAAGTTGTACCTGTTCGGACCGCCGTCGTGCTGGCCGCCCTGGCCGTGACCAGGGGACCAGTTCGCCGATGACGAACCGTCTGGGGGTGTTGCCACGTTGCTTCCTCCTCCAACTGTGCCGGGCACCATCACTGTGGAGCCGCGTCCCGAAACCTTACGGGCACGGGACACGAAAACGCACCGTCTGTCTGTTAGTTGAGAAGGCTCCCCTGGAGCTCGGCGCGCAGGTCCGGAGTGAGGACCGTGCCCGCGCGATCGACAAGAAGTGCCATTTCGTACCCAACGAGACCGATGTCCGCATCCGGGTGGGCGAGAACGGCGAGCGAGGAGCCGTCGGAGATGGACATGATGAAGAGAAATCCTCGCTCCATCTCCACAACGGTCTGGGTCACGGAGCCGCCCTCGAAGATCCGGGAGGCCCCGGCGGTCAGCGAGGTCAGACCCGAGGCGACGGCCGCGAGCTGGTCGGCGCGGTCGCGGGGGAAGCCTTCGGACATCGCCAGAAGGAGTCCGTCGGCGGAGACCACCACTGTGTGGGACACCCCGGGGGTGTTGTCCACGAAGTTGGTGATCAACCAGTTCAGGTTCTGTGCCGCCTGGCTCATCGGGCTCACACTAACGCTCCTGGTTGTAGGTGCTATCAGGGCTGAAGCCCTGGCCATTCGTGTCACTGCCTGCGGTGCGGCCCCGCTGGACGCCGCGGCGCAGGTTGCTCAGCCTGCCCCGTACTTCCTCGGGGTCGCGGGAGACCTGGGGGCCGCCCTGTGGGGTCTGTTCCGCGGTGCCCTCGACCAGGTTGGCCTTGGGCACCCGCCGCGGGAGCCCGGACGGGGTGATCCCGCCCGCCTTCGGCTCCTTGAGGCGCTCGGCGCGCTGCCAGCGCTCGTCGTTGGACGAACGCCAGTCGTCCTTGCCCTCGCTCGCGGCGGGGGAACTGCCGTTCCCGTTCGCGGCGGCGGAGCCCCTGCGGGGCAGGCCCGCGTCGGTCGTGTCGTGGACGACCGAAGGAGTCGGTCCCGGCCGGTCGAAGCCTACGCGCTCGGCGTCGCCCGCGTGGGCCGGTGAGGCAGACTCCGCTTCCTGGCCGTACTCGGGCTGATAGCCGTCCGCGCTGGGCCAGTCGTCCTGACCGGAGCGCTCCGGATAGGAGATCTGCGGGTCCTGGTAGCCGTCCTGGGAGGGCTGGGCCGGGTACTGCCCCGTCGTGTACTGCTCGGCCGCGTACTGCTCGTCCCGGTAACCGTCACCCGCGTACTGCGGGTCGTTGTACTGCCCGTCTCCGTACTGCGGGTCGCTGTACTGCGGGTCGTTGTACTGGCCGGTGGCGTACTGCTCGTTCTCGTAACCCTGGCCCTGACCCTGGCCCTGGTCGTACGCGGGGACCTGCTGCTCGTAGCCGCCCTGCTGGGGCTGCTGGTGCTGCTGCGGTGCCACCTCGTCGCGGAAGAGCGGGCGGCCGTCGGCCTGCTGGGCCTGCGCCTCCAGCGCCGCGCGGCGCTCCTCACGCATCAGGGAGCGGCCGACCGGGTCGAGTTCGGGCTGCGCCTCGGAGCCGTCACCGTGGTAGCGGCTGTCGTCGAAGCCGAGCTCGGCGGCCGTGCGCAGCGGCTCGGGCGCCAGGGCCTGCTGCTCCGGGATGATCGAGGAGACGGTGAACTCGTTGTCGTGCGGGGACTGGTCGCCACCGCCACCGTGCGTGATCGCGTCCGGCAGCATGACGAGCGACGTCGTGCCCGCCTGCTCGCCCGAGGGGCGCAGCTGTACGCGGATGCCGTGCCGGTCGGAGAGCCGGCCGACCACGAACAGGCCCATGCGCTGCGAGATCGCGGCGTCCACGGTCGGCGGGTTGGCCAGCTTGTGGTTGATGTCCGCGAAGTCCTCGGCGGTGAGGCCGATGCCCTTGTCGTGGATCTCGACCATGATGCGGCCGTCGGGCAGCCGGGTCGCGGTGACCCGGACCTTGGTCTGCGGCGAGGAGAACGTGGTCGCGTTCTCCAGGAGCTCGGCGAGCAGGTGCACGAGGTCGGTCACGGCCAGGCCGTGGATCTCGGCCTCCGGTACGCCGGAGAGCTCGATGCGCTCGTACTGCTCCACCTCGGAGGAGGCGGCGCGCAACACGTCGACCAGCGGAACCGGCTGGTCCCAGCGGCGGCCGGGCTCCTCGCCGGAGAGGACGAGGAGGTTCTCGCCGTTGCGGCGCATACGGGTCGCCAGGTGGTCCAGGCGGAAGAGGTTCTCCAGCTGGTCCGGGTCGGCCTCGTTGTTCTCCAGGTCGGTGATGAGGGTCAGCTGGCCCTCGATCAGCGACTGGTTGCGGCGCGAGAGGTTGGTGAAGATCGCGTTGATGTTGCCGCGGAGCAGCGCCTGCTCGGCGGCGAGCCGGACGGCCTCGCGGTGCACCTGGTCGAAGGCGCGGGCGACCTCGCCGATCTCGTCCGTGGTGGAGATCGGGATGGGCTGCACACGGGTGTCGACCCGGCCCGGGTCGGTGCGCGACAGCTGGTCGACCAGCATCGGGAGCCGCTGCTCGGCGATGCCGAAGGCGGCGGTACGCAGCTGGCGCATCGCCTTGGACATCTGGCGGGCCATGAGCCCGGCCAGGATGAAGGCGGCGAGCAGCGCGAGGACCACGATGGCGCCGGTGATGTACGCGTTGCGCTGCGCGGTGGCGGCGATGCCGGACGCCTCGTCCACGGCCTTGTCGGCGAGGTCCGACTCGATGGTGCGGTACGCGTCGACCTTGGCGGTGGTGGTGGCCCACCAGGCCTGGCGGGTGATGCCCTTGCCGGCCAGCGTGACGCGGGCGCTCGGCTGGGTGCTCGGCAGGGTGGCGAGGGCCGCGACCATCTTGTCCTGCGAGGGCGGCGGGACGAAGGTCTTGCCCTCGGCCTTGGCGTCGGCGGCGGCCTGCTTGGCCTGCTTCTCGCCGGCGGCCGTCAGCTCCTTCCTGGCGTCCTCCAGCTTGGCGACGTCCTCGGGGGTGCCACCGCCGGTGTACTCCTCGATGGCGATGCGCTCGAGGTAGGCGTACGACGCGAGAGAGGTGCGCTGCAACGTCAGCGAACCGGTGCCGGGGCCCGGCTTGACCAGCAGATGGGTGCCGATGGACCGCTCAAGGGAGAGCGCGGCCTTGGAGAGGGAGATCGCGTAGACGGTCCGGCCGTAGCTGGTGATGTTGCCGGTGCCCAGGCCGAGCTCGTTGGCGAACTCCATCAGCGGGTGCTGGATGGCGACGTAGCCCTCTTCGGTCTGCACACCGGGAAGCCTGGTGGTGTACGCGGCCTGGCGCAGCGGCACGAGCTTCGGCTCGACCTTGCGAAAGCCCTCCAGGCGGCGGTTGAGGCCTTCCTTGTCGGGCATGTTCTCGGCGGCGGCCTTGAAATCGGCGGCGGCCTGGTCGGTGGCCTTGCGCGCCTTGACGACGGCCGGGTCGTTCCGCTTGCCGCTCAGCAGCGGAGCGGCGGTGATGTCGCGTTCCTCGATGAGACGGTTGCCGTAGTCGAGGGAGGCCCGCACGAGACGGGCCGTGTTCTCGGCGTCCTGCGCCTCGCTCCAGGTGTCGATGGAGCCCTTCACCTGGAAGCCGCCCATGACGAGGCCGACGAGCACGGGTATGAGCAGGATCGCGTTCAGCCGGGTCGGCACACGCCAGTTGCGGGGGGACATCCGTCCACCGGAGGCGACCGGGGGCTCGTTTCCTGGCGCGGCGGCCATGTCGGCGGGGGACGCCGCTGTGCGCGGCGGCGGGGTGAAGTTGCCCCGGGTGTCCCCCGTGGGGGATGCCGCGGGGCTCGGCTTGCTTCGCCTCACTCGACCAACAACCTCTCGGCGGCGGCACTCACGTCGTGCCGCTGTCGTCTCCAAGGCCCGTGCTACTGGGCAGTTCAGCGCATTCCAGCACGTCAGGGGCTGCTCTTCCAAACAGTGGGATGCGGTGACGCCCCGTGATGTAAGCCCAAGATAAATCGGTCATAAAGAGCGAGCCCCGCCAAAAGGCGGGGCTCTTGTGAGCACAGCGACACCAGGTGACCGCGACGCGTGGCCGCCGCTGGGCAATTCTCTGTCGAAACGTTATGAACACGGCTCGCGGCCGTGTCAAAGGACACAGATCACTCCAAGTGGGCTACGGCAACTACCGTACGGACCTGGTTACTTGAGACGTGCCATAAGTGCGTGTTCAACCAATGTGATCAAGCCACTCTTTGCGTCCGCACGGTGTCGCGCGTCGGTCGTGATGATCGGCGTGCCGTCCCCGATCTGCAGTGCTTCGCGTACCTCGTCGGGGGTGTACGGCTGGTGGCCGTCGAAGCCGTTGAGGGCGATGACGAAGGGGAGCCCGGAGTTCTCGAAGTAGTCGACGGCGGGGAAGCAGTCGGCGAGGCGGCGGGTGTCGACGAGTACGACCGCGCCGATGGCGCCGCGGACGAGGTCGTCCCACATGAACCAGAAGCGGTCCTGCCCCGGCGTACCGAAGAGGTACAGGATCAGGTCCTGGTCCAGGGTGATGCGGCCGAAGTCCATGGCCACCGTCGTGGTGGTCTTGTCCCCGGTGTGGGTCAGGTCGTCGATGCCCGCGGACGCGGACGTCATGACGGCCTCGGTGCGCAGCGGGTTGATCTCAGAGACCGCCCCGACGAACGTGGTCTTGCCCACGCCGAAGCCGCCCGCCACCACGATCTTCGCGGAGGTGGTGGAACGGGCCGTGTCCGTGCCCGTACCGCTAGAGCTTGCGAAGTCCACTGAGCACCCTTTCGAGCAGTGTCACGGCAGGCTGGCCGCCGGCGGTCTCGTCGCCGCCGGGCTGATGGATCGCGACGAGCCCGGCCTCGGCCAGGTCCGCCACGAGGATCCGGGCCACGCCGAGCGGCATCGACAGGAGCGCCGAGACCTCGGCCACCGACTTGACCTCACGGCACAGGTGGCAGATCCGCTGGTGCTCGGGGAGCAGCCCCATCAGCTGGGCCGGGTCGGCCGTCGTGCTCACCAGCGCCTCGATGGCGAGCTGGTAACGGGGCCTGGTCCGGCCGCCGGTCATCGCGTAGGGACGCACCAGCGGCTGGTCGCCCTCCATTCCGTACGAAGCGTCCCCGTACGGGTTGTGAGAGGCGGTGGGCGGGGTCATGGATCCTCCGGGCGGGACAGCAGGTCATCTGCGTGTGCCGTCTGACAGAGCCGGTGGGGGCAGTGTGGCGGCCGGACGGTTGGTCAGTACGTTCGGTCGGTGGGGCGGCCGAAGGGGTAGGACTTCGGAGCGTGCTCGGGGCTAGTGGAGCAGGCTGCCCTGTAGCTCGGCGCGGAGGTCCGGGGTGAGGACGGCGCCCGCGCGGTCGACGAGGAGGGCCATCTCGTACCCGACGAGGCCGATGTCGCACTCGGGGTGCGCGAGCACCGCGAGGGACGAACCGTCGGAGACGGACATGATGAAGAGGAACCCCCGCTCCATCTCCACCACGGTCTGGGTGACGGTGCCGCCCTCGAAGATCCGGGAGGCGCCCGCGGTGAGTGAGGTCAGCCCGGAGGCGACCGCGGCGAGCTGGTCGGCGCGGTCGCGCGGGAAGCCCTCGGACATGGCCAGAAGGAGGCCGTCGGCGGAGACCACGACCGTGTGGGACACCCCGGGGGTGTTGTCCACGAAGTTGGTGATCAACCAGTTCAGATTCTGTGCCGCCTGGCTCATCGGACTCAACTAACGCTCCTGCTGGTGAGTGGGGAAACTGCCGGTCTGGCCGGTACCGGCCTGGCGACCCTGCTGGATGCCCCGACGGAGATTCGTCAGCCGGCCGCGTACCTCTTCGGGCGCACGCGAGACCTGCGGACCTGTGCTGTCCTGCTGTTGCTGGGCCGTGCCCGCGACCAGGTTGGCCCGCGGGACGCGGCGCGGCAGTCCGGATGTGGTGATGCCGCCCGCGGACGGCTGCCTGACGCGCTCGGCCTGGCGGCCCAGCTCGTCGTTGGGGGAGGAGCGCCAGTTGCCGGGCGCGCCCATGCCGTTGGTGCCCTCTCCGGCCGCGGCGACGGGCGCACCGGCCGGGTCCTGGCGCGGGGTGCGCGAGGGGAGCGGACGCTGCGGCGGCTCGGGGGCCTGGTGCCGCGCCGGCTCGGGAGCGGGGCGCGGCGCGGCCTCGCGGGCCTGCCGGTTCTGCTCCTCCTGCTGGTGCTGCTGGTGTGCCGCCTGCTGGCTCTGGTCCTGCTGCTGCGCGGCCTGCTGGTGCTGGGCGGCCCGCTGGCTCTGCTGCTGCTGGAACCAGTTGGTCTCCAGCGTGTCGAAGAGCGGCGTGCGTCCGTCGCCGGGACCCGCGGGGGGCAGCGGCTCGGGCTCCGCGGGCTGCAGGGGCGCGGAGGGCGGCAGCTGCTGCTGAGCCTGCTGGTTCTGCTGCGGTGCCTGACCGGGCTGCGGTGCCTGACCCGGCTGCTGAGCCGAGCGCTGCGACCGCTGCGGCATGCCCTGGTTCGGGTCGCCCTGGCCGCGGCGCGGGGCCGGCGGACGCGGCACGGTGTAGTCGGGCATCTCCCGATTGCCGTGCTGCGCGGAACCGTTCGCCTGGTCCTGCGAGTCCTGTGGACCCCGCGGGCCCTGCTGGTTCTGCGGCTGGTCCTGCCCGAAAGCGTTCTGGCCGAAGTCGTTCTGCCCGGTGGGCAGGCCGGCGTTCTGGCCGGGGTTCTGGCCGGGGTTCTGCCCGCCGCCGAAGACGTCCGAGCGGACGAACTGGCCGGTGGATCCGTCACCCTGCGGCGCGGACGTGCCGGGCTGCGGTGCGTCGAAGTCGGGGCGGGGGAACTCCGCGGTGGAGCCGGGGCCCTGCCGGTCGTCGGCCGGGGCCTGGGGGAACTGCCCGGTGGACTCGGGCTCTTCGTGCCCGCGTGGGGTGTCGAAGGGCTCGCGCCCCACCTGCGGCTGCGCGTTCTCGTCGCTCCAGCTGGGCACGCGAGGACCGGAGTAGCCGCCGGGCGCGCTCGGCGCGGGGTTGCCGCCGGGCAGCTCGGCACGGGGGCCGCCGCGCGGCGGCAGCTGCGGCCTGCGGCTCTGGCCGGCCTGGTCGTTGCCCGCGCCGGAGTCGGCGGGGGGATTCATGGCGTTCGTACGCTGCTGGGGCACCGGAGGCTGCGGCGCGTTGGCACCGCGACCCCGCCGCGGCGCCTGCGGCTGACCGCCCTGCGGAGCGACCGGAGGACGCTGCTGCCCCTGACCCTGGCCCGGCCCCTGGGACTGGCCCTGGCCCTGACCCGTGTCCCGGGAGGGCAGCGCGGCCCGCGGACCGGAGCCCGCGACCTGCTGACGCGGCGCACCGGCACCGAGCAGCCCGGGACCGCCCTGGCCACCGGCTCCCGGGCCGCCGCCGAGCGCGGGACCGCCGCGGCCGGGGCCACCGGTCAGACCGGGACCGCCGTTGCCCGCGCCGACACCGCGTCGCGCGGCCGCGGCACCGGCGGCGGCCTGCGCCGCGGCGGGGCCCCCGGTCGGAGTGGGCGCGCCGGGCTTGCCCGGCACCTTCTTGCCGCCCTGGGCGACGTCGACGGGGAGCATGACCAGCGCGGTCGTACCACCGGAGTCGGAAGGACGGAGCTGGATGCGGATTCCGTGGCGCTGCGACAGACGGCCGACCACGAACAGACCCATGCGGCGCGAGACCGAGACGTCCACGGTGGGCGGCGACGCGAGCCGCTCGTTGATCGCAGCCAGGTCCTCGGGCGAGAGGCCGATGCCGGTGTCGTGGATCTCGATGAGCACGCGGCCGTCGGGCAGCGCGTGACCGGTGACCTTGACCTTGGTCTGCGGCGAGGAGAACGAGGTCGCGTTCTCGAGCAGCTCGGCGAGGAGGTGCACGAGGTCGTTGACGACGCGTCCGGCGACCTCGGTCGCGGGCACCGAGGAGAGCTCGATGCGCTCGTACTGCTCCACCTCGGACGCGGCGGCACGCAGCACGTCGACGAGCGGGACGGGCCGGGTCCAGCGGCGGCCCGGCTCCTCACCGGCGAGGACGAGGAGGTTCTCGCCGTTACGGCGCATGCGGGTCGCGAGGTGGTCGAGCTTGAAGAGCGAGGACAGCTGGTCCGGGTCGGCCTCGCGCGACTCCAGCTCGGAGATGAGCGAGAGCTGGCGCTGGATGAGGCCCTGCGAACGCCGCGAGAGGTTGGTGAACATCGCGTTGACGTTGCCCCGCAGGAGGGCCTGCTCGGCGGCGAGGCGGACGGCCTCGCGGTGCACGTCGTCGAAGGCCGCGGCCACCTGGCCGATCTCGTCCCTGGAGTGCACACCGACGGACTCGACGGAGGTGTCGACGTCCTGCGGGTCCGACTCCGAGAGCTGCTTGACCAGCTCGGGCAGGCGGTCCTGGGCGACCTTGGTCGCGGTGTCCTGGAGCCTGCGCAGCGAGCGGATCATGGACCGGGCGACGACGAACGCGCCGACGAGTGAGACGCCGAGCACGAGCAGGATCAGCGCACCGTTGATGATGGCTTCCTCCTTGGCCTCGTTGCGCAGCTCACGGGCCTTCTGCTCCATCTCGCCGAGCAGCGTCAGCTCGATCTTGGACATCGCGTCGATCTTGGTGGTGTCGTTGTCGACCCAGTCCTTGTACGACCGCTTGTCCTGGAGCTTGATGCCGCCCTCCTGCTCGAGCACGCGCTTGGCGTACTCGTTGGCGGCCTTGACCGCGGGGTTGCCGCCGTCGATGGGCTTGGTCAGCTCACCGGCGTTGCCCGCGTAGATCTTGCTGAAGGTCTGGAGCTCCGAGCGCTCCTTTTCGTTGGCGCTGAGGCCGAAGGTGCGGTCGGTCTCGGAGATCTTGCCGTACTCGCTGTCGTTCGGCGGCAGCGCCGCGGCGATGATCGCGCGCTGTACGGAGGCGTACTCCTTGGCCGAGGAGAAGGCGGCCAGCGAACGCGTGCGCTGGATCATGTCGGGGTTGCTCGTCGCCTGCGCCATGTCCTGCGAGAGCTTGAGCAGCTGCTCGACGAGCTGGCTGTAGGCCTCGACGGTCTGCGAGGTGGAGCCCTTGGCCTTGAAGGCCTTCTTGCGGACGTCGCTGATGCCCTGGAGCTGCTGGGTGATCTGGACCGCGCTGTGCCGGACGCCGAGGAGGCCCTTCTCGCCGTCGGTGTCGTTGAGGTCCTGGGTGCCCTGGAGGAAGTTGCGGTAGACCCGGTCGGTCTTCTCGCGCGCTCCCTTGACCGTGTAGTCCGAGGCGTCGGCGTTGTGGGCGAGGGGGCCCGCCGACTTGTCGCGCTCCTCCTGGAGCGCCGCGGCCAGCTCGGTGGCCTGCTTGGTCATCTCGGTCAGCAGCTTCATGTTGTCGAGCTGCTGGATCTCGTCCAGGGACGAGTTGATGCGGAGCGCGCCGAGCGAGGTCGCGGTGATCACGGGGAGGGCGAGCAGCGAGACCAGGCGGGTCGAGATGCGCCAGTTGCGCAGGGCTATTCGCGAGCCCGGTCCGGTGGGCGTCTTGGTGCCGGCCGAACCCTTGCCCTTGCCCTTGGCCGGAGCGGTCGCCGTGCCGCTCCCCGCGGTGCCCTGGCGCGCGGCGCCGAGGCCGCTGTCGCCGGGCGTACCCGGTGCGGGGCTCTGGGCGTGCTGGGGCGAGGAGCCGCGCTCCGGCTCCGCCGGAGCACTCCCTCGGCCGTGGTCGGCCTGGGGAGACCCCTTGCCATCCCTCTTGAAACGTCCCTGCACTAGCGTCGCAACCTCTGGACCAGGCGTCCTGCCGGATAACGGCGGGACGGTGTCGGCGTCGTGGGGCGGCGAGCGCCCCATGGGTGGTCGTGAGTGACCGGCGCTGCTTCCCCTTCCCGCCGCCACTCGGCGCTGCGTTGCGCCCCTGCGCGCCGGTTCGATCCCGCGGCGGTCCCGGGAATTCCAGCACAGTGCCGGATCTCCAACAAGGCCCGTGTGTCGCGCCACGACCTACGTGACGCGTTGTGAGTGCGGGGTAACGAGACGTAGAAAGTGATCTAGGTGAAAACGGGCGGATGCCTACAAAGCCGCTACCGACGGGGGGTGTCCCAGTGTTCATGATCAGGAGCGGAATGGTGCCTTCAGTGGCGCAATGTCCGTTTCCAACTGACTGGGCGCAGGCCGGAATTGACCCATTTGTCCGCTCCCTCGTGAGCAAACTCACACGAAGATCATGGCGTCTTCCGGACTTTGGCCGGGAATTGGATGTTTAGCCTGACGCTTTACAGGGATGGCGAATCCGACAACCGCGTCCGTCACGCGACGCCCGAACGACAGGGTCCGAACAGCAGATGAAGACTGTGAAGTCCACCATGTTCCGCAACATAGCCAACCCGCGCCGCACCACGCTCGCGCACCTCACGGACGCGGACGACTTCCAGGCCGCCCCCGAGCAGCCGGAGCACGCCGTCGAGCTCCCGGCTCAGACGGCCAACCCCAAGCGCACGATCCTCATGGACGTACCGGAGCAGCCGACCCCGAGCGCCGCCTGACACTCCCAGCCGCGCAGCGGCGCCAGACGGAGCCGAAGTCACCGCCGCACGGCGACACCGTCACCGCAGGCCGCAGGCCCCCGTTAGCCTGGAGTGTCAGACCCCACCCACCTCAAGAGGCTAAGGCTCACGTGCGCATCGCCAGGTTCTCCATCGACGGCAATGTCGGGTACGGCGTGGTCGAGGGGGAGAGCGCCCCCGGCAAGGAGGGCGAGCTCGTCCTCGACATCATCAAGGGCATCCCGTACGCCGACTTCGAGCTGTCCGGCACCAAGGTCCCGCTGAGCAAGGTACGCCTGCTGCCGCCCGTGCTCCCCAACAAGATCGTCGCCTTCGGCCGCAACTACCGGGAGCACGCGGCGGAGCTCGGCAACGAAGTGCCCGACACCCCCTTCGCGTTCCTCAAGCCCTCCACCTCGCTGGTCGGCACCGGTGACGCCATCACGTACCCCTCGTTCTCCGAGGAGCTGCACCACGAGGCCGAGCTGGCCGTGGTCATCGGCCGCATGTGCCGCGAGGTCCCGCGCGAGCGGGTCAAGGACGCGATCTTCGGCTACACCTGCGCCAACGACGTCACCGCGCGTGACGTCCAGCGCCGCGAGAAGCAGTGGGCCAGGGCCAAGGGCTTCGACAGCGCCTGCCCGCTCGGCCCCTGGGTGGAGACCGAGCTCGACCCGAGCGACCTCACCATCCAGTGCACGGTCAACGGCTCGCAGCGCCAGCTCGGCCGCACCAGCGAGATGGTCCACTCCATCGAGGACCTGATCGTCAACATCTCCGAGGCCATGACGCTGCTCCCCGGCGACGTCATCCTCACGGGCACCCCGGCAGGCGTCGGACCCCTCAACGTCGGCGACGAGGTCGCCGTCACCATCGAAGGCATCGGCACTCTCACCAACAAGGTGATCAAGCGTGGCTAACGCGACCCCCGTACGCGTACGGTTCTGTCCCTCGCCGACCGGCAACCCCCACGTGGGCCTGGTCCGCACCGCCCTCTTCAACTGGGCCTACGCCCGGCACAACGAGGGCTCCCTGGTCTTCCGCATCGAGGACACCGACGCGGCTCGCGACTCGGAGGAGTCGTACGAGCAGCTCCTCGACTCGATGCGCTGGCTGGGCTTCGACTGGGACGAGGGTCCGGAGGTCGGCGGCCCGCACGCGCCGTACCGCCAGTCGCAGCGCATGGACATCTACAAGGACGTCGCCGAGAAGCTCATCGCGGCCGGCAACGCCTACCCGTGCTACTGCACCACCGAGGAGCTGGACGCCCGCCGCGAGGCCGCCCGCGCCGCCGGCAAGCCGTCCGGCTACGACGGCCACTGCCGCGACCTCACCGACGAGCGGAAGACGGCGTACGAGGCCGAGGGCCGCAGCCACATCGTCCGCTTCCGGATGCCCGACGAGGCCACCACCTTCACCGACCTGGTCCGTGGCGAGATCACCGTCCAGGCGGAGAACGTCACCGACTACGGCATCGTGCGCGCCAACGGCGCCCCGCTGTACACGCTGGTCAACCCGGTCGACGACGCGCTGATGGAGATCACCCACGTCCTGCGCGGCGAGGACCTGCTCTCCTCCACGCCCCGCCAGATCGCGCTCTACAAGGCGCTGATCGAGCTCGGCATCGCGAAGACGATCCCCGAGTTCGGCCACCTCCCGTACGTCATGGGCGAGGGCAACAAGAAGCTGAGCAAGCGCGACCCGCAGGCGTCCCTGAACCTCTACCGCGAGCGCGGCTTCCTCCCCGAGGGCCTGCTGAACTACCTGTCCCTCCTGGGCTGGTCGTTCTCCGCGGACCAGGACGTCTTCTCGATCCCCGACATGGTCGCCAAGTTCGACCTCGCGGATGTGAACGCCAACCCGGCCCGCTTCGACCTGAAGAAGGCCGAGGCGATCAACGCCGACCACATCCGCATGCTGGACGTGCGGGCGTTCGCCGAGGCCTGCGAGCCCTGGCTGAAGGCCCCGCACGCCAACTGGGCGCCCGAGGAGTTCGACGAGGCGGCCTGGCAGGCCATCGCGCCGCACGCGCAGACCCGCCTCAAGGTCCTCTCGGAGATCACGGCCAACGTCGACTTCCTGTTCCGCGCGGAGCCGGTCTTCGACGAGCCCTCCTGGACGAAGGCCATGAAGGAAGGCTCCGACGCCCTCCTGCGCACGGCCCGCGCCAAGCTGGACGCCGCCGACTGGACCTCTCCCGAGTCCCTCAAGGAGGCCGTCCTGGCCGCCGGCGAGGAGCACGGCCTGAAGCTCGGCAAGGCCCAGGCCCCGGTCCGCGTCGCCGTCACCGGCCGCACGGTCGGCCTGCCCCTCTTCGAGTCCATGGAGATCCTGGGCAAGGAGAAGGCGCTCTCCCGCATCGACGCGGCCCTGGCGAAGCTGACCGCGTAGCCGGGATCCCTCCACGAAGGACCCGGAAGTCCACGAAGGACCCGGAAGCCCTCCCGGCTTCCGGGTCCTTCGCATACCGTCGGAAGCATGCCGATCAAAGCCGTGGTCTGGGACATCGATACTGCGTTCATCGGGGGATAACCCCCGAACCCCCAGCCGGAACGGACGGCGAGCGTTACCGTCGAGAACATGCCGATCAAAGCCGTGGTCTGGGACATCGATACTGCGTTCATCGGGGGATAACCCCCGAACCCCCAGCCGGAACGGACGGCGAGCGTTACCGCC
>NZ_JBWKFZ010000018.1:153580-160966 GCF_056433985.1 Streptomyces sp. NPDC044106
GTCGAGAACATGCCGATCAAAGCCGTGGTCTGGGACATCGATACTGCGTTCATCGGGGGATAACCCCCGAACCCCCAGCCGGAACCGACGGCGAGCGTTACCGTCGAAGCCATGCCGATCAAAGCCGTGGTCTGGGACATCGATGACACGATCTTCGACTACGCGCGCGCCGACACCACCGGTATGCGGGCCCACCTCAGTGCCGAGGGGCTCCTTGAGCGGTACGAGTCCGCCGAGCGCGCCCTCGACCTCTGGAAGGGGCTCACCGAGCGCCACTGGGCCCGCTTCGGCGCCGGGGGAGTGACATTCGAGCAGCAGCGCCGCGACCGCATACGCGACTTCCTCGACGTCCCGGAGCTGTCCGACGCCGACGCCGACGCCTGGTTCGCGCGTTACGTCGGTCACTACGAATCGGCCTGGTCGCTCTTCCCCGACACCCTCCCCACCCTGGACGCCCTCGCCGGCGACTACCGCCAGGCGGTCCTGTCCAACTCCGCCCTGGCCGTCCAGGACCGCAAGCTGACCATCCTCGGCATCCGCAGCCACTTCGAGGCGGTCCTGTGCGCCGCTGACCTGGGCTTCTCCAAACCCGCCGCGGAGGCCTTCGGCGCGGTCTGCACGACGCTCGGCCTCGCGCCCGCCGAGATCGCCTACGTCGGCGACCAGCCGGAGATCGACGCGAGAGGGGCGCGGGACGCCGGTCTGCTCGGCATCTGGCTCGACCGCGACGGCTCGGCGCGGGACGCCCCGGCGGGCGTACACCGCATCTCGCGTCTCTCCGAGCTCCCCGCGCTGCTGTGTGCGGATACCCGTTTTGGAGCGCCGTCCACCTTCGGGTAATGTTCTTTCTGCGCCGCCCGAGAAGGCCGAAAGGTCCGGCCGGGAAGCGCACATCAAATAAAACCCCGCAAGGGGTTGCGTTTTGATGGCCTATGGTGTAATTGGCAGCACGACGGTTTCTGGTTCCGTTAGTCTAGGTTCGAGTCCTGGTAGGCCAGCTCGCAGAGCTCATCTGCAACCGCGGGTGTCGTTCAATGACACAGCATCCGCAAGGCCCCCGTTGTGTAGCGGCCTAGCACGCCGCCCTCTCAAGGCGGTAGCGCCGGTTCGAATCCGGTCGGGGGTACAGATCCTTCCCGCGGGGACAGATCGGGTCGCACCCACTGTTTCTGATGCAGGATCGCTAGGGCCCCCGTTGTGTAGCGGCCTAGCACGCCGCCCTCTCAAGGCGGTAGCGCCGGTTCGAATCCGGTCGGGGGTACTGTAGGTCATAGACTTGGTCTAGACCACATTGGGCTATGGTGTAATTGGCAGCACGACGGTTTCTGGTTCCGTTAGTTTAGGTTCGAGTCCTGGTAGCCCAGCGCAGTATCGATTTTGTGACTCCGCCACGTGGCACGTGGCGGCGCAAGATCCTCGCCCCCGTTGTGTAGCGGCCTAGCACGCCGCCCTCTCAAGGCGGTAGCGCCGGTTCGAATCCGGTCGGGGGTACAAGAACGACAGAGGGCCTTCCCGTGAGGGAGGGCCCTTTCGTCATTCCCGCGGCGCCTTTGGTCCGTAACGCCGGCCGGACTCCTCGGCCTGTGCCATGCGGCGCAGGCTCAGCAGGACCGGCTCGTAGAGCACGGTGAGCGCGACCGCCGCCTCCAGCTGCTCGTCCGGCGACTCGTACCGTTCGATCAAGTCCAGGTCCGCCACGGCCAGTTGCCGCCCCGCGTCCGCGTACGGCGCCAAGTCCGCCACGCCGCACGGGTATCCGAGCCGGGCCAGGGTGCCCACGGCGGTCACCAGCATCCGATAGGCCGGCGACTCCGCTCCGTACCCCTGGGCGTTCCGCCAGCCGAGGCGCTCCAGCAGAGCGTCCACCGTCCGGCCCGCCGCCTCCTGGAGCGAGTCGTCCGCGGGGGACTCCGGGCCGTGCGGCAGAGCCCATACCGCCGTCCCCAGGCGGGAGTTGTGGTCCAGCGAGTCGTCCTCCAGCGCGGTGAGCACCTCGCGCGCCGACGCGATCGGCACCCGGCCCACCTGGACAAGCGCCCGCACGAGCCGCAACCGCTGGAGGTGCGCGTCGTCGTACTCGGCCTGCGTCGCCGTCACGCGCCGGCCCGGCGGGAGCAGCCCCTCGCGCAGGTAGTACTTGATCGTGGCCGTGGGGACCCCGCTGCGCCGGCTCAGTTCCGCCAGTCTCATTCGGTTCGTGCCTCCTCTTGCGCCCTCTTGCACTCCTCCTTGGAGAGTGACACTATCCAAGCATGGATAGCGGAACTATCCAACGTTGTGCCAGGCTCCAGCAGGGAGGAACGGCCATGAGTGACAAGCCGATCGAAGGGCGCATGACCGCCGAGAGGGAAGAAGGCGTCGTCATCTTCCACATCGGGATGCGCATCAACAGCTTCCGCGCGGTCCGCAGCTGGTTGCCCGTCTTCCGCGCGATGCCGCGCATGCTCAAGGAGCTGTCGAAGGACCGGGAGAGCGGGCTGCTGGGCTACCAACTCCTCCTCGGCTCCCCGCGCGTGCTGTGCGTGGTCCAGTACTGGGAGTCGCAGGAGAAGCTGCTTGCCTACTCGGCGGCCCCGGACAAGGTGCACCGGCCCGAGTGGACGGCCTTCAACCGCCGCCTCAAGCAGGGCAGGGGGAAGGTCGGCTTCTGGCACGAGACGTATGTCGTGCCGGCCGGCGCTCATGAGGCGGTGTACGTGAACATGCCGCCGTTCGGCCTGGCCGCGGCCACCGGTGTGATCCCGGTCGGCCGTCGCGGGGAGCGGGCCGCCGACCGCCTGAAGGCGGTCTGACGCCCACCGGCCGAAGGTCAGGGCACGGAAAGGCCGAAGGCCGGGGCAGAGAAAAGCGCCGGAAGAGGCTGCCGCGGCGTTGGGGCAGCTCCTTCCGGCGCTGTGCGTGGATCGACGCTCCCGGCGCCGTGGGCGTCAGCCGCCGGAGCGGCGCAGGGCCTCGGAGAGGCGGCCCGCCGCGTCGATGACCGCCTGCGCGTGCATGCGGCCCGGGTGGCGGGTCAGGCGCTCGATCGGTCCGGAGACCGAGACGGCGGCGACCACGCGGTTCGAGGGGCCGCGCACGGGCGCGGAGACGGACGCGACGCCCGGCTCGCGCTCGCCGATCGACTGGGCCCAGCCCCGGCGGCGTACGCCCGAGAGGGCCGTGGCCGTGAAGCGGGCGCCCTGGAGGCCGCGGTGCAGGCGCTCCGGCTCCTCCCAGGCCATCAGGATCTGCGCCGACGAGCCCGCCTTCATCGTGAGCGTCGAGCCCACCGGGACGGTGTCGCGCAGGCCCGAGAGGCGCTCCGCCGCGGCCACGCAGATGCGCATGTCGCCCTGGCGGCGGTAGAGCTGCGCGCTCTCGCCCGTGACGTCGCGCAGATGGGTCAGGACGGGGCCCGCCGTGGCCAGCAGGCGGTCCTCGCCGGCCGCCGCCGCGAGCTCCGACAGGCGCGGGCCGAGGATGAAACGGCCCTGCATGTCCCGCGCCACCATCCGGTGGTGTTCCAGGGCCACGGCCAGTCGGTGGGCCGTGGGTCGTGCGAGCCCGGTGGCCGCGACCAAGCCCGCGAGGGTGGCCGGACCGGACTCCAGGGCGCTCAGGACAAGGGCCGCCTTGTCGAGAACGCCTACGCCGCTAGAGTTGTCCATGCGTCGATACTCGCGTCTCACTCTGTGAAACGCAAGTTCAATTTTCCGGCGAACGCGCCACTCTGTACGAGCGATCCGCGGACCAACGGATCGGCGGTCGACGCGCGGCACGAGGGGTACGCGCGTCGGCGAACGGATTCTCTAGTTGGGCCGGCGAAGCGGCCGGTCGGAGGGAAAGCGATGGGTAGGACACTCGCGGAGAAGGTCTGGGACGACCATGTCGTCCGGCGCGCCGAGGGCGAGCCCGACCTCCTCTTCATCGATCTGCACCTGCTGCACGAGGTGACCAGCCCCCAGGCCTTCGACGGTCTCCGGCAGGCCGGCCGGCAGGTGCGGCGGCTCGACCTCACCATCGCGACCGAGGATCACAACACCCCGACCCTCGACATCGACAAGCCCATCGCCGACCCGGTCTCACGGGCGCAGCTGGAGACGCTGCGCAAGAACTGCGCCGAGTTCGGCGTGCGCCTGCACCCCCTGGGCGACGTCGAGCAGGGCGTCGTCCACGTGGTGGGCCCGCAGCTCGGCCTGACCCAGCCCGGCACCACGGTGGTCTGCGGCGACTCGCACACCTCCACCCACGGTGCCTTCGGCGCGCTGGCGTTCGGCATCGGCACCTCCCAGGTCGAGCACGTCCTCGCCACCCAGACGCTGCCGATGGCACCGCCGAAGACCATGGCCATCACCGTCGACGGCGAACTGCCCGACGACGTCACGGCCAAGGACCTGATCCTCGCGATCATCGCGCAGATCGGCACCGGCGGCGGCCAGGGCTACGTCCTGGAGTACCGCGGCTCCGCCATCGAGAAGCTCTCGATGGAGGCCCGCATGACCATCTGCAACATGTCCATCGAGGCGGGCGCCCGCGCCGGGATGATCGCCCCGGACAAGACGACCTTCGACTACATCGAGGGCCGCGCCCACGCCCCGCAGGGCGAGGACTGGGACGCCGCGGTGGCGTACTGGAAGACCCTGAAGACCGACGACGACGCGGTCTTCGACGCCGAGGTCTACATCGACGCCGCCTCGCTGGCCCCGTTCGTGACCTGGGGCACCAACCCCGGCCAGGGAGCGCCCCTTTCGGCGAACGTCCCCGACCCCGCTTCGTACGAAGACGCTTCGGAGCGCTACGCCGCCGAAAAGGCCCTCGAGTACATGGGGTTGGCGGCCGGGCAGCCGCTGCGCGACATCAAGGTCGACACCGTCTTCGTAGGCTCCTGCACCAACGGACGCATCGAGGACCTGCGCGCGGCCGCCGCCGTCGTCGAGGGCCGCAAAGTCGCCGACGGCGTACGGATGCTGGTCGTCCCCGGCTCGGTCAGGGTCGCCCTGCAGGCCGTCGAGGAGGGCCTGGACAAGGTCTTCACCGCCGCCGGAGCCGAATGGCGGCACGCGGGATGCTCGATGTGCCTGGGCATGAACCCCGACCAACTCGCTCCCGGCGAGCGCTCGGCCTCCACGTCGAACCGCAACTTCGAGGGCAGGCAGGGCAAGGGCGGCCGTACCCACCTGGTCTCCCCGCAGGTCGCCGCCGCCACCGCGGTCACCGGCCACCTGGCCTCGCCCGCCGACCTGTCCGACGCCCCCGTGACCGCCGGAGTCTGAGAACCATGGAAGCATTCACCACGCACACCGGCCGGGCCGTTCCGCTGCGCCGCAGCAACGTCGACACCGACCAGATCATCCCCGCCCACTGGCTGAAGAAGGTCACCAGGGACGGCTTCGAGGACGGGCTCTTCGAGGCCTGGCGCAAGGACCCGGAGTTCGTGCTCAACCGGCCCGAGCGCCAGGGCGCCACCGTCCTGGTGGCAGGACCCGACTTCGGCACCGGATCCTCCCGCGAGCACGCGGTCTGGGCGCTGCAGAACTTCGGCTTCAAGGCGGTCATCTCCTCCCGCTTCGCCGACATCTTCCGCGGCAACTCGCTGAAGAACGGCCTGCTCACCGTGGTGCTCGACCAGCAGGTCGTGGACGCGCTCTGGGAGCTGACGGAGCGCGACCCGCAGGCCGAGGTCACCGTTGACCTGCGGGATCGCCAAGTGCGCGCGCAGGGCGTCACCGCCGACTTCGAACTCGACGAGAACGCCCGCTGGCGGCTCCTGAACGGTCTGGACGACATCAGCATCACGCTGCAGAACGAGCCGGACATCGCCGCGTACGAGACGGGACGGCCCTCGTACAAGCCGCGGACCGTGCGGGTCTGACACCCCACAACACCCCGCGACACTCCGCAGGATCCGGCAACACCCCGACGTACCCCCAATCGTGAACGGTTGGGGGTACGTCTGCGTGCGCCCTCTTCGGGGTACCCGATGGCCTGAACGGGTGGTCTCAACTCCCTTGGCCGGGAAGGAAGAAGAGGCTGGAAATCCCCTTGTACTCAGCAGGACGGGGTACCCTCAGGAGGGCGGCGGACGGCGGCAGTTACCCCCTGCGGAGGCGACAACTCGCCCCAGATGGCACAATCGGTGCATGGGACGTGACAGCCAACTCGAGCTCTACGGGCTCGTCGCGGACCAACTGAAGGAAGCGCACTCACGAGTGCGCGCACTGCAAGTCCCGGAGGGCGTACGGATGGCGCTGACCCGGAAGCTGCTGGTCATTACGGCCGCGGCCAAACACGATCTCGCCGATGCGGCAAGGCGTCTGGAGCGATTGATGGCGTCCCTCGACGAAGCGGACGAGGGCCGATTCCCCCAAGACGGCTGAGCGGCAGCCTCAACGGGCCTTCGCGGAACTCCGAGATGGGCCACTTCGTTGCGGCACAAGGGTGATTAGCCCGTTTCGTGTTTGATTTGCGGTATATATCTGCCTAACGTGCGAAAAAGCCGGAGTATTTCGCTCCCGGCAATGTCTCCGAAGGGGAAGACGTGAACAAGGCGCAGCTCGTAGAAGCGATTGCCGACAAGGTGGGGGGCCGTCAGCAGGCCGCCGACGCCGTCGACGCGGTCCTGGACGCCGTCGTCCGTGCCGTTGTCAGCGGGGACCGTGTTTCGGTCACCGGGTTCGGCTCGTTCGAGAAGGTCGACCGCCCGGCCCGTTACGCCCGCAACCCGCAGACCGGGGAGCGCGTGCGGGTCAAGAAGACCTCGGTTCCGCGTTTCCGTGCCGGTCAGGGCTTCAAGGACCTGGTGAGCGGCTCGAAGAAGCTCCCCAAGAACGACGTCGCGGTCAAGAAGGCGCCCAAGGGCAGCCTGTCCGGCGGCGCTTCGGCGACGGTCAAGAAGGCCGCGGCGAAGAAGGCCACCGCCAAGAAGTCCGCCACGAAGGCCACGGCCAAGAAGGCGACGCCGGCGGCGAAGAAGACCACTGCCAAGAAGACCACGGCGACGGCGACGAAGGCCGCGGCGAAGAAGGCCACCGCCAAGAAGTCCGCCACGAAGGCCACGGCCAAGAAGGCCACCCCGGCGGCGGCGAAGAAGGCCACCGCCAAGAAGGCCACGCCCGCGGCGAAGAAGGCCACGGCGAAGAAGACCGCGCCCGCCACGAAGGCCACCGCGAAGAAGACCGCGCCCGCCAAGAAGGCCACGACGCGCAAGACGACCGCCAAGAAGACCACGGCCCGCAAGAAGTAGGGGCACGAGGGCACTCACGCGCCGGGCCGGGCTCCCACGGGGGAGCCCGGCCCGCGTCGTGTGTCCGGTCTCTCAGAGCCTGTGTCATATCCCCGGCCGGGTGGGCGTCGTCTGGCACGCACGCTCGCCGCGTTGCCGAAAAGCCCTAGTAGCTCCTCCCCCAG
>NZ_JBWKFZ010000019.1:0-136842 GCF_056433985.1 Streptomyces sp. NPDC044106
CTGGATGCTCGGCTCGCGGCTGCGCTGATGGGTATTCAGGCGATCAAGGGTGTCGAGGTCGGTGACGGTTTCGACTTGGCGCGGGTGCCGGGTTCGAAGGCGCACGACGAGATCGTGACGACCGAGGAGGGCATCAGGCGGACGTCGGGGCGTTCCGGTGGTACGGAGGGTGGTCTGTCCACGGGTGAGTTGTTGCGGGTGCGTGCGGCGATGAAGCCGATTGCGACGGTGCCGCGTGCGTTGGCGACGGTTGATGTGGTTACGGGTGAGGCGGCCAGGGCGCATCATCAGCGTTCGGATGTGTGTGCGGTGCCGGCGGCGGGGATTGTCGCCGAGGCGATGGTCGCGTTGGTGCTGGCGGATGCGGTGGCGGAGAAGTTCGGTGGTGACAGCGTGCCGGAGACGCGGCGCAACGTGCGGTCCTACCTCGACAACCTGCACATCCGGTGACCGGCCCGCGGATCGTTCTCGTCGGCCCCATGGGCGTGGGCAAGACGACGGTCGGAGAGCTGCTCGCCGACCGTCTCGGCATCACGTTCCGGGACACCGACGCCGACATCGTGGCCGCCCAGGGCCGGGAGATCTCCGACATCTTCGTCGACGAGGGTGAGGCGTACTTCCGAGAGCTGGAGAAGGCCGCCGTCGCCACGGCCCTCGCCGAGCACGACGGTGTCCTCGCGCTCGGCGGCGGTGCCGTCCTCGACGCGTCGACGCGTGCGCTGCTCTGCGAACACCCCGTCGTCTGTCTCTCGATGGACGTCGAGGAAGCCGTCAAGCGCACCGGCCTCAACCAGGCCCGCCCGCTCCTCGCGGTCAACCCCCGCAAGCAGTGGCGCGAGCTGATGGACGCCCGCCGTCCGCTGTACGCCGAAGTCGCCCGCGCGGTCGTCGCCACCGACGGCCGCACCACCGATGAGGTCGCCCGAGCGGTCCTCGACGCACTGGAGTTGAAGGAAGCATGACGACGGAGCAGACCCCCACCCGCATCCACGTCGGGGGCACCGCCGGCACGGATCCGTACGAGGTCCTGGTCGGTCGGCAGCTCCTCGGCGAGCTGCCCGGCCTCATCGGCGACCAGGCCAAGCGGGTCGCCGTGATCCACCCCGAGGCGCTCGCCGAGACCGGCGACGCGCTCCGCCAGGACCTCGCCGACCAGGGATACGAGGCGGTCGCCATCCAGGTGCCGAACGCCGAGGAGGCCAAGACGGCGGAGGTCGCCGCGTACTGCTGGAAGGCCCTTGGCCAGTCCGGCTTCACGCGCAGCGACGTCATCGTCGGCGTGGGCGGCGGCTCCTCCACGGACCTCGCCGGGTTCGTGGCGGCGACCTGGCTGCGCGGCGTGCGGTGGATCGCCGTACCGACCACGGTGCTCGGCATGGTGGACGCGGCCGTCGGCGGCAAGACGGGCATCAACACCGCCGAGGGCAAGAACCTCGTCGGCTCCTTCCACCCGCCGGCCGGCGTCCTCTGCGACCTCGCGGCGCTCGACTCGCTCCCGGTGAACGACTACGTCTCCGGACTCGCGGAGATCATCAAGGCCGGCTTCATCGCCGACCCGGCGATCCTGGAACTCATCGAGGCTGACCCGCAGGCGGCCCGCACGCCCGAGGGCCCGCACACCGCCGAGCTGATCGAGCGCTCCATCAGGGTCAAGGCCGAGGTCGTCTCCGGCGACCTCAAGGAGGCGGGCCTGCGCGAGATCCTCAACTACGGGCACACCCTCGCGCACGCCATCGAGAAGAACGAGCGCTACAAGTGGCGCCACGGTGCCGCGGTCTCCGTCGGCATGCACTTCGCGGCCGAACTCGGCCGCCTGGCGGGCCGCCTCGACGACGCCACGGCCGACCGGCACCGCACGGTCCTCGAATCGGTCGGGCTCCCGCTGACCTACCGCTACGACCAGTGGCCCAAGCTGCTCGAGACCATGAAGGTCGACAAGAAGTCCCGCGGTGACCTGCTGCGCTTCATCGTCCTCGACGGCTTGGGCAAGCCGACCGTCCTTGAGGGTCCCGACCCGGCCGTACTGCTCGCCGCCTACGGCGAAGTGGGCCAGTAGTACCAAGTAGCATCCGCTGTACGTGGCCGTCGGATCGGGCCACGGGCACTTCACGGCCTCCCCGGCCGTTCACACAACGACGGCCGGGGGCGGTACCGTTCGGTAACGGGCGGCCCGGCCGCCGCCCGACCAGCGTCAGTCGCACGAGACGGAGTGGCACCGGATGCAGCACGCAGTGGGATCTCCGCTGCCGCCGCCCCACCAGCCGGGGCACGGACCGGCCACCGGCTGGTCGCCGGCCGCACACCACCCGAGCGCTCCGCCTCCCGGAGCGCAGGACCACGCAGCGATGGCCCCCGGCTTCACGGGCGGGCCCGCTCCGCAGCCACCGGGACAGCTGCCGCACGCCACGCACGCGCAGGGGCAGACTCCGATGCCGCACGCCCCGGCCGCGCCCCAGCCCCCTTCGCACGGCCCCGGCCCGGTGCCCGTGCCCCCGGAGAGCACGGGCCACGTCCAGCTGCCGCCGGGCGGCCCCGTCGCGATGCCGAGCCCGCCGCAGGGCACGGCGCCGACCGACACCGGCGCCACGACGCTCGCCGTGCTGCTCATCGGCCCCGCGGGTGCGGGCAAGACGAGCGTCGCCAAGTACTGGGCGGAGCACCGGCGCGTGCCGACCGCCCACATCAGCCTCGATGACGTACGGGAGTGGGTGCGCTCCGGGTTCGCCGACCCCCAGACCGGCTGGAACGACCACTCCGAAGCGCAGTACCGCCTGGCCCGCCGCACCTGCGGCTTCGCCGCCCGCAACTTCCTGGCCAACGGCATCTCCTGCGTCCTGGACGACGCGGTCTTCCCCGACCGCCCGGTCGTCGGCCTCGGCGGCTGGAAGCGCCATGTGGGCCCCGGCCTGCTGCCGGTGGTCCTGCTCCCCGGCCTGGAGGTCGTCCTGGAGCGCAACGCCGAGCGCAGCGGCAACCGCCGCCTGACCGACGAGGAAGTGGCCCGCATCCACGGCCGCATGGCCGGCTGGTACGGCTCGGGCCTGCCCATCATCGACAATTCCCAACTCGACGTCCCCGCCACGGCCCGCATCCTCGACGACGTCCTGGCCCGCGCCATCGCGAGCCCCCCGCAGTGGTAGCCCCGGCCGTCGGCCACGGCTGACACCAGCACTGGTGAGCGGCGCCGCCCGGTCGGACGCGCCCGCCGGGCCGTGCGGGCGCGGCGCTCGTAGGCTCGCCCCATGTCAGAGGTGTACGCGGTCCGCAGGGAGCGGGTCAGGGAGCGCTGTGCCGCCGGTGGTGGCGCCGCGGCGCTGGTCTCCCGGCCCGCCAACGTCCGCTATCTCGCCGGTGCCGCTCCCGCCGGAGCCGTACTCCTCGTCGGCAAGGACGAGGACGTACTGCTCTGCGGGAGCCCGCCCGGCGACCAGCAGAGCGAAGGGCGGCCCGACGAGGCGCTGCGGCTGCGGGCGCTGCCCACGCCGGGTGCCGACCCGGCCGTCGCGGGAGCAGGCCTGGCGGTCGCCCAGGGCGCCGACGTGCTGGCCGTCGAGGAGCACCATCTGACCGTCGGCAGGCACCGCGCGCTCGCGTCGGTCGCGCCCGGGCTGCGCCTGACGGATCTCGGGACGGCCGTCGAGCAGCTGCGCCTGGTCAAGGACGAGGAGGAACTCTCCTGCCTGCGGATCGCCGCCGAGATCGCCGACCAGGCACTGGGCGAGCTGCTCGAATCCATTCTCGTGGGGCGCACGGAGCGGCACCTGGCGCTGGAGCTGGAGCGGCGGCTCATCGACCACGGGGCGGACGGGGCGGCGTTCCCGACGTCGGTCGGCACCGGCCCGAACTCCGGCAGGGGCGGCCACCGGCCCTCGGACCGGCGGGTGGAGGAGGGCGACTTCCTCTCCGTGTGCCTGGGGGCGAGCTACCGCGGATACCGCTGCGAGATCGGGCGTACCTTCGTCATCGGCACGTCGCCCGCCGACTGGCAGATCGAACTGTACGACCTGGTCTTCGCGGCGCAGCGGGCCGGGCGCGAGGCCCTTCTGCCCGGCGCCGCCTGCCGTGATGTGGACCGGGCGGCACGTCACGTACTGGGCTCCGGCGGCTATACGGAAGGGCTTGCTCCACTGACTGGACATGGTGTGGGGCTCGAAATCGACGAGGACCCGCAGTTGGCGCCCGCGGCCATGGGTAAACTGGACGCCTGCGTGCCGGTCACCGTCGAACCGGGGGTTCACCTCCCGGGCCGGGGCGGTGTCCGGATCGATGACACGCTAGTCGTGCGCCCCGAGGCGGACGGCGGACCCGAGCTACTCACCATCACGACCAAGGAATTGCTCGCGCTCTGACGTGCGCGCGTGAACCGGGGTCGTCCACCAGTCAGTCAGTGCAGGAGATTGAAGCAACCGTGGCTTCCACGAACGACCTCAAGAACGGCCTGGTGCTCAAGCTCGAAGGCGGCCAGCTCTGGTCCGTCGTCGAGTTCCAGCACGTAAAGCCCGGCAAGGGCCCGGCCTTCGTGCGCACCAAGCTCAAGAACGTGCTCTCCGGCAAGGTCGTCGACAAGACGTTCAACGCCGGCGTCAAGGTCGAAACGGCCACGATCGACAAGCGCGACATGCAGTTCTCCTACATGGACGGCGACTACTTCGTCTTCATGGACATGGAGACCTACGACCAGCTGCACGTCGACCGCAAGGCCGTCGGCGACGCCGCCAACTTCCTGATCGAGGGCTTCACCGCCACCGTCGCGCAGCACGAGGGCGAGGTGCTCTTCGTCGAGCTGCCCGCCGCCGTCGAGCTGACCATCCAGGAGACCGAGCCGGGCGTCCAGGGCGACCGCTCCACCGGCGGCACCAAGCCCGCCACCCTGGAGACCGGCCACCAGATCCAGGTGCCGCTCTTCATCACCACGGGCGAGAAGATCAAGGTCGACACCCGTGACAGCGGCTACCTCGGCCGGGTGAACAGCTAACCGTGGCTGCTCGTAACACGGCCCGCAAGCGCGCCTTCCAGATCCTCTTCGAGGCAGACCAGCGCGGTACCGACGTCCTGACGGTGCTCGCCGACTGGGTGCGCCACTCGCGGTCCGACACCCGGCAGCCGCCGGTGAGCGAGTACACGATGGAGCTCGTCGAGGGATACGCGGAGCATGAGCGCCGCATCGACGAACTCATCGCGCAGTACGCCGTCGGATGGACCCTGGACCGCATGCCGGTCGTCGACCGGAACATCCTGCGCCTCGGCGCCTACGAGCTCGTCTGGGTCGACGGGACGCCGGACGCCGTGGTGCTCGACGAGGCGGTCCAGCTCGCCAAGGAGTTCTCCACGGACGACTCGCCCGCCTTCGTCAACGGTCTGCTCGGACGCTTCAAGGATCTGAAGCCGTCCCTGCGCCGGGACGAGGCATAAGGCGTCGTCGTACGTCATCGGAGGGCCCGCAGCCAACAGCTGCGGGCCCTCCGATTTTCTCTGTGCCGCCGATTCTTCTCCGTGCCGGAATGCGCCCGGGCATACGGAAAACCGCCGGGGCGGCCGCGCCTTTCGGCTGTGGCCGCCCCGGCGGCACGTTTCTGCTGTTCTCCCGCGCTGCGGCTCAGACCTCTTCGTGGGCGACGGCGCGGCGCGCGTCCGCGTCCAGGACGCCCCAGCTGATCAGCTGCTCGGTCAGGACCGAGGGGGACTGGTCGTAGATGACGGCGAGGGTGCGCAGGTCGTCCTGGCGGATCGAGAGCACCTTGCCGTTGTAGTCGCCGCGCTGCGACTGGATCGTGGCGGCATAGCGCTGGAGCGGGCCGGCCTTCTCCTGCGGGACGTGGGCGAGACGCTCCAGGTCGAGGACGAGCTTCGGCGGCGGCTCGGCGGCGCCGCCGGGAGCGGTACCGGGAAGCAGTTCCTGCACCGGGACGCCGTAGAAGTCCGCCAGCTCGGCGAGGCGCTGCACGGTCACGGCACGGTCGCCGCGCTCGTACGACCCCACGACGACCGCCTTCCAGCGTCCCTGGGACTTCTCCTCGACTCCGTGGAGGGAAAGGCCCTGCTGGGTGCGGATCGCGCGGAGCTTGGCCCCGAGCTGCTTGGCGTATTCGCTGGACATATAGCTCCCCGGACGCTGCGACAATCATGCGGCTCCGCCGCGTGGCTGGTAACTCACTGTGAGGTTACGCAGCGTTACTTGCTTGCGTCAAGCCGAATGGTCCTTACCGCCCCTTCGGTGGAGCCCGATGACGTGCCCGGTCTTGTCTGCTGGTAGTCTGACTGGCGCAATTCCGACGTCCTTTAACGTCCGTCCTGTGAGGCGGAGAAGGAGGTCCGTTTCATATGGACACGCAAGACACGCAGGACCCGCAGGACTCCGCTGTCGCGCGCCCCGTACTCGAGGGCCCGGACATCGCGCGGGTGCTGACCCGCATCGCCCACGAGATCGTCGAACGCGCCAAGGGCGCCGACGACGTGGTGCTGCTCGGCATTCCCACCCGCGGCGTCTTCCTCGGCCGTCGGCTCGCCGAGAAGCTCGAAGCGATCACCGGCCGCACGATCCCGGTCGGCTCCCTCGACATCACCATGTACCGCGACGACCTGCGCATGCATCCGCCGCGCGCGCTCGCCCGCACCGAGATCCCCGGTGACGGCATCGACGGCCGCCTGGTCGTCCTCGTCGATGACGTGCTCTTCTCCGGCCGCACCATCCGCGCCGCCCTGGACGCGCTGAACGACATCGGCCGCCCCCGCGCGGTCCAGCTCGCCGTCCTCGTCGACCGCGGCCACCGCGAACTGCCCATCCGCGCCGACTACGTGGGCAAGAACCTGCCCACGTCGCTGCGGGAGACGGTCAAGGTGCAGCTCGCCGAGGAGGACGGCCGCGACGCCGTGCTGCTCGGCGCCAAGCCCGCCACCGCTTAAAGGCCCCGCTCCCCCCGCACGGGCCCGGGGCACACCCCTGCGCGCCCGCGTGCCCGCAGACCTCCACACACCGGAGTACACGCAGATGATGCGACACCTCATCTCGGCCGCCGACCTCTCCCGCGACGACGCCGTCCTCATCCTCGACACGGCCGAGGAAATGGCGCGGGTCGCCGACCGGCCGATCAAGAAGCTGCCCGCCCTGCGCGGCCGCACCGTGGTCAACCTCTTCTTCGAGGACTCGACCCGGACCCGGATCTCCTTCGAGGCCGCCGAGAAGCGCCTCTCCGCCGACGTCATCAACTTCGCCGCCAAGGGATCGAGCGTCTCCAAGGGCGAGTCCCTGAAGGACACCGCGCAGACCCTGGAGGCGATGGGCGTCGACGCCGTCGTCATCCGGCACGGCGCCTCCGGAGCGCCCTACCGCCTGGCGACCTCCGGCTGGATCGACGCCGCCGTCATCAACGCGGGCGACGGCACCCACCAGCACCCCACCCAGGCCCTGCTCGACGCCTTCACCATGCGACGCCGCCTCGTCGGCCCCGACGCGGGACTCGGCCAGGACCTCGCGGGCAAGCACATCACCCTCGTCGGCGACGTCCTGCACAGCCGCGTCGCCCGCTCCAACGTCGACCTGCTGCACACCCTCGGCGCCGAGGTCACCCTCGTCGCCCCGCCCACACTGGTGCCGGTCGGCGTCGAGCAGTGGCCCTGCGAGGTCAGTTACGACCTGGACCGGGTGCTGCCGAAGTCCGACGCCGTGATGATGCTGCGGGTGCAGCGCGAGCGCATGAACGCGGCGTTCTTCCCCACCGAGCGCGAGTACTCGCGGCGCTACGGCCTGGACGGCGAGCGCATGGCGAAGATGCCGGAGCACGCCATCGTCATGCACCCGGGCCCGATGGTCCGCGGCATGGAGATCACCGCCGAGGTCGCCGATTCCGACCGCTGCACGGTCGTCGAGCAGGTCGCCAACGGCGTCTCCATCCGCATGGCCGTCCTCTACCTCCTGCTCGGCGGCAACGAGCCCGCCGTCACCCACACCCGGCCCACCGATTCGGAGAGCAAGTAACCATGAGCAAGATCCTGATCCGCGGTGCGAAGGTGCTGGGCGGCGAGGCGCGGGACGTCCTCGTCGACGGCGGGACCATCGAGGCCGTCGGCGCCGGGCTGAGCGCCGAGGGCGCCGAGGTCGTGGAGGCCGGGGGCAAGATCCTCCTGCCGGGCCTCGTCGACCTCCACACCCACCTGCGCGAGCCGGGCCGCGAGGACTCCGAGACCGTCCTGACCGGCACCCGCGCCGCCGCCTCCGGTGGCTACACCGCCGTCTTCGCCATGGCCAACACCTTCCCCGTCGCCGACACCGCCGGCGTCGTCGAGCAGGTCTACCGGCTCGGCAAGGAGTCCGGCTACTGCGACGTGCAGCCCATCGGCGCCGTCACCGTGGGCCTCGAGGGCAAGAAGCTGGCCGAGCTCGGCGCCATGCACGAGTCCGCCGCGGGCGTCACCGTCTTCTCCGACGACGGCAAGTGCGTCGACGACGCCGTGATCATGCGCCGCGCCCTGGAGTACGTGAAGGCCTTCGGCGGTGTCGTCGCGCAGCACGCGCAGGAGCCGCGGCTGACCGAGGGCGCCCAGATGAACGAGGGCGTCGTCTCCGCGGAGCTCGGCCTCGGCGGCTGGCCCGCCGTCGCCGAGGAGTCGATCATCGCCAGGGACGTCCTGCTCGCCGAGCACGTCGGGTCCCGCGTCCACATCTGCCACCTGTCCACCGCGGGCTCCGTGGAGATCGTGCGCTGGGCCAAGTCGCGCGGCATCGACGTGACGGCCGAGGTCACCCCGCACCACCTCCTCCTCACCGACGAGCTGGTCCGTTCCTACAACCCCGTCTACAAGGTCAACCCGCCGCTGCGCACCGAGCGCGACGTCATGGCGCTGCGCGAGGCCCTCGCCGACGGCACGATCGACATCGTCGCCACCGACCACGCCCCGCACCCGCACGAGGACAAGGACTGCGAGTGGGCCGCGGCCGCCATGGGCATGGTCGGCCTGGAGACCGCCCTGTCCGTGGTGCAGCAGACGATGGTCGAGACGGGCCTGCTGACCTGGGAGGCCGTCGCCGACCGGATGTCCTTCAAGCCCGCCGCCATCGGCCGGGCGACCGGTCACGGCCGTCCCGTCTCGGCAGGTGAGCCTGCCAACCTCGTCCTGCTCGACGCCGATTACCGTGGGGCAGTGGACCCCGCGGGCTTCGCCTCGCGCAGCCGCAACACTCCCTATGAGGGCCGTGAGCTGCCGGGCCGCGTCACGCACACGTGGCTCAGGGGCCGGGCCACGCTCGTCGACGGGAAGCTCACGTGACATCACTGCTCGAACTGGCCGCCGAGAAGGAATCGGCGGAAGTGACCGACTGGGCCGCACGCATCGGCTGGGTCGTCGGTCTGCTGCTCTTCATCGCGCTCGTCTACTGGCTGATGCACGAGGGCTGGAAGTGGCGCGGCACGCTCCAGGGCGACCTGCCCGAGCTGCCTGCCGCGCCGGATGACCCCGGTCCGGCCAGACTTGAGCTGAGCGGCAGGTACCACGGCTCCACCACGGCGGGGCAGTGGCTCGACCGCATCGTGGCGCACGGCCTCGGCACCCGCAGCCGCGTCGAGCTGACGCTCACCGACGCGGGCCTGGACGTCGTACGCCCCGGCGCGAGCGACTTCTTCATCCCGCTCGCACAGCTGCGCGAGGCCCGCCTCGACAAGGGCATCGCCGGCAAGGTCCTCACGGAGGGCGGTCTGCTGATCGTCACGTGGGAACACGGCGGCAAGCTGCTCGACTCCGGCTTCCGCTCGGACCACGCGGCCGAGCAGGCCGAGTGGGTCGAGACGCTCAACACCATGATCGACCAGAACAGCACTACGGAAGGCACCGCACGATGACGACCTCCAAGCAGGGGACGGCCTCGCAGAGGAAGGGGGCGCTTCCCGCCGTACTCGTCCTGGAGGACGGCCGCGTCTTCCGCGGCCGCGCCTTCGGGGCCGTGGGGGAGACCTTCGGCGAAGCGGTGTTCTCCACCGGCATGACCGGCTACCAGGAGACCCTGACCGACCCCTCGTACGACCGCCAGATCGTGGTCGCCACCGCCCCGCAGATCGGCAACACGGGCTGGAACGACGAGGACGACGAGTCGGGCCGCATCTGGGTCTCCGGTTACGTGGTCCGCGACCCGGCCCGCATCCCCTCGAACTGGCGCGCGAAGCGTTCGCTCGACGACGAGCTGGCCGCCCAGAACGTCGTCGGCATCAGCGGCGTCGACACCCGCGCCCTCACCCGTCGCCTGCGCGAGAGCGGCTCCATGCGCTCCGGCATCTTCTCGGGCGAGGCCCTGGCCACCGACGCAGAGCTGGTCGCCCGCGTCCAGGCACAGCCCCACATGAAGGGCGCGAGCCTGTACGAGGAGGTCGCCACCAAGGAGGCCTACGTCGTCCCGGCCGTCGGCGAGAAGCGGTTCACCGTCGCCGCCATCGACCTCGGCATCAAGGGCATGACCCCGCACCGCATGGCCGAGCGCGGCATCGAGGTGCACGTGCTGCCCGCCACCGCCACCGAGGAGGACGTGTACGCCGTCGCCCCCGACGGTGTCTTCTTCTCCAACGGCCCCGGTGACCCCGCCACCGCCGAAGGACCGGTCGCCCTGATGACCGCCGTCCTCAAGCGGAAGACGCCGCTCTTCGGCATCTGCTTCGGCAACCAGATCCTCGGCCGCGCCCTCGGCTTCGGCACGTACAAGCTGAAGTACGGCCACCGCGGCATCAACCAGCCGGTGCAGGACCGCACCACCGGCAAGGTCGAGGTCACCGCGCACAACCACGGCTTCGCCGTGGACGCGCCGCTCGACAAGGCCGCCGACACCCCCTTCGGCCGCGCCGAGGTCTCCCACGTCTGCCTCAACGACAACGTGGTGGAAGGCCTCCAGCTGCTCGACCAGCCGGCCTTCTCCGTCCAGTACCACCCCGAAGCCGCCGCGGGCCCGCACGACGCCGCGTACCTCTTCGACCGTTTCGTATCGCTGATGACCGCAGAAGGAGCCCAGCGTGCCTAAGCGCACCGATATCCAGTCCGTCCTGGTCATCGGCTCCGGCCCGATCGTCATCGGCCAGGCCGCCGAGTTCGACTACTCAGGCACCCAGGCGTGCCGCGTCCTCAAGTCCGAGGGCCTGCGCGTCATCCTCGTCAACTCCAACCCGGCGACGATCATGACCGACCCGGAGATCGCCGACGCGACCTACGTCGAGCCGATCACCCCCGAGTTCGTCGAGAAGATCATCGCCAAGGAGCGCCCCGACGCGCTCCTTCCCACCCTCGGCGGTCAGACGGCCCTCAACACGGCCATCTCCATGCACGAGCAGGGCGTCCTTAAGAAGTACGGCGTCGAGCTCATCGGCGCCAACGTCGAGGCCATCAACAAGGGCGAGGACCGCGACCTCTTCAAGGGCGTCGTCGAAGAGGTCAAGAAGAAGATCGGGCACGGCGAGTCCGCCCGCTCGTACATCTGCCACTCCATGGACGACGTCCTCAAGGGCGTCGACGAGCTCGGCGGCTACCCCGTCGTCGTCCGTCCCTCCTTCACGATGGGCGGCGCCGGTTCCGGTTTCGCGCACGACGAGGAGGAGCTGCGCCGCATCGCGGGCCAGGGCCTCACCCTCTCGCCGACCACCGAGGTGCTCCTGGAGGAGTCCATCCTCGGCTGGAAGGAGTACGAGCTTGAGCTGATGCGCGACAAGAACGACAACGTCGTAGTCGTCTGCTCCATCGAGAACTTCGACCCGATGGGCGTCCACACCGGCGACTCGATCACCGTCGCCCCGTCGATGACGCTCACCGACCGCGAGTACCAGATCCTGCGGGACGTCGGCATCGCGATCATCCGCGAGGTCGGCGTCGACACCGGCGGCTGCAACATCCAGTTCGCGGTGAACCCCGAGGACGGCCGGGTCATCGTCATCGAGATGAACCCGCGCGTCTCGCGGTCCTCCGCGCTCGCATCCAAGGCCACCGGCTTCCCGATCGCGAAGATCGCCGCCAAGCTGGCCGTCGGCTACACGCTGGACGAGATCCCGAACGACATCACCGAGAAGACCCCGGCCTCCTTCGAGCCGACCCTCGACTACGTCGTCGTCAAGGCCCCGCGCTTCGCCTTCGAGAAGTTCCCCTCGGCGGACTCGACCCTGACGACCACCATGAAGTCGGTCGGCGAGGCCATGGCGATCGGCCGCAACTTCACCGAGGCGCTGCAGAAGGCGCTCCGCTCGCTGGAGAAGAAGGGCTCGCAGTTCACCTTCGTGGGCGAGCCCGGCGACAAGGCCGGGCTGCTGGCGCAGGCGGTCCGTCCCACCGACGGCCGCATCAACTCCGTCATGCAGGCCATCCGCGCCGGCGCGACGCCCGAGGAGGTCTTCGACGCCACGAAGATCGACCCGTGGTTCGTCGACCAGCTCTTCCTGATCAAGGAGACCGCCGACGACCTCGCCGCCGCCGAGCGCCTCGACGCCGAGCTGCTCGCCGACGCCAAGCGGCACGGCTTCTCCGACTTCCAGATCGCCGAGATCCGCGGCCTGCGCGAGGACGTCGTCCGCGAGGTGCGCCAGGCCCTCGGGGTGCGCCCGGTCTACAAGACGGTCGACACCTGCGCCGCCGAGTTCGCCGCGAAGACCCCGTACTTCTACTCCTCCTACGACGAGGAGAACGAGGTCGCCAAGCGCGAGAAGCCCGCGGTGATCATCCTGGGCTCCGGCCCGAACCGCATCGGCCAGGGCATCGAGTTCGACTACTCCTGCGTCCACGCCTCCTTCGCGCTGAGCGACGCGGGCTACGAGACCGTGATGGTCAACTGCAACCCCGAGACCGTCTCCACCGACTACGACACCTCCGACCGGCTCTACTTCGAGCCGCTCACCCTGGAGGACGTCCTGGAGATCGTCCACGCCGAGTCCCAGGCCGGGCCGATCGCGGGCGTCATCGTCCAGCTCGGCGGCCAGACCCCGCTCGGCCTCTCGCAGGCGCTCAAGGACAACGGCGTGCCGGTCGTCGGCACCCCGCCCGAGGCCATCCACGCCGCCGAGGACCGCGGTGCCTTCGGCCGCGTCCTCGCCGAGGCCGGGCTTCCCGCGCCGAAGCACGGCACCGCGACGACGTTCGCGGAAGCGAAGGCGATCGCCGACGAGATCGGCTACCCGGTCCTGGTGCGCCCCTCGTACGTGCTCGGCGGCCGCGGCATGGAGATCGTCTACGACGAGACCCGCCTCGCCGCGTACATCGAGGAGTCGACCGAGATCAGCCCCTCGCGGCCGGTCCTCGTGGACCGCTTCCTCGACGACGCGATCGAGATCGACGTGGACGCGCTCTACGACGGCGAGGAGCTCTACCTCGGCGGCGTCATGGAGCACATCGAGGAGGCCGGCATCCACTCCGGCGACTCGGCGTGCGCGCTGCCCCCGATCACCCTCGGCGGCTTCGACATCAAGCGCCTGCGCGCCTCCACCGAGGGCATCGCCAAGGGCGTCGGCGTACGCGGACTCATCAACATCCAGTTCG
Organism: Streptomyces sp. NPDC044106; assembly: GCF_056433985.1. Classification (NCBI taxonomy): domain Bacteria; kingdom Bacillati; phylum Actinomycetota; class Actinomycetes; order Kitasatosporales; family Streptomycetaceae; genus Streptomyces; species Streptomyces sp. NPDC044106. The sequence goes on from NZ_JBWKFZ010000019.1 coordinate 13,489, forward strand.
CGATGGCCGGCGACATCCTGTACGTCCTTGAGGCCAACCCGCGCGCGTCGCGCACCGTCCCCTTCACCTCGAAGGCGACCGCCGTGCCGCTGGCCAAGGCCGCCGCGCGCATCTCGCTCGGCGCGACCGTCGCCGAGCTGCGCGCGGAGGGCATGCTCCCGGCCGTCGGCGACGGTGGCACGCTCCCCATGGACGCGCCGATCTCCGTCAAGGAGGCCGTCATGCCGTGGTCGCGCTTCCGCGACATCCACGGCCGCGGCGTCGACACCGTCCTCGGCCCGGAGATGCGCTCCACGGGCGAGGTCATGGGCATCGACTCGGTGTTCGGCACCGCGTACGCCAAGTCGCAGGCGGGCGCCTACGGCCCGCTGCCGACCACGGGCCGCGCGTTCATCTCCGTCGCCAACCGCGACAAGCGCTCGATGATCTTCCCGGCCCGCGAGCTGGTCGCGCACGGCTTCGAGCTGTTCGCCACGTCCGGCACGGCCGAGGTCCTCAAGCGCAACGGCCTCAACGCCACGGTGGTGCGCAAGCAGTCCGAGGGCGAGGGCCCGAACGGCGAGAAGACCATCGTCCAGCTCATCCACGACGGCGGCGTCGACCTCATCGTCAACACCCCGTACGGCACCGGCGGCCGCCTCGACGGCTACGAGATCCGTACGGCGGCCGTGGCGCGCTCCGTGCCGTGCCTGACGACGGTGCAGGCGCTCGCCGCCGCCGTACAGGGCATCGACGCGCTGGGCCGCGGTGACGTGGGCGTCCGTTCGCTCCAGGAACACGCGGAACGCCTGACAGCGGCCCGCGACTAGCAGCCCACAAGGGGGACACCGGAAACACGGTGTCCCCCTTCTGGTGAGGACACCCGACTTCCGGTGAGAACACCGAGGACACCCAACATGTACAAGCAGTTCTTCCACCTCGTCTTCCAGCGGATGGACCCGGAGCAGGCCCACCATCTGGCCTTCCGCTGGATCCGCCTCGCGGCCCGCATCCCCGTCCTGCGCACCTTCGTCGCGGCCGTCCTCGCGCCGCGCCACAAGGAACTGCGCACCGAGGCCTTCGGGCTGCGGATGCACGGGCCCTTCGGCCTCGCGGCGGGCTTCGACAAGAACGCCGTCGCGATCGACGGCATGTCGATGCTCGGCTTCGACCACATCGAGATCGGCACCGTCACGGGCGAGCCGCAGCCCGGCAACCCCAAGAAGCGGCTGTTCCGCCTCGTGCAGGACCGCGCGCTGATCAACCGCATGGGCTTCAACAACGAGGGATCGGCGGCCGTGGCCGAGCGCCTCGCGTCCCGCAGGCCCGTCTTCAGGACGGTCGTGGGCGTGAACATCGGCAAGACCAAGGTCGTCCCCGAGGAGGAGGCCGCCGCCGACTACGTGAAGTCGACCGAGCGGCTCGCCCGCCACGCCGACTACCTCGTGGTCAATGTCTCCTCGCCGAACACCCCGGGCCTGCGCAACCTCCAGGCCACCGAGTCGCTGCGGCCCCTCCTGACGGCCGTCCGCGAGGCCGCCGACCGCAGCGTCGAGGGCCGCAGGGTCCCGCTGCTCGTCAAGATCGCGCCCGACCTGGCCGACGACGACATCGACGCGGTCGCCGACCTCGCCGTCGAGCTCGGTCTGGACGGCATCATCGCCACGAACACCACCATCGCGCGCGAGGGCCTGGGCCTGACGTCCGAGCCCGCTCTCATCGCGGAGGCCGGCGGGTTGTCCGGCGCCCCCCTCAAGAAGCGCTCCCTGGAGGTCCTGCGCCGCCTCTACGCGCGCGTGGGCGACCGGATCACCCTGGTGGGCGTCGGCGGCGTCGAGAACGCCGAGGACGCCTGGCAGCGCATCCTCGCGGGCGCCACCCTGGTCCAGGGCTACAGCGCCTTCATCTACGAAGGGCCCTTCTGGGGCCGCGCGATCCACAAGGGCCTCGCCGCACGCCTGCGCACGAGCCCGTACGCCACCCTCGCCGACGCCGTCGGCGCCGACGTGAGGAAGCCCGCATGAGCGCCCTTGAACCCTTCGGCACGCGCCTGCGCCACGCCATGGACCAGCGCGGCCCCCTGTGCGTCGGCATCGACCCGCACGCCTCGCTGCTGTCCGCCTGGGGCCTGAACGACGACGTCGCGGGCCTGGAGCGGTTCACCCGCACCGTGGTCGAGGCGCTGGCAGGCACCGTCGCCGTCTTCAAGCCGCAGAGCGCCTTCTTCGAGCGGTTCGGCTCGCGCGGCACCGCCGTCCTGGAGAAGGCGGTCGAGGAGCTGCGGGCGGCCGGTGCCCTGGTGGTCATGGACGCCAAGCGCGGCGACATCGGTTCGACGATGGCCGCGTACGCCGAGACCTTCCTGCACAAGGACTCCCCGCTGTTCAGCGACGCCCTCACGGTCTCGCCCTACCTCGGCTACGGCTCCCTTCGGCCGGCCGTCGACCTCGCCCGCGAGAACGGCGCGGGACTCTTCGTCCTCGCCCTCACCTCCAACCCCGAGGGCGCCGAGGTGCAGCACGCCGTGCGCGAGGACGGGCGCACCGTCGGGGCCACCGTCCTCGGACACCTCGCCGCGGAGAACGCGGGCCAAACGCCGCTCGGGTCCTTCGGCGCGGTCGTCGGCGCGACGCTGGGCGACCTGTCGTCGTACGACCTCGCGATCAACGGCCCGCTGCTCGCCCCCGGCATCGGCGCGCAGGGAGCGACGCCCGGGGACCTTCCCGGCGTCTTCGGGGCGGCCGTGCGCAATGTCGTGCCGAGCGTCAGCCGCGGCGTGCTCCGCCACGGACCCGACGTCACGGGCCTGCGCGACTCCGCCGCGCGCTTCTCGGACGAGATCAGGGCGGCCCTCGAAGCGCTCTGAGCGGGGCGACGGACCCGCCGCACGCACTGCGTTGACGGCCCGTTGACGAATTGCCCGGCCAAATCCGGGGCGAAATGCCTGATATGTACGGCTCGACAGAGGCTGACCAGGACTTTTCGTCTGTTCTCGCTGACTCCGGCGGCCATGCCCGCTAGTCTCCGACGAGAGCCAACGGGCAAGCGCGTTGCACGTTGCTCACCTGGTGTGGGGCGATCAGGTCCCGCACCGGTCCGTATCCGACAGTTCGACATCCGAGGTGACGTAGGCGTGGCTCTTCCGCCCCTTACCCCTGAACAGCGCGCAGCCGCGCTCGAAAAGGCCGCCGCGGCTCGCCGGGAGCGGGCCGAGGTCAAGAATCGACTCAAGCACTCCGGTGCCTCGCTTCACGAGGTCATCAAGCAGGGTCAGGAGAACGATGTCATCGGCAAGATGAAGGTCTCCGCCCTTCTGGAGTCCCTGCCTGGCGTGGGCAAGGTCCGCGCCAAGCAGATCATGGAGCGTCTTGGCATCTCCGAGAGCCGCCGTGTGCGGGGTCTCGGCTCCAACCAGATCGCGTCGCTCGAGCGAGAGTTCGGTGGCGGTGCCGCCGGCTGATGTTCTCGGGCACTCCTGAGAACCTGGATAATCGCTGCATGGCTGCAACACCCCGGGGGACGTCCCCCGTACCCCCGGACGTACGTCCGCGGCTGACCGTGCTCTCCGGCCCCTCCGGGGTCGGCAAGAGCACGGTCGTCGCCCATATGCGAAAAGAACACCCCGAGGTCTGGCTCTCGGTCTCCGCCACCACCCGCAAGCCGCGGCCCGGTGAGAAGCACGGTGTCCAGTACTTCTTCGTCTCCGACGACGAGATGGACAAGCTCATCGCCAACGGCGAGCTCCTGGAGTGGGCCGAGTTCGCGGGCAACCGCTACGGGACCCCGCGCCGCGCCGTCCTCGATCGCCTGGAGGCGGGCGAGCCCGTCCTCCTGGAGATCGATCTGCAGGGCGCGCGCCTGGTCCGCGAGTCGATGCCCGAGGCACAGCTGGTCTTCCTCGCCCCGCCGAGCTGGGACGAGCTGGTCCGCCGGCTCACCGGCCGGGGGACCGAGGCGCCGGAGGTGATCGAGCGCAGGCTCGTCGCCGCCAAGGTGGAGCTCGCCGCCGAGGCCGAGTTCGACACGACCCTGGTCAACACCTCCGTCGAGGACGTGGCCCGTGAGCTGCTAGCCTTGATGAAGGTTCTTTAATCTTTACCCTTGGTCCTGACTTCTGGTCTCGACCCCATTGGATCCCATCGGAAGGCGAAGAGTGTCCTCTTCCATCACCGCGCCCGAGGGCATCATCAACCCGCCGATTGATGAGCTGCTCGAAGCCACCGACTCGAAGTACAGCCTGGTGATCTACGCCGCCAAGCGCGCGCGTCAGATCAACGCGTACTACTCCCAGCTCGGTGAGGGCCTCCTGGAGTACGTCGGCCCCCTGGTGGACACCCACGTCCACGAGAAGCCGCTCTCGATCGCGCTCCGCGAGATCAACGCGGGTCTGCTGACGTCCGAGGCCATCGAGGGCCCGGCCCAGTAAGCGGTTCATTCCCTCACCACAGGCCCGGCAGCACGGCTGCCGGGCCTGTGGTGTGTCATGGAGCAGTACGCATCCGACTGCGGATCCGAGCGCGGGGAGACAGAGGCAGTGACCGAGAAGCCGAAGGTAGTCCTGGGGGTGAGCGGTGGCATCGCCGCCTACAAGGCGTGCGAGCTGCTGCGTCGCCTTACCGAGTCGGGCCACGAGGTGCGCGTCGTACCGACCGCGTCGGCGCTGCACTTCGTCGGCGCCGCGACGTGGTCCGCGCTCTCCGGGAACCCCGTCTCCACCGAGGTCTGGTCCGACGTCCACGAGGTGCCGCACGTCCGCATCGGGCAGCACGCCGACCTCGTGATCGTCGCCCCCGCCACCGCCGACATGCTCGCCAAGGCGGCCCACGGCCTGGCTGACGACCTGCTCACCAACACGCTCCTGACGGCCCGCTGTCCGGTGGTCTTCGCCCCCGCCATGCACACGGAGATGTGGGAGCACCCCGCCACCCAGGAGAACGTCGCGACCCTGCGCCGCCGCGGCGCGCTCGTCGTCGAGCCGGCCGTCGGCCGCCTCACCGGCGTCGACACCGGCAAGGGCCGCTTCCCCGACCCCGTCGAACTCTTCGAGGTCGTACGCCGGGTCCTGGCGCGCGGCGATCTCGCCCGGGACCTCGCGGGACGCCATGTCGTGGTCAGCGCGGGCGGCACCCGTGAGCCCCTGGACCCGGTGCGCTTCCTGGGCAACCGCTCCTCCGGCAAGCAGGGCTACGCGCTCGCCCGCACCGCCGCCGCGCGCGGCGCCCGCGTCACGCTCGTCGCGGCCAACACGACGCTGCCCGACCCCGCGGGCGTGGACGTCGTGCCGGTCGGTACCGCGGTCCAGCTGCGCGAGGCCGTCCTGAAGGCCGCAGCCGACGCCGACGCGGTCGTGATGGCCGCCGCCGTCGCCGACTTCCGCCCCGAGACGTACGCGACGGGAAAGATCAAGAAGAAGGACGGCCAGGATCCGGCGCCGATCGCCCTGGTCCGCAACCCCGACGTCCTTGCCGAGCTCGCGGGGGAGCGGCCGCGCGCGGGGCAGCTTGTCGTCGGCTTCGCCGCGGAGACGGACGACGTCCTGGCCAACGGCCGCGCCAAGCTCGAACGCAAGGGCTGCGACCTGCTGGTCGTCAATGAGGTCGGCGAGCGCAAGACCTTCGGCTCCGAGGAGAACGAGGCGGTGGTGCTCGGCGCCGACGGCAGCGAGACGCCGGTCCCGTACGGCCCCAAGGAGGCCCTCGCGGACACGGTCTGGGACCTGGTCGCGCAACGGCTGGCCTGAGGCCCCGGGGGCCTCATCCTGCCTCCATCTCGCCTCTCGGTCTCACCATCCGGACAAGCGGCCCCGAGTTTCGTACGCAACTTTCGCCTTCTGGCGGAACTCGGCCACTTTCCGGCGGTTCTCTTGACGGCGTCCGCGCAGGCAGGGCTCAATGTCACCTTCGCCGATCGGGCGCCTCAAACCCGGGAAAATGGGGTACGAAGCCCCGTGGTGGAGACGGATCGGCGTACCGTGCAAGGCAGTGCCGCAGGTCACAGGGTTCCCAAGTTGCGAGACATGTGGACCTGCGGCCGAGTGTGACCGATAAACTGGTCTCGGACGACGTCGGGCGCAGCCCCCGGCCGTCCACCCATGATCAGCCAGCAGCCGCTGCAACCACAGGGAGCGATGTGTCCCGGCGCCTCTTCACCTCGGAGTCTGTGACCGAGGGTCACCCCGACAAGATCGCTGACCAGATCAGCGACACCATTCTCGACGCGCTTCTGCGGGAGGACCCGACCTCCCGGGTCGCCGTGGAGACGCTGATCACCACCGGCCTCGTCCATGTGGCCGGCGAGGTCACGACGAAGGCGTACGCGCCGATCGCGCAGCTCGTGCGCGACAAGATCCTCGAGATCGGTTACGACTCCTCGAAGAAGGGCTTCGACGGCGCCTCCTGTGGCGTGTCGGTGTCCATCGGCTCGCAGTCCCCCGACATCGCGCAGGGCGTCGACACGGCGTACGAGAAGCGTGTGGAGGGCGATGAGGACGAGCTCGACAAGCAGGGCGCGGGCGACCAGGGCCTGATGTTCGGCTACGCCTGCGACGAGACCCCGGAGCTGATGCCGCTCCCGATCCACCTCGCGCACCGGCTCTCGCGCCGCCTCTCCGAGGTGCGCAAGAACGGCACCATTCCCTACCTGCGCCCCGACGGCAAGACCCAGGTCACCATCGAGTACGACGGCGACAAGGCCGTCCGCCTCGACACGGTCGTGGTCTCCTCGCAGCACGCGAGCGACATCGACCTGGACTCGCTGCTCGCTCCCGACATCCGCGAGTTCGTCGTCGAGCCGGAGCTCAAGGCGCTCATCGAGGACGGCATCAAGCTGGAGACCGACGGCTACCGCCTCCTGGTCAACCCCACAGGACGCTTCGAGATCGGCGGCCCGATGGGCGACGCCGGCCTGACCGGCCGCAAGATCATCATCGACACGTACGGCGGCATGGCCCGCCACGGCGGCGGCGCCTTCTCCGGCAAGGACCCGTCCAAGGTCGACCGCTCGGCCGCCTACGCCATGCGCTGGGTCGCCAAGAACGTCGTCGCGGCCGGCCTCGCGGCCCGCTGCGAGGTCCAGGTCGCCTACGCCATCGGCAAGGCCGAGCCGGTCGGTCTCTTCGTCGAGACGTTCGGCACGGCCACGGTCGACACGGAGAAGATCGAGAAGGCCATCGGCGAGGTCTTCGACCTCCGCCCGGCCGCGATCATCCGCGACCTCGACCTGCTCCGCCCGATCTACTCGCAGACCGCCGCGTACGGCCACTTCGGCCGGGCGATCCCCGACTTCACGTGGGAGCGCACGGACCGCGTGGACGCGCTGCGGGAGGCGGCGGGACTGTAGTCCCGGTTCTCCGAGGCTCGGCCGAGGCCCGGTATCCCTGCGGGGGTGCCGGGCCTCGGCGTTCTTCGGGCGCTGTCAGTGCGGTCTGGTAGGAATGCAGCTGTGAGCAGGGAGAACGAAGGGCCGGGGGAGGCCGAGGAGCCGGAGCAGCTTGCGCTGATCCGGGAGTCGGTGCGCAGGGCCAAGGTGCCGCGGGCCAAGCCGAGGACGTGGCGGGGGGCCGCGCTGGCCAAGGAGCTGCCGGTCGCGCGGGTGCTCGTCGACAAGGGCGTGCTGCATCTCGACCGGTACTTCGACTATGCCGTGCCCGAGGAGCTCGATGAGGTCGCCCAGCCGGGGGTGCGGGTGCGGGTGCGGTTCGGGGCCGGGTCGCGGAACGTGCGGGAAGGGCGGCGCGAAGGGGGCGGGCTGATCGACGGGTTCATCGTCGAACGGCGCGCCGAGAGCGAGTACACCGGGCCGCTCGCCGCCCTCGCCCAGGTCGTGTCGCCGGAGCCGGTGCTCGACGGCGGGCTGCTCGATCTGGCGCGGGCGGTCGCCGACCGGTATGCGGGCAGCCTCGCCGATGTGCTGCAGCTGGCGATCCCGCCCCGCCACGCGCGGGCCGAGGCGCGCGAGTCGCCCGAGCCGCCCGCTCCGCCCCGCCCACCGGAGCCGGGCACCTGGCGGCGGTACGGGCACGGGGCCGAGTTCGTCGAGGCGCTGGCCGCGGGGGGCGCGCCCCGCGCCGTGTGGACGGCGCTGCCGGGACCGCAGTGGGCCGAGGAGATCGCCCGCGCCGTCCAGGCCACGCTCGCCTCGGGACGCGGCGCACTCGTCGTCGTACCGACCGGGCGTCCCGCCGCGCGCGTGGACGCCGCGCTCACCGAACTGCTCGGCGAGGGGCAGCACGCGCTGCTGACCGCCGACGCCGGGCAGGAGCGCCGGTATCAGGAGTGGCTCTCCGTGCGGCGCGGGGCCGTGCGGGCCGTCGTCGGCACCCGGGCCGCCATGTTCGCGCCGGTACGGGATCCGGGGCTGGTCGTCGTCTGGGACGACGGGGACTCCAACCACAGCGATGACCGGGCGCCCTTCCCGCATGTGCGGGAGGTCCTGGAGCTGCGGGCCTCGCGGGACAAGTGCGGCTTCCTGCTGGGTAGTTGGAGCTGCACCGTGGAGGCCGCGCAGCTCGTCGAGAGCGGCTGGGCCGCGCCGCTCGTCGCCGATCGCGAACAGGTGCGGGGCGCCGCGCCGCTGGTGCGGACCGTGGGCGACGGGGACCTCGCCCGGGACGAGGCGGCGCGGGCCGCGCGGCTGCCGACGCTGGCCTGGCGGGCCGCGCGGGAAGGGCTGAAGCACGGGCCCGTGCTGGTGCAGGTGCCGCGGCGCGGGTATGTGCCGCGGCTGGCCTGCGAGCGGTGCCGCGAGCCCGCGCGCTGCCGGCGGTGCGCGGGACCGCTGGAGGCGCAGGACAGCGGCTCCGCCCTGCGGTGCGGCTGGTGCGGGGTGGAGGAGGCGCAGTGGCACTGCGAGTCCTGCGGCGGGTTCCGGCTGCGCGCGCAGGTGGTGGGGGCCCGGCGGACCGCCGAGGAGCTGGGCCGGGCGTTTCCGGCGGTGCCGGTGCGCACGTCGGGGCGGGAGCAGGTGCTCGACACGGTGCCGGGGACTCCGGCGCTGGTGGTGAGCACACCGGGGGCCGAGCCCGTCGCCGAGGGCGGTTACGCGGCGGCCTTGCTGCTCGACGGGTGGGCCATGCTGGGCCGGCCCGATCTGCGGGCGGGCGAGGACGCGCTGCGGCGGTGGATCGCGGCCGCGTCGCTGGTCCGTCCGCAGGGTGCGGGCGGCACGGTCGTGATCGTGGCCGAACCGACGCTGCGGCCCGTGCAGGCGCTGGTGCGGTGGGACCCCGTCGGCCACGCGGTGCGTGAGCTCGCGGACCGCGCCGAGCTGAACTTCCCGCCGGTGTCGCGGATGGCGGCGGTGTCCGGGGCGCCCGAGGCGCTCACGGAGTTCCTGGCAGCCGCCGAACTGCCGTCGGACGCCGTGGTACTGGGACCCGTCCCGGTGCGGGAGGCAGGACCGGCGCCGGCCCGCCGGGGTGCGGGTGCGCCGGGCGGGGAGCAGGCGGAGCGGGTGCTGGTCCGGGTGCCGCCGGGGAGCGGGGCGGCGCTCGCGGCGTCGCTGAAGGTGGCGCAGGCCGCGCGGATGGCCCGGGGGGCCAAAGGGGCCAGGGAGGCGGCGGGCGAGGCGGTGCGGATCCGGGTCGACCCGCTGGACATCGGCTGACCCTCGCGGCTGCCCCGCATGGTTGCTGCTGGTGAGCATGTCGCGGCTGTCCCGCCCGGTTGCTGCCGGTGCGCATGTCGCGGGCTGTCCCGCAAGGTCGTTTGCCGGTCTGCACGTCGCGGCTGCCCCGCCCGGTTGCTGCCGGTCTGCACGTCGCTGCTGCCCCGCCCGGTCGCTGCCGGTTCGCACGTCGCCGCTGCCCCGCACGGACCGGCATCGGACATGAAGCTGCCCCCTCGTCCTTGGCGGAGGAGCGAGGGGGCAGCGGCCATGGGGCGGACGTCAGCCGTTGCGCGGGCCGGGAAAGGCGCTCGGCCTTGCTTCGTCGCGGAGCGCGGGGCTGCCCGCGGTGGGCTGGGTCGGCATCGCGCGGGCGGCGGGGACGGACGGCAGGGGGACGCCGACCGGCAGCGGACGCGTCGCTGTGGCCGTGGCCGCAGCCGTGGCCGTAGCGGCGGCGGCGGTGGAGGGCACGGCCGGTGTCGGGGACTCCGCCGCGCGTTCCGCCTCGGCCGCCGCCTGCGTGGTGGCCCGGCGCGCGCCGTACCTGCGGTGGACCGCCTGCTTGGTGACGCCGAGGGCCGAGCCCACCGCGTCCCACGAGAACCCGAGCGAGCGGTCGAAGTCCACCGCCGCGGTGACCAGCGTCTCGACGCTGTCGCGCAGCTCCTGGGCGAGACGGACGGTCGGGGCGGGGGCCCGCCCGTACACGACGAAGCCTGCGGAGGGGCTGGAACGGCGCGGGCGGTAGACGTTGCCGAGCTGGGCGGTGAGGGTGCGCAGTGCGTCCACCTGCCGGCGGACCCGTTCGATGTCCCGCACCAGGAGGTGCAGGCTGGCCCGTGCCTGGGCGTCGTGGGTTGCGTGGTCGGCCATGAACAAGCCTCTCGAACCGGCGTTTCAAAGGATCGGGCCGCATCCGAGGCCCGTTGTGGTCAACTCTTTCTTGACCAACGCGCTAGTTCGTTTGGGGTCACGGTGCAGGGGCGTATGTGCATATGCACAGGGCGCGCGCCGTTTCGTACGCCCCCGACGGCGTCAACCGCCGTCCCCGCGACGACCGCCCGGGCGGGCCCCCGCGGAGGCCCATAGACTGGTGCGCTGCCGTCGCCCCACACCTTGACCAGAGATCCGAGGTACCCACCGGTGAAGCTCGTCTTCGCAGGCACTCCCGAGGTCGCCGTACCCGCCCTCGACGCCCTGATCGCCTCCGGCCGGCACGAGGTGGCCGCCGTCGTGACCCGCCCCGACGCGCCCGCGGGACGGGGCCGCAGGCTCGTCGCGAGCCCGGTCGCGGAGCGTGCGGAAGAGGCCGGCATCGAGGTGCTCAAGCCCGCGAAGCCGCGTGACGAGGAGTTCCTGGCGCGGCTGCGGGAGATCGCTCCCGACTGCTGCCCCGTCGTCGCCTACGGCGCGCTGCTGCCCAAGGCCGCCCTGGAGATCCCGGCCCGCGGCTGGGTCAACCTGCACTTCTCGCTGCTGCCCGCCTGGCGCGGCGCGGCGCCGGTGCAGCACGCCGTGCTGGCGGGCGACGAGATCACCGGCGCCTCCACCTTCCTGATCGAGCAGGGGCTGGACTCCGGGCCGGTGTACGGCACGGTGACGGAGGAGGTGCGGCCCACCGACACCAGCGGTGACCTGCTGACCCGGCTCGCCTTCGCGGGCTCAGGGCTGCTCGTCGCGACGATGGACGGCATCGAGGACGGCAGCCTGCGGGCGGTGCCGCAGCCGGCCGACGGCGTCACTCTCGCCCCGAAGATCACCGTCGAGGACGCCCAGGTCGACTGGGCCGCGCCGGCCCTCCGCGTCGACCGCGTGGTGCGCGGCTGCACGCCCGCCCCCGGTGCGTGGACCGTCTTCCGCGGCGAGCGCCTGAAGATCATCCAGGCCGGGCTCGTCCAGGACCGCACCGACCTCGCGCCCGGTGAGCTCGCCGCGGCCAAGAACAACGTGTACGTCGGCTCCGGATCGCACGCCGTCGAACTGCTCTGGGTCCAGCCGCAGGGCAAGAAGCCGATGCGCGGCGCGGACTGGGCGCGCGGGGTGCGGATCGCCCCCGGCGAGCGGCTGGGCACGGCCGACGTAGGCTAGGTGGGTTCGACCCACACCAGCAGCGGAGCACCTTGTGAACGACCAGCCGAACCGGCGTCCCCAGAAGCCGACGGGCAAGTCGGGCAAGCCCGGCAAGCCCTACCGCCGTCCCCAGAAGGACCCCGTTCGCATACTCGCCTTCCAGGCGCTGCGCGCCGTGGACGAGCGCGACGCGTACGCGAACCTCGTCCTGCCGCCGCTGCTGCGCAAGGCACGGGAGAAGGACGAGAACTTCGACGCGCGTGACGCGGCGCTCGCCACCGAGCTGGTCTACGGGACGCTGCGCCGCCAGGGCACGTACGACGCCATCGTCGCGGCCTGCATCGACCGGCCGCTGCGCGAGGTCGACCCGCCGGTCCTCGACGTGCTCAACCTGGGCGTGCACCAGTTGCTCGGCACCCGCATCCCGACGCACGCCGCCGTCTCCGCCTCGGTGGAGCTGGCGCGCGTGGTGCTCGGCGACGGGCGGGCCAAGTTCGTCAACGCCGTGCTGCGCAAGGTCTCCCAGGACGATCTCGACGGCTGGGTGGAGCGCGTCGCCCCACCGTACGACGAGGACCCCGAGGACCATCTCGCCGTCGTCCACTCCCACCCCCGCTGGGTCGTCTCGGCGCTGTGGGACGCGCTCGGCGGTGGCCGCGCGGGCATCGAGGACCTCCTCGAGGCCGACAACGAGCGGCCCGAGGTGACGCTGGTGGCGCGGCCCGGCCGGGCCACCGCCGGTGAACTCCTGGGCTCCGTGGGCGAGGAATCCGCACTGCCCGGCCGCTGGTCGCCGTATGCCGTGCGGCTCAGCGAGGGCGGCGAGCCGGGCGCCATCGAGGCCGTCCGCGAGGGGCGCGCGGGCGTGCAGGACGAGGGCAGTCAGCTGGTCGCGCTGGCCCTCGCCAACGCCCCGGTCGAGGGTTCCGACACCAAGTGGCTCGACGGCTGCGCGGGCCCCGGCGGCAAGGCCGCCATGCTCGCCGGGCTCGCCGCCGGGCGCGGCGCCGCGCTGCTCGCCGCCGAGAAGCAGCCGCACCGCGCCGGTCTGGTCGCGCAGGCGCTCGCGGGGAACCCCGGCCCGTACGAGGTCATCGCGGCCGACGGCACCCGCCCGCCGTGGCGGCCCGGCACCTTCGACCGCGTCCTGATGGACGTGCCCTGCACCGGACTCGGCGCCCTGCGCCGCCGCCCGGAGGCCCGCTGGCGCCGCCGCCCGCAGGACCTGGAGGGCTTCGCACCGCTGCAACGCGCGCTGCTGCGCACGGCGCTGGAGTCGGTGCGCGTCGGCGGCGTCGTCGGGTACGCGACCTGCTCGCCGCACCCGGCCGAGACGCGGGCCGTCGTGGACGACGTGCTCAAGCAGACCGGCGGGGCCGAACTCATCGACGCGCGGCCCATGTTCGGGGACGTCCCGGCGCTGGGCGACGGACCCGACGTACAGCTGTGGCCGCATCTGCACGGGACGGACGCGATGTACCTGGCGCTGATCCGGCGCACCGCCTGAGGGGCGTGAGGCGGGGGGCGAGTGACCGTCCCCGCCCAGCGCGGGACGGGCACAGGCTCCTCAGGCCTCCCCGGTCACCCTCCGGCCGTCTCGCCAGCGCGTGCGGCCACCACACGTTCCTGGACGTGGGACCGAAGGCGAGGCCCGTCAGGACGCCGCTCTTCGCGATAGCGAGCGACCCGAAGCAGGGCGCAGTCGGTCCCGGCGCCGAAGACGAGCACGGTCAGGATGCCCGCGCTCCGGCCGTTGACGGTCAGGTCCGCGTGCACGGCGAGCAGGTGGACGAGTACTCCGCGTCGTTCTCCTGGGCGTCGGTGAGCTTCTGGGCCGGCGGCGCCGCGACGGTGGATCACCACCAGTCAGAACAGCACCACCAGCCACTTGGTGCGCCACCCGCACACCAGCCACGCGGCGCCGCGCCGCTCCCGCCCCCGTACATCCGCCGTGGCCCCCCCGCTTGCCGTGTGCGGTGCCGCTGGACCGTCCGGCATGGCATCCGGCGTGCGGTCGCGGGAGCCGCTGTGCCCATGCGGTGGACCGCGGTCAGCAACGAGCGCCGGGCATGGCAGTCTTGGGGCATGGCCGTGCAGATCAACCCCAGCATCCTGTCCGCGGACTTCTCGCGCCTCGCCGAGGAGGCACGGGCGGTCGAAGACGCCGACTGGCTCCATGTCGATGTGATGGACAACCACTTCGTCCCCAACCTCACCCTCGGGGTGCCGGTCGTAGAGTCGCTCGCCCGTGCGACGGACACGCCTCTGGACTGCCACCTGATGATCGAGAACCCCGATCGCTGGGCCCCGCAGTACGTCGAGGCGGGCGCCGGATCGGTCACCTTCCACGCGGAGGCCGCCGCCGCTCCCGTCCGTCTCGCGCGCGAGATCCGCGCCAAGGGCGCCCGCGCCTCCATGGCGCTCAAGCCTGCGACGCCCATCGAGCCGTACGAGGACCTGCTCCCCGAGCTCGACATGCTGCTGATCATGACGGTCGAGCCGGGCTTCGGCGGCCAGGCGTTCCTGGACATCATGCTGCCCAAGATCCGCCGCACCCGTGACCTGATCGGCAAGCACGGCCTGGAGATGTGGTTGCAGGTCGACGGCGGTGTCTCGGCCGAGACCATCGAGCGCTGCGCCGAGGCGGGCGCCGACGTGTTCGTCGCGGGCTCCGCCGTCTACGGCACCAAGGATCCGGCGGACGCGGTACGTTCATTGCGCACCCAAGCCGAGGCAAAGACCGCGTCAAGCGCATGGGCGTGCGGCCACTGAGCCACGGGAACGTGAACGCAGTCCCTCAGGGCTGATCGACCAGGCCGGATCTGCAAGGATGAGCGGCGTACCCAGTTTGTGAACAGCAGTGAGGAGAGCGCCGTGTCGGCCATGTCGGCGGGTCGGTCAGCCATGCGGATGGGACCCGCGGAGCTGGTGCAGGCGGCGGCCATGGCCCGCCGCTTCTACCTCGAGGGCAAGTCCAAGATCCAGATCGCCGAGGAGTTCGGCGTCAGCCGCTTCAAGGTGGCCCGGGTCCTTGAGACCGCCCTGGAGCGGGATCTCGTGCGCATCGAGATCAGGGTGCCCGCAGAGCTGGACGCGGAGCGCTCGGACGCGCTGCGCGCCCGCTACGGGCTGCGGCACGCCGTCGTCGTGGAGTCGCCGGCGCCCGCCGACGAGATCGACGAGTCGCCCGACCCCGAGAACCTCGGCGAGGTCGCGGCGGACCTGCTCGGCGAGCTGGTCGACGAGGGCGATGTCCTCGGCCTCGCCTGGGGCCGCTCCACCATCCACATGGCGGCCGCCCTCGCGCAGCTGCCGCCGTGCACCGTCGTGCAGCTCACGGGGGTGTACGACGCCGGGACCGCCGAGCGCGGTTCGGTCGAGGCCGTCCGCCGCGCCGCCCAGGTGTCCGGCGGCGAGGCCCACCCCATCTACGCGCCGATGCTGCTCCCCGACCCCGCGACCGCGGCGGCGCTGCGCAACCAGACGGGCATCGCCCGCGCCTTCGAGTACTTCGACAAGGTCACGGTCGCCTGTGTCTCCATCGGCTCCTGGGAGCCGGGCATCTCCACCGTCCACGACATGCTCAGCGACGAGGAGCGGGCGCATTACGCCTCGCTGGGAGTCGCCGCGGAGATGTCCGCCCATCTGTTCGACGCCGAGGGGCGCCGGGTGGGTCGGGATCTCGGGGAGCGGTGCATCACCGTCGAAGCGGACCGGCTTCGCCGGATTCCCGAGGTGGTCGCCATCGCCGGCGGGCAGCGCAAGGCCGCCGCGATCGACGCGGTGCTCCGGTCGGGGCTCGTCACCAGTCTGGTGACGGACACGGCTGCGGCTGATCAGCTTCTTGTCGCGGGGGCGGCGCCGCGGCCCGCGCTGAACCGGGCGGACCCGGACGGCAGCTGAGAGCGTGGGGCGTGGGGGCCGATCGCGCCCACGCGGCGGAGCCGCACATGTCGCGGAGCCGCACACGTCGTTGTCCCGCGCGCCCGAAGGGATGCCATGGCAGGGTCTGATCCATGCTGAACCGGTTCGTTCCCCGCGCGCTGGGGGTGTTGCTGCTCTGTCTCGCGGTCCTGGTGGCCGGGTGCTCCTCGGGCGGCACCGGAGGAGACGCCCCCGACTGGGCCCACGGCATGGCCACCGTCCAGGCCGGCCGGCTGCCCGCCGAGGCCCGGCGCACGCTGGAGCGCATCGATGACGGGGGGCCCTTCCCGTACGGGAAGGACGGCGCCGTCTTCGGGAACTTCGAGCGGGAACTGCCGCGGCGCGCACGCGGCTACTACCACGAGTACACCGTCCGCACGCCGGGTGAGCGCGACCGCGGGGCGCGCCGCATCGTCACCGGGAGCGGTGGCGAGATCTACTACACCGATGACCACTACGCGTCCTTCAAGGCGGTGCTGAGGTAATGCCCGGCGGTACTGACAGCGCATCTGATCCGCTCGCGCCCGTGCTCGACGCCGCACGCGGCGCCGGCTGGACCACCGCGACGCTCTCCCTGGCAGGCGTGACGGACAAGGCCGCTTTCATGGAGCGCTGCGCCCGCGGCCTCGGCCTGCCCGACTGGTTCGGGCGCAATTGGGACGCCCTCGCCGACTGCCTCACCGACCTCTCGTGGGCACCCCGCGCGAACGGGTGGCTGCTCGTCGTCTCCGGCTGGCAGGAGTACGCACGGGGGGCGCCGGGGGAGTGGCGGATCGCGCAGGAGGTGTTCTCGGCGGCCGTCGAGCACTGGCGGGGGGCGGAGACCGGTCTGGAGATCGTCCTCGCGCTCGGCCCCGCCCCGGCCGGTCCGGGGCACCCCGGCACGGAGCGTCGCGAGGCGTGAACCGTGCGTTCCGTTTCCGGGTGCGTTTGGACGATCCGACCATCGCCCCCGTCGGCCGCCTGGGTGATCGTCCCAGGCGGCACAACCCCGGTGGCATGGGAGAATGAAGTACGTGCTTTTCCCTCGGGCTAACTGTCCGGGGGCCACCTCTGATCGACTGGGATGAGCAGCACGTGCGCTTCCTCAATGACATCCAGCCTGCGTACGACCTGACGTACGACGACGTCTTCATGGTCCCGAGGCGCTCCGCCGTCGGCTCCCGCCAGGGCGTCGACCTGGCCTCGCCCGACGGCACCGGCACCACGATCCCGCTGGTCGTCGCCAACATGACCGCGATCGCCGGCCGCCGCATGGCCGAGACCGTCGCCCGCAGGGGCGGCATCGTCGTCATCCCCCAGGACATCCCGATCGAGGTCGTCACCGACGTCGTCTCCTGGGTCAAGACGCGCCACCACGTCCTGGACACCCCGATCGTGCTGGCCCCCACGCAGACCGTCGCCGACGCGCTCGCGCTGCTGCCCAAGCGCGCGCACAACGCGGGCGTCGTCGTCGACGACGACCAGAAGCCCATCGGCGTCGTCACGGACACCGACCTGAGCGGCGTCGACCGCTTCACGCAGCTCTCCGAGGTCATGTCCAGGGACCTGGTGCTCCTGGACGCCGACATCGACCCGCGCGACGCGTTCAACAAGCTGGACGGCGCCAACCGCAGGTACGCCCCCGCCGTGGACAAGGACGGCCGCCTCGCGGGCATCCTCACCCGCACGGGCGCCCTGCGCGCGACGCTCTACACCCCGGCCGTCGACGCCAACGGCGGCTTGCGCATCGCCGCCGCCGTCGGCATCAACGGCGACGTGGCGGGCAAGGCCAAGCAGCTCCTCGACGCGGGCGTCGACACGCTCGTCGTGGACACCGCGCACGGCCACCAGGAGTCGATGATCGCCGCGGTCAAGGCCGTGCGCGGCCTGGACCCGCGGGTGCCGATCGTCGCGGGCAACATCGTCGCCGCCGAGGGTGTGCGCGACCTCATCGAGGCCGGCGCGGACATCATCAAGGTGGGTGTCGGTCCCGGTGCCATGTGCACCACGCGCATGATGACCGGCGTCGGCCGCCCGCAGTTCTCCGCGGTGCTCGAATGCGCCACCGAGGCCGCGAAGTTCGGCAAGCACGTCTGGGCCGACGGCGGTGTCCGTCACCCGCGCGACGTCGCCATGGCGCTGGCCGCCGGCGCGTCGAACGTCATGATCGGTTCTTGGTTCGCGGGTACGTACGAGTCCCCGGGCGACCTCCAGCAGGACGCCGACGGCCGCCTGTACAAGGAGTCGTTCGGCATGGCGTCGGCGCGTGCGGTGCGCAACCGCACCAGCGAGGAGTCGGCGTACGACCGCGCCCGCAAGGCGCTCTTCGAGGAGGGCATCTCCACCTCGCGGATGTTCCTCGACCCGACCCGGCCGGGCGTCGAGGACCTGATCGACTCGATCATCGCGGGCGTCCGCTCCTCCTGCACGTACGCGGGCGCGGCCTCCCTCGCGGAGTTCGCGGAGCGGGCCACGATCGGCGTCCAGAGTGCCGCGGGCTACGCGGAGGGCAAGCCGCTGCACGCCAGCTGGAGCTAGAGGCTCCCGCGTGGGGGTGCGGGGTTGTCGTGGCCCGGCGCGCCCGCGTGGCGGGGCCGTACGTGTCGCTGTCCCGCGCCCCTGACGGTGGGCGGCCCCGCCGTCAGGGCTGCACCCCCGGCGCGTGCGGGCAAGCGCTGGGCGGAGGTGCCGTTTTCGCTGCGGGTCCGTCGTGGCTGGGCGCGCAGTTCCCCGCGCCCCTGAGGGGGCGTCCCGCCCCCTCAGCCCCGCACCGCCGCCACATACGCGTCGAGTGCCGGGCGGGGCTCCCTGCCCAGCAGGGTTCGCAGTGCGCTGCGGTCCTCGATGCCCGTGCCGTCCAGGAAGCCGGCTGCGATCGCTGAGTACGTGCTCAGGAGCATCGGGACCTGGAAGGGCAGGGCCTGGCCCGCCGTGGTGATCGCCTCGCGGGTCGCGGCGAGTGCGGCGGGCTCGTAGGAGGAACCTGTCGCGGCGGCCAACTCGGCGCCGCCCAGGGCTTGTTCGCCGACCAGCTCGTAGGTGCGGCCCGCGTGGGCGGCGGGGTCCTTCGCCACCCGTACCGCGACGTCGGCCAGGTCGGCGCGTGCCACGGCGGCGAGGCGGCCCGTCCCGAGCGGCGCGGCGATGGTCCCGTCGGGGCCCGGCGCGGCGACGGCGGCGAGGAACTCCGCGTACAGGCCGTTGCGCAGCACCGTCCAGTCGAGCGTGGAGCGGCGCAGCCTGCGCTCGGTCCAGCGGTGGGCGAGCGCGTACGTCAGATGGTCGCCGTCGCCGCTGAGGCTGGTGTAGACGAGGTGGCGCACCCCGCTCTTCTCGGCGGCGGATATCGCGGCCTCGTGGCGGGCCACGACGATGTCGTCCTCGGCGGCCCCGGCGGAGATGACCAGCAGCGTGTCGACGCCGGTGAAGTCCAGGGACGACGGGTCGTCGAAGTCGACGCGGCGCCCGCCGGGAGCGGGGCGGCGGGAGCCGATGACGACGTCGTCATGGCCGGTGAGCCGGTCGGTGACGAGCGTGCCGAGTGCGCCCGTGGCGCCGGTGATCATGAGCATGGGATTCCCCCTGGTGAGCGGTGCCGGTCGGTGACCGGCTGCGCACTACTCTGATCCACGGCGCGCGGCCGCATAAGGAGGCACTCTCATGTCAGCAGGGCACACGGCGGTAACCACCCCACCGGCTTCCGCGGCGGACCCGGACACCGAGCCGGTGATCCGCTGCGACACTCCGCAGGACGAGTGCGGGGTGCGGGACGTCCTCGACCGGCTCGGCGACAAGTGGTCCGTGTACGTCGTGGTCGAACTGGCCTCGGGCGTCCTCAGGTTCAAGGAGTTGCAGCGCCGGATCCACGGCGACATCTCGCAGCGCATGCTCACCCTCACCGTGCGCCGCCTGGAGCGTGACGGCCTGGTCAAGCGCACGGTGTACCCGACGATCCCGCCGCAGGTGGAGTACGAGCTCACCGATCTCGGCCACAGCCTCACCCACCTCGTGAAGGCCCTCGCCGACTGGTCCATCGACCACCGCCCGGCCATCGCGGCCGCCCGCGAGCGCTATGACGCGGCCACGTCGGGCGTGGGGTAGGGGAACTTGACGCCGACCCCGCCGTCCACGACGAGCGTCTGCCCGGTGACGTAGGAGGAGAGCGGCGAGGCGAAGAAGAGCAGGGCGGACGCGATGTCCGAGGTCTCGGCGACCCGGCCGAGCGGCGCGTTGCGGGCGTTCCGTTCGCGGCCCTCCTCGCCGATCAGGCCCGCCACGCGCGGGGTCCACACCACGCCCGGTGCCACCGCGTTCACGCGTACCCCGCGCGGCCCGTACTCCACCGCCGCCGAGCGGACCAGGGAGATCAGGCCCGCCTTGGCCGCGCCGTACGCGGCGTGCCGGGGCGCCGCCGTCAGGCCCGACACCGACGCGACGAAGACCAGCGGGCCGCCGCCCGCCGCCGCGAGCGCCTCGCCGCCGTACTGGACGGCGAACCAGGCGTGCCGCAGGACCAGGGAGAAGTGCCAGTCCCAGGACTCGTCGGTGAGCCGCTCCAGGCTCTCGTAGCGGGCCATGCCCACGATGTCGACGATGCCGCCGATCCGCCCGAACTCTCCTTCCGCGTCGGCGAAGAGCTCGCGCACCGCTTCGCGCCGCGTGACGTCCGCGACGTACGCGAGGCCGCCCGTCTCGGCGGCGACGGCCTCCGCGCGGTTCTTGTCGAGGTCCACGCAGAGCACCCGTGCGCCCGCCGCAGTGAGGGCGTGCGCGCTCTGGCGGCCGATGCCGTTGCCCGCGCCGAGCACGACGAAGGCGCGGCCGTCCAGGCGGTGCAGGGCCGCGTAGTCGGGGACGGGGGAGGTGTCGAGGGGCTCGCTCACGGCGCCGCCCGCCGGGGCCGGTACGCCGCCAGTTCCGGGATGACTTCCTTGCCGAGGATCTCGATGGTGCGCAGGATCTCGCGGTGCTCCAGATAGCCCCACTGGACGTAGCAGATGAGCTGGTCGATGCCGAGGTCGGCGTAGCGCTTGGCCTTGCGGACCACCGTCTCCGCGTCACCGATCAGGATCATGTCACCGTCGTCGAACTCCCTTACGGGGACGGTGCCTTCGATGATCGGGGTGAGCAGCGGGAACGCCGCCCCGCGCTCCTCGGGCGTCAGATGCGGCAGCTCCCAGTCCAGCGTGAACCGGGCGAGATTGCGGTACCACCAGGCGACCGAGGACCAGACCCGCCGCGAGGGCCGGTCCGCGACATGGACCAGCGTGTACGCGCTGACGCGGTCCGTGGTGACGTCCGTGAGCGGAGTGGGCGTGCGGGCGGCGGCGCGGTAGGCGGCGACCTGCCGGGCCATCGCCTCAAGGGGCTGCATGATCGAGAAGGAGAGCAGTCCGAGACCGGCGGCGCCCGCGACCTCCGCCGAACCGGGGGAGGTCGCCGCCATCCAGCACGGCGGGTGGGGGTCCTGGACGGGCTTCGGCGTGACCATGCGGCGCGGGAAGGTGAAGCGCTCCGAGGCGTAGCTGAAGTACTCCTCGCGCCACATCCCGGTGACGATCTCGATCGCCTCGCGCCAGTCCGCCCGCGACTGCTCGCGGTCGACGCCGAAGGCCGTCTGCTCCATGGGCGTCGAGCGCCCCGTCCCCCACTCCACCCGGCCCTCCGAGAGCACGTCCACGGCCGCCACCTTCTCGGCGATCCGCTGCGGGGGAGTGAAGCCGAAGGGGGTGAGGGTGACGCCGAAGCCCAGGCGGATCCGCTCGGTCAGCGCCGCGAGGTGGCCGAGCAGGACCTCGGGCGCAGGGCAGTGCGAGCGGCCCTCGCGGAAGTGGTGCTCGACCGCCCAGACGGTACGGAAGCCGACCCGGTCCGCGAGCCGGATCTGCTCCACGGCCTCGCGGTAGGCGCGCTGCTCGGCGGCGCGCTGGCCGTGCGGATGGGGTCCGTCCCAGGGCTTCGGTACGTCGATCTCGTACAGCACATCGAGGTCCATGGCCTGTGCCTCCCTCTCGACCGGGGTGCACGATGAGGGAGATCTGACGAAGTGTCAACCGCCGGCCGGAAGGCTCGTCACGCAACGGACGAAACGGACGGCGCAATGAAGAGGCGTATATGCCGTAAGTGCGCAATGATCAACTGTCCATACGCAAGGTTGCTGCATTACGGTCGGGAAGGCGTGGACTTTAGAGTCTGCGCTGTACGTGGTGTGGCGGGGACTGCCTGCTCGGTGGTTCCCGTCCCTAGCGCGGGTGCCATGAGTCCTCGCCGCCCTGACCGGCAGCGATGAAGGAGCCAGCGCGTGCTCGAACAAGGCGCACCCCCGCAGAACCGCCCCAGTCCCCCGGGCAGCCCTGGCCTCGGCAGCCGCCTGATGCGGCGCAAGCCGGTCGAAAGCCTGGTCGCGGAGGGTGGCCAGGGTGAGGGTGGCTCGCTTCGGCGCTCCCTCGGAATGTGGCAGCTGACCATGATCAGCATCGGTGCCACGCTCGGCACCGGCATCTTCGTCGTCCTCGGCGCGAGCGTCCCCAAGGCCGGACCCGCCGTCACGGTCTCCTTCGTACTCGCCGGCCTCACCGCCCTGTTCTCCGCGCTCTCCTACGCCGAGCTGGCCGGCTCCATCCCGGTCGCCGGATCCTCGTACTCGTACGCGTACGCAACGATGGGTGAACTCGTCGCCTGGGTCTGCGGCTGGTGTCTGGTCCTGGAGTACGGCGTCTCGGTCGCCGCGGTCGCGGTCGGCTGGGGCGAGTACCTCAACGAGCTGCTCGACGGGACCATCGGCGTCACCATCCCCGACGCGCTCTCCGCGGCGCCCGGCGAGGTCGACGGCGCCATCATCAACCTGCCCGGCCTCGTCGTCGTGCTGCTCGCGATGGTCTTCCTGCTCGGCGGCGCCAAGGAGTCGGCGCGCGCCAACACGATCATGGTCATCGTGAAGATCGTCGCACTCGCGCTCTTCTGCGCCATCGGCTTCATGGGCTTCAAGTCCGGCAACTACTCGGACTTCATGCCGCTCGGCACGGCAGGTGTCAGCGCCGCCGCCGCGAGCCTCTTCTTCTCCTACATCGGCTTCGACGCCGCCTCCACCGCGGGTGAGGAGGCGAAGAACCCGCAGCGCGACCTGCCCCGGGCGATCATGCTCTCGCTGGTCATCGTCACCGCGCTCTACGTCCTGGTCGCGGCCGTCGCCGTCGGCGCCTGGAACTGGAAGGACTTCGAGGGCTCCGAGGCCACGCTCGCCGCGATCATGAACGACGTCACCGGACAGACCATGTGGGGCACGATCCTCGCCGCCGGCGCCGTCATCTCCATCGCCTCCGTCGTCCTGACCGTCCTCTACGGCCAGACCCGCGTCCTGTTCGCCATGTCCCGCGACGGCCTGGTCCCCAAGGCGTTCGGCAGGGTCAGCGGGAAGACCGGCACGCCCCGCGTGAACACGGTCATCGTCTCGCTGTTCTGCGGCGCGCTGGCCTCCGTCATCCCGCTCGGCAAGCTCGTCGACGCCACCAGCATCGGCACGCTCTTCGCCTTCGGCCTGGTCAACATCGCCGTGATCGTGCTGCGCCGCACCCGCCCCGACATGCCGCGCACCTTCCGGGTGCCGCTCGGCTGGCTCTTCCCGGTGCTCGGCTTCGGGTTCTGCGCGTACAACATGTTCAGCCTCGACTCCATCACCTGGGTCGTGTTCGGTGTCTGGATGGCCGTCGGCCTCGTGTTCTACTTCCTGTACGGCGTGAGCCGCTCCCGATTGGCCACAGCAGAGAAGTGATCCACCCCCCGTGCGACTGAACGATCTCGACGAACGCATCGTGCACGCCCTCGCCGAGGACGCCCGCCGTTCCTACGCCGACATCGGCCAGCTGGTCGGACTCTCCGCGCCCGCCGTGAAGCGGCGCGTGGACCGGCTGCGGGCCACCGGAGCGATCACCGGGTTCACCGTGCGGGTGGATCCGGCGGCGCTCGGCTGGGAGACCGAGGGGTTCATCGAGATCTACTGTCGCAGGAACACCTCGCCCGAGGCGATCCAGCGGGGGCTGGAGCGGTATCCGGAGATCTCGTCCGCGTCCACCGTGACGGGGGACGCGGACGCGATCGTGCAGGTCTTCGCCGCCGATATGCGGCACTTCGAGCGGGTGCTCGAACGGATCGCGGGGGAGCCGTTCGTCGAGCGGACGAAGTCCGTGCTCGTGCTCTCGCCCCTGATGCGGCGCTATTCGTCGGGCTCGCCCGCGTAGCGTCCCGGCCGCCGGGGCGCTATGTCATCGGCAGTACGCGGAGATCGCCGCTGCCGGGCCTGGTCCTGTCGAACGGGGCCGCGCTCACGCACTTGGGCATGTCGTCCGGCAGGTCGTTCGGAACCCCGGCCATGGCCCAGCTGTAGCCGAAGCGGTCCTGCTTGCCCTGATCGTGGACGGTCATCCCGATGCGCTTGCCGACCGCCCCCTTGAGGCCGCCGTCCGCCTTCGTGACGACCGCCGACACGGTCGCGACCTTCCCGCCGGTCAGCAGGCAGTCCACCCGGGCCTCGGCGGAGCCGCCGAACTTGGGGTGCTCGATGTAGTGGCTGAACCTGATGGTGCCGTGCGCGGCCCCGGGGTCGTTCCGGTCCCGGGCGTCCAGATGGGCGTCGAAGGCGACGGTTCCTTCGTCTCCGGGGCCGCGGTCCAGTTGGGCGGTTCCGGTCAGGGCGGCGGCCTCGCGCCCGGGTCGTGGGCCGTCCCATGCGGTCGCGGGCCCCGAGGCCCCGGCGAGCGCGAGGAGCACGGCGCCCACGGCGACGACGCGGACGAGGGTGGAGCGGCGGTTCATGTTCATGGGGAGCCCCCCGGCTGGCTGCGGTCTGCGGTCTGCGGTCTGCGGTCTGCGGTACGCCCGGTTCTCCCCGGGCGTGATCCACAATTCCGCGGGCCGGTGCGCGGCGCATCGTGCTCCAGGGGGTGACCGGCTCCGCCGTGCGGCGGGGTACGGGTGGTTCGTGAGGCGGAGACGCGGGGCCCGCCCGACCCCCGTACGGGCGGGCCCCGCCGCCGTCACCCGGTCGGGTACGTGACGTGCCAGGGCTTGACGCGGAAGTCGCCGGTGCCCTTCCTGACCTTCTCGAAGGGGGCTGAGCTGGTGCACTTGGTCAGCTTCTTCGTCCCGTCGGGGCGGCCCACCGCCGCCCAGCTGTACCCCACCCGGTCCTGCCCGCTGCGGTCGTGGACGCTGAAGCCGACGCGGCCGCCCTTGATGCCCTTGAGGTTCGAGTCCGTGATGATGCCGGTGGCCGTGGCGACCTTGCCGCCCGTCATCAGGCAGTCGATACGGCCCTTCGCCCAGCCGCCCCTGCCGCCCGGCTTGTCGAGGTGGACGAAGCGGAAGGTGCCGGTCGCCCTGTCCGGGCGTCTGGTGTCGCGCTCGGCCAGATGGGCGTCGAAGGTGAACGTCACGTCTTCCGTGGTCTTGCGGTAGAGCTTCGCGGTGCCGGTGAGGGCCGCGGCTTCCCGGGCGTGGGCGGCCTTCGGCGCGGCCTCGCGGGGCCCGCCGCCGTCCGCCGCCACGGCCGCTCCCACCGCCCCGGCGGTGAGCAGCAGGGCGGCGCCGACGGCGATCACGCGCCGATGGGTGCGGGTCGGGCGGTCGGGGGTGCCGGTCGGGCGGCTGCCAGTGGCGGCCGAGTGGCTGTCAGCGATCCGGGTGTCTGTGTCGCGGCTCACGGGGAGCCTCCGTCCGAAGTGCCGTTCACCCGGTCCTTCCGGGCGAGATCACCGTCTCGCGGCAGGGGGTACCGGCACGTCCGGCCACGGGCGGCAATCGGCCTCCGCCGCGCGGCGGAGAACGCCCCCGCGCCCCCTGCGCCCACCGGTGGACACCACTACGACCCCGGTCCCACCGCCACCACGCAACGAATCGCCGCCCCGGCCCCTCAGTGCGCAACGGATCAAGCGGCTGCCCGCAACGCTCGTGCCTTGTCCGCGCAGGGCAGCCGACCGTACGGTCTAACGGACCCCACCTGCCCCTCCGTACGCCCCGAGGTTCCGCCATGCCTGCGCTGCGCACCGCCCTGCTCCAGAGTTCCGGGCAGCTCGGATCCATCGCCGAGAACCTCTCGGCGCTCGACAATGCCGCCGAGCGTGCCGCCGCCGCGGGCGCGGGGCTGCTCGTCGCACCCGAGCTCTACCTCACCGGGTACGCGATCGGCGACGACATCGCCCGGCTCGCCGAGACCGTCGACGGTGACTCCGCGAAGGCCGTCGCCGGGATCGCCTCGCGGCACGGGGTCGGCGTGGCGTACGGCTATCCGGAGCGCGAGGGAGACGTCGTCCACAACTCCGTCCAGCTGATCGGACCCGACGGCGCCCGCCTCGCGAACTACCGCAAGACCCACCTCTTCGGCGGCTTCGAGCGCGACTCCTTCACCTCCGGTGAACAGACCGTCGTCCAGGCCGAGCTGGGCGGCGTCCGGATCGGCCTCATGATCTGCTACGACGTGGAGTTCCCGGAGAACGTCCGGGCCCACGCCCTCGCTGGCACCGACCTGCTCGTGGTCCCCACCGCGCAGATGCACCCCTTCCAGTTCGTCGCCGAGTCCGTCGTGCCGGTGCGCGCCTTCGAGAACCAGATGTACGTCGCGTACGTCAACCGGGTCGGCCCCGAGGGCGAGTTCGAGTTCGTCGGGCTCTCCACCCTGGCCGGCCCCGACGGCGTGGCGCGCGCCCGCGCGGGCCGCGGCGAGGAACTGGTCATCGGCGATGTCGACCCGGAGTTCCTCGCCGCGTCCCGCGAGCGCAACCCGTACCTGCGCGACCGCCGCCCCGGCCTGTACGCGTCCCTCGGCTGACCCCGCCAAGCCCCCCTCACCTGTCTTTCAGTTCCGTGCAAGGAGTCCGTACCCCATGACGTCCACGGTGCCCACCGCCGTCCAGCACACCGACGCGCAGCCCCCGATCACCATGTTCGGCCCGGACTTCCCCTACGCGTACGACGATTTCCTCGCGCACCCCGCGGGCCTCGGCCAGATACCCGCGACCGAGCACGGCACCGAGGTCGCCGTCATCGGCGGCGGCCTCTCCGGCATCATCGCCGCGTACGAACTGATGAAGATGGGCCTCAAGCCCGTCGTCTACGAGGCCGACCAGATCGGCGGCCGGCTGCGTACCGTCGGCTTCGAGGGCTGCGACGCCGACCTGACCGCCGAGATGGGCGCGATGCGCTTCCCGCCGTCCTCCACGGCGCTGCAGCACTACATCGACCTGGTGGGCCTGAAGACCCGCGCGTTCCCCAACCCGCTTGCCGAGGCGACCCCCTCGACGGTCGTGGACCTCAAGGGCGAGTCGCACTACGCCGAGACGGTGGAGGACCTGCCGCAGGTCTACCGCGACGTCGCGAAGGCGTGGGCCGACTGCCTCGACGAGGGCGCGGACTTCTCCGACATGAACCGCGCCCTGCGCGAGCGCGACGTGCCGAAGATCCGCGAGATCTGGTCCAGGCTCGTCGAGAAGCTCGACAACCAGACCTTCTACGGCTTCCTCTGCGAGTCCGAGGCGTTCAAGTCCTTCCGGCACCGCGAGATCTTCGGCCAGGTCGGCTTCGGCACGGGCGGCTGGGACACCGACTTCCCCAACTCCATCCTGGAGATCCTGCGCGTCGTCTACACCGAGGCCGACGACCACCACCGCGGCATCGTCGGCGGCAGCCAGCAGCTGCCGCTGCGCCTGTGGGACCGCGAGCCGCAGAAGATCGTGCACTGGGAGGCCGGGACGTCCCTGTCCTCGCTGCACGAGGGCGGTGTGCCGAAGCCCGCCGTGACGCGCCTCAACCGGACCGCGGGGAACCGTGTCACGGTCACCGACGCCTCCGGTGACATCCGCACGTACCAGGCCGCGATATTCACCGCCCAGTCGTGGATGCTGCTCTCGAAGATCGAGTGCGACGACTCGCTCTTCCCCATCGACCACTGGACGGCGATGGAGCGGACCCACTACATGGAGTCCTCCAAGCTCTTCGTGCCGGTCGACCGGCCGTTCTGGCTCGACAAGGCCGTCGACGACAGGGGGAACCCGACCGGGCGTGACGTCATGTCGATGACGCTCACCGACCGCATGACGCGCGGCACCTACCTGCTCGACGACGGGCCGGACAAGCCCGCCGTCATCTGCCTCTCCTACACCTGGTGCGACGACAGCCTGAAGTGGCTGCCGCTGTCGGCGAACGAGCGGATGGAGGTCATGCTCAAGTCGCTCGGCGAGATCTACCCGAAGGTCGACATCAGGAAGCACATCATCGGTAACCCGGTGACCGTGTCCTGGGAGAACGAGCCCTACTTCATGGGCGCCTTCAAGGCGAACCTGCCGGGGCACTACCGGTATCAGCGGCGGCTCTTCACCCACTTCATGCAGGATCGCCTTCCGGCGGACAAGCGGGGGATCTTCCTCGCGGGGGATGACATCTCGTGGACGGCGGGGTGGGCCGAGGGTGCCGTGCAGACCGCTCTGAACGCGGTGTGGGGCGTGATGCGGCACTTTGGTGGGGCGACCGATGCGAGCAATCCTGGGCCTGGGGATGTGTTCGACGAGATTGCTCCCGTCGAGCTGCCTGAGGACTGAGCGCGATTCGGGCGGGGTGCGCAGGGATCTGCCGGTCGGCCGTGGCTGGTCGCGCAGTTCCCCGCGCCCCTGGGACTGCGCCCCTTCGGGGCGCCCGTCCTATACCCCGGCCGCCCGTGCCGCCTCGTACACCTCTGCCGCCACGTCCTTCAGTTCCTCCGCGTCCCTCGCACTGCCTGCCAGTTCGATGAGGATCTCCTGCACCGCGCCCGTCGCGGCATGCGCCGCGAGGTCCTCGGTGATCTGGGCGACGTTGCCCTGGAAGGGGGCGCGGCGCTCGCCCTCGTACGGCTTCGCCGTGTAGCTCGCGTTGGCCCGCATGACGCTCTGGACCGGCTCGGTGCGGCCCCGCCCGGCGGCCAGTTCCTTCAGGGCCTGGGCCTGCTCGGTCAGCTTCCGGGCGCCCAGGCCCACCGGCATCCAGCCGTCCGCGCGGTCCACCAGCCTGCGCAGGGCCCGCGGACTGTTGGCGGGCAGCAGGATCGGGATGGGGTGCGCGGGCTTGGGGCCCACGACCGAGGGGGCGATCGTCGTCAGTTCCCCTTCGTACGCCACCGGGTCCGGGCCCCACACCGCGTGGCAGACGTCGATCACCTCGTCCAGGACCTTGCCGCGCCTGTCGAAGGGGGCGACCGACGCGGCGGCGTACTCGTCGTGGGACCAGCCCGTGCCGAGGCCCGCGACGACGCGGCCGCCGCTCGCCGCGTCCAACGAGGCCAGTGAGCGCGCGAGTTGGAACGGCACGTGCAGCGGGGCGACCAGCACGCTGGTGCCGAGGCGGGCGCGGTCGGTGGCCGCGGCGGCGAGTGTCAGGGTGACGAGGGGATCGGCGACCGAGCGGTACGAGTCGGGCCAGGGCCGGCCCGGGATTCCGTAGAGCCCCTGGGTGGCGGGCTCGGGGTACAGGACGCGCTCGAAGACCCACAGGCTCTCGTAACCGATGCCCTCGGCGGCCCGGGCCACCGCGGGGACGTCGCGTCCGATGGCGTACTGCCCGCCCTGCGGCAGGCTCAGTCCCAGTCGGATGGCCATTGTGCTGCTCCTTCGCGTCGGAGGCGGACGGTCATTTCAACGTACAGCGATCGTGCGGGAGTTGTGGGGGAGAGGGGTGGGGCGTGGCTGGAAGGGGCCGGTGGGCCCGGCGGCCGGGGCCGGGCCCGGCCTCTCAGTCCGGCAGCGGCGTCAGCAGGATCCGCCCCACCAGGCCCACCGCCCCGTCGAGCCGCTCCCCGAACTCCTCGGCGAGCCCCGGCAGACCGCGCAGCGCCCACAGCGCCCGCGCCGCCGCCCACGCGCCGTCCCTGGCGCGCTCCAGGCTCCACGAACCGGCCAGGTGCGTCAGCGGGTCGCCGACCTGGAGGAGGTCGGGGCCGGGCATCAGCTCCTCGCGGATGTGCTCCTCCAGCGCCACGAGGACATCGCCCACCCGCTCGAACTCGTCCTCAAGGTCGGTCGGTTCGCAGCCGAGCAGACGGCAGGCGTCCACCAGGGCCCGCGCCAGATCGTGCCCGATGTGCGCGTTGATGCCCGCGAGCGCGAACTGCAGGGGCCGTACGCCCGGATGGCGGCGGTACTGGAACAGCGGACGCCAGCAGGCGGGCGTCCGCCGCCCGTCCGCCGCCGCGTCGACGGCCGCGAGATAGCGCTCGGCGAAGCAGACGTCCAGCGTGGCCGCGGAGCGGGTGTCGGGGAAGACTCCGCGGCCCAGGTGCCGGGCCACCTCCTCGGTCACCGACAGGTAGACGCGGTTGAAGACGGCGACGCCGTCACGCGGCGGCCAGTCGTCGCCGAGCGCACGCATCCGTGCCACCACGCCCTCGACCCCGTACGACGGGGCCCCGAACTCCGCGAACCGTTCCAACTGCGCCATGGGGGCAGGGTGCCAGCCCCGGGCGGGCCCGGACGTCAGCGCACCGGACGCTTCCCCGAAACGAGGGAACGCCCGGCGGCGGGAGCCCCGCGGCGCAGGCCGGCCGCGACCGCCCCGGTGACCAGGGCCGCCGCCACCAGAAGCGCGCTGAGCCAGAGCGGCGAGCGGTAGCCGAGCCCCGCGGAGATCGCCAGGCCGCCGAGGTAGGGCCCGGCCGCGCCGCCCACGTTGAAGGCGGCCGTGGCGAGGCCGCCCGCCAGGTGGGGCGCGTCGGCCGCCGCGTACAGCGCCTGCGAGATGAGCGTGGACCCGACGCCGAACGACAGTGCGCCCTGGACCAGGACCAGCGCGATCACCGCCACCGGCCGCGCCGCGGTCGCCGCGAGCAGGAGCCAGCCCGCGAGCAGCGCGAGCGACCCGTACACCAGGAGCGGCACGGGCCGTACGTCGGCGATACGGCCACCCGCGGTGACGCCGGCGAAGGAGCCGATGCCGAACAGGGCGAGCACCACCGGAACCCAACCGGGGCCGAGGCCCGTGATGTTGGTGACCAGTGGCGCGAGGTAGGTGAACGTGCAGAACGTCGCGCCGTTCACCAACGCGCCGAGCAGCAGTGTCACCTGGAGCCGCGGAGCGCGCAAGGCCCGCAGCTCACCGAGCACACCGGGTCCTGCGGGGTCCGGCCCACCGGCGGGCACCGCACGCGCGATGGCGAACACGGCGGGCAGCGAGACCAGGGCCACGGCCCAGAACGCCGAGCGCCAGCCCCACACCTCGCCGAGCAGCGCCCCCGCGGGCACGCCCGCGACACAGGCGACGGTCACGCCGCCGAGCAGCGTCGACGTGGCACGCCCCTTGGCGTCGGGCCCGACCATGCCCGTGGCGGTGACCAGGGCGACGGCGAGGAACCCGGCGTTGGCCAGGGCGCCGACGACCCGGCTCGCGAGCAGCACCGCGAAGCTCGTGGTCAGCGCGCCGACGACATGGACGAGCAGGAAGACGGTCAGCAGGACGAGCAGCGCGCTCCGGCGGTCGAAGCGACGGCTCACGGCGGCCATCAGCGGCGCGCCGACGACCATGCCCAGGGCGAACGCCGAGGTCAGATGGCCCGCGGCGGGAATCGGTACGGCCAGGTCGCGCGCGATGTCGGGGACCAGGCCGGACAGCATGAACTCGGAGGTGCCTTGGGCGAACACGGCGAGCCCGAGCAGGTAGAGGGAGAAGGGCACAGCGAAAACTCCGCAACCACAGTGTGGATCAAGGATGATCAGGACACGGGTGCGGTGCTCCGGGGCGGTGCGACGCTCGCGCACGGCCGCGGAAGGCGGCGGAGAACGTCAGGGCGACAGCACGGGAAGCCACCGGAGCACCGGTGGCCGGAGTCTGTCGGACTCGGGACTCGACATGGTGCGCACCCTAATCAGCGGACACGCACCACGTCCAACGCTTTGAGCGGAGGAGATCCGCTATGAACCGGGCATTTTCCGGCAGGATCGGTCGTGATCAGGCGTCGGTGTGTCCATCCGCCGCCACATTCCGCGGGGCCGCCGCACCGTGCGGTATCGGCGGCTAGCGTATGGCCCGCACGTGACGTCGACCCGTTCCCATCGGGCCCACGACCCTGGAGGTGAGAGATGGCGGCTGCCGAACCGGCGTCGGTCGGCACGATTCCGGTTCAGCACCTCCGGGCGGGCGACCACGCTTTCGTCAGCTACGCCGACGACGACGCGGGCCGGGACGTGGTGTCCGCCTTCGCGTGGGCGGGGCTGGTGCGAGAAGAGAAGGTGATGGTCTTCGCCGCTCCGCAGCTCGCCGAGGACGAGGTCTGGAACCGGCTTGAGGGACCGGGAGCGCTGCTGCGGTCCGCCCGCGAACAGGGCCAGTTGGTGCTCAGCAGCATGCGCGCCCTCATCCGCCCCCAGGCCGGATTCACCCCCGACCGGCAGTGGCAGCGCATCACGGAGGAGACCGACCGCGCCCTGGCCGAGGGGTACAGCGGACTGCGCACCTACATCGACATGCACTGGGTGGGCGACCTGGACGCCGATGTCGAGGTGATGATGCACCGGGAGTCCCACGCAGAGCATCTGTTCACCGGCCGCCCGTACACCGAGATCTGCGCCTACGACAGCCGCTGGTTCGACCCCGGCGTGCTGGACGCCATGCACCGGGCCCACCCCTGCCGACTGCTCTCGGGTCTCGGAGTGCTGCACGTCGAACACGCCGCGGGGACGGTGCGGCTCGTCGGCGAGGCGGACCTGGCCACCAGGGAGCAGTTCATCGGCGCCGTGCGCGAGGGACTCAGACGCGGTGCGGCCGCCCCGCGCCCGACCGTGGACCTGTCCCGGCTCGTCTTCCTCGGCCTGTCCTGCGCGGTGGACCTGTTGCAGCTGGTCCTGGCGCACGACCGCGGCCCGGTCCATGTCCACTGTCCACCGGCCGCGGCCCGCGTACTGCGCCGGGCAGGCGCCGATCAGGTACCGCACCTGGTGATCAGTGAGGTGGGCCACCGATGACGACGGCACCAGAGCCCCACGAGGCCCCGCCCGTCACGCTGCTCGAAACCCCTTTCACCCGGGACGACCTGCCACGCCTGCGGATGCTCGTCGAGCAGTACGCCGACCACCACGGGCTGCCCGAGCCGCGCCGAGGCGATTTCATCGTCGCCCTGGACGCCGTGGCGGTGAACGCCGTCGAGCACGCGGGCGGCGGCGGCACGCTGGTCCTTGAGCGCGGCACCGGGCACCTGGCCTGCCACATCCACGACCGGGGCCCCGGGTTCAGCGCCCCCGCCGCCACCGGGACCGCTCCCGGACTCGACGGCAGGCCGGGCGGGCGCGGACTGCGGCTCGCAGGACTGCTCACCGACGAGCTCACCGTCTGTGCGGGGCCCGGCGGCGCCAGGGTGACGCTGTCCGTGCGGCTGCCGATTCAGCGGTGCGAGCCCCGGCGGTCGCAGTCCTGACCCGACCCGGCCGTGTGCCCGTTGCGCCCGTGTGCCCGTACGGCCCTCACACCTTGGCGCCGGGACCGCTCTCCTCGTCGTACGTGGAGGTGCCCGAGTCCAGCAGCGGTTCCTGGGACTTGAGGTGCGCGGGGGCGAAGGCGCGCAGCACGTGGTAGCCGGTGATGACGACGATGGTGCCGAGCGCGATGCCGCTCAGCTGGAAGGTGTCGGTGAACTTCAGCGAGACGCCGCCGACGCCGATGATGATGCCCGCGGCGGCCGGTACGAGGTTCAGCGGGTTGCGCAGGTCCACCTTGGCGTTGATCCAGATCTGCGCGCCGAGCAGGCCGATCATGCCGTACAGGATGACGGTGATGCCGCCGAGCACGCCGCCCGGGATCGCCGCGACGACCGCGCCGAACTTGGGGCAGAGCCCGAAGAGCAGGGCGAAGCACGCCGCCGCCCAGTAGGCGGCCGTGGAGTAGACGCGGGTCGCCGCCATCACGCCGATGTTCTCGGAGTACGTCGTGTTGGGCGGGCCGCCGACCGCGGTGGACAGCACGGAGGCCACGCCGTCGGCGGAGATCGCCGTGCCGAGCTTGTCGTCGAGGTTGTCGCCGGTCATCTCGCCCACGGCCTTCACGTGCCCCGCGTTCTCCGCGATCAGCGCGATGACGACGGGCAGCGCCACGAGGATCGCCGACCACTCGAAGCTCGGCCCGTGGAAGGAGGGCAGGCCGACCCAGTCGGCCTTGCCGACGGCCGACAGGTCGAGGCGCAGGTGGTCGACGACCTTGCCGGAACCGTCCGCCGAGTGGATTTTGCCGAAGACCTGGTCGAAGACCCAGGAGATGCCGTAGCCGAAGATCAGCCCGAGGAAGATCGCGATGCGCGAGAAGAAGCCGCGCAGGCACACCACGGCCAGCCCGGTGAAGAGCATGACCAGCAGCGCGGTCCACTGGTCCTGCGGCCAGTACGTGGAGGCGGTGACCGGCGCCAGGTTGAACCCGATCAGCATGACGACCGCGCCGGTCACGATCGGCGGCATCGCGGCGTGGATGATCCGCGCCCCGAACCTCTGCACCGCGAGCCCCACCACGAACAGCGCGGCGCCGACGACGAGGACCGCGCCGGTCACCGTCGCGCTGGAGCCGCCCTGCGCCCTGATGACGGCGGCGACGCCCACGAAGGAGAGCGAGCAGCCCAGGTAGCTGGGCACCCGGCCGCGCGTGGCGAGCAGGAAGATGACGGTCGCGACGCCCGACATCATGATGGCCAGATTCGGGTCGAGACCCATGAGGACGGGCGCGACGAAGGACGCCCCGAACATCGCCACCACGTGCTGGGCGCCGAGCCCGAACGTCCGCGGCCACGAGAGCCGCTCGTCGGGCCGGACGACCGCGCCGGGGGCGGGCGTACGGCCGTCCCCGTGGAGTTTCCAGCGCACGCCGAGATCCATGGTGAGTGTCGCTTTCTGTGCGCCGAGCCGGGCCGAGCAGGGCCGTGATGTGGCCCGAAATGATCGACGCCATGTTAGTGCGACATCAGTGCTGCTTCGTTCCGGCGCGGAGACGGCCGCCCCCGCACCCGCGGCGTCAGGTCCGCGGGCCGGGCGCCGCCGCGTCCGCGGGGGCGGCCTGCGCCGCCTTGCGGCCGTCCGTGCGCAGGACGCCCGCGAAGACCGTGAGGCCGCAGGCGAGCAGCGTCACCAGGCCGAAGGAGGCCACCAGGCTCGTCGCGTCCGCGAGCGTGCCGATCGCCGACGGCGCGATCAGGCCGGAGGTGTACGTGATGGTGGCCACGCCCGCGATGGCCTGGCTCGGGTTGGGACCGCTGCGCCCGGCCGCGGCGAAGGCCAGCGGCACCACCACCGCGATGCCGAGGCCGAGGAGCGCGAAGCCGCCCATCGCCATGGCCGGGTGGGACGCGACGACCACGAGGAGGCCGCCGAGTACCGCGAGCACCCCACCCGCCCGCACCGTGCGCACCGCGCCGAACCGGTTCACGACCGCGTCGCCCGCGAGCCGCGCGACGGCCATGGTGAGCGTGAAGCCGGTGGTGCACGCGGCGGCGGCACCGGCGGACGTATCCAGGACGTCCCGCAGGTAGACCGCCGACCAGTCCAGGCTCGCGCCCTCCGCGAAGACCGCGCAGAAGCCGACGGCGCCGATCAGCAGCGCCGACTTCGGCGGCAGCGAGAACCGCGGCGGCGTCTCCGCCTCCGGTTCCGCCTGGAGGTCGAGGACGCGCCGGCAGGCGACGAAGCCGATCGTGGTGAGCGCCAGGGCGGCGAGCGCGTGGTGCAGGCGGGCGTCGGAGCCCAGGTGCGCGGCGACGGTGCCTGCCGCGGAGCCGATCAGGGCGCCGACGCTCCACATGCCGTGCAGCCCCGACATGATCGACTTCCGCATCAGTGTCTCGGTCTCGACGCCGATCGCGTTCATCGTCACGTCCGACATGCCCGAGGTCGCCCCGTACACGAACAGTGCCAGGCAGAGCGTGAGCAGGTTCGGCGCGAGTGAGGGCAGGATCAGGGCCGTCGTCCACATCGCGAGCAGAGCGCGCAGCGCGTTGCGAGCGCCGAAGCGGTGGCTGATCCGGCTCGCGAGCGGCATCGCGAGGGAGGCGCCGATCGCCGGGAAGGCGAGGGCGAGACCGAGCATGCCCGCGCTGACCGAGGCGTGCTCCTGGATCCAGGGCACCCGGGTCGCGAAGGAGCCCGTCACCGCTCCGTGCACGCAGAAGACGGCCGCCACGGCGATCCTGGCCTGCCTCAACCGGTGCTTGTCGTACACCACTTCACTCATCCTGCTCCGCCCCTCGCGAGTGCTGCCCCGATACGGCGACGTAAACTATCAGGAACCCTGCCTGATAAATAGAACGTTTCTGTGGGAGGATCCGGCCATGTCTGTCTCGCCTGCCTCACCGAGTACCGCCCGGGCCATCAACGACCGGCTGGCGCTGGGTCTCCTGCAGAGCGAAGGGCCCCTCACGGCCAACCAGTTGAAGCAGCTCACCGGCCTTTCGCGGCCCTCGGTGGCCGACCTCGTCGAGCGCCTCCAGGGCTCCGGACTCATCACCGTCGTCGGGGAGGCGGGTGCCCAGCGGCGCGGCCCGAACGCCCGGCTGTACGGGATAGTCGCCGACCGCGCCCACCTCGCCGCGCTCGACGTGCGCACCGACGGCGTCGCCGTCGTCGTGACCGATCTGCTCGGCGCGGTGCTGGCCGAGGCCTCCGCGCCCATCGGTGACGACACCGGCACGGACCCCGCCGTCGAGCGCGCCGTCACCCTCGTCGAGCGGACGGCCCGCGAGGGCGGCGTCCAGCGGCTGCACACCGTCGGCATCGGCGCCCCGGGCCTCATCGACCCCGCCACCGGCGACCTGCACGACACCACCGCCCTGCCGGCCTGGCACCGCCGCCTCGCCGGAACCCTCACGGAACGGCTCGGCGCCCGCGTCCTCGTGGAGAACGAGACCAACCTCGCGGCCCGCGCCGAACGGCGCGACGGCGCCGCGCACGACCGGGACACCTTCGTCCTGCTCTGGCTCGGCGACGGCGTCGGCGCGGCCGTCGTCCTCGACGGCGTGCTGCGCCGGGGCTCCTCCGGAGGCGCGGGCGAGATCGGCTTCCTGCCGGTCCCCGGCACCGGCTCGCTGCCCTCCGCCACCGGCTGCGAGGGCGGGTTCCACTCGCTGGCCTGCGCCGCCGCGCTCCGCGAACTCGGCGCGGAGCACGGCCTGTGCCCGCCCGGCAGGTCCGCCGCCGACCTGCTGCGGCACGCGGTGGAGACCGATGAGGGCGGCTTCCTCGACGCCGTCGCCGACCGCATCGCCGTCGGCGCCGCCGCGGTGGCCGCGATCCTCGACCCCGGCTGCGTCGTCCTCGGCGGCGAGCTGGGCCGCGCGGGCGGCACCGCGCTCGCCACCCGCGTGGGCGCCCGGGTCACCGCCATGTCGCCCCTGCGCACCGAGGTGCGCGCGAGCACGCTCGGCGGCGCCGCGGTACTGCGGGGCGCGCTGCTCGCCGCGCGGGACGCGGCGCAGGACGACCTGTTCGGACCGCGCCCGGGGCGGTGAGACCAGGGGCGCGCCGAGCGCTCTGAGGACGCGGAGTTCCTGGCGGGACTACCGCCGCCCGCCCGACCGCACCGCCAGGTACTCCTCGAACGTGCCCTTGCCCACGGCCCGGTCCGGGGCCAGATGGCCGCCCGCCCGCGCCGCCCGGTACGTCGCGCCCGCGAGCCGCACCGGAAGCAGCCTGCGCCGCTTGCCGCTCGCCCGCAGATAGGCGCGGGCCAGCTCGGGGAAGGTGCGGACCTCGGGGCCTCCCATGTCATCGACCCGCCCGGCCGGCGGCGCCGCGGCCAGCTCCGCGAGGCGGGCCGCCACTTCGGCGACCTCGATCGGCTGGTCGCTGACCCCCGCGGGCAGCAGCATGACGGGGAGCTTCGCCGAGACCTCCATGATCCTCAGCACCAGATCGTGGAACTGCGTGGTCCGCAGCACCGTCCAGCCGAGCCCGGAGTCCTCGATCAGCCGCTCCACCGCGAGCTTCGACTTGTAGTAGCCGAGCGGTACCCGGTCGATGCCGACGATCGAGATGTAGACCAGATGCGCGACACCGGCCTTCCGTGCCGCCGCGAGCAGGTTCCGGGCGGCCTGCTCGTCGCCGCCGCGCGGAGTGGTCGCGCAGTGCACGATGACGTCGACGCCCGCCACCGCCGCGTCGAGACCCGCGCCGTCGCGCAGGTCGACGGCGTACGGCCGGGTGTTCCTGCTGAGCACCCGCACCTCGTGGCCGTCCGTCCGCAACCGCTCGGTCACGAGGCGGCCGAGGGTGCCGGTGCCGCCGGTCACCAGGATCGTGGTCATCTCACAGCTCCTTCGCAGTACGGGCGCCGCGGGCGCTACGCGGCGGCCAGTTGGCGCTCCACGAACACCAGCTTGTCCGGATTGACCACCGAACGTACTCCGGTCACCACCCCGTCGCCGCCTTCGAACGCGGCGATGGCCGTAATCCGCCCCGCCGTACGCATGACCAGCGCGGGCGCGCCGTTGACCTCCGCGTACGAGATGTCCGAGGCGGCGCCGATCCGCCCGACCACGCCGACCAGGAAGCGCAGGACGTTCTCGCGCCCGAGGATCGGCGTGCGGGCCGCGGCCGCCTTGCCGCCACCGTCGCCCCACCACGTCACGTCGCGGGCCAGTATCCGCTCCAGGCCCGCGACATCCCCCTCGCGGGCCGCCGCGATGAACGACTCGACGAATCTCTGCCGCAGCTCGTGCCCCGGCTCGAAGCGGGACCGCGCGTCGGCGACCGCACGGGCCGCCCTGCGGTACAGCTGACGGCAGTTGCTCTCGCTCGTCGTCAGGACGTCCGCGATCTCCCGGTGGCTGTACCCGAACGCCTCCCGCAGCACGTACACGGCGCGTTCCTTGGGCGTGAGCCGCTCAAGGAGGACGAGCAGCGCCATCGACACCGCCTCCCGCTGCTCCGCCGACTCCAGCGGCCCGAGCGTGCCGCCGGAGGTGACGACCGGCTCGGGCAGCCACGTCCCCACGTACTGTTCGCGGCGGGCGCGGGCCGAGGTGAGCCTGGTCAGGCAGAGGTTGGTGACGGTCTTGGCGAGCCAGGCGGCCGGCTGCGCGATGTCGGCGCGCCGCGCGCCGTTCCAGCGCAGGTACGCGTCCTGCACGGCGTCCTCCGCCTCCTGCGCGGAGCCGAGTATCCGGTAGGCGAGGCCGAACATCCGGGGGCGGTGGGATTCAAACTCCTCGGCCAGTGCCGTTGCGGTGCTCACGCCCACAGGGTGCCAAATCCCCGCGGCGTGAGCACTCAACGAGACTCAAGGAGGCTCAGCAGGCGCCGAGATCCTGCCAGACGCCCCAGGCGCCGCCGGCCCCGGGCTCCTCGCCCTTCGTCCACCACTTCGCCTTCCAGGTGTGCGACTTGTGGGAGACGGAGGTCCCGCTGCCGTACTCGGCCGATGCACTCCACGCGGGGGCCGTGCACGTGCCAGGACCCGGCGGGTCGGTCGGCCCTGGCGGGTCGGTCGGACCGGTGCCGCCCGGCTCGACGGGGGTGGTGCCGCGCGCCAGGTCACCGGCGAGCGCGTACGTCGTGCCGCTGATGTTCACCGTCCAGTTCCACGGCGTGGACGTCGGCAGGTAGTAGTTGAAGGAGAGGTCCACGGAGGCGCCGGGTGCCAGCGACTGCCAGGCGGGCAGCTTCAGCGAGACGCGGTGGAAGTCGCCCTTCAGCCCGCCCGCGTTGCTGCCGGTGTGGTCGCTGCTGATCACCTTGGTGCCGAAGCCCGACTGGTCGGAGGCGTTGCCGGGGGCCGAGGTGGAGTAGTCGAACTGGAACTCCGTGCCGCCGGGCAGCGCGGTCTTCGTGTTGTTGGTGATCTTCACCTTGGGCGTGATCGGGTAGTTGGAGTCGCCCAGCTTGAAGTCCCCGAACTCCACCCCGATGTCGACGGCCTTGGTGGGCAGTTCCTTGTTCGAGACCTTGGCGCCGTACGGCTTCGCGGCCTTGAACTTGTCGTGCATCAGCGAGGTGAGCGTGTCACCCATCTCGTACTGGCCCTTGGCGGCGTTCCACCGGTAGTCGCCCGCCATCTCCCAGACCATCGTGCCGCCGATGCCCCGGTCGACGACGTAGTCGGCCTTCTTCGCCACCGACTCCTCGTCCTCCGTGGAGAGGAAGACCTTCTTGTCGGCGTTCCACAGCCAGGGCGCGACGAGCGAGGAGCTGTACTTGCGGGCGTAGGTGCCGGTCAGCCTGGTGTCGGCGGGAAAGCCGTACTTGGTGACGTAGTCGCCGACGATCCCCTTCTCCAGGTTCTTGGCGTGCCACATCGGGTTGGAGCCCGCCGGGGACTCCTTGCCGTTGTCGTCCTTGTCGTGCCAGAGGTTGTCGATGCCGACCGCGCCGTCACCGCACTTGGTCAGGCCCGATCCCGCGGGACAGCTCGTCGCGGCGGCCTTGCCCCACAGCCCGTCGGTACCGCCCTGCACGTTCTTGAAGCCGCGGGTGTAGTACGGCAGGCCGATGTTGATGCGTCCCGCGGGCATCGAGCCGCGGAAGTAGTGGTACGCCCAGTCGGTGTTGAGGTACCCGATGCCGCCGTACTGCTGGGAGCCGTACACGTTCGCGGCCGCGAGCTCGGCGTCCTCGCCGTCGTCGAAGAGCGAGGCGTTGGGGCCGACGTACTCGTTCCAGGCGCCGTGCAGGTCGTAGGACATGATGTTGACGTAGTCCAGATACTTCTGGACCTGGAAGGTCTCCATGCCGCGCAGCAGATAGCCGGACGAGGGGGCCGCGACGGTCAGCATGTAGTGCTTGCCGTCGGCCGCGCCCGCGCTGTCGAGCTTCTGGCGCAGGGACTTCATGAGCGCCGCGTAGCCCTTGACGAGCCCACCGCGGCGGGCGTTGGAGAGGGAGTAGTCGAGCGGGTTGCCCGCGTCCTTCATCGAGGTGGGGTACTCGTAGTCGATGTCGACGCCGTTGAAGCCGTACTTCTTGATGAAGGAGACCGCCGAGTCGGCGAAGGTGTCGATGCCCGCCTGGTTCACCGAGCCGTCGGCGTTGGTGGCCATCGAGTAGAAGCCGCCGGAGTTCACCCGCTTGCCGTCGTCGCCGAAGTACCCGCCGGTCTCGGCCCAGCCGCCCACGGATATCAGCGTCTTGACGTTCGGGTGCTGCTTCTTGAACTTGTTGAGCAGGTTGAAGTGGCCCTTGTAGGGCAGCGCCGGGTCCATCTCGGCGCCCGCGACGCCGGGCCAGGTCATGCCGGTGGCGGCGTTCGTGGCGCTGTCGGAGCCGACGGAGAGCTTGTTGTCCTTGTCGACGTGGCCGAAGGCGTAGTTGACGTGGGTGACCTTGTCCCACGGGATGTCGGAGGCGAGGTAGGCGGGCTCGCCGTTCTTGCCGGTGCGCCAGCCGGTGAAGTAGCCGATGACGCGCCGCTGGTGGTCGGCGCCCATCTTCTCGCGTCCTTCGCCGTCGTAGACGGAGCAGTAGGGGACGTTCACGCCGGGCGTCCGGTAGAGGCCGTCGGGGCGGCAGGACGCGTCGTCGGCGGCGGAGGCGGGCGAGGCGCCGCCGGAGACCAGCCCGAGCAGCATCCCGGCGACGGCGGCGCCGGACGCGAGCAACGTGGGTCTCGCGCGGTTGGGGGACGGCAAGGGGGCCTCCTGAGACGGTGCGGAGTGCGAACGGGGCGGAACAACACAACTGGCAAAGATGTGAATCGTTCCGGGGCCCGGTGTGCGCACACCGTTGGCTCCGGCTCCCTCTGAGGTGACGCAGAGATTAAGAGGACTAGACCAGTGCGTCAATAGGTCTGGACCAAGTTGGTTGAATGATGGATCTGTGATCCAGGCCACAGGCGGTCGCCCGTATGGCCCGCTACCGGCCATGGCACACTGGCCTCGTACCAGAAGCAGCGCACTCCGGGGTCGGTGTAATTCCGAACCGGCGGTTACAGTCCGCGACCCGGCCGCCTCCAGCGGCCGGTTGACCAGGTGAAATTCCTGGACCGACGGTGAAAGTCCGGATGGGAGGCAGTGCGCGGCGGGCGGGCATCTTTGCACGCCGTCGTAGTTGGCTCGTTCCTGGCGTTGCCAGGAACGGTTCCCGGATTTTCCCGGGACACGTGTCCATTCGGCGTCGGCGTTGCCACAGGTGTCGTCGCCCGTACGTTCTGTCGTCATCGACAGGCCCCGGAGTCCGTGCCCGAAGAGGCAGGAGGACCCGGTGGCGACCGCCGCAGCCGAAACAGCCGCGATGCAGCGTGCCATCACGCTGGCCGCGCACGGACTCGGCTCCACCAGCCCCAACCCCGTCGTCGGCTGTGTCGTCCTCGACGCCGCGGGCGAACCCGTCGGCGAGGGCTGGCACCAGCGCGCGGGCGGCCCGCACGCCGAGGTGAACGCGCTGCGCGCGGCCGGCGAACGGGCCCGCGGCGGCACCGCACTCGTCACCCTCGAACCCTGCAACCACACCGGCCGCACCGGTCCCTGCGCGCAGGCCCTCATCGACGCCGGAATCGCCCGCGTCCGCTACGCCGTCGCCGATCCGAACCCCGCCGCGACCGGCGGCGCGCAGACCCTGCGGGCGGCCGGGATCTCCGTGGAGCAGGGCCTCCTGGAGGCCGAGGCCGCCGAGGGGAACGCCGCCTGGCTGACCTCCGTACGGCTCGGCCGTCCCCACGTCACCTGGAAGTACGCCGCCACGCTCGACGGCCGCACCGCCGCCGCCGACGGCACGAGCCGCTGGATCACCTCCGCAGAGGCCCGCGCCGACGTGCACCGGCTGCGCGCCGAGTGCGACGCCGTCGTCGTCGGCTCCGGCACCCAGCACGCCGACGACCCGCACCTCGCCGCGCGGGGCGTCGACGGCGCCGTACAGCCGCTGCGGGTCGTCGTCGACACCAACGGCACGGCCGTCGCGCCCGGCGCCCGCGTCCTGGACGACGCGGCGCCCACGCTGATCGCCGTCGCCGAGGACGTCACTCCCGCGTACGAAGAGGCGCAGACCGTCCGGCTGCCCCGCGCCGAGGGAGGGTTGGCGATCCCGGCCCTCCTCGACGCGCTCCACGCGCGCGGCGTGCGCTCCGTCCTCCTCGAAGGCGGCCCGACGCTCGCCGGGGCCTTCGTCGCCGCGGGCGCCGTCGACCGCGTCGTCGGCTACCTCGCCCCCGTCCTGCTCGGCGCGGGCCCCGCCGCCCTGACCGGCGGCGGAATCACCACCATCACCGAAGCGTTGCGGCTCGACGTGCGCGACACCGTCCGCCTCGGCCCCGACCTGCGCATCACCGCGACCCCCGCAACGAAGGAGCACTGAAGTGTTCACCGGAATCGTCGAAGAGCTGGGCGAGATCACCGCCGTCGAGAACCTCCCCGACGCCTCCCGCTTCCGGCTGCGCGGCCCCGTCGTCACCGAGGGCGCGCGGCACGGCGACTCCATCGCCGTCAACGGCGTCTGCCTGACCGTCGTGGAGCACGAGGGCGAGGAGTTCACCGCCGACGTGATGGCCGAGACCCTGAACCGCTCCAGCCTCGGCGCGCTCACCGTCGGCTCCCGCGTCAACCTGGAGCGACCCACCTCGGTCGGCGCGCGCCTCGGCGGCCACATCGTGCAGGGCCACGTCGACGGAACGAGCGAGATCGTCGAGCGCAAACCTTCCGAGAACTGGGAGATCGTCAAGATCTCGCTCCCCGCCGACCTGTCCCGCTACGTCGTCGAGAAGGGTTCCATCACCGTCGACGGCGTCAGCCTCACCGTCGTCGACGCGGGCCCCGACTACTTCACCATCAGCCTCATCCCCACCACCCTCGCGCTGACCACGCTCGGCATCAAGCAGCCCGGCGACCCGGTCAACCTCGAGGTCGACATCATTGCCAAGTACGTCGAGCGCCTGCTCGGCGACCGGGTCCCGGCTCAGGAGGCCGCCAAGTGAACTGGCTCAACGCCGAAGCCTTCACGGCCTTCGACCAGCACATCCTGTGGTCCGACATGATCGGCAACACCGTCGGCCTGATCGCCCTCGCGCTCGGCTGGCGGCGCTCGATATGGACCTGGCCCGCCCAGTTCCTCTCCGGTGTCATCCTCGTCGCCGCGTACGCGTCCGCCCAGCTGTCCGGCGGTGTCGGCAAGCAGCTCCTCGTCATCGGCGTCGCGGTGTGGGGCTGGCGGCAGTGGACGCGCGGCAGGCAGCAGGCGCAGGACGGCTCCATCGCCATCCGCTTCGCCACCTGGAAGGAGCGGGGCGTCCTGCTCGCGGGCACCGCCGTCGGCACGCTCGCGGTCGGCGCGCTGTTCAGCGCCGTCCCCGACCTGTCCTGGAACCCCTGGCCGGACGCCTACATCTTCGTCGGCACGCTCGCCGCGATGGTCGCCCAGGCCCGCGGGCTCGTCGAGTTCTGGTTCGCCTGGCTGCTCGTCGACGTGGTGGGCGTACCGCTCGCCTTCAGCAGCGGCCTGGCCTTCTCCGGCCTCGTGTACGTCGTCTACCTCGCCCTCGTCCTCTGGGGCATGCGCGACTGGTGGCTGCGCTCCCGCGCGGCGGCCTCGCGGCCCGTCATGGAAGGAGCCCCGGCATGAGCGCGGCACCGATCTGGTACACCACCGACCCGACCGAAGACCTCTCCCTCGACCCGGTGGAGCTGGCCATCCGCGACATCGCGGCAGGCCGCCCCGT
The DNA here is from genome assembly GCF_056433985.1 of Streptomyces sp. NPDC044106. Classification (NCBI taxonomy): domain Bacteria; kingdom Bacillati; phylum Actinomycetota; class Actinomycetes; order Kitasatosporales; family Streptomycetaceae; genus Streptomyces; species Streptomyces sp. NPDC044106. The sequence continues at coordinate 57,664 of NZ_JBWKFZ010000019.1, forward strand.
CGTGGTCGTCGACGACGAGGACCGCGAGAACGAGGGCGACCTCGTCATCGCCGCCGAGAAGGCGACCCCCGAGATCGTCGCGTTCATGATGAGCGAGTGCCGCGGCCTGATCTGCGCGCCGATGGAGCCCCTCGAACTCGACCGGCTCCGCCTCCCGCAGATGGTCGAGCACAACACCGAGTCGATGAGCACCGCCTTCACCGTCTCCGTCGACGCGACCGCCGCGCACGGCGTCAGCACCGGCATCTCCGCCGCCGACCGCGCCACCACCCTCCAGCTACTCGCCTCGGGCGGCGCCGAAGCCGACGACTTCGTGCGCCCCGGCCACATCTTCCCGCTGCGCGCCAAGCCCGGCGGCGTCCTTGCGCGCAACGGCCACACCGAGGCCGCCGTCGACCTCGCCCGCCTCGCGGGCCTGCGCCCCGCCGGTGCCATCGTGGAGATCGCCGGCGAGGACGGGAAGATGCTCCGCCTGCCCGAGCTGGTCCCCTTCGCCCGCAAGCACGGCCTGACGATCATCTCCATCGAGGACCTGATCGCCTACCGCCGCTCCTCGGAGCCCACCGTCCGCCGCGAGGCGGAGGTCCGCCTTCCGACCGCCTTCGGCGACTTCACCGCCTACGGCTACCGCTCCACCGTCGACGGCGTCGAGCACGTCGCGCTCGTCCACGGCGACCTCGGCGACGGCGAGGACGTCCTCGCCCGCCTCCACTCCGAATGCCTGACCGGCGACGTCTTCCACTCCCTGCGCTGCGACTGCGGCCCGCAGCTGGAGGCGTCCATGCGGCGCATCACCGACGAGGGGCGCGGCGTCGTGGTCTACCTGCGCGGCCACGAGGGACGCGGCATCGGCCTGCTCTCCAAGCTGCGCGCGTACGAACTCCAGGAGCGCGGCAGCGACACCCTCGACGCCAACCTGGAGCTCGGCCTGCCCGCCGACTCCCGGGACTATGGCGCGGGCGCGCAGATCCTGCGCGACCTCGGCGTACGCGGCGTACGGCTGATGACCAACAACCCCGACAAGACCGACGCGGTCCTGCGGCACGGCCTGAAGGTCACCGGGCGCGAGCCCATGCCCGTCGAGGCCGGCGAACACAATCTCCGGTACCTGCGCACCAAGCGGGACCGGATGGGGCACGACCTGCCCTGGCTGGACGCCACCGAAGTGTCCGCCTGCGGCAACCAGTAACACCGACACGGCCAGAGGATCTGAAGGAGAAGCGCGTGAGCGGCAAGGGTGCACCCGAACTGAGCGTGAAGAACTGCGGCGACCTGCGGGTCGCGGTGATCGCCGCACAGTGGCACGAGAAGGTCATGGACGGCCTGGTCGACGGCGCCCTGCGCGCCCTGACCGAACTCGGCATCAGCGAGCCCACCGTGCTCCGCGTGCCCGGCAGCTTCGAGCTGCCCGTAGTCGCCAAGGTCCTCGCGGGCCGCGGCTACGACGCGATCGTCGCGCTCGGCGTCGTCATCCGCGGCGGCACCCCGCACTTCGAGTACGTGTGCCAGGGCGTCACGCAGGGCCTCACCCAGGTCTCCGTCGACACCGGGGTCCCGATCGGCTTCGGCGTGCTGACCTGCGACACCGAGGACCAGGCACTGGACCGCGCGGGCATCGAGGGCTCCCGCGAGGACAAGGGCCACGAGGCGGTCACCGCGGCCGTGGCCACCGCCACCACGCTGCGGTCCGTCTCCGAACCCTGGCGCTGAGGGGGACCGTCCTGCCGCGTAGAGTGGCGACCATCATGTCCAAGAAGACTTTCGAGGAGCTCTTCACCGAGCTCCAGCACAAGGCCGCCAACGGCGACCCCGCGTCCTCCCGCACCGCCGAGCTGGTCGGCAAGGGCGTCCATGCCATCGGCAAGAAGGTCGTCGAGGAGGCCGCCGAGGTCTGGATGGCCGCCGAGTACGAGGGCAAGGAAGCCGCCGCCGAGGAGATCTCGCAGCTGCTCTACCACGTGCAGGTGATGATGGTCGCCCGCGGCATCTCCCTCGACGACGTCTACGCCCACCTCTGAGCCGTACGCTCGACTCGTCCCCGTAACCCACCAGTTAAGGAAGCTGACCTCATGCTGCGCATCGCCGTCCCCAACAAGGGTTCACTGTCCGGACCTGCGTCGGCGATGCTCCATGAGGCCGGATACCAGCAGCGCAAGGAGTCCAAGGAGCTCGTCCTCGTCGACCCCGTGAACGAGGTCGAGTTCTTCTACCTGCGGCCCAAGGACATCGCGATCTACGTCGCGACCGGCCGCCTCGACATCGGCATCACCGGCCAGGACCTGCTGATCGACTCCGGCGCCGACGCCGAGACGATCCTGCCGCTCGGCTTCGCCCGCTCCACCTTCCGCTTCGCCGCGAAGCCGGGCACGGCGAGCGGCATCGAGGACCTGTCGGGCAAGACCGTCGCCACCTCCTACGAGGGCATCGTCGCCAAGCACCTCGCCGAGAAGGGCGTCGACGCCGCCGTCGTGCACCTGGACGGCGCCGTCGAGACCGCCATCGAGCTGGGCGTCGCCCAGGTCATCGCGGACGTCGTGGAGACCGGCACCTCCCTGCGCAACGCCGGTCTCGAAGTCTTCGGCGAGCCGATCATGCGCTCCGAGGCGGTCGTCATCCGGCGCACCGGCGCGGACGGCGACGACCCGAAGGTCCAGCAGTTCCTGCGCCGCCTCCAGGGCGTCCTGGTCGCCAGGGCGTACGTGATGATGGACTACGACTGCCGCGCCGAGCACCTGGAGCAGGCCGTCGCCCTCACCCCCGGCCTCGAGTCGCCGACGATCTCCCCGCTGCACAACGAGGGCTGGGTCGCCGTCCGCTCCATGGTCCCCGCCAAGGAGGCCCAGCGGATCATGGACGACCTGTACGCCATCGGCGCGCGGGCCATCCTGACCACGGCCATCCACGCCTGCCGCCTCTGACCCGGCCGGAGCCCCCGCCTCATGTCTGACGTTCCCGCTCTCCCCGCCCTGCCCGTCACCTTCCGGCCGACGCGGACCCGGGCCGTCCTGCTCACCGCGGGCGTCGCGATCTTCGTGGTGATCACGGCGATCGCGTTCCTGCTGCCCGCGCTCAGCCCGGGGGAGCGGTCCAGCTTCGTCTTCACCGGCGCGCTGCTCCTCGGCGTCCTCGTGCTGCTCAGCAGGCCCAAGGTCGTCGCCGACGAGTCCGGCGTCACCGTCGTCAACATCGCGACCAGCCGCCGCCTCGCCTGGGCCGAGATCGTGCAGGTCAACCTCCGCCCCGGCGACCCCTGGGTGTTCCTGAACCTCAGCGACGGCACCAGCCTGCCCGCCATGGGCATCCAGCCCGGCATCGCCAAGCGGCAGGCCGTCGCCGACGCCCGCGCCCTGAGCGCGCTCGCCGACGCCCGTACGGCCCAGGAGAAGTAGGCCCTGGACGTTCCGCCGCCGGTCTTGATTAATCTGGTTGCGGGACGCGCACGGTGCGCCGCCCCGCCCCCTACGGGCCCGCCCGGCCCGGGGCTCCTGCTACCCGAGGAGTGACTCCCTCCGGCGATGGACGGATCGTCCTGTAGTACCTGCGCCGCCCCCTCCCGGCACACCGGGACCGGCACGACCGGAGAGGCGGCGGCATGACAGTGCCCCTGCTGCTTCTCGGGGCGGCATTCCTGCTGATTCTCGCCAACGGCTTCTTCGTGGCGGCCGAGTTCGGTCTCGTCACCGTCGAGCGGCCGGAGGCGGAGAAGGCCGCGGCCGACGGCGACCGACGGGCCCGTACGGTCGTCAGCGCCCTCAAGGAGCTGTCCTTCCAGCTCTCCGGCACCCAGCTCGGCATCACCATCACCTCGCTCGTCGTCGGCATGCTCGCCGAACCGGCCCTCGCGCGCCTGCTCGCGGGCCCCTTCGAGGCGGCCGGCGTCCCCGAGGGCGGCGTCGGCGGTGTCTCCGTGGTGGTCGGCATGCTGCTCGCGTCCGCCGTGCAGATGGTGATCGGCGAGCTCGTGCCCAAGAACTGGGCGGTGTCGAGGCCGCTGCAGGTCGCGCGGTTCGTCGCGGGCCCGCAGCACGCCTTCGCGCGGCTCTTCCGGCCCGTGATCGCCCTCCTGAACGCCGTGGCCAACCGGCTGGTGCGCACCCTCGGCGTCGAACCCGCGGAGGAGCTCGCCTCGGCCCGCACCCCCGGCGAACTGGTCTCCCTTGCCCGGCACTCGGCCCAGGCCGGCGCCCTGGAGCAGGACACCGCCGACCTGTTCGTGCGCACCCTCTCGCTGGGCGAGCTGACCGCGCAGCACGTCATGACGCCGCGCGTGAAGGTCAGCGCGCTGCAGTCCTCGGCGACCGCCGAGGACGTGGTGAACCTGACCCGCGCCACCGGCCTGTCCCGCTTCCCGGTCTACAACGAGCGGATCGACGAAATCGTCGGCATGGTGCACCTCAAGGACGCCCTCGCGGTGGCCGCCCACGAGCGGCTCAGGACGCCCGTGCGCCGCATCGCGCGCTCCCCCCTGCTCGTCCCCGAGACGCTGCCCGTGCAGCCTCTCCTGGAGCGGCTGCGCAGCGAGCAGCCGATAGCCGTGGTCGTCGACGAGTACGGCGGCACGGCGGGCGTCGTCACCCTGGAGGACATCGTCGAGGAACTCGTCGGCGAGGTCCGCGACGAGCACGACCGCTTCGACCTGCCCGAGCTCTGCGCGGCGCCGGCCGAGGACGGCGGCCCCGCGTGGGACGCCGACGGCAGCTGCCGGGTCGACACACTCCAGCGCATCGGCCTCGACGTGCCCGAGGGCCCGTACGAGACCGTGGCGGGACTCGTCGCCGATCTGCTCGGCCGCATCCCGGCCCCCGGCGACCGGGCCGAACTCCCGGGCTGGCGGCTCTCGGTGCGCCAGGTCGGGCACTACCGCGCGGAGCGGGTGCGTCTCGTACGCGTCCAGGAGGCCGGTGCCGTCCGGGCCGCGGGCGCGACGGCCGCGGAGGCCGTGCGATGAGCCTGCTGCAACTCCTCTTCGCTCTCCTGCTGGTGCTCGCCAACGGCTTCTTCGTGGGCGCGGAGTTCGCGCTCGTCTCCGTGCGCCGCAGCCAGATCGAGCCCCTGGAGACCAAGCGGGCCCGCCAGGTCCTCTACGGTCTTGAGCACCTGCCGCAGATGATGGCGGCGGCCCAGTTCGGCATCACCGTCTGCTCGCTGACGCTCGGCGCCGTCGCCGAACCGACCGTCGCCCATCTCCTGGAGCCGGTCTTCGAGACGGCCCGCCTGCCCGAGGGCATGATCCACCCGCTCGGCTACGTGATCGCGCTCGCCGTCGTCGTCTCCCTCCACCTCGTGATCGGCGAGATGGTCCCGAAGAACCTCGCGATGGCGGCCCCCGAGAAGACCGCTCTCTGGTTCAGCCCCGGCCTGGTCGCCTTCGCGCGGCTGTGCCGTCCGGTGACCGTGGCGCTCGGGGCGTGCGCCCGGGTCGTCCTGCGGCTCTTCAAGGTGGAGCCCAAGGACGAGGTCGAGGCGGTGTTCACCAGCGTGCAGCTGGGCCGCCTCGTCGAGGACTCCGGCCAGGCGGGACTGCTCGACCCCGTCGAGCAGGAGCGCCTGGAGGACGCCCTGGAGCTCGGCTCGCGCCCGGTCACCGACGTCCTGCTCGACCGGGCGTCCCTGGTGACCGTGGGTCCCTCGGTGACCCCGGCCCGCGTCATCGAGCTCACCGGCCGCACCGGCTACTCCCGCTTCCCGGTCCGCGCGGAGAACGGCGCCTTCATGGGCTACCTCCACGTCAAGGACGTACTGGACCTGGAGGACACCGACCGCGCCGTGCCGCAGCAGGTGTGGCGGCCGATGACCACGCTGCGGTCGGAGCTCCCGCTGGACGACGCCCTGACCGTGATGCGGCACGCCGCGACGCATCTGGCGCAGGTCGCCGACGCGTCCGGCAGGGTGCTCGGCCTGGTCGCCCTGGAGGACGTCCTGGAGCTCCTGGTCGGCGAGGTCCGCGACCCGGCGCACCGGATCACGGTGCAGCGGACCCCACCGGAGGAGAGCCGGGGCGCCTCGCTGGCAGCCAGCCCGGTGGGCTGAGAGCCTGTCTTTGAACCCCCGTCGTCCGCGCGAAGCGCGGGCGCAGCGGTGGATTGGGGCCTCCCCTGCTCGAGCGGAGCCGAGAGCTTGGGGAAGCGTGCGATCGGAGTGCGGAGTTCCAGGTCATGTGGCGGAGCCACCTATCCTGGGGCTCCGTGCGCCGAGCGTGCGTGCCGGGCGTCGGGGCGCAGGCGGGGGTTCGAAGACAGGCTCTGAGAGCCTGAGCGGGGAGCGGTACGTGTGTCGGGTGCGGGGCGGCGCCGCGCGGGTCGGAGGCCGGGCCGCACGGGTCAGAGGCCCGGGGTGTCCGGCCCCCGCCCCGACAGCACCTCCCCGTACGCCTGCATCAGGTCGGGCAGCCGCAGCGTCGACAGATCGGTGCGGCTCGGCTCGCCGGGGTAGCCGGAGAGCCGCAGATCGCGGTAGGCGCAGCTCTTCTCGTACAGCGTGCGCAGGAAGCGGCCGTTGCCGAGCTCGTCGATCCAGGCCTGGTCGACGACGTGCCCGCTGATGGAGCGCAGTTCCTCAAGGGCCTCCTCGTCCCACACGTCGCCGTTGTCGGCCGCCAGGACCTCGCCGATGGCGGTCAGTTCGAGCGGGCGGTACGAGGGGAAGTCGACGCGGGTCGTGAAGCGCGAGGAGAGCCCGGGGTTGGCGGCGAGCAGCCGGTCCATGCCCTCGGGGTAGCCCGCGAGGATCACGACGAGGTGGTCGCGGTTGTCCTCGGCGCGCTTGAGGAGGACCTGCAGGGCCTCGTCGCCGTACGCGTCGCCCTTGCCGTAGCCGGAGTTGGAGAGCGAGTACGCCTCGTCGACGAAGAGGACGCCGCCGATCGCCGAGTCGATCAGCTCGTTGGCCTTCACGGCGGTCTGGCCCAGGTACTCACCGACCAGATCGGCGCGTTGCGCCTCGACCAGGTGGTCGCCGCCGAGCAGGCCGAGCGCGTAGAAGACGCGGCCGAGGATGCGGGCCACGGTCGTCTTGCCGGTGCCCGAGGGGCCCGAGAAGACGAAGTGTCGTTTCGGCGGCTGCACGGGAAGGCCCCGGGCGGCGCGCAGGCGCGCCATGTTCAGCTGCGCGGAGAGCGCCTTGACCTGGCGCTTCACCGGCTCCATGCCCACCATGCCCTCCAGCTCGGAGAGCGCGGCCTCAAGGAGCGCGGGATCGGTGGGGCCCGGCGGCAGCTGCGCGGGGCCCGGCTTGACCGGGATGATCGCCTTCTCGCGCACGGCGTCGGTCTCGGAGGGGCCGGAGGCGCCGGGAGCCCCCGGGGTACCTGGAGCACCGGGGCCGCCGGGCGCCGAAGGGCCGCCGGCGGAGGGCGTTTCGGGTCCGGTGACCCGTACGTCGCGCCCCTCCGTGCCGAACAGCGTGTCGATGCCGTCGGGCCCCTCCAGCATGTCCTGGCCCGCCCCGGTCAGACTGATCGCGGCGGCGAGATCGGCCGCCTCGTCGTACCCGTCGCCCTCGGCGATGGCCGCGAGCCGCGCCGAGGTGTCCATGAAGGAGGCGTCGACCCGGTGCACCGCGCGGTACAGCGGCAGGGCCGCCGCCGAGCGTCCTGTGCCCTCGTGCGCGCGGGCCAGCCAGTAGCGCAGCTCCTTGCGCTGCGGCTGCTCGCTGCGGCAGCGCATCAGGGCGGCGGACAGGAGCGGCTCGGCCTGGCCGTACGTCTCCAGGCGCACCCGTGCCATGCCGCCGAAGAGCCCGGCCTCGATGCCCAGCATCGGATCGTCGATCAGCGGGTCCGTGTGCCGCACCAACTGCTCCCAGTCCTTGACCAGGTAGGAGCGGCAGGCGTGCAGGAAGCGCACCTGCGGATCGGCGTCGACCGGCGGCAGGCCCGCCAACGCCCGGTCCAGCTCGGGGACATGACGGCCGTCCAGCCAGTGCGAGGCGTGCGCGAGCAGCAGATCGCGGGTGCTCTCCAGGACGGGCTGTACCCACCAGCCCAGCCAGTACCAGGAGTTGAGGGCGCGCGCGTGCCGGGTGCGCTGCTCGCCGAAGCGGTCCCGGTGCTGGAACATCCGCAGCAGCGCCGTCGTCGTGTCGATGCGCAGCGCGTGCAGCCCGAGCCAGCCGTCGGCCATCCCGGGATCCATCCGCACCGCCGTCCGGAACTCGTCCTCCGCCTGCGGATAGGCGCCCATGGTGTAGGCGTCGACGCCCCGCAGCCAGGCGAGGTCGGCCGGGGCGGGTGAACCCACCGCGTCGAAGTCCATCAGGTCCCCCACAAACCGTGCCCCCGTTTGCGTACCGCCGGACCGGTGCCCGCCGGCGACTGCGCTGAACCACTGCGCTGAACCACTGTGCTGCGGACGGGAGTTGCCTCGATGCGCAGAGCAGCCGTCCGAAAAGGCGCACCGATACGCATCGTACCTGCGAAGGAGCGGTCGGCCGTAGGGTGCCGCACCGGGAGATCGGCCGGAAAGCACCGGCAGGGGGCCGGTCCGATGGTGACCGACTGTGAGCGAACGGCGGCTCGCAGCGGTCGGAAATCGGACGCGCAGGGCAGAACGAAGCCCCCGATCACGGGGGAACAACCGGGGGCTTCGCGTCTGCGGGCGGTCTCGAACGACCGCACAATCAGAACGTAAGTCCTGTAAGGGCCCTGGGTCAAGCGGAGTTGGGGCACTCGCGCAAACTTGTGGGGCCGCGCGGAAGCGGTTTCCCGCAGGTTCAGCGGACCGCCGATGGTCCTTCACTCTGTGTGACATTCTGGCCGCCCGTGAGTGCCCCACCCGGCCCGGGAAACACCTCATATCCCTCTGGGCGCTGACGTACCAGAAGGTGGGCGAAGGGGCGGGAGGGGTCGCGGGTGAAATGCCGGAGCTCCGCCGGCTCCCAGCCGTCCCAGAAGTCACTCTGGACCGCCCCGTCCCGTCGGCGTCCCCGCTGCCACGCCTCCTCCCGCGGCACGTCCATCCACAGCACCGCGGCGAGGTGCGGGCGCAGCGCCCGGCGGCCCGCGCCGACCCCCTCGACGATCACCACGGGCGCGGGCGGCAGCGGGGTGCGGGCGGGGCCGAAGCGGCGCTCGGTCCAGTCGTACATCGCGTAGTGCGCGCTCTCGCCGTGGGAGAGCGGCACCACGACCTGCCGCCGCAGCCGCTCCGTCCAGTCGAACAGTTCCTCGTGGCTCGCGATGTCGTCCAGCCGCAGGACGGGCGCGTCGCCGAACGCCTCGGCCAGCCGCCGGGCGAACGTCGACTTGCCCGAACCCGCGTGGCCGTCCACGGCGAGCAGCCGCACGGGCCCGCAGGAGGGCGGCAGTCGGCGCAGGGTGTCGGCGAGGCGGGGGAGCGGGGTGGGCGGGCGCTGTCCGGTCATCATCGGTAAGGGTACGACCGCGGAAGGATGTGTTCCGCGCGCCGTCGCAGGTCATGCCATTGGTTGAGGCCAATATTGGTGTGCGCGACAGCGGCCGGACCGCTGGCAGAAGTCGGCCGGGAACCGCCATAGTTGGCCCACTTCCGTGCACCTGACCCGACCTTCCGGCTCTTGCCGGAAACCACGTCGACTGGGGGTCCCTCATGGACCGAGCTGGCAGAACCGACAGCACCGACAGCACCGACAGCACCTGTAGCACCGGCGGCGGCCACCGCACCGATCGCACCGACGGCATGTCCCGCAGATCCGTCCTCGCCACGGCCGCCGCCGTGACCGCTCTCGCGGCGACCGCCGCTCCCGCCCTGGCCCTCGGGGCCGCCGCTGACCGGGGCCGGGCCCCGCGCGCGGAGCGCCCGGTGGACAACCGCTTCTGGGTCTCGCTCAAGGACTGGCACACCGGCACCGCCGAGGGCGCCGTGCCCGTCCCCGGAGCCCGCGCCGGCCTGCGGATCGAGCGGCCCGCGGGCAGCACCGACTACACCGACCCGCACACCGGCAAGAAGGCCACCTGGGAGTACGCCCGCTGGACCTCGCCCACGCACCGCTCCACCGTCCCGGCGACGGAGCTCATCGCGTCCTGGAACGCCGACACCCCGGCCGGCACCTGGCTCCAGGTCGAGCTGCTCGGCACGTACGCCGACGGTACGGACACCCCCTGGTACGTAATGGGCCGCTGGACCTCGGGCGACGACAAGGAGACCGACATCCGGCGGACCTCCGTCGACGACCAGACCGACGGCAGGTCCACGGTCTGGACCGACACGCTCTCCGTGGACGACGCCGCCGCGGGCCCGCGGATCGTCGCGTACCGGCTGCGCCTGACGCTGTACCGCAGGCCCGGTGCCTTCGTGACCCCCACGGTGTGGCGGCTCGGCGCGATGGCCTCGGCGGTTCCCGACCGCTTCACGGTGCCCGCATCGAAGCCGGGCCTCGCCAAGGAGCTGAGGGTCCCGCGCTACTCGCAGGAGATCCACGCGGGCCAGTACCCGGAGTACGACAACGGAGGCGAGGCCTGGTGCAGCCCGACCTCCTCGCAGATGATCATCGAGTACTGGGGACGCAGGCCGACGCCCGAGCAGCTGGCCTGGGTCGATCCCTCGTACGCCGACCCCCAGGTGTGCCACGCGGCCCGCTTCACCTTCGACTACCAGTACGACGGCTGCGGCAACTGGCCCTTCAACGCCGCGTACGCCTCGACGTACAAGGGCCTCCAGGGAGTCGTCACCCGGCTCGCCTCGCTCACGGAGCTGGAGTCGCTGATCGCCGCGGGCATCCCGGCCATAACGTCCCAGTCCTTCCTCAAAGGGGAGCTGACGGGCGCGGGGTACGGCACGGCGGGCCACCTGATGACCGTCATCGGCTTCACGGCGGACGGCGATGTGATCGCCAACGATCCGGCGTCGCCGAGCGATGCGGCGGTGCGCCGCGTCTACAAGCGGCGTGAGTTCGAGAACGTGTGGCTGCGTACGAAGCGCTACAACGCCGCGGGCAAGGTCGTCTCGGGTACCGGCGGCGTCTGCTACCTGTACTTCCCGACCAGGCTGTCCGCGCGGCAACGGTCCGCGCTGGCCGCGGTCGGGGTGCGCTGAGCGGGGAGGGGAGGGCCGGGGCGCACGGCCGCCCCGGCCCGCGGCCCCGCGCTCCGACTCGTACGCCTTCCGGGAGCAACACACGCATTTCGCGCACCCAACCCGGCGGCGCCGCGTTCTACGGTCACGTCATACCTGATCGAGGAATGCGGGAACCTTATGGATGTGCAGCACCCCCCTGCCCTGTCGGCGCTGAGCGAACTGCAGCGCCGAGGCCGCGCGTGCGTCTCGTGCGGCGTCACGCTCGACAATGCCACCGCCGTCGACCTGGGCAGCCGCCCGGACGCGGGCGTCGACCACCGCGCCGACGTGTTTCCCCGCGCCTGCCCGTCCTGTGCCGCGGGGGGCGGGGCATGACGCTCGCGACAGTCGCCGAGAGGCAGGGAAAGCTTCTCGACCATCTCGACCGGTGCGATCCCTGCCGGCGTCTCAAGTACTGCCCCAAGGGCAGACGGCTGCGGCAGCAGGTGCGGGAGGCCCGTGATGATCTGCGCCCGCTGTGACCGCGCCATCCTGCCGGGCCAGCCGTACACCACCCATGACATCCACGGCGCGTCGGCGGGTGGTGCCACGGTCCGCCTCCACGTCGTCTGCCCGCGCGCCGGGACACGGGGATGACGCGGGCGGCCGGTGAGGGGTTCGAAGACAGGCGCTGAGGGCACACGGGTGCCCGCCCTTCCCTGCGGAAGAGCGGGCACCCGCGTCGGGTCAGCGGTCGTCGCGGTTCTCGCGGAGCGAGTCGCGGACGCCCTCGGCCTTGTCGCGCATGTCGTCCGCGGCGCCCTTGGCCTTGCCCTTGGTCTTGTCGGTCTTGCCCTCGGCGGCCATGCGGTCGTTGCCCGAGGCCTTGCCCATCATCTCTTTGGCCTTGCCTTTTGCCTTGTCCATGGCGCTGTCGCCCATGACGGCTCCTCTGGTCGGGGATGCCACCACGCTATGAGGTGTGCACGAAGAGCGCATGTCGGGCGCGGCGGCGCCGCGGATCACACGGGCGGGGTCACCACCCAGTCCGGGTGCCCCGGCATCGGCGGGGTCGTGGAACCGTACAGCCAGGGGTGCAGGAAGCCCTCCAGGTCCTCGCCCGCGACCTTCGACGCCAGACCGACGAAGTCCTCCGTGCCCGCCGCGCGGCCCTTGAAGCCGGTCAGCCAGGCCCGCTCGATCCGCTGGAACGCCGCGTCGCCGACCCGCTCGCGCAGCGCGTAAAGGACCAGGGCCGAGCCGTCGTACCGCATGCGCTTGAAGAGGTTCGGCTCGGTCGGCTCGGCGGGGGCGCCGTAGTCCCTGCGCCACTGGTCGTGGGCCTGATAGGCCGTCTTCATGGCGGCCTCGAAGCTGTCCCCGCCGTGCTGCTCGGAGTACTCGCGCTCGTAGAAGCGGGCGTGCCCCTCGCTCAGCCACAGGTCGGACCAGCTCTTGAGGGCCACGCTGTCGCCGAACCACTGGTGGGTCAGCTCGTGCACCATGTTCCGCTCGGCGTCGACCCGCGTGCCGAGCAGATCCGCCTTCGGGACGAGTGACAGCGTCTGCGTCTCCAGGGCCACGCCGAGGTCCGTGTCGCCGACCAGGAGGCCGTAGCGGTCGAAGGGGTAGGGGCCGAGCTTCTTCTCCAGCCACGTCAGATGGTCCGGGGTGAGTCCCCGGTACGCGGCCGTCGGTTCGACCAGCGCGTCCGGGACGACGTCGCGCAGCGGGAGGCCGCCGGGGCCCTCGCCGTCGATCAGCCGGAACTTGCCGACGGCCAGCTGCACGAGCTGCGTGGAGAGCGGCTGTTCGGAGTCGTACGTCCAGCGGACCCGGCCGTCGGGGCGCTCGGCGCGCGAGACCAGCCTGCCGTTGGCGACGGCCGTGCGGTCGGCGGGCGTCGTGATGCGGAAGGTGATCGGCGCGCGCCGGCTCGGGTGGTCGTCGGCCGGGAAGATCAGCCGGGCGCCGTTCGGCTGCGGGTAGACCACCGTGCCGTCGGGCGTGGGGATCCAGCCGTAGTCCTCGATCGCGTCGTCGCGGTGGCGTGTCTGTGTCGGGTCGGCGGTGTAGGTGACCTTGACCGTGAACGAACTCCCCCTGGCTATGGGGGACTTGGGTGTGACCGTCAGCTCGTCGCCCTCGCGTGCGGCGCCCGCCGCCGAGCCGTTCACGGTGACGGCGTGCAGGGTGTTGCCGCCGAAATCGAGATTGAAGCGGGAGAGCGCCTGCGTCGAGTGTGCCCTGATCGTCGTCGTCGCCTCGAACGGGGTCTTCGGCGCCTGCCAGTCGAAGTCCAGGTAGTAGTGGTCCACCCGGTACCCGCCGTTCCCGTCCAGCGGGAACATCGGGTCGCCGAGGCCGGGCGCGCCCGGCGACGGCTTCTCGGTGGTGGCCGGTGCGGCCTGCGAGACCGGTGCGGTGAGGGCGGCCGCCGCGGTGACCGCGGCGGCGAGGACGAGCCGCCCTCTGCGGCGTGGGCGGGGCGTCGTCCGTTTCGTGCTCATCGGGAACCTCTCGGTCGTGCGGTGCGCGGGCGAACGGGCGGGGAGGTCGCCCCGTCGTGAGTGGTTAGACGCGCGCCACCGCGTCGTAGTTGTGGCGTGATGAAGGTCTCTCCCGCGAAAGCGCGATCGGCTGGCATGGTGGAGAGCGGTCCCGCCCCGCGTCCCGGACGCGAGGGGACCGCCCTGGGGGAAGTCACCTGCCGCACGAAGTCAGCGAGAACACCATGACTGCCACCTCTGCCACCGTCCTCCCCGCGAAGGCCCGCACCGGCGGCCCCGAGGAGGACGGCTCGAGGATCCTTGAGCACCTCGCGGGCTGGACCCTCGTCGTGGTCCTCGCGATGCTCGTCACCCAGGCCGGTCTGCTGTGACGTCGCTCTCCTGACCGTCGGCGCCGACGCCGTGGCCCGTGGGTGGCGCGGGCTCGTCGAGGCCCGCCCGCCAGTGCCGCCCCGGCACGCCCACGAGGCCGTACAGCCACCGCACCGGTGAGCGTCCGTGCAGCAGCGTCACGCCCGCCACCACGGCGAACAGCGGCAGGCCGAGCGGGCCGCCGACGAGCCGCACGAGGACGCTCGCGACGAGTGCGCCCACGAACGGCAGCCCGTAGATCCCGGCCCCCGCGATGGCGATGCCGAGCAGCCTCGGCACCTTGCGCTCCTCGTCGGCGCCCGGCAGTGCCCAGCCCTCCATGAGCCAGCCGATCTCGGTCACCAGCATGGTGCCGATCACCGCGGCCCCGAAGAGCAGCAGCGCGAGGAACGTCCCGGACGTCAGGAAGTCCAGTACGTGATTGACGACGCTGTCCCGCGGCCAGTCGGCGAAATCCTGCGCGCCCGGGGAGAGGAAGCGCTCGTACCCGCTGCCGTCCCAGCCGTGGATCAACGTCCCGAACAGCAGGAAGTACCCGCCGACGCAACTCAGGTACGCCCAGTAGCCCGCGCCCACGAGCACCAGGGCCTGCGCCACCAGGAAGCCGATGATCGCGGCCACCGGGATCCCGCCCGCGTAGAACAGCACGAACCCCGCCCACACGTCTTCGTGGCCGCCGGCCACGTGCATGGTCGCCCAGGACGGGTTCTGCCAGAGCTGGAAGAGTCCGGTGGGCACCAGCAGGACGGCGGCGAAGAGCGCGGTGAGCGACAGGTAGGGGTTGGCGGCCCGGCTGCGGGTGCGCGGCCCCTCGCCCGCGTTGATCCGCTCCCACACCTGGAGCTGCCGCCCGGCCGAGAGGGCGAAGGTCGCGCCGATCGCGTACGCCCAGAAGAGCGCTGCCTGAATCTGGATCATGCCGAGCCCCTCATGCCGAGCCCCTCACGCCGAGCCCCTCACGCCGAGCCCCTCACGCCGAGGCCTTGAGACTGAGCCCGCCCGCCACGATCGAGTCCGAGGTGACCAGGGCCTGCTCGGCGCTCACGTCCGTCATGAAGACGAACGGCGGCACCAGGGGCGGCACCGGCAGCCTGTCGGGCGTGAAGGTGAGGCAGAGGATGCCCTCCAGGCACCCCTTGAACTTGGTCAGATAGAGCGTGACCGAACCGCTCAGGTCCAACGTGTCGGCGCCCAGGGCGAGTTCACCGCCGGCGCCGTCGCGCGTCGTGAGCGCGTAGTCCGTGAGCGAGGCCGCCTTCATCCGCAGCACCATGACCTTCAAAGGACCGTCCGCGGTGGGGATCTCGCGGACGCCCGCCACGATGAAGCCCTGCGGGGCGAAGAGCGTCGTGGTGATGGTCGGCGGCACGCGCGTCGCCACGACCGCCTCGGCCGCGGCCGGCTCGCCCGGGGCCGCCCGCGCCGGACTCCCGTGCACCACGAGCCCGGCGACGATCGCCACCGGAAGCAGCACGCCGAGCGTCCGGGTGCCCTGTCCGTCGCGCACCCTGGGGCGCGCCGGATCCTCCTCGGCGTCCTGGGGCACCGGCGTCCAGCCGAACCCCATGGCGCTTCCCACGATCCCCAGCAGCATGCCGACCAGGAACCCGCCCAGGTTGGTGGCCGCGAACGACAGCACCGAAAGGATCAGGGCGTTGACGCTCACATAGTGGTGCGTGTGCGGCAGCAGCCAGAGGAAGAGCCCCGCCACGATCAGCGCGATCCCGATGCCGAGCGCCGCGATCCCGCCGAGCCCCAGGCTGACGAGCACGCTCAGCGGCGAGAGCGGGGTCAGGATCAGCTCGGCGCCGCCGAGGATCAGCAGCAGGCCGCCCCAGAACGGCCGGGTCCGCCGCCACCTGCGCATGATCCGGCGCGGGCCGGGCCACGGGAGGCGGCGGTCGAGCCAGCCGCCGCCGTCCGCGCGGAAGGGTCTGACCCCGCCCCTGCCGCCGCCGGTCAGAAGCACTTCTTGCCGCCGAGGCTGACGTCCACCCGCATGCCCTTGAGCCGGAAGTTGCCGCCCGTCGCCGACCAGGCGTGCGACTTCACCCCGGCGACCTCGATGTCCCCGGCCTGCAGCCCGAACTTGCCCTTCGGACCCTTGACCCCGGACACCTCGTCGAGCGTGGAGGCGTCCCGGCCGATCTCCGCGGTGCCGAAGCGGGCGTCGCCGACCAGGTCCTCGCCGTCGATGACGAGATTGCTGGCTGTGACATTGCCGGCGTCGCCGCCCGCGGTCAGCTTGAACACGACGGTCCCGACCGGTGTCTTCACCGCGGCGGCCTGGCAGATGTCGGTGAGGGTCGCGTCGCCGATCCCGAGGAGCGCCACGGGGTGCCCCTTGCCGTCGGCGTCCCGGTCCGTCTGGACGTAGGAGGACAGCCCTTCACTGGTCAGTTTGCCGGACGACACCTGGAAGCTGGTGCCCGAGACCGCGAAGGACGCGGCGAGCGCGCCCTCGGCCATCACGGAGGCCATCACGCCGACGGCCAGGACCGCGGGCAGGGCCACCACGGCCGTCTTCTTCCAGGAAGTCCTGCCCTCGCGTAACGCGCTGCGTGCTGCGCCCACTGTTCTTCCTCCCGTACGTCGTTTCGCGTCGTCGAGCGTGCGTAAGGGGAGTGCGTGAAGCGCCTTCGGGAGGCGGCCGACGGGTGGTGCCGGTCTGCCATACTGCGGACTTCCCGAGGCAGTTGGAGACTAGGGCCGAAATTGAATAATAGTCAACAGCGCGGTACCGGCCGCTCCGTGGCGCGCCGCGCCGAACTCATCGCCATCGGCCGCAAGCTGTTCGCCGACACGTCCTACGACGCCCTCTCGATGGACGACATCGCGAAGCAGGCGGGCGTCGCCAAAGGGCTGATCTACTACTACTTCAAGTCCAAGCGCGGCTACTACCTCGCGATCATCGAGGAGTCCGTGACCGAACTGGTGGCGCGTGCGGGGCGGCACGACAACCTGCCGCCCGTGGAGCGGGTGCAGCGCACCATCGACGGCTACCTGCGCTACGCCGAGCACCACCAGGCTGCGTACCGCACGATCATCAGCGGCGGCGTCGGCTTCGACGCCGAGGTGCACGCCATACGCGACGGCGTGCGCGAGGCGCTGATCGCGGCGATCGCCGAGGGCGCGTACGGCCGCACGGACATACCGCAGCTGGCCCGCACCGCGCTGCTCGGCTGGCTGTGCAGCGTGGAGGGCATCACGCTCGACTGGATCGGCCGCAGGGGGCTCACCCGAGAGAGCGTCGGCGCACTCCTGGTGCGCACGCTCGGCGACACGATGCGGGTCATTGAGGACTTCGAGCCGTCGTATCCGGCGCCGGCGCGGCCCTGAGGGGGCGTATCCGAGCGGCAGTACGCCCCGACCGCAAGCGGAAGGGCGGGAGCCCGCCGGCTCCCGCCCCCCCCGTTCAGCGTGTACGCGACGTCAGTTGATCGCCTTGATCAGCTCACCGTTGGACGTGTCCCCGCTCAGCTCCCAGAAGAAGGTGCCGCCGAGGCCCTGCTGGTTCTTGTAGCCCATCTTTCCCGCGATGGTCGCCGGGGTGTCGTAGCTCCACCAGTTGTTGCCGCAGTACGCGTACGCCGTTCCGCCGACCGTGCCGTTGGCCGGGCACTTGGTCTTGAGGATCTTGTAGTCCTCGATGCCCTGCTCGTACTTGCCCGCCGCCGGGCCCGTCGCGGTGCCGCCCGGCTCCTTCTGCGTGACGCCGGTCCAGCCGCGGCCGTAGAAGCCGATGCCGAGCAGCAGCTTCTGGGACGGAATGCCGAGCGCCTTCAGCTTCTTGATCGTCGCGTCGGAGTTCCAGGACGCCTTGGGGATGCCGCTGTACGAGGTGAGCGGCGAGTGCGGGGCCGTCGGGCCCTTCGCGTCCCAGGCGCCGAAGAAGTCGTACGTCATCGGGTTGTACCAGTCGACGTACTGGGCCGCGCCCGCGTAGTCGGCGGCGTCGATCTTGCCGCCGTCCGAGGCGTCCGCGGGGATCGCCGCGGTCACCAGGTTCTTGCTCCCGAATTTCGAACGGACCGCGGACATCAGGTTCTTGTACGCCGCGCGCCCGCTCGTGTCGCACGTCAGGCCGCAGGCGTTGGGGTACTCCCAGTCGATGTCGATGCCGTCGAAGACATCGGCCCACTTGGAGTTCTCGACCAGGTCGTAGCAGGACTGGGCGAAGGCGGCGGGGTTCTTCGCCGCCTCGGTGAAGCCGCCCGACCAGGTCCAGCCCCCGAAGGACCAGAGGACCTTGAGGTCGGGGTGCTTCTTCTTCAGCTTGCGCAGCTGGTTGAAGTTGCCGCGCAGGGGCTGGTCCCAGGTGTCGGCGACGCCGTCCACGGACTGGTCGGCGGTGTACGCCTTGTCGGTCGCCGCGTAGGCGTCGCCCATCGCGCACTTGCCGCCCTGGACGTTGCCGAAGGAGTAGTTGATGTGCGTGAGCTTGTTGGCCGAACCGGACGTCTCGATGTTCTTGACGTGGTAATTCCGGTCGTAGACGCCCCATTCGGTGAAGTAGCCGACGACCTTGGAGCCGGCGGAGACCTTCGAATCGGCCGTCGCCTTCGCCGGGGCGCCCTTGTCCTGCTCGGCGGCGGCGCTGCCCGCGCCGGCCAGCAGACCGGCGCCGAGAACGGCGCAACAGGTGGTGGCGAGGAGCGCCCGCAGGGAGGCGCGGGGGGTGTGCGGTCTGAGCATCGTGTCTCCTTGTGGGGGGAACCAGGGAGGGGGAAGTGGTGCTGTGGACCTGCTGGTAAGGCTTGGCATGAACGCGTTAAGTCGTTCGGGGGAACAGTAGGAGGACTAGACCAGTGCGTCAATGGTTCGTACCAATCGGACCGCCGACGGCGATCTTCAGCTGTCTTTCGAGTAAGCGGTCGTTAACTAGTGACTGGCCGCCATCGATCGGGCATACTCAACGCGCCACAGCCGCTGGTCAGCTGCTTCCGTGACCCGGAGGGAGACCCTGGCTGGGCAACGTTTCCCGGCGGCGCCGCCCCACCCAGCGCGGGCGTCCGCCGCAGCCCCACAGGGAGGAGAGCGTCATGCCCGACCACATCGCGCCGTCGGTGGAGCGTCAGCTGCCCACGGACGAGGCCAGGGATCTGCTCTCGCTGGTCCGGGACATCGCCCAGCGCGAGATCGCCCCGAAGGCGGCCGAGGAAGAGGACGCCGGGCGCTTCCCCCGCGAGATCTTCACGCTGCTCTCCGAATCCGGCCTCCTCGGACTGCCGTACGCGGAGGAGTTCGGCGGCGGCGACCAGCCGTACGAGGTCTATCTGCAGGTTCTGGAGGAGCTCGCCGCCGCGCGCCTGACCGTCGGTCTCGGCGTCAGCGTCCACACCCTCTCCTGCCACGCGCTCGCCGGTTACGGCACCAAGGAGCAGCAGGCCGAGCACCTGCCGGACATGCTCGGCGGCGGCCTCCTCGGGGCGTACTGCCTGTCCGAGCCCGCGGCGGGATCCGACGCCGCGTCGCTGCGCACGAAGGCCGTCGCGGACGACGGCGACTGGACCGTCACCGGCACCAAGGCGTGGATCACCCACGGCGGCATCGCCGACTTCTACACCGTCATGGCCAGGACCGGCGTCGACGGCCCGCGCGGCGTCACGGCCTTCCTGGTCCCTGGCGACGCCGAGGGCCTGAGCGCCGCGGTGCCCGAGAAGAAGATGGGCATGAAGGGCTCGCCCACCGCCCAGATCCACTTCGACGGCGTCCGCGTTCCCGACTCACGCCGCATCGGCGACGAGGGGCAGGGCTTCGCCATCGCGCTCTCCGCGCTGGACTCGGGGCGGCTCGGCATCGCGGCCTGCGCGATCGGCGTGGCCCAGGCGGCGCTCGACGAGGCCGTCGCCTACGCCACCGAACGCAAGCAGTTCGGCCGGCCCATCGCCGACTTCCAGGGCCTGCGCTTCATGCTCGCGGACATGGCGACCCAGATCGAGGCGGGCCGGGCGCTCTATCTGGCCGCGGCGAGGCTCCGGGACGCGGGACGGCCGTTCGCCAAGCAGGCGGCCATGGCCAAGCTGCTGTGCACGGACGCCGCGATGAAGGTGACCACGGACGCCGTGCAGGTCCTCGGGGGGTACGGCTACACCGCGGACTTCCCCGTGGAGCGCCTCATGCGCGAGGCCAAGGTGCTGCAGATCGTCGAGGGCACCAATCAGATCCAGCGCATGGTCATCGCGCGTCACCTCGCGGGTCCCGACTCGCGGCGCTGAACTGGCCGAGGCGCACCGGCGAAGCCACGAGCCGCGCCCACTCGGGGTCGTGGCGCCCCGGCAGCGTCCGGCCGCGGTCGGCCCAGTGGCGGACCAGCGCGCCGTAGATCGGCGGATCCTGAGCCTGAGCCTGCTGAGCCTGCTGAGCCTGTGGCTGCGGCTGCATCTGCTGGTACGGCTGCTGATATGTCTGCTGATACGCCTGCTGGTAGGGCCGGCTCGGGTGCTGGTACATGTACGGGTTCGGGTTCGGCTGCTGGTGCACGTGCTGGTGCACGTGCTGGTGCGGCTGGGGCGGACGCACCGACTGGTGCGCCGACTGCTGTGGTGCCTGGTGCTGCGGCGGGTACTGCGCCTGGTGCGCCGACGGGTCCTGCGACCGCCGGGGAACCGATTCTGCGGAGGCGGGCAACGCCACCAGAGTGCGCCGCCGGCGGCCGTTGGGGAGGTGCGCCGGGCCCGTGTCGATGCCCGTGTCCGTGCCCATGTCCGTGGGGGTCATACACGGCCAACGCCCGGTGCCGGGCGGAAGTCACCGCCCCGGGGAATCGAGCGTCTGTGCATGGGCTGCCCGGGCGGCGCGGTGGCGGTGCGGGAGGCGCACGTACGGCATGCCGCGCGCCCGGCGCGGGACGCGCCGCGCGATCCGCGAACGGCCTGCCGCCTCTCTGGCTCCGTCCCGCGAACTGACGTACCGTCAACTCCGCGTCGGCGGTCCGCACCGCTCCCGCCGCCCTGAACTGCCGTGCTACCAGGGAGGTCTGACGTGGCAGACGACCGTCCGGTCCCGCTCGACGAATACCCCGTGCACCAGGTTCCCCTGTCGATGAAGCACGTCGCGACAGGAGACCGCAACGCCTACGACCGATGCATCTTCCACCTCTTCGACCATCAGGGCCGCGCCCTGCTCATCCTCGGCCTCGGCGTCTATCCGAACACCGGTGTCATCGACGCGTACGCCACGCTGCGTACCGGGAACACCCTCCACGCCGTACGCGCGAGCGACGCGCTCGGCGAGGACCGGATGAACCTCCGTGTCGGCCCGCTGCGCATCACCGTCGAGGAGCCGCTGCGCCGCATCCGCCTGGAGTGCGCCGCCGACCCCGACGACCCCGCGTCCCTCTCCTACGACCTCACCTGGACCGCCGACTTCCCCGCCCTGTGGGAGCCGCACCACATCCAGCGCCGCGGCGACCGGCTCACCCTCGAAGGGCGCCGCTTCGTGCAGGCGGGGCGGCCCTCGGGGATGATCCGGGCGGGGGGCGAAGAGACGGCCGTGACGGCGGGGGAGTGGACCGCGACCCGTGACCGCAGCTGGGGCGTGCGGCCCATTCCCGGCGAGGAACGCGGCCTGTTGGAGGAGGAGTTCGCCACCGAGGGCTTCCACTGGATCTGGTGCCCGGTGCGCTTCGACGACCGCTTCCTCATGGTCATCGCGCAGGAGGACGCGGACGGCTACCGCACCCTCAACGACGCCACCCTCGTCCGCCCCGGCCTGCGCGACCGCCAACTCGGCTGGCCCCAGGCCGACATCGCCTACCGTTCCGGCACCCGCCACCCCGAGAGCGCCGTCATCCACCTCACCGATCCCGAGGGCCGCAAGCCCCTGGAACTCGGCGTGACGGTCCTGGGCTCGCTGCCCCTGGCCGTCGGCGCAGGCTACCCGCCCGCCGACGACTGGCAGCACGGCACCTGGCGCGGCCGCGACTGGACCGACCGTCGCGCCTACGACCTGTCGGACCCCGCGGCCCACCCGCTCGCCGCGTACGGAGTCATCGACCACGCCGCGCGCTTCACCCTCGACGGGCGTACCGGATACGGCATCTTCGAGCACGGCAGCTTCGGCCGCCACGACCCGAGCGGCTTCACGGGCTTCGACTCCGTGGCGCCCTGAGGCACGTCCTGCAGGAAGGAGGACGCACGTGGCAACGGCACCCCGCCCCCGCACCACCACCCGCGAACCGGCAGACCTCGCCCGCCGCCTCACCGCCTGGCTCGGCGCCCGGCTGCCCGGCGCCGAGGCCGTCGACGTGAGCGTGCCCGAGTCCAACGGCATGTCCAGCGAGACACTGCTCTTCACCGTCGAGCACCCCGAACCGCCGTTCAGGCACTGTGCGTTGCGGGTGGCGGCCGACCCGGCGGCGTACACGGTCTTCCCCGTCTACGACATGCCGCGCCAGTACCGCACGATGCGGCTCGTCGCCGAGCGTACCGACGTGCCGGTGCCGCGCGTGATGTGGCTGGAAGAGGACCCCGGCCCGCTCGGTGCCCCCTTCTTCGTCATGGAGCGGGTCGACGGCCGCGTCCCGCCGGACGTCATGCCCTACACGTACGAGGGCAACTGGCTGTACGAGGCGACCGACGCCGAACGCGCCCGCCTCGAAGAGGAATCGGTCCGCGTCGTCGCCCGCCTGCACGACCAAGTGCCGCCCAGTGCCGCGCGGTTCCTCGCGCTGCCGGGCGAGGGCGACGCCCTGCGACGGCATGTCGCGGCCCAACGCGCGTACTACGAATGGGTGGTGGCAGGTCTGCCGCGCTCACCCGTGATCGAGAGTGCCTTCGACCGGCTGGCGGACATATGGCCGCGGACCGTCGGCGAGACCGTCCTCAACTGGGGTGACGCGCGCATCGGGAACATCATCTACGACGGCTTCGAGCCCGTCGCCGTCCTCGACTGGGAGATGGCCGCCCTCGCGCCGCGGGAGGTCGACCTCGGCTGGCTCGTCTACCTGCACCGCTTCTTCCAGGACTTGACGGTGAGTTTCGGCCAGCCGGGGCTGCCCGAGTTCCTGCGCAGGGACCGCGTCGAGGAGGCGTACGCCCGCTTCACCGGGCACGCGCCGCGCGACATGGACTTCTACACGCTGTACGCGGCGCTGCGGCACGCGATCGTCATGCTGCGCATCGCCTACCGCCAAGTGCACTTCGGCGAGGCCGCGGCGCCCGGGAGCGCGGAAGCCGCAGACAGACTGATCCTGCACCACGGCAGCCTCGCCGCCATGGTGCAGGGCAGCTACTGGTGAATCAGGCGGCGGGCCGGTCCTGTCGCGGCACCCGGATCGGGCGCGATCCCGGCCCGTCCACGTGCGAGAAGGGCTGGGTCCGCCAGTCGAGCCCCTGAGGGAGCGTCAACAGCAGGGCGGTGTCCTGCTCCTGAACCTCCATCGACTCGTCCGCCGGCGCCGCGTCGGTGGCCGCGCGGCCGGTGCCGGCGCAGACCGTCAGGCCGAACGGGTTCCACGGAGTGGGGCACAGCGCGTGCTCGGGCAGCACGTCCTCGTCCGCGAGGAGCGCGATGGGCTGCCCGCAGTCGGGGCAGTGCACCCGGTACATCTCAAAGGTGTCGTAGGAGTCGAGGAAGTCGTCGGCCGGTTCGACGCCCTCCGGCTCGGGCTCGACGGCCGGCTGCTGCTTGGCGCGGGCAGACCGGCCGGGGCGCTTCAAATTCTGCATGGAAATCTCCCCCTCGGGTGGGCCGACAAGGCGCTGCGGCCTCGACCACAGCAAGCACTTCCCGTCCCGTCGTAGAGGTAATCGTTGCATCTTCGCGGACACGGTCACAGGGCTGTGGCATTCGTCACATGCCGCGTGGAGTTGCCAGGTCGCGGGGAGACGAGTGGGCCGCTCGCGCCGAGGCCCGCGCTCGCGCGGACTTCACCGATGTGCGCCGCGTTCAGCCGCTCAGGTATCCGCGGGGATCAAGAGCCCTGTAGGTTCGGCGCATGGAGGAGCTGGACCGACAGATCGTGCAGCTGCTCGTCAAGGACGGGCGGATGAGCTACACCGACCTGGGCAAGGCCACGGGCCTGTCCACGTCGGCCGTGCACCAGCGTGTGCGCCGCCTGGAGCAGCGGGGCGTCATCCGCGGTTACGCCGCGGTCGTCGACCCCGAGGCGGTCGGGCTGCCGCTCACCGCGTTCATCTCGGTGAAGCCGTTCGACCCGAGCGCCCCCGACGACATCGCCGAACGGCTCGCGGGCGTCCCGGAGATCGAGGCGTGCCACAGCGTCGCCGGCGACGAGAACTACATCCTCAAGGTCCGCGTCGCCACCCCGCTGGAGCTGGAGCACCTGCTCAGCCGCCTGCGGGCGCTCGCCGGTGTCTCCACCCGCACGACGGTCGTCCTCTCCACCCCGTACGAGGCGCGCCCGCCCCAGGTGTGACCCGCGCGCCGGCCGCCCGCCCGCAGGGGCGAGACTGGTCCCCATGAGCCAGAGCACCGCCCCCGGGAACGACCTCCCGGATCCCCAGCATCCCTCGCACCACCGCACCGTGCTGCTGCGCGGCGGCGACGTCCACAGCCCCGCCGACCCGTTCGCGACCGCGATGGTCGTCGAGCGCGGCCATGTCGCCTGGGTCGGCTCCGAGGGCGCGGCGGACGCCTTCGTCGACGGGGTCGACGAGGTGGTCGATCTGGCGGGGGCCCTGGTCACCCCGGCGTTCACGGACGCCCACGTGCACACCACCGCCACCGGACTCGCGCTGACGGGCCTCGACCTGACGGGCGCCCGCTCGCTGGCCGACGCACTCGTTCTCGTGCGCGAACACGCCGCCGCACACCCGCAGGACACCGTCCTCCTGGGCCACGGCTGGGACGCCGCGCGCTGGCCCGGCGGACGGCCGCCCACGCGCGCGGAACTCGACGAGGCGACCGGCGGCCGTCCCCTGTACCTCTCGCGCATCGACGTCCACTCCGCGGTGGTCACCACCGCACTGCTCGACCTCGTGCCCGGCGTCACCGACCGGACCGGCTACCGCCCGGACGCCCCGCTGACCGGCGACGCCCACCACGGGGTGCGCGCCGCGGCCCTCGCCGCCGTCACCCCGCGGCAGCGCACACAGGCCCAGCGCGCCGCCCTCGCGCACGCCGCCTCGCTCGGCATCGGCTCCGTGCACGAGTGCGCGGGCCCCGAGATCTCCGACGAGGACGACTTCACCGGGCTGCTGCGGCTCGCCGCCGAGGAACCGGGCCCGCGCGTCGTCGGCTACTGGGCCGACCAGGACGTCCGGCGGGCCCGCGAACTGGGCGCGGCGGGCGCGGCGGGCGACCTCTTCGTCGACGGCGCCCTCGGCTCGCACACCGCCTGCCTGCACGAGCCGTACGCGGACGCACACGGCGCCGGCACGGGCACCGCCTACCTGGACGCCGCGGCCGTCGCCGCCCACGTCGTGGCGTGCACCGAGATGGGCCTCCAGGCGGGCTTCCACGCCATCGGGGACGCCGCCGTGGCCTCGGTGGTCGACGGCATCCGCGCAGCCGCGGAGAAGGTCGGCCCGGCCCGTGTCCGCGCCGCCCGCCACCGTGTCGAGCACGCCGAGATGCTCACGCCCGAGACGATCGCCGCCTTCGCCGAGTTCGGCCTCACCGCGTCCGTGCAGCCCGCCTTCGACGCGCTCTGGGGCGGCGAGGACGGCATGTATGTCCAGCGCCTGGGCGCGGAGCGGGCCCGCACCCTCAACCCGTTCGCGGCCCTCCTGCGCGCCGGCGTGCCCCTCGCCTTCGGCTCCGACAGCCCCGTCACCCCACTGGACCCGTGGGGCACCGTCCGCGCCGCCGCCTTCCACCGGACGCCCGAGCACCGCGTCTCGGTGCGCGCCGCGTTCACCGCCCACACTCGGGGCGGCTGGCGGGCCGTCGGCCGCGACGACGCGGGCGTCCTGGTGCCGGGCGCGCCCGCGGACTACGCCGTGTGGCGCGCCGACGACCTCGTGGTGCAGGCCCCCGACGACCGCGTGGCCCGCTGGTCGACCGACCCCCGCTCCGGCACGCCCGGCCTGCCCGACCTGTCGCCGGGCGCCGAACTCCCCGTCTGCCTGCGCACGGTGGTGGGCGGTCAGCCGGTGTTCGTGCGGCCGGACGAGTGATGTACCGGCGGTGCGCGCCGCCGATCGCGCCCCGCCACGCCGTCGCACGACCTGGGAATCCTCGGCGCTGACCTGGCGGTCTTCGAAGTCGCCGCAGATCAGCGGGGTATTGACAGAGAGCAGTCGTGGGCCGGTAGGTTCGGCCGGGTCCACCACAGGACGTCCGACCGGCGAACCTTCACGCAAGTGTCGAACGCCGCTGGGTCACGGGTGGTGTGCCGCACCGGCGCACCACCACTGGGAGCCAGGTCCAGCGCCCGCGACGCGGAGGCGAGGGAACGTATCAGCCGGTCGGCAGGTGTGACCCGGGTGGGGCCCGGACGCTCAGTAGACAACGGCTTTCGGTCGATCCGCAGCCAGCGGGTCCCAGGCCGGCCCGAAGGGCGCCGGGCCCCGATCCGCAGTACTTCCCGCCTCTCTCGGCGGCTCTTGTCCCGTGCGCCCGGCGGGCGCACGCGCCCCCGACCTCCGTGCCGTCGCTGCGCCCCTGGCCGGGGCCACTATGGTGGTCCTCTGCGTACGAACGAAGGGGCAGTAGTGAACGACGGCGGTCGGGTCTCCGAAGCAGGGGACCAGGGGAGGCAGTTCGGCTCGCTCGGCACGGCCTTGGTGATCATTCCGACCTACAACGAGGCGGAGAACATCCAGTCCATCGTCGGCCGGGTGCGCGCCGCCGTACCGGACGCGCACATCCTGGTCGCCGACGACAACAGCCCCGACGGCACCGGCAAGATCGCCGATGAGCTCGCGGCCGACGACGACCGGATCCACGTGCTGCACCGCAAGGGCAAGGAAGGGCTCGGCGCCGCCTACCTCGCGGGCTTCCGCTGGGGCCTGGACAACGACTACGGCGTGCTCGTCGAGATGGACGCCGACGGCTCCCACCAGCCGGAGGAGCTGCCCCGCCTGCTCACCGCGCTGAAGGGCGCCGACCTCGTGCTCGGCTCGCGCTGGGTGCCGGGCGGCCGGGTCGTCAACTGGCCCAAGCACCGCGAGTTCATCTCGCGCGGCGGCAGCACGTACTCGCGTCTGCTGCTCGACGTGCCCATCCGCGACGTGACGGGCGGCTACCGCGCCTTCCGCCGCGAGACCCTCGAAGGGCTCGGCCTCGGCGAGGTCGAGTCGCAGGGCTACTGCTTCCAGGTCGATCTCGCGCGCCGCGCCGTCAAGGCGGGCTACCACGTCGTCGAGGTGCCCATCACTTTCGTCGAGCGTGAGCTCGGGGACAGCAAGATGAGCCAGAACATCGTGGTCGAGGCGCTGTGGCGGGTCACCGCCTGGGGCGTGGGGGAGCGCGTCGGCAAGGTCATGGGCCGCAAGCAGTCCTGAGAGCCGGTGTCCTGCCCCGGCCGGGCGGCCGGTACCGGCGGGGACCGGTCTTCTTGATCATCCCCTTATCCCGGCCTGAGGCGCCGCCAGGCACACTGGGAGCATGACGACTGGCGCACCGCCTCCCATCCGACCCGCCCGGCCCCGGCGCTCCGGGCCCCTCAGGTTCCTGCCGCTCGGTATCGCCGCGTGGCTGGTCCTGGAGATCTGGCTGCTCACCGTCGTGGCGGGCGCCACGAACGGGCTCGTGGTCTTCCTGCTCCTGGTGGGCGGCCTCGTGCTCGGCTCCGCGGTGATCAAGCGTGCGGGGCGCCGGGCGTTCCGCAAGCTCAGCGAGGCGGTGCAACGGCAGGAGAGGGGTGAGACGCCCGCCGCGGAGAGCGGGGGCGGCGGCGCCCTGACGATGCTGGGCGGCCTGTTGATCATCCTGCCGGGGCTCATCTCGGACGCCCTGGGGCTCGTCCTGCTGATCCCGCCGGTCCAGAAGGCGCTGGGGCGGTATGCGGAGCGGACCTTCGAGCGCAAGGTGCGCGAGGCGACGCCAGGCGGCCTCGGGGACGCCTTCCAGCAGGCGCGCATGCACCGCCCCGACGGCAACATCGTCCAGGGTGAGGTCATCAGGGACGACGAGCCGCGGACGCGGGGCGCGCACCCGGACGATCCGCAGCTGCCGCGCTGACTTCGGGGGGCGGAAAGAACCGGGAGCGGACAGCAAAGGGACGGGGCCACTGCTGAGCAGTGGCCCCGTCCCTCTGTGCTGTACTACGGCGCGCGGTAGGCGCGGAAGGCCGCCGTCAGGCGGACTTCCGGCTGTCCCGCGGGTGCACCGCGATGTTCATGGCGCCCGACCGGAGGACCGCGAGGCGCTCCTCCAGGACCTCTTCGAGTTCCTCTCGGGTACGGCGCTCCATGAGCATGTCCCAGTGCGTACGCGCCGGCTTGCCCTTCTTCTCCTCAGGTCCGTCGCCGTCTACGAGGAGTGCCTGGGCCCCGCAGACCTTGCACTCCCACTCCGGCGGGATCTCCGCCTCAACCGAGAACGGCATCTCGAAACGATGTCCGTTCTGGCATGCGTACTCCACGGCCTGGCGCGGAGCCAGGTCGATGCCGCGGTCGGTCTCGTAGCTTGTCACCACGAGACGCGTGCCGCGAAGAGCTCGCTCACTCATGAATCGTGCCTCCCGGGCTTGTCGCCCACAGGACAGGTGTCGCTGTCGTCGTCATCCGGTCAACGTCCGGTCGGCGGTAAAGATTCCCGTTCAGGGTCATGCGTCGCCGTCGTATGCCGCCCCTTGTTGTACCCACCAGTGCCCGGTTTGTCACATCTGGCAGCAGATGTCACCCAGCGTTTCTGAATTGTCAGCTCGCAGTAACGGTCCGCCTGGCAGGCCAAACGCGTACACTACCGGCCTTTGGCTCCAGTTGCTAAATCCGGGGCGGCACGGGATTGCCCGCGTCGCGTACCGCACGCCGCACGGGTACCCGTGAGAGCAGGACGAAACCGAGCAAAAAGAACGCCACGAGTGAGACGATCGCGTCCCGGTAGCTCCCCGTGAGCTGATAGGTGAGGCCGAAGATCAACGGTCCGAGCCAGGCCATCCCCCGGTCGCTGATCTCGTACGCGGAGAAGTACTCGGCCTCCTTCCCGCGCGGCACCAGGTGCGAGAAGAGTGAGCGGGACAGCGCCTGCGTGCTGCCGAGGACCAGGCCGATCCCCGCGGCCAGGACGAAGAACCACCCGGGCGCGCCGGCGGGCAGGAAGTAGCCGGCGCCGATCGTGGCCGTCCAGGCGGCGAGCGAGCCGAGAATGGTGCGCTTCGCGCCGTACGTACGGGCGAGCCGTCCCATGCCGAGTGCACCGGCGACCGCGAGCAGCTGGACGAGCAGCACCGCGACGATCAGCGTGGACTGGTCGAGGCCGAGCTCCTGCGACCCGTAGACGGAAGCCTGCGAGATCACCGTCTGCACGCCGTCGTTGTAGACGAGGTACGCCAGCAGGAACGCCAGGGTGTGGGGGTGGCGGCGCATGTCCCGCACCGTCTCCCGCAGCTGGTCGAGGCCCCCGCGCGCAGCCGTACCGCCCGCGCCCGCCGGACTCTCGCGGTCCCGCAGCCGCTTCAGGGGTACGAGGGTGAAGGCGCCCCACCACACGCCCGCCGACGCCAGGCAGATCCGCACCGCGGCCGACTCCGAGACGCCGAAGCTCTCATGGCCCAGGAACAGCACGAGGTTCGCCACCAGGACGAGCGCCCCCGACGCGTAGCCGAAGGCCCAGCCGCGCGAGGAGACCGCGTCGCGCTCCTCGGGAGGGGCGATCTGCGGCAGATAGGCGTTGTAGAGCACCATCGAGACGGCGAGCGAGGCATTGGCGACGATCAGCAGGAAGCCGCCGAGCAGGTAGCGGTCGCCGTCCAGGAAGAACATGCCCGCAGTGGCGGCCGCCCCCAGGTACGCGGCCACGGCGAGGAGCGGCTTCTTGCGCCCGGTGCGGTCGGCGGCCGCGGCCGCCGGCGGCATCACGAACACCGACACGAGCACGGACGCGGACACCGTGTACGCGAAGAAGGAGCCTGCCCGCACCGGGATGCCCAGCGGATGGACGTAACCCGCCGGATCCGCGGCGGCCTTGGCGATCTCCGTCAGATAGGGCCCGAGGAACACGGTCAGGACGCTCGTCGAATAGACCGAGCACGCCCAGTCGTAGAAGTACCAGCCCCACTGTTCGTGCCGTCGTGCCGCGGCTCCGGCGTCGCGCGCCGGTGCCTTCACGGTGTCGGTGCCCACCCGTGACCTCGCTGTTCCCCGTGGTGCGACGCTGCCGTCGGGCGGTCAGACCCAGGTCCCCCGGTCCTTGAGCACCCCGCGCAGCGTCTCGATGTGATCGGAAACTATGCCATCCACGCCCAGGTCGAGCAGGGCGGTCATCCGCTCGGCGTCGTTGACGGTCCACACGTGGACCTGCAGCCCGCGCGCGTGGGCTGCCTTTACGAAGCGGTGGTCGACCACCCGGATCCCGCCGTGCGTCTCGGGCACCTGGGCGCAGACCGCGGAGCGGCGCAGGGCGGCGGGCACGCCGTAGGACTGCAGGCGCAGCGCCGCCACGCCCCGGGTGCCGAGCGAGGTGGCCAGGCGCGGGCCCGCCAGGCGCTGGGCCCTGGCCACGCGTGCCTCCGAGAACGACCCGACGCAGACGCGGTCCCAGCAGGAGGTGCGGCGCATCAGCTCGAGCAGCGGCAGGAGCGCGGACTCCGCCTTGACGTCCACGTTCCAGCGCACCTCGGGGAACGCCTCCAGAAGCTCTTCGAAGAGGGGCACCGGCTCGCTGCCCGCCACGCGCGCCCGGCGCACCTCCCGCCAGGGGAGGTCGATGATGCGCCCCGCCGCGTCCGTCACCCGGTCCAGCGTCGTGTCGTGGAAGGCGACGAGCCGGCCGTCGGCCGTGGCGTGCACATCGGTCTCGATGTAGCGGTAGCCGAGGTCGACGGCGCGTCGGAAGGCCGCCGCGGTGTTCTCCAGACCGTCCGCCGCGCCGCCGCGGTGGGCGAGCGCGAGCGGCCCCGGATGATCGAGGTAGGGGTGGCGTACGTGCGTGGTCACCGCTGCAGTATTGCCTGCTCCGAGGGGCCGTCGCTGGTCACGGTCTGCACGGTGGCGGGCGCGGGGACGGCGAAGAGCCGCAGGAAGAACTGGGCCAGCGGACCGATGGCGAGGGCGTAGACGACCGTGCCGACGCCCACGGTGCCGCCCAGCGCGAAACCGGTGGCGACGACCGCCACCTCGACGAGCGTCCGCATCAGCCGGATGGAGCGTCCGGTGCGCCCGTGCAGGCCCGTCATCAGGCCGTCGCGGGGGCCGGGGCCGAACGCGGCCGCGATGTAGAGACCTGTAGCCGCGCCGTTCAGGAGGATCCCGGACACCATGAGGAGGCCACGCGTGAGCGGGCCGTGCGCGTCGGGGAGCAGCGAGAGCGCGGCGTCCATCGCCAGACCGACGACGAAGACGTTCGAGACCGTGCCGAGTCCCGGACGCTGCCTGAGCGGGATCCACAGCAGCAGCACGGCGGCGCCCACGATGATGGAGACGACGCCGATCGAGAGGCCGCTGAGCTCCGCGAGCCCTTGGTGCAGCACGTTCCACGGCTCCAGGCCGAGACCCGACACCACGAGGAGCGCGGAGCTCACGCCGTACAGGGTGAGGCCCGCGTACAGCTGGAGCAGCCTTCGCGGCAGGTGCCGCCGTGCCGCCGTCGGTGTCGTCCCGGACATGTGATGCCCCCCGCTGTAGTGATAGTGGCCTGGTGCGTGTCACTCTGTGGCTTGTACGGTGCGGCCAACCATGGCCAATTCGAGGAAGGTGGACTGGGAACCATGGCTCAGTGGACTTCAGCGATGGGTTCGACGCAGCTCGCCCGTCTCCTGGCCTCCCAGCAGGACCGCCCAGCGGGCACCGGCACCCGCCGCCCGCCCGCCTACCGCGCCCTGGCCGACGGCATCCGGCTCCTCGTGCTCGAAGGCCGCGTACCGGTCGCCGCGCGCCTGCCCGCCGAGCGCGAACTCGCCCTCGCGCTCGCCGTCAGCCGTACCACCGTGGCCGCCGCCTACGAGGCGCTGCGCACCGAGGGCTTCCTGGAGTCCCGCAGGGGTGCGGGCAGCTGGACGGCCGTCCCGGCCGGAAACCCCCTCCCCGCGCGCGGGCTCGAACCGCTGCCGCCCGAGGCGCTCGGCTCCATGATCGACCTGGGCTGCGCCGCGCTGCCCGCGCCCGAGCCCTGGCTCACCCGCTCCGTCCAGGGCGCCCTCGAAGCGCTGCCGCCGTACGCCCACACGCACGGCGACTACCCGGCGGGGCTGCCCGCGCTGCGCGAGATGCTCGCCGAGCGCTACACCGCGCGCGGGATCCCCACCATGCCCGAACAGATCATGGTGACCACCGGCGCGATGGGTGCCATCGACGCCATCTGTCACCTCTTCGCGGGCCGCGGCGAACGCATCGCCGTGGAGTCCCCCTCGTACGCCAACATCCTGCAGCTGATGCGCGAGGCGGGCGCCCGTCTCGTCCCCGTCGCCATGGCGGAGGGGCTGCGGGGCTGGGACATGGACCGCTGGCGCCAGGTGCTGCGCGACGCGGCGCCCCGGCTCGCGTACGTCGTCGCGGACTTCCACAACCCGACGGGCGCGCTCGCCGACGAGGACCAGCGCAGGCAGCTCGTCGAGGCGGCCCGGTCCGCGGGCACAGTCCTCGTCGTCGACGAGACGATGAGCGAACTCGGACTCGACGCCGACCTCGCCATGCCGCGGCCCGTCTGCGGGTTCGACCCCGCGGGCTCGACCGTCGTCACCGTCGGCTCGGCGAGCAAGGCCTTCTGGGCGGGCATGCGGATCGGCTGGGTGCGGGCCGCCCCCGACGTGATCCGCAGCCTCGTGGCGGCGCGCGCCTACGCCGACCTCGGCACCCCCGTCCTCGAGCAGCTCGCCGTGAACTGGCTCCTCAACACCGGGGGCTGGCAGGCCGCCGTGGACGTGCGCAGGGAGCAGGCCAGGGAGAACCGCGACGCGCTGGTCGCCGCCGTCCGCCGCGAGTTGCCCGACTGGGAGTTCGACGTGCCGCGGGGCGGTCTGACGCTGTGGGTGCGCACCGGAGGCCTTTCGGGGTCCCGGCTCGCCGAAGTGGGTGAGCGGGTGGGCGTACGGGTCCCGTCGGGGCCGCGCTTTGGGGTGGACGGGGCCTTCGAGGGGTATGTGCGGCTGCCCTTCACCGTCGGGGGAGCGGTGGCCGAGGAGGCGGCGGCGCGGCTGGCCGCGGCGGCCCGGCTCGTGGAGACGGGCGCCGGCGCGGGTGCGCAGGCCGCCCACCCCTTCGTCGCCTGACGCCCGCCCGGCGGGTCAGCTCTCCGCGGGTACCGGTCGCGCCCCCGCGGCCTCCGGAGCGGCTTCCACGGGTGCGGGGACCGGGACCGTCTCCGGCGTCTGTGGGGCCGTCTCCGTCGCTTCCGCCGCCTCGGGGAGCGGCTCCGTCGCGGTGGTGTCCGCCGGGTCCGGCTCGGCGATCGGCTCGGGGAGCAGCTCCATGACCGCACGGCGGTGTGCCTCGCTGGTCGCGTCGTCGTAGGGATCGGGCGTCGCGGGCACCTGGAGGCGGTGCACGGGTCCCCTGCCGAGCCGGGCGTAGCCACGGCCGGGCGGCACGTCCGACGTGGGCGTCGTGTGGGGCGGCGCCCCGAGAACCTCCTCCAGCTGGTCGACGGTGGCGGGCCCGAGCAGCACGCGCGCGCGTGTGTGCTGGTGCACGGCTTCGCTGAGCGCGTCCAGGGTGTCCAGCTGATCGGCCACCACGACCGTCACGTTGGCCGCCCTGCCGTGCCGCAACGGCACCTGAAGGAGCGACTGGGGGTCCCTGCGCCCGTCGGCCGCGGCGAGGTGGCCGAGGATGCTCGGGCGGTCGAGGAGGATCCACAGGGGACGCTTGGTGTCCTCGGGCGGCGGGTGGCCCGCCTGGCGTGCGCGGTTCGCCGAGATGAGGCGGCGCTCGGTCTCATGGGCGGCCCATTCGAGGCTGGCGAGGGCGCCGGTGAGCCCGCACTCGACGGCGAGGACGCCGCCGCGCCCTGTCAGGCAGGCGTAGTCGCCGGTGCCGCTGCCCTCGACGATGAGGACGTCGCCGTACTGCAGGGCCTGCAGGGCGATGGAGCGCAGCAGCGTCGTCGTGCCGCTGCCCGGCTGCCCGGCGATGAGCAGGTGCGGCTCGGTGGAGCGGAAACCGGTGCGCCACACGACGGGGGGCACGTCGCGGTGCTCCTCGCCGTCGGTCACCGGGAGGGTGCGCTGGACGCCGGTCTCGTCGGTGAAGCCGAGCACGGCCTCTCCGGGGGCGGTGACGAAGCGCTGGGCGGCGATGTCGGTGGGCAGCGGGGAGAGCACCGAGACGGTCAGCTGGTTGCCCTCCTCGTCCCATGCGAAGTGGTACTCGCGCCCGCGTCCCGACTTGGCGTGCAGCAACTGCTCGATCCGCGCGCGGGACTCGGCCTCGCCGTCCGTGAAGTACGCGGGGTAGCGCACCACGAGCCGGGAGATCCGCCCGGTGTCGTCGAAGTCGTACTCGGTGAAGGCCTTGTCCCATTCGCCGCCGTGCGCGAAGAGCGGGGCGGGGTCCTCGGGGACCGAGAAGTACGGGACGAGCGCTTCGTAGAGGGACTGCAGCCGCTGTGTCTGCGCGTCGTCCGGGCCCTCCGGCTCCGGAGCGGTGCGCTCGCGGCCCGTCCACGCGGCGGCCGCCATCAGGCAGATGGCGGCGAGCAGCGGTCCGAAGGGGACGAGCGCCACGACCAGGACCACGGAGGCCACCAGGAACAGCAGGGGACTGCGCTTGTCCTTGGGGGTCTCGGTCCATCTGCGCCGGCCGGCGGCCGCCAGCCGGCGCAGCCCGCGCGTGATCGTGATCAGCGGGTGGAGGACGTCGGTGGCGCTGTCGGCCGCGGACCGGGCGAGCTCCCGGCTCCTGGCGATGGATGCGGTGCCGTTGCTCAGAATGCGGGGGAGGGGGCGCCTGGCCACGTCTGTCTCCTGGAGGTGCGTACGAGAGGCGAAAGCGTCAGAACTTGATCCCGCCGAGGAGGCTCGCCAGGCTCGCGCTGCCGGCCTTGATGCTCGGGGCGATGGCGGTGCCCGCGAGGAAGAAGCCGAAGAGCGCGCAGACCATCGCGTGGGACCCCTTGAGCCCGTCCTTGCGGAAGAAGAGGAAGACGATGATGCCGAGCAGCACGACACCCGAAATGGAAAGAATCATGACGGTTCTCCTGGTTGGTGGGGACAGTCACCATGAGTTCTTCCAGATTCACAGCATGTATCCATACGACAAAAGGTGCAAAAGGGTTAATTAGCAGCCATTTCACCTGAATGGCGGAGTCCGGGCGGCTGTGCGGGAGCGGGTCCGGCCGGCCTGCCGCTCCGGTCGCGCCCCAGGCGTGATCTTTGCCGCGGGCGGGCCGCGTCATGTGCCCGCGAGGGCAGTACCCTGTCGATTCACTCGTACGGCTGCACCGGCGGCACACCCAGAAAGGCGGACGCCCCCATGAGCGAAGCCCCCGACCCCGAGGTCGTGGAGCTGGCGACCAAGATCTTCGATCTGGCACGTCAGGGTGATGCCGCCGCGCTCGCCGCCTACGTCGACGCGGGCGTCCCCGCGAACCTCACCAACGACAGCGGGGACTCGCTGGTGATGCTTGCGGCCTACCACGGGCACGCCGACGCGGTCCGCTCCCTGGTGGAGCGCGGCGCGGACACCAACCGCGCCAACGACCGGGGCCAGACGCCGCTCGCCGGCGCGGTCTTCAAGGGCGCGGACGCGGTGATCCGAGCCCTCCTGGAGGGCGGCGCGGATCCGGCCGCGGGGACGCCCTCGGCGATCGACACCGCCCGCATGTTCGAAAAGGCGGAGCTGCTCAAGCTGTTCGGAGCTGCCTGAACGGGGTAGCTGACCAGCAATAACGGGGGCGCTGGAAATGTGGTCGCGGCGGACCTGACCGCCGGGTCATCATGACGACGTGATTCACGGACGCGACGGCGGGGCGGTTGGTGCCGCGCCGCGTGGACCGTGAGCGGCCCGCCCCCGGACCTCCCGTCCGGGACCCCTGGGCCATGGACGAGAGGCAGAGGAAGATGGTCTTCGACAAGCAAGAGACGGCGGGCGGCCCGACGTGTTGGCGCACGGCCAGGTAATGCGTGATTCCCGGTTGCGTCGACGCTTGATGTGAGGCTGTTTCCCATGTTCGATCCGGTCATAGCGCCCAGCGGTACGCTGCTCGGCCTGCTGCAGAGGGGCCGCGGCGACGGCACGCTGCACGCGCTCACCGCCCCACGCTCCGAGGCGCTCGCCGCCCTCGACCAGTGCGTGCTCAGCGACCCCCGCCACGACTGGCAGGTGGAGAACCGCTCGCTGTACTACGCCCGGCTCTACCTCGACCTGCACGGCGGGCTCGGTGAGATCGAGCGGCACCTCTTCGCCGCCGAGGACGTCCTGAACACGGACGACTCGCGCACCGGCCTCGCCCTGGCCGTCCTCGGGCACCTCGCCTCGTACGGCAGGCAGGACGCCCTCGAACTGCTGCGGAGGTACGCGGCGTTCGGCTCCAACTGGGCGTGGGCCCTCGACGAGCTGGCGCTGCGCGACGACGACGGGGGCCTGCGCGCCCTCGCCGCCCCCGTGCTCGCCAGGTTCGCCCCCGACGCCGAGGGTGAGGCCGAACTGGCCGCCGCCGTCCGCGACGCCTACGAACCGAGGCCCTGGCGCCTCTGGGAGGAGGACCCCCGCGCCGATATCGGCGCCCGCGTGCGCGCCGCGCGGGAACAGGGCTCCTTCGACCGCTGGCAGCGCCAGATGCGGCCCGCGGGACCGCGCCCCGGATGGAGCGTCCAGGCCGTCTTCGACTGGGCGCAGGAGGGCCTCGAACGGGGCGCCGTGCTGTACGTGCCCGCGGCCCGCTGCCTGTCCGCCGTCGCGGGCCCCGACGACCGGCCCGAGATCCTCGAGGCCGCGCGGTCGGGCTCGGACGGGGCGCGTGGCACCGCCCTGCGCTACCTCGCCGACATCCACGACCCCGCCGTCCTCGACCTCATCGAGTACGCCGCACAGGGCCCGTCCCAAGCGGTGACCGACGCCGCGACCGACGCCTTCGAGCGGATGCGGAGCGTCGCCGCCGTGGAGCGCGCCCGGCGCTGGGCCTACCGCCCCGACGCCCTGGGCGCCGCCGCCGGGCGGATGCTCGCCTGCCGGGGCGGCGCGCAGGACAGCAAGCTCGTGCTCGCCGCGCTCCGTGAGGCCGTCCGCGGCGAAGGCCCCGACGCGCCGACGCTGTGGACCCTCGTCGACGGCGCGGGACGCCTCGGCATCGCCTGCGCCGCGCCCGTGCTGCGGCACGTC
Organism: Streptomyces sp. NPDC044106; assembly: GCF_056433985.1. Classification (NCBI taxonomy): domain Bacteria; kingdom Bacillati; phylum Actinomycetota; class Actinomycetes; order Kitasatosporales; family Streptomycetaceae; genus Streptomyces; species Streptomyces sp. NPDC044106. Next base: position 94,843 of record NZ_JBWKFZ010000019.1, read on the forward strand.
TACAGAGAGACCGCTTCCTCCCACCTCCGCGGCCGCGCCGCCCGCGCGCTGGCCGCCACCGACCCCTCGTTCGCCGCCGGATTCGCCGTCGAGTGCCTGTGGGACTGCGAGGAGTCCACCCGCGAGGTCGCCGCACGGCACGCCGAGACCGGTGACGCCCGGGTGGTCAACCGGCTCCGCAGGCTCGCCTCCGACCCCGCCGAGGAGGACGACGTACAGACGGCGGTACGCAGCAGGATCGGGCCGGACGCGCCCGCCGTGTAGACGCGGTCGGGCGCGCGAGGGGTCAGCCACAGGCGCTCAGCGCCGCCCGGTGCCGACGAAACGCAATGGCGTGCCCGGGCGTGCCTGGGCCGCCGCGGCCAGATCGGTCTCCCGGACCACCGCCACCACCGGATAGCCCCCGGTGGTCGGGTGATCGGCCAGGAAGACGACGGGCCTGCCGTCCGGCGGCACCTGGACCGCGCCGAGAACCATCCCCTCGCTCGGCAGTTCGCCCTGGAACGCCCGCTCCAGGGCGGGGCCCTCGGTACGCAGGCCGATGCGGTTGCTCGCCGCGGACACCCGGTACGCGCGCGTGGTGAGCGTCCGCAGAGCCGCCGGCGTGAACCAGTCGGACCGCGGCCCGAGCGTCACCCGCAGCACCAGCTCCTGGGGCGGCGCGGGCTGCGGAACGGTGTCCACGCGTGCGTGCGTGCCGCTCGGGTCCCCCAGCGGCAGCACCACGCCGGCCGCGAGAGGCGGAGGGCCGAGCCCGGACAGCAGGTCCGTGGAGCGGCTGCCGAGCACAGGGCGCACGGCCACGCCGCCGTCGAAGGCCACGTAGCACCGCACTCCGAAGAGGGCGGGTCCGATCTCCAGGAGCGCTCCGGCGGGTACCCGTACCGGCGCCCCCCAGGGCGCGGGACGGCCGTTCACGCTCACCGGGCAGGGCGCGCCGCCGACCGCGACCGTCACGGGGCGGCGCGGGCGCACGGCGCAGCCGTCGAGAGTGGTCTCCAGGACGGCGGCGTCGGGCGGATTGCCGACCAGGCGGTTGACCAGGCGGGCCGTGGGCGGGTCGAGAGCCCCCGAGCGCGGCACCCCGAGATGGGCGTGGCCGGGGCGCCCGAGGTCCTGCACGGTGGTCAGCGCCCCGGCCCGCACGACGGCGAAGGCACGGCCGGTCATCGAGCCTCCGGTGCGGTACTGGGTGTGTCCGAGGGGGCTTGCGGTACGAAGCGGACGCGGACGCCGGGGGAGAGGAGCGCGGCGGGCACGCGCGCGTGGTCCCACAGCACGGCGTCTGTCGAGCCGATCAGCTGCCAGCCGCCGGGCGAGGCGCGGGGGTAGACGCCCGTGTACGGACCGGCCAGGGCGACGCTGCCCGCGGGGACGGAGGTGCGGGGCGTGGCCCGGCGCGGCACCGCGTAGCGCTCCGGCAGCCCGGTCAGGTAGCCGAAGCCGGGCGCGAACCCGCAGAAGGCCACGCGGAACGCGGCCGCCGAGTGGATCCGCGCCACCTCGGCCGCGGGCACGCCCCAGTGCGCCGCCACGTCCGCGAGATCCGGCCCGTCGTACCGCACCGGGAGTTCCAGGACGTCCCCCGCGCGCGCGGGCAGCGGCGGGATCTCCCAGCCGGGCAGCTCCGCCCCGACGCGGCCGGGCTCGTCGAGGCCGTCGAGGAGCACCGTGCGGGCCGCAGGGACGATCTCCCCTACCCGCAGGGAGCCCGCCGCGCGGCGGCGCAGCAGCTCGGCGTGGAGCGCCTGGGCCTCGGTGCCGTCGGCGAGTTCGACCAGGAGCGCCCGGTCCCCGACGGGCAGCACCCTCATGCGAAGGCCTCCACCCGCACGCCCGCGCCCTCCAGCGCCGCCCGCACCCGACGGGCCAGATCCACCGCGCCCGGGGTGTCGCCGTGCAGGCAGAGCGAGCGTGCGCGGACCGCGATCTCGTGGCCTCCGTGGGAGGTGACGACCCCGGCCCCGGCGATGCCGACGGACCGCGCGACGACGGCGTCCGCGTCCGTGACGACCGCACCCGCGCTGGACCGTGGCACCAGAGTGCCCTCGTCGGTGTAGGCGCGGTCCGCGAACGCCTCGGTGACGACCGGGAGCCCGGCCTTCCCCGCGGTCGCCAGGAGGCGCGATCCGGGCAGCCCCAGGAGAGGCAGGGACGCGTCGGCGAGGAGCACCCCTTCGACGACCGCGCGGGCCTGCTCCTCGTCGTGGACGACGCGGTTGTAGAGCGCGCCGTGCGGCTTCACGTACGACACGCGCGTGCCCGCCGCGCGGGCGAACACCGCCAGGGCGCCGATCTGGTACGCCACTTCGGCGGCCAGCTCCGCGGCCGGCACCTCCATGGCGCGCCGCCCGAAGCCCGCCAGGTCGCGGTAGGAGACCTGCGCGCCGATCCGCACTCCGCGTTCGGCGGCGCGGTCGCAGACCCTGCGCATGGTCACCGGGTCCCCGGCGTGGAACCCGCACGCCACGTTGGCGCTGGTGACGACGGACAGGAGCGCCTCGTCGTCGGTCAGGTGCCAGCGGCCGAAGCCCTCGCCGAGGTCGGCGTTGAGGTCGATCGATGTGGTGCTCATCTGCGGAGGTCTCCAGGGGGTTCTCGACGGTCGGACCCGGTGGTCAGACCACGCGGTACTGCTCGTCGCGGGCGTCGGTGAGGAACATCCTGCCCGGCGCGTGCGTGATCGCGAACGGTGGCCGCGACGCCATCACCGCGGCCTGCGGCGTCACGCCGCACGCCCAGAACACCGGGATGTCGTCGGGGCCGACGGCCACCGCGTCGCCGAAGTCGGGGCGGTCCAGATGGTCGATGCCGAGCCCGGCGGGGTCGCCGCAGTGCACCGGACTGCCGTGCACCGCGGGCATCAGGGCGCTCTCCCTGATGGCGTCGGAGAGACACCGGGGCGGCACGGGACGCATCGACACCACCAGGGGGCCGTGCAGGCGGCCCGCCGGGCGGCACGGGCGCGCGGTCACGTACATCGGGACGTTGCGGCCCTGTTCGATGTGGCGCAGCGGGACGCCGGCCTCGGCGAGCGCCCACTCGAAGGTGAAGCTGCAGCCGATGAGGAAGGTCACCAGGTCCTCGCGCCAGCGGCCGACGACGTCCGTGGGCTCGTCGAGAAGTTCACCGTCCTCCCAGACGCGGTAGAGCGGCAGATCGGTGCGGAGGTCGGCGCCCGGGGCGAGCGGGGTCGACCAGGAGCCCGCGTCCGTGACGTCGAGGACCGGGCAGGGCTTCGGGTTGCGCTGGCAGAAGAGCAGCATCTCGTACGCCCAGTCGGCGGGGACGGAGATGAGGTTGGCCTGGGTGAAGCCCGCCGCCCAGCCCGCGGTGGGGCCCGTCTCGCCCGAGCGGAACGCCGCGCGGGCCTCCTTGGCGCTGTGGACCGCCCCGGTGGTCACAGGAGCTCCCTCCCCCGGGTCTCGGGCAGGCCGAGCAGCGCGACGACGGCGAGGCCGTAACCGATCGCTCCGAAGACCAGCGCCCCGCCGACGCCCCAGCTGTCGGCGAGGAAGCCGACCATGGTCGGGAAGACGGCGCCGACCGCGCGGCCCGTGTTGTACGTGAAGCCCTGTCCCGTACCGCGCACGGCGGCCGGGTACAGCTCGCTGAGGAACGAACCGAAGCCGCTGAAGATCGCCGACATGCAGAAGCCCAGCGGGAAACCGAGCACGAGGAGCAGGCCGTTGGCCCCGTCCGGGATGTGTGTGTACGCGAGGACGCTGGCCGCGGAGAGGAACGCGAAGAGCGTGATGTTCCGTTTGCGGCCGAGCCTGTCGGTGAGGTAGCCGCCGGTCAGATAGCCGATGAAGGCGCCCGAGATCAGGAAGGCCAGATAGCCGCCGGTGCCGACGACGGTCAGGCCCCGGTCCTCCTTCAGATACGTGGGCACCCAGGTGGCCAGCGTGTAGTAGCCGCCCTGCACACCCGTGGACAGCAGCACCGCGAAGCACGTGACGCGCAGCAGTCCCGGCTTGAAGATGGCCGTGAACGACCCCTTGTGGGAACTCTTGCGGCGCTCCTCGGCAGCCTCGGGGGCGTCGTGCACGTTGCGGCGCACGTAGATCACGAGCAGTGCGGGCAGCGCGCCGGTCCAGAACATCACGCGCCAGGCGACGTCGTCGTCCAGGAACTGGAACACCAGGGTGTAAACGATCACCGCGAGCCCCCAGCCCACGGCCCAGGAGCTCTGGATCGCCCCCAGCGTGCGTCCGCGGTTCCTGGCGGTCGCGTACTCGGCGACGAGGATCGCGCCGACCGCCCACTCGCCGCCGAAACCGAGCCCCTGGAGGGCGCGGAAGACCAGCAGCGTCTCGTAGTTGGGCGCGAAACCGCAGGCGACGGTGAAGACCGCGTACGTGACGACCGTGATCATCAGCGCCTTGACGCGGCCGATCCGGTCGGCGACCACACCCGCGATGGCGCCACCCACGGCGGAGACGACGAGCGTGACGGTGGTGAACAGGCCCGTCTGACCGCTGTCGAGGCCGAAGTAGGCGGAGAGCGCCACCATGCTCAGCGGCAGTGTGAAGTAGTCGTACGAGTCGAGCGCGTAGCCCCCGAAGGCGCCGGCGAAGGCGCGCCGACCGCGCGGCCCGAGGGCGCGCAGCCAGCCGAAGGCGCCGCTGTCGTCGGGGAGTTCACCCTGCTCGGGGCGGAGCCCGGGCGGAGCGGTGCGGGCGGGTGGGGGCGGTGGGGTCGTGCTCATGGGCACCTCGCGGGAGAGGGGGACGGAGGGTGCTGGAGCCTGCGGTCGCGGCCCGTCGGAACGAGCCGTGCCCGACAACGTAGAGGATCGTTGAACGATCCCTCAATACCTGTGTTGTTTCGTTCTCCGCTCTGCGATTGAATCCGGGCATGGCTGAGGCGATGGCTGACGTGAGCGGACTGGCCGACGACCGTGTGCTCCTGGGGCGCACGAGCACCGCGGAGCGGGTCTCGGACATCCTCAGGGCCCGCATCGCCGAGGGCTACTTCCCGCCCGGGACCCGCCTCTCCGAAGACAGCATCGGCGGCGCGCTCGGCGTCTCCCGCAACACCCTGCGGGAGGCCTTCCGGCTGCTCACGCACGAACGGCTCCTTGAGCACCAGCTCAACCGGGGCGTTTTCGTGCGAGTCCTCACGATCGAGGACGTAAAAGACATCTACCGCATGCGCCGGCTCGTCGAGTGCGCGGTCGTCCGCGGCCTCGGCGAGCCCCCGTACGCCCTCGACGCGGTGGCGGGCGCCGTCGCGGACGGCGTACGCGCGGCGGCGGAACAGGAGTGGAGGAGCGTCTCCACCGCCAACATCCACTTCCACCGGGAGCTCGTCGCCCTCGCGGGCAGCGCCCGCACCGACGAGCTCATGCGCAGCGTCCTGGCCGAACTCCGCCTGGCCTTCCACGTCGTGGACGACCCGCGCCGCCTCCACGAGCCCTACCTCGAACGCAACAAGCAGATCCTCGCCGCCCTGCTGACGGGAGACGCCGGACGGGCCGAACGACTGCTCGCCGACTACCTGGAGGATTCCCTCGAAGGCCTCGTCGAGGTGTACGGGCGCCGGGTCGGCGCGGCCGGCTGAGCCGGTCGCTTCTGCGCCGTTTCGACCGTTGTCAGACCGAGGACCTAGTCTGTGCACCGTGACTTCGCCTGCCGTTACGGACACTGCTCCGCCCCAGCTCAGCGCGGGGCCGCGGCCCGCTCAGGGCCCGGCCGCCGACGAGGGCCTGGCGCGCCGCCTGCGCGCGCTCGCCTGCACCGCTCCGCTGCACGACCTCGACGTGCGCAAGGCCAATCTCGCGGGCGAGTACTCGGTGTACGCGATGGCGGAGGTGGCCCTCGCCGCCATCGACCTCGTCACGCTGAACATGGACTTCGACACCGGCGCCGACCACGAGCAGATCGTCGCCAGGCTGCTGCCGCGCGTCGCGGCCCAGGCCCCGCGCCGCCCGGCCGCCGAGCACGAGCGGGTGGCCCGCTGGGTCCTGGAGAACTTGATCAACGTCGGCAGCGTCGACCGCGGCTTCCGCGCCGTGTACGGCACGTTCACCCCCGACGGCACCTATGTCCGCAGGGACTACGACTTCAAGCTCCTCGAAGAGGTCCCCGGCTACGGCGGCGGTGTCTTCCTGCGCACGACCGACGAAGCGGTCAACGTCCTGGTCGGAGCCCTGGACACCGACGTCACCAGCGCCCAGATCGCCGCCGAGGTGAAGCTGGAGGTCCTGATCAGGCGCGGCCGGCTCGCCGACGCCCAGCTCGCCGCCGAGCAGGCCCGCTACCGGACCGTGCAGTACTCGGAATCCCTGCGCAAGGCCCTCGACGCCACCCGGCGCAACGTCCGCGCGGTGGACTGGCTCCAGGCCGTCCCCGACATGATCGCGGAAGCCCTCGACCACGTCGCCGACCGCTACCGCCACGAGAACGCCATCCTGACCAACATCCGCAAGGTGCGCGACGAGTCCGAGGCCGCCTCCGACTCCAAGGCGGGCGAGCACAAGCGCCGCGCCGCCGAGCTGGTCGACATCGTCAAGGACTGCATCCGCCGCCATACGCAGCTGCAGTCCCGACTCCTCGAAGCGGGCCCGCTGTTCCGCGCCGAGCAGGACCGGCAGGCCTTCGCCGCCCCCACCGCGCGCGCGGGCCTCGATCTGTACGGCCAGCTGCTCGCGCCCCTCCTGCCGCTCCCCGCCGAGCAGGCGACCCGTGTGACGGACGCCTTCTTCGCGCGCGGGACCGGGCTGCGCACACCGGTCTCCGTCCGCGTGGGCGACCTCGTCGACATACTGCTCACGCCGCCCGTGGAGCGCGAGCACCTCGGCGCCGAGATGCCCGAGCCCGACCTCATCGCCACCCCGGACGACAGCCGCTTCAGCGAGGAGCAGCTCGCGAGCGCCATGGACCTGCTCGACCTGCCCGCCGACGCGCCCCGCAGGCTTTCCGGCCTCCTTGCCGACGCCCGCCGCCGCGACCCCGAACTGCCCTACCTGGTCGCCCTGCTGGCCGTCCACGCGGCAAGCCCGCCGGTCGGCACCGCCTACCGCCAGGGCGAGGAGAAGCTGCTCTTCGCCGTGGACGACGGCACCGAGCTCGACGACGAGGAGTTCGGCGGCGCCGACCTCGTCGTCGGCACGGCCCTCCTGGACGCCGCCGGCATGGCGGCAGGACGGACGGAGGCGGCCTGATGCCCACGACAGAGCACGCCACGCCGCCGGGCACCCCCGAGCGCGTACGCCCAGTCCACCACGACATACGACCCGCTCACCACGACGTACGACCCGTTCACCGCCGCAAGGAGCACACGCCGTGACCGACCACCCCGCAGAGCACGCCGCGTGGGGCGAGCCGGACTCCGCGGCGGCGCCCTCCGCCCCCGCGCCCGTCACCCCGGCCGACGCCGCCGACGCCGCCCGGCTCGTCTCCTTCGGCCTGCAGCCCAAGCTCCAGCCCGCCCGCGACCAGGAGTACGGCGACCTGCTCCGCCGCTACCGCGAGGACCCGCCCTTCGCGCGGCTCGCCGACGCCGTCGCCACCGGGCTCGGCCTCGTCGTCCTGGAGGTGTCCCCGCGCGCGGGGATGGCCGTGACCGCCGAGGAGGACTCCGTCTTCGCCGTCCGCATGGGCGACTACGCCCGCCGCGCGGCGACCGACTCCACCGACCGCTTCCTGCACGGCCTCGCCCACCTCGCCGTCGCCGCCATGGCCTTCCCGCGTCCCGAGGACCTCGCCGACGACGGCTACATCGGCCGGGTCACGGTCAACGGCGTCGACGCGTTCGTGCGCCAGGCCTGCCACCGCCTGGAGGAGCGCGCCGAGGAGCAGGGCGAGAACACCGACCCGGCCACCGACGCCCCCGGCCTCGAAGCCGCCTGGCGGATCTGGGCGCGCCGCAGCTCGACCGGCGCCACCAAGGACGCCCGCCGCCTCGCCGGTTCCACCACCGGCATCGTCGCCAAGGCCGTCGCCTTCCTCACCGAATCCGGCTTCCTGCAGCGGACGGGCGACGACTCCGGAGGCACCTACCGCACCACGGCCCGCTACCAGCTCCAGGTCCGCGACATGGCGGGCAGCGCGGCCATGGCGGAACTCCTGGAGCTCGGCGTCGTACCGGTCACGGACGGTTCGGCGACACTGCTGCCGCCCGAAGACACCGACGACCTGGAGCTGGCCGCCGACGCGGGGCTGCCGTTCCACTCCTGACCCGCCCCGCCCCACCCCTGCCACCTTCCCGCCGTCCCGCACGACTTACGACGAGAGTCCGCCGCCATGTACGAGCTGTCCCGGGTCCGCCTCTACTCCATCGGTCCGGCCGGTGCGCGCTACGCCGACACGGTGCTCGACCTGCGCGGCGTCGGCGCGGAGGTGCCCAACCCCGCGCCCACCCAGGCGGAGTTCTTCGAGGACGAGCCGGTCGGCCCGCCGCGCCGCCCCGCGCCCGCGGGCGTCCTCTTCCTGGAGAACGGCGGCGGCAAGTCCGTCCTGCTCAAGCTGATCTTCTCGGTGATGCTCCCCGGCCACCGGAACACGCTCGGCGGCGCCAGCTCCGGCGTGCTGCGCAAGTTCCTGCTCGCCGACGACTGCGGCCACGTGGCCCTGGAGTGGCAGCACACCCTGACCGGCGAGTGCGTCGTGGTCGGCAAGGTCAGCGAATGGCGGGGCAGGCAGGTCTCCAACGACCCGCGGAAGTTCGCCGAGGCCTGGTACTCCTTCCGGCCGGGACCCGGCCTCAGCCTGGACTCGCTGCCCGTCGCCGAGTCCACCGCCGTGCGGCCCTCGGCGGAGGGCGCGTCGGGCGCGCAGGGGCGCCGGCGCACCATGAAGGGCTTCCGCGACGCCATGACCGAAGCGGTCAAGGCGTACCCCCACCTCGAAGTGCACTGGGAAGAGATCCACGACCGCTGGAACGAACACCTCACCGACCTCGGCCTCGACCCCGAACTCTTCCGCTACCAGCGGGAGATGAACGCCGATGAAGGCGAGGCCGCGGGCCTCTTCGCGGTCAAGAAGGACTCCGACTTCACCGACCTGCTGCTGCGCGCCGTCACCGACACACGCGACACGGACGGCCTCGCCGACCTCGTCCACGGCTTCGGCAACAAGCTGGGCCGGCGCGCCGAGCTGATGGCCGAACGGGACTTCACCGCGGGCTCCGTCGACCTCCTCGGACGCATCGTCGAGGCCGCCGGGACCCGGGCACGCGCGCGTGACGTGCACGCGGGAGCCGAGCGCCGCACGCGGATCCTGGCGCGCAGGCTCTCCGCGCGCGCCGTCGAGGAGCGCGGTCGCGCCGCCGAATTGGCCGAGCAGGTCACCGCCGCGGCCCACACCGTCACCGAGGCCGAGCGGGCGCGCGGCACAAGCGCCCTGATCTCCGCCGAACTGGCCTACCGGCACGCCTCCCTGGCGCTCACCGTCGCCGAGAAGGCCGCCGCCGCACAGCGCCGCGAGCTCGCCGACGCGCGCACCCTGCACGCCGCCTGGCAGGCCGCCGAAGCCGTCCTGCGGCACCGTGCCGCCGCCGACCGCTCCGCGCGCGTGGCCGTCGCGATCCGCGAGGCCGAACGCGACGCGGCGCCCGCGCTCGCCGCCCGCGCCAAGGCCGCCGCCGATCTCGTCCGCGCCCTGCACACCGCCGCCGAAGGCGCGGAGAACCTCGCGAACGAGGAGGAGGAGCGCTCCGCGGCCCTCCAGGAGACCGGCGAGACCGCGCACCGCGACGCCACCGCCGCCGCCACCGAGGCCCAGCGCGCCCGCAGCGAACTCGGCCACCTGAAGCAGCGCCTCACCGAGGTCGAGCAGGAGACCGCGGAAGCGGTCCGCGCGGGCTGGCTCGACGACACCGCCCCCGACGCCGACCCGGCCCGCGCCGCCCTCGCCGCGAGCGACGCCGAGAAGACCACCGTCGCCGCCTGGGACACCGCCCGCGAGGCCGCACGCCGGGCCGCCGACCACGCCAAGGAGACGGCCGCCGCCGAGGCCCGCGCGGAGCTGACCGCGGCCCGCGCCGCGGACGCGGCGACCGCCGCCGAGGCCGCCCACGACGCGGAGCGCCGCGCCGCCGAAGCCATCGCCCGGGACGAGCGGCTCGCCGAGCTCCTCAGCCTGCCGACCGCGAGCGGCGGAGTGCCGAAGCCCCGCAGCGACACCGGGGCCGCCGGCGCGGACGGCGCGCTCTCCGTGGCCGAGCTCGACCGCTCGGCGGACGACCTGCGTGCCCTCCTCGAAGAGGGCGTCGCCTCCGCCGAGCGACAGCTGTTCGACCTGCGCACCGCCGCCGCCGACGACTCCCGCATCCTCGGCGCCCTCGGCGACGGCGGGCTCCTGCCGCCGGGCCCCGACGTCCTCGCCACCGTCGAGTTCCTCGGCGAGCACGGCATCCCCGCACTGCCCGGCTGGCGCTACCTCGCGCAGGCCGTCGACCCCGCCGACCACGCGCGCGTGCTCGCCGCCCGCCCCGAGCTTGTCGACGGCGTGGTCATCACCGACCCGGCCACGCACGCACGCGCCCGCGAAGCCCTCGCCGACGCCGCCCTGCTGCCCCGCTCCGCCGTGGCCGTCGGCACCGCCGCCGCCCTCCTCGCCCCCACACCGGGCGAGCAGGCCGCCGACAGCGGCGTCTTCCTCGTACCGCCGAACCCGGCCATGCACGACGAGCACGCCGCCGACGAGGAGCGGCAGGCGCTGCGCGCGCGGGCCGCGCAGCGCGACGACGAGATCCGGGCGCTCGCCGCCCGGCTCGGCAAGGACCGCGAGCTCGCCGCCCGCCTCGCCTCCTGGCGCACCGGCTGCCCGAGCGGCCGCCTCGGCGAGCTCGCCGCCGCGGCCGACGAGGCGCGCGCCTTCGCCGAGGAGGCCGAGGCCGAGCTCGCCGAGGCCCGTACCGCACGCGCCGAGGCCGACGAGGCGGCGAGCGAGGCCGCACGCGTGCGGGACGAGCGCCAGGAGGCCGCCCAGCGCGCCCGCCGTGCCGCCGACGCCCTCGCAGGCCTCGCCTTCCGGCTGCGGGAGCGGGCCGGCTGGCAGGCCAAACTGCGCGAACTCGCCGACGACGCCGCCGAGTCGGAGGCCCGCGCCCAGACCTGCCTCGACCGCGCCCGCGCCGCCGACGAGGACCGCCGCGCCGCCCAGCGCGCCGCCGACGACGCCCGCCGCACCGCCCGCGCGCTGCGCGCCGAGCGCGCCGAGATCGCCGGCGCCCCCGAGGACGTACCGGAGGAGAGCGACACCCCCAAGGCGTCGCTGCCCGCCCTGCGCGAGGCCTACCGCGCCGCCTCCCAGCTCTACGAGAAGGTGGGCGTCGGCGCCGACCTCCGTGCCGAGCAGGCCCGCGCCGAGAGCGACGAGAGCGCCGCCCTCGCCGAGCTGGACCGGCTCAGCAACAAGGTCCGCACCCGCGCGGCCCTGCTCCTCGAAGGCACCGAAGGCTCCGACGGCCCGTCCCGGCAGGCCGCCGCCGCGCGCGCGGAGGCCCAGGTCCAGCTCATCGAGGCGCGCGCCGCCACCGCGAGCGAGCAGCTCGGCCGGCTGCGCGGCGAGGCCGAGCGGCACGCCCCCGAGGACGGCGAGGCCCACACCGAGCTCCCCGAGGAGCTCGTCCCCGCCGACGTCGAGCAGGCCCAGACGCTCCTGCGCACCGCCACCGGCGAACTGGCCGCGCGCACCGAGGCGCTCAGCCGCGCCAAGGAGGCCCACGCCGCCCTGCTGCACACCCACCGGGTGACCGAGGACGCGGCAGGCGGCTTCGACGAGACCGCGGCCCTGCTGCGGGACCTCCTGCGCGAGCACCAGGAGGACGAGTCCGAGGAGAGCCCCGAGGCCTACCCCGGCTCCCTCGAAGAGGCCCGCCACTCCGCCGCCGAGGCCCGCCGCTCCCTGCGCGGCTGCGCCGCCGACCTCTCGACCGCCGAATCCGCGGTGCGTGAGGCGAGCGACATCCTCGTACGCCACGCGAACTCGACCCGGTACGAGCAGGTGCGCACCCCCGCCCGCCAGCAGATCCGCGAGCTCCCCGCGTCCGCGCTGCCCGACCACGCCAAGAAGTGGGCCGACGCCTTCGCCCCCCGGCTCCGCGTGCTCACCGACGAGCTGGAGCAGCTGGAGCGCAACCGCGACAGCATCGTGGACCGCCTGCGCGGCCTCGTCGAGTCCGCGCTCGCGACGCTGCGGTCCGCCCAGCGCCTCTCCCGTCTGCCCGAGGGCCTCGGCGAGTGGTCGGGCCAGGAGTTCCTGCGCGTCCGCTTCGAGGAGCCCGACCAGGCCACGCTCGTCGAGCGGCTCGGCGACGTCATCGACGACGCCACCCGCGCCGCCGTGAAGAAGAACTCCGACCTGCGGCGCGACGGCATGTCCCTGCTGCTGCGCGGGGTGCAGGCCGCCCTGGAGCCGCGCGGTGTCGCCGTCGAGATCCTCAAGCCCGACGCCGTGCTGCGCGCCGAGCGCGTCCCGGTCGGACAGATGGGCGACGTGTTCTCCGGCGGCCAGCTCCTGACCGCCGCGATCGCCCTGTACTGCACGATGGCCGCGCTGCGCAGCAACGACCGGGGCCGCGACAAGCACCGGCACGCCGGCACACTCTTCCTGGACAACCCCATCGGCCGCGCCAACGCGACGTACCTCCTGGAGCTCCAGCGGGCCGTCTCGGACGCGCTCGGTGTGCAGCTGCTCTACACGACCGGGCTGTTCGACACGACGGCGCTCGCCGAGTTCCCGCTGGTCATCCGGTTGCGGAACGACGCGGACCTGCGGGCGGGCCTGAAGTACATCAGCGTCGAGGAGCACCTGCGTCCGGGACTGCCGCAGCGGGCCCCCGAGGACCCCGACGGCGAGACGGTGCACGGGGAGATCACCGCGACCCGGATGTACAAGCGGCCCGCCCCCCAAGGAGACCCGGTCACTGCGTAGCGAGCCGTTTGGTCAGCCAGTCGTGGAAGAGTCCGATGTGGTGCTCGGTCGGCACGAGCACCCCGCCCGCGCGGTAGGCGCGTGACGCCATCGCGGGCTGGGTGCGCTCGCAGGCCGCGAAGTCCTGCGTGTTGACCCGGTGGAAGAGTTCCACGGAACGCGTCAGGTCGGCGCCGGACGCGACGACGTCGGGCGCGTACAGCCAGTCGCACTCGACGACCGTGCGGTCCTCGGCCAGTGGGAACATCCGGTGCAGGATCACGTGGTCGGGGACGAGGTTGACGAACACCGTCGGCTTCACGGTGATCGCGTAGTAGCGCCGGTCCTGGTCCTCGGCGACCTCGGGAAGCCGCCCGAAGCCCGCGCTGCCGTCGACCGTGAAGCCGCCGACCTCCTCGCCGAACGCGGCGCCGTGCCCCACGTAGTACTGCGCGGCGAAGCCGTCGGCGAACTCCGGCACCACGTCGGTCAGTTCGGGGTGGATGGTCGCGCAGTGGTAGCACTCCATGAAGTTCTCGACGATCAGCTTCCAGTTGGCGCGCACGTCGTAGCTGACGCGCCTGCCGAGCGCGAGCCGCTCGGTGCCGTAGCGCTCGATGGACGCTGCGTCGCCGAGCCGTTCGACCGCGGCGCCCATGACGGTCTCCTCGAAGGAGGGCGGTTCGTCGGCCAGGCACGCCCAGGCGTAGCCCAGCCACTCCCGCAGAGCGACCTTCACCAGGCCGTACGCCTCGCGGTCCACATCCGGCAGCTTCGCCAGATCGGGCGCGGCGATCAGCCTGCCGTCCAGGTCGTACGTCCAGGCGTGATACGGGCATTGGAGGGCGCGGCGCACCCGGCCGGACTCCTCGGTGCACAGGCGGGCGCCGCGGTGGCGGCAGACATTGAGGAAGGCCCGCAGCTCGCCGGCGCGCGAGCGGGTGACGAGGACGCTTTCGCGGCCGACCCGCACGGTGCGGAAGGCGCCCGGCACGTCGAGGTCGGTGGCGCGCACCGCGCAGAACCAGAGCGCTTCGAAGACGTGTTCCTGCTCCTGCCGGAAGATCTCCGGGTCGGTGTAGTAGTGGCCGGGGAGGGTCGCGATGAGACTGGGCGGCAAGGGGGTCGTCGTCACGGTTCTCGTACTCCTCGTTCTCGTACTCCTCAAGCGGGCGGGGCTCAAGCGGGCGCGGCGGCGAGGCGGGCGGGGTCGAAGAGGCCGATGGGGTGGTTGGTGGCGCCGTTCAGCGCCAGGTCGGCGAGGATTTCCCCGACCACGGGTACGAACTTGAAGCCGTGGCCGGAGAAGCCGGCGGCGACGGTGACCGACGCGGGGTGCGCCGGATGGCGGGCGATGAGGAAGTGCTCGTCGGGGGTGTTGGAGTACATGCAGGTGGCGGCCTTGAGGAAGCGGCCGGGGAGGTCCGGGATCAGCCGCCCCACCTGGTCGGCCATCGCGGCGACCTCCTGGTCGTCGACGGTCCGTTCGATGGTCTCCGGAGTGCAGGGCGTGCCCTTGCGGAAGAAGGCGACCTTCGCGCCGAGGCCGGGCCCGTCGATGGCGGGAAAGCCGTACACCTGCACACCCTCCGCGTCCTCCCAGATGTAGACCGGGTGGTTCTCCGTGGTGAAGGGGCCCTCGCCGCCGGTCGGCCGGAACCAGTACATGACCTGCCGCTCGATCGTGAACGGCACCCCCAGGTCGGTGAGGAGTCCGGGCGCCCACGCGCCGGGGCAGATCACCAGCTGACCGGCCGTGTAGGTGTCCTCGGCGGTGTGCACGCGCACGCCGTCCCTGTACGGCCCCCACCGCGTCATCGGCTCCTGGAAGTGCAGGTCGGCGCCCCGCCGCGTGGCCAGCTTGAGGTGCGCGGCCACCGTGTTCTCGGGGCGCAGGAGACCGGCCCGTGCCTCGTACAGGCCGACCTCGTCGTCCCGCGGGGTGAGGGTGGGGAAGCGGCGGCGGATCTCCTTGGCGTCGAGCATCTCGTGGGGCAGGCCCCAGCGCTCGGCGGAGAGCCGCGAACCGGCGACCGTGCGGCTGTCGGGCCGGCCCAGCATCACGCCGCCGCACAGCGTCGCGATGTCGCGGCCGGTGTCGCGTTCGAGGCGGTCGTAGAGCTCGTACGCGCGCAGCAGCAGCGGTACGTACGCGGGGTCCTCGAAGTAGGACTGCCGGGTGATGCGTGAACCGCCGTGACTGGAGCCGCGGTTGTGCACCGGCCCGAACTTCTCCAGGCCGAGGACGCGGGCGCCGCGCGCGGACAGGTGGTGGGCGGCGGCACTGCCCATGCCGCCGAGGCCGATCACGATCACGTCGTAGGTGGGGGACACCGGTGCCTCCAGGCGGCTAGCGGCGGATGCGGGTCATCTCCGGGTCGAGGAGCGGTTCCTCGGCGACCGTCGCGGGCACCTTCTCCCCGAAGTACGCGATGTGCACGCCGGTGCCCACTGCCAGCGGCGGCAGCCAGGCGTACGCGACGCAGCGTCCCAGGGTGTACCCGTACGAGGCGCTGGTGACGTACCCGGCCGGGGCGCCGTCGACGTAGACGGGCTCCTTGCCGAGGACGACGGCGGCCGGGTCGTCGAGGAGCAGCGCGGTGAGCATGCGCGAAGGCCGCCCAAGCCCTTCGAGCGCCGGACGCCCCACGAAGTCCCCCTTGTCCATCCGGACGGCGAAGCCGAGGCCCGCCTCGTAGGGGTGGTGTTCGGTTGTCATGTCGTGGCCCCAGGCGCGGTACCCCTTCTCCAGGCGCAGGCTGTTGAAGGCGGAGCGCCCGGCCGCGATCACGCCGTGCTCCCGGCCGGCCGCCCAGAGCGTGTCCCAGAGGCGCATCCCCAGATCAGCGGTGGTGTACAGCTCCCAGCCCAGTTCACCGACGTACGACAGACGCATGGCGGTCACCGGGACATGCCCGATGTACGTCTCCTTCGCCCTGAAGTAGCCGAACGCCTCGTGCGAGAAGTCGTCGTGGGCGAGCGGCTGCACGAGCGCGCGGGCCAGCGGACCCCAGACGCCGATGCAGCAGGTCCCCGAGGTGATGTCCCTGAGGTGGACGTCGTCGGGGGCATGGCGGAGCAGCCAGTCGAGATCGGCGGGGGAGTTGGCGCCCACCTGGAAGCGGTCGGGGGCGAGCCGCGCCACGGTCAGATCGGAACGGATGCCGCCCGCCTCGTCGAGGAGCAGGGTGTACGTGACCGAACCCGGCCTCTTCGCGAGGTTGTTGGAGGTCATCCGCTGGAGGAAGGCGAGGGATCCGCGGCCTGTGACCTCAAGGCGGCGCAGCGGCGTCATGTCGTAGAGGGCGACCCGCTCGCGGGTGGCGCGCGCCTCGGCCGCCGCGACGGGGGACCAGTGGCGGGCCGACCAGGCGTCGCGCTCCGGCACCTCGACGTCCTCGGCGAGCGGCGCGTTGGCCTCGTACCAGTGCGGGCATTCCCAGCCGCCGCCTTCGAGGAAGACGGCGCCCAGCTCCTGCTGGCGGGCGTGGAAGGGGCTGACCCGTAGGGGGCGCGGCCGGTCCATCGACTGGAGCGGGTGGATGATGTCGTAGACCTCGGTGAACTGCTGGGCGCCGCGCTCGGCCACGTACGCGGGGGAGCGCTGCGCGTCCTCGAAGCGCGTCAGCTCGCAGTCGTGCGGGTCGAGCGAGGGCCGCCCGTCGACCATCCACTCGGCGACCGCCTTGGCGACGCCCGCGGAGTGCGTGACCCACACGGCCTCGGCCAGCCAGAAGCCGCGCAGCCCAGGGGCTTCGCCGAGCACCGGCATGCCGTCGGGCGTGAAGGAGAAGACGCCGTTGAAGCCTTCCGCGATCTCCGCCTTCCTCAGCGCCGGAAGCAGCTTCCGGCAGTCCTCCCAGCTCGGTGCGAAGTTTTCCTCGGTGAAGGGGTACGAGGACGGCATGCCCTCGGCGTCGTCGTACGCGGGGACGGTGAACGGGTCGACGGGCAGCGGGCGGTGGGCGTACGAGCCGATGCCGATGCGGTCGTGGTGCTCGCGAAAGTACAGGTCGCGGTCCTGGTGGCGGAGGATCGGCAGGGAGGCTTCCGGACGCGGGCCGCCCGGTCCGGCGAGCTCGGGCAGCGGCGCTGTCTTCACGTACTGGTGCGCCAGCGGCAGCAGGGGCACGTCGACTCCGGCCAGCCGCCCGATCACCGGTCCCCAGAATCCGGCCGCCGAGACGACGTGGTCGGCGGGAAAGGTGCCGCGGTCGGTGACGACGGCGGTGACGCGGCCGCCCGCGCGCTCGATGCCCGTCACGGTGTGCCGGTCGAGAAATCGTGCGCCACGCGCGCGTGCCCGTTCCAGCTGTGCCCGGCAGGCGGGCACGGCACGGGCCAGGCCGTCGTCGGGCGTGTACAGACCGCCGTGCACCCGGCTCTCGTCGACGAGCGGCCACAGCTCCTTGCAGCGGGCCGGTCCGACGAGTTCGGCGTCGATGCCCCAGGACGCGGCGAAACCGGCCTTGCGGTGCAGGTCGGCCCAGCGCTCGGGGGTGGTGGCGAGCTCCAGGCCGCCCACGGGGTCGAAGCAGGGCAGGCCGTCCGCCTGGAGGGCGTGGAACTTCTCCACGGTGTACGCGGCGAACGCGGTCAGCGTCCGGGAGGGGCTCGTCCGGAAGACCAGGCCCGGCGCGTGCGAGGTGGAGCCGCCCGGCGCGGGCAGCGGTCCCTGGTCGAGGACGGTGACGTCGGTCCAGCCGCGGGAGGTCAGCTCGTCGGCCAGCGAGCAGCCGACTATGCCGGCCCCGATGACGACGACACGGGGCCCTTCGGGCCGGCCGGGGCTCACAGGACCACCACCGACCGGAGGACCTCGCCCCGGCGCATGCGGGCGAACGCCTCCTCCACCTCGTCGGGCCCGATCGTCTCGGAGACGAAGCCGCCCAGGTCGAGCCGGCGGCTGAGGTACTGGTCGACGAGGATCGGGAAGTCCCGGGTGGGCAGGCAGTCGCCGTACCAGGACGACTTGAGGGCGCCGCCGCGCGAGAACAGATCGATCAGCGGAAGCTCGACGGCCGTCTCCGGATCGGGCACACCGACCTGGACGAGCACGCCCGCGTGGTCGCGCATGTAGAAGGCCTGCGTGTACGTCGAAGGGACGCCGACCGCGTCGATCGCGACGTCGACGCCGTGGCCGCCGGTCAGCTCGCGCACCGCCGCGACCGCGTCCGTGCCGCGGGAGTTGACGGTGTGCGTGGCGCCGAACCGGGTCGCTCCGTCCAGTTTCGCGTCGTCGATGTCGACGGCGATGACCCGGCGGGCCCCGGCCAGGGACGCCCCGGCGATGGCGGCGTTGCCGACGCCGCCGCAGCCGATGACGGCGACGGTGTCACCGCGGCCCACCCCGCCGGTGTTCACCGCGGCCCCGTACCCGGCCATCACACCGCAACCGATCAGGGCCACCGCCTCGGGACGGGCCGCCGGGTCGACCTTCACGGCCTGCCCGGCGGCGACCAGCGTCTTCTCGGCGAAGGCACCGATGCCGAGCGCGGCGCTCAGCGGCGTGCCGTCCAGGAGCGTCATGGGCCGGGCGGCGTTGCGCGAGTCGAAGCAGTACCAGGGCCTGCCGCGCAGGCAGGAACGGCAGCCTCCGCATGGCGCGCGCCAGGCGATCACGACGCAGTCGCCCGGGACGAGACCGGCGACGTCCGCGCCGACGGCCTCCACCGTCCCGGCCGCCTCGTGACCGAGCAGGAACGGGAAGTCGTCGTTGATCGCGCCTTCCCGGTAGTGCAGATCCGTGTGGCAGACCCCGCAGGCCCGTACGGAGACGAGCACCTCTCCGGGGCCTGGATCTGGCACGACGATCGTCTGCACCTCGACGGGTGCGCCCTTCTTCGGGGCGACGACGGCACGGACCTCGTGGGGCACGGCCAGACTCCTCTGCTGTTGCGCAAGGCGTGACGGCGTTGTTGCGTACTGCACGTTCGGTTGCGCTATGGGAGACATACTGGGAACGCCATCAAGAGGCCGTCAAGGGGGCGGAGTTCAGCCTTCGCGAATCTGCGGGGGCGCTCGGGGGCGCGCACGGCACGCGCGAGGGCGGGGCCGCTGGTCCCGGCCCCGCCCTCATGTGTCCGTACGCTGCGGAGCCTCGCCGTCGTCCCGGCGCGCGGTCGCAGGCGAGCCGGCTCTCAGAGCCTGTGTCCTATCCCCGGCCGGGTGGTCGCCGCCTGGCACGCACGCTCGCCGCGTTGCCGAAAAGCCCTAGTAGCTCCTCCCCCAGGCCTGAACGGCCCGGGGGGACCCCCACCGAGGACTTCCCGGCGCCTTGCGATCGCACGCACCAGACGACGCCCACTGATCCGACCGGGGATATGACACAGGCTCTCAGAAGCCGTAGCCCATTCTCCGGGAGAGCTCGACGGAGGCCGCGACGGTGCGCTTGGCGAGCTCGGTCAGCCGGTCCTCGGTCAGCCGGTAGACGGGACCCGACGCGCTGAGCGCCCCGATCACCTTGCCGTCGTGCGCGCGCACCGGCGCGGCCACGGCGGCGAGCCCCACCTCCAACTCCTCGACGGCGACGGCGAATCCCTGCTCGACCACCGCCTCGAGCTCGCCGCGCAACGCCACCGTGCCGGTCACCGTGTGTTCGGTCAGACGCGGCAGGGTGCGCGCCATCAGGCCCTCGCGCAGCGTCGTCGGCAGGTGCGCGAGCAGCACCTTTCCGCTGGACGTCGCGTGCAGCGGGGTGCGCCGGCCCAGCCAGTTCTGCGCGGTCACCGAGGCCGGGCCGCGCGCCTGCATGATGTTGACCGCCGCGTCGTCGTCCAGGACCGCGATGTTGACCGTCTCACCCAGCTCGTCCGCGAGTTCGCGGCAGACCGGGGCGCCCTCCTGCGAGATGTCCATGCGCACTGCCGCCGCCCCCGCGAGGCGGAGTACGCCGGCGCCCAGGAAGTACTTCCCGCGGTCCTTCGCCTGGCCGACGAGGCCGCGGTTCTCGAGCACCCCGAGGAGCCGGAAGGCCGTCGACTTGTGGACGCCCAACTCATCCGCGATATCGGTGACTCCGGCCTCCCCGTGCTGCGCGAGGATCTCCAGGACGCTCACCGCGCGGTCCACGGACTGGACGGATCCGGCCGTCCCCCTGGACTGCCTCTCCCGCGGTTTCCCGCGCGGCTCCCCGCCCTGATCGGCCTGTTTCCGCTCGCCCGTCATAGCTGAACTCTCACCACCCCGGCGGCCTCTTGGAGCCGCGTTGTCGGGAAGCCCTTGACGCGATGGGCGCCCCACCCGGATTCTGTTGCGCATAGCGCTCCATCGTGCGCCATGTGAAACATCATGTTAACGAAGGGTCTTGGTCCCCAGCGGGTCCGGGGCCGGGCCGAATGACACCCAGAGGGGGCCCATGATCCCCGTATGCCGCCTTGACGACCTCCCCGCGGGCGAATCCGTCCGCCTCGACACCACGCCGCCCGTCGCGGTGTTCAACGCCGACGGCGAACTCTTCGCCATCGACGACACGTGCACCCACCAGGACGCCTCCCTGTCGGAGGGGTGGCTGGAGGGCTGCCTGGTCGAATGCCCGCTGCACGCCGCGGCATTCGATCTTCGTACGGGCAGGCCCACGTGCCTGCCCGCGCGCCGTCCCGTGCGCACCCACCAGGTGTACGTCGAGGACGGCGTCGTCCATGTACACCTCGCCACCGACGGCCCGGCCGGCCGGGGCACCCCCCACGGCCTCGCCGCCGACACGGAAGCCACCGGGAACGGGTCCGCGGCGTGAGGACCGTCATCGTGGTGGGCGCCTCGCTCGCCGGACTGTACGCGGCGCGGGAACTGCGCGCCCAGGGGTTTGACGGCCGCCTGGTCGTCGTCGGCGCTGAACCGCACCGGCCGTACGACCGGCCGCCCCTGTCCAAGGGCTTCCTGACCGGCGAAGGGGGCGAGGCCGAACTCGCCCTCTGCGACGGCGAGGAGACGGCTGAACTCGCCGCCGAATGGCACCTCGGCACCCGGGCGCTGGCCCTCGACGCACGTGGCCGCACGGTCGTCCTCGACGACGGCCGCGCCCTGACCTGCGACGGTGTGGTCATCGCCACCGGGGCGTCCGCACGCCGCCTTCCCGGGCCATCGCTCGCGGGGGTCCACACGCTGCGCACCCTGGACGAGGCCCGCGCCCTGCGTGCGGAGTTGACCCGTGGACCGCGTCGCGTGGTGGTCATCGGCGGGGGCTTCATCGGCGCCGAAACGGCCTCCTCGTGCACAGCGCTCGGCCACGAGGTCACGGTCGTCGAGGCCGCGCCACTGCCACTCGCGGCTCAGCTCGGGCCGGAGATGGCGGCGGCGTGCGCGCGGCTGCACGCCCGTGGCGGGGCGCGGCTGCTGACAGGTGTGGGGGTGGCGGGGCTGAGGGGGAGCCCGCACGCGCGCGCCGGGGCCGTATCGGCATCCGGGAGTCCGGCGGACGGGCAAGGCGCCGTCACCGCTGTGGAGTTGTCCGACGGCCGGCTGCTGGCAGCCGATGTGGTGGTCGTCGGCATCGGAGCGACCCCCGTCACCGGCTGGCTCGCGGGCTCACCGATCGCCGTGGACGCGGGCGTCCTGTGTGACGACGGCTGTGTCACCGGGCTGCCCCAGGTCATCGCGGTGGGCGATGTGGCCCGCGTGGGCGGCGTCCGCGCCGAGCACTGGACGAGCGCCACGGAGCAGCCCCGAGTGGCCGTGACGAACCTGCTCGCCGGCCGCACGGTGGAGGCGCTGCGCCCCGTGCCGTACTTCTGGTCCGACCAGTACGGCTCCCGTGTCCAGTTCGCGGGCCGGCGCACCGACGGCGACACCGTCCGCGTCGTCGAGGGGGCGCCGGACGCCGAGGACGGGACCGGCTTCCTCGCCGTGTACGAGCGCGCGGGCCGCACCACGGCGGTCCTCGCGGTCGACCGGGCCCGGCCGTTCATGAGGGTGAGGAGGGCTCTGCCGGCCGACCGGGCGCTGGAGCCGGTGGGGAAGCGCGGCGACTCGGCGGGACGGGTGACGGTGCGTGCGGGGGTGTGAGGTCGGCCCGGCCGCCTCCCCTCAGGGGTGCGACAACCGCCCCGACCCACCGCGCCCTTGTATCCGTTCCTTGCCCCGCGCCACCGCCCTCGCCTGACGGCGCGCCCGGCGCCGCTCGCGCCGCAACCGCCGAGCCGTGCTGCTCGGCATCGACACCACTCCGTGCCGTTGGTTCCACACCTGGCGGGTCACCCATACGTCGAGCACCGCCCAAGTGGCCACGACCGTGCTGGCCACGCTGCTCAGGACCATGGGGAAGGAGAGCCAGGACCCTGCGAGAGCGGTGAGGAAGGCGACCATCGCCTGCACGAGGGTGACCGCCACTATGATCACGGCCCGCACCGCGGCCGTCCGTACCGGATCGGGCAGCCGCCTCCTGCGGGCGGGCTCCTCCACCCACAGCGGCGGACGCTCCGCCGGAGCCGCCTCACGCTCCTGCCGAGCAGCGCCCTGCGGAGCCGCCCGCTGCCGAGCAGCGCCCTCCCGAGCAGCGCCCTCCCGAGCAGCGCCCTGCGGAGCCGCCCGCTGCGGAGCTACCCCCTGCGGACCCGCCCCCAGCGAAGCGTCAGCCCCGCGCACCCCCGACTCGCGCCCCGCGCGGCGCTCCACCGTGCCCTTCATTTCGTCACTCCCCCCACTGCTGCTTCGCGGCCGTTCACGGAACACGCTCGGGACACATCCTCTGGTTATCCGCTGCATTCATCAGCAGGGCCAACACACCAGTGGCTGCCCGTTTTACTGCGCTTTATGTCGCCTGACCTGCGACGTGCCCCTTGAGTCGCGACTCTCTTCCTGATGGACGAACGAGAGATCCGAAAGATTCCCGTCCGGGTTCGATCAAGCGAAGAGTTCCGGCCAACTGGCGTCCCACGTACGGGGGATGGAACCCGGAAGTTGCCGCCGCATGCTGGGACGCAATCTCCCGTAATGGAGGGACAACTAGGGATGTCCCTTTCGCGTCACGGCTGAAAAGCGTTCGGATGCGTCTTCGAGTTGCCCGTGAGTCAGTAGTAGGCTCGCGCCGTTTGTTGACGCACATGTGTGCCCCTGGCCCGTGCAACGGTCACAGGGGGCCGATCTGGGGGAGGCCATGCGCTTTCGCGGGAAGTCCATCCGCCGGAAGATCGTGGCGCTGCTGCTCGTGCCGCTGCTCTCCCTCACCGCGATCTGGAGTTTCACGACCGTCATCACGGGGCGCCAGGCGCTCAGCCTGATCGACACGGTGAACGTCGTCGACAAGCTCGCCTACCCGATCGAGGACACGGCCCGCGTCATCCAGCAGGAGCGCCGCCAGACCCTCGTCTACCTCGCCGACCCGCGGGCGTCGGACGCGCTCTCCGCGCTGCGCCGCAGCCGTACCGTGACGGACGGGATGATCGCCAAGGTCCGGTCCAACGCCGAGGATCCGGACGTCAGGGACGGCGTCACCGGGGACTCGCGCAAACGGCTCGACGAGCTCGTCGAAGCCTTCGACGGCCTCACGCCGCTGCGCCGGAGCGTCGAGGAGGGCACCATCACCAGGGCTGGCGCCCTGAAGATGTACACCGAGCTGATCGACCCCTACTTCGACCTGCTCAGCACGCTCAACGGCTTCTCCGGCCTCGACGACATGAAGTACGACCAGCAGGGGCGCGCGCTCGTCGGCGCCACCCGCGCGCGTGAACTGCTCTCCCGCGAGGACGCGGTGATCGGTTCGGCGCTCGTCGCGGGCCGGATCACCAAGCCCGAGATCAGGCAGGTCACCGAGCTCCGGGCGCAGCGCACCCTGCTCTTCGAGGTCAACTTCGCGCAGCTCTCCGAAGAGGACCGCGGCCGCTACGAGCGCTACTGGAACGGCACCGAGGCCCAGCAGCTCAACAAGGCCGAGAACGACGTCATCGAGGCCGGCACCAAGGCCCCGGACGTCGTGACGTCAAGTCACTGGGACCAGACGGCGAGCCGGGTACTCAAGCAGCTCTCCGAAAGCAACATCGAGGCGACCGACCGCTTCCAGGACCGCGTCGAGCCGGCCGCCGTCGGCGTCATCGTCCGCGTGATCGCGGCCGGTGTCCTCGGCCTGCTGGCGCTGCTGGTCTCCATCTTCCTGTCCGTACGCATCGGCCGCAGCCTCATCCGCGACCTGCGCCGCCTGCGTCTTGAGGCCCACGAGGCGTCCGGCGTCCGGCTGCCCGGCGTACTGCGCAGGCTGGCGGCGGGCGAGCAGGTCGACGTGGAGACCGAGGCGCCCCGCCTTACGTACGGCAAGGACGAGATCGGGCAGGTCGGCCAGGCGCTCAACACGTTGCAGCGCGCCGCCGTCGAGGCCACCGTCAAACAGGCGGACCTGCGCCGCGGCGTCTCCGAGGTCTTCGTCAACCTCGCCCGCCGCAGCCAGGTGCTGCTGCACAAGCAGCTGACGCTCCTGGACGCCATGGAGCGCAGGACCGAGGACACCGACGAACTCGCCGACCTCTTCCGCCTCGACCACCTGACCACCCGCATGCGGCGGCACGCCGAAGGCCTGGTGATCCTCTCCGGAGCCGCCCCCTCGCGGCAGTGGCGCAAGCCCGTCCAGCTCATGGACGTCGTCCGTGCCGCCGTCGCCGAGGTCGAGGACTACGAACGCATCGAGGTGCGCCGACTGCCGCGTATCGCGGTCACCGGGCCCGCGGTCGCCGACCTCACGCACCTGATGGCCGAACTCCTGGAGAACGCCACGGTGTTCTCGCCGCCGCACACGGGAGTGCAGGTTCTCGGGGAGCACGTCGCCAACGGCTTCACCCTGGAGATCCACGACCGGGGCCTCGGCATGACGCCCGACGCGCTCCTGGACGCCAACCTGCGGCTCGCGGAGACCCCCGAGTTCGAGCTTTCGGACACCGACAGGCTCGGCCTCTTCGTGGTCAGCAGGCTCGCGCAGCGCCAGCGCGTCCGGGTCTCGCTGCAGCCCTCGCCGTACGGCGGCACCACGGCCGTCGTCTTCATTCCGGAGTCACTGCTCACCGACGACGTGCCCGACACCGGCGGCTACCGCCTCGACCGGCCGCAGGGCAGGGCGGTGGCGGCGGGCCCCGACAAGGCGGCCGACCGTACGGCGGCGCTCGCCCAGGTGCCGGTCCAGCTCCCCGGGCTGCCCGCCTCCGTCCTTGACGGCCCCGTCGAGCTGGAGGCGCCCGTCGGCCTGGCGGACCTCGACCGGTTCCCCGGCGCCCTCGACGACGAGGACAGCGAGCGCGGCGGTCTCTTCCGGCCGCGCCGCCGGGTGGCCGGCACGCCGGGCGAGCAGCATCAGCAGGCCCGCGACGACCGCGAGGCGGGCCGCGCGGAGCCGACCCGGCGTGGCACCGCTCCCGCCCGCCTCGACGACGCCGACGACCTCGGCGACGACCTCGGCGACGACGTCCATGGCGGCCCCACCCCGCTGCCGCGCCGCAGGACCCCCAAGCTGGTCCGCTCGAACGGCCGCCCGGTGACGCACACCAGGCCGCAGGACAGCCGGTTTTCGGAGGGCGGGCCGCAGGAGAAGCCGTTGGCCCCGGCCGCCGGGGACGAGGCCCCGGAGCGCTCGCGGCAGCCGTCCTGGCCCGACCTCTCGCCGCCGCACCGGGACGTCACGGCCGTCGACGAAGCGACCACCGAGTTCCCGCGCCCCGGCCGCCGTACCGCGCCCCAGGACCGTGGCGCCCAGGACCGCGGTACCCCCGCGACAGCCCCGGGCGGACTGCCCCGCCGTGTCCGGCAGGCCAGCCTCGCCCCGCAGTTGAAGGCAGGACCCGACCACCGCCCCGACCGCGCCGAGACCGGGCCGGAGGAGCGCGACGCGGAAGAGGTACGCAGCCGCATGGCCTCGCTCCAGCGGGGCTGGCAGCGCGGCCGTGACGAGAACGCCGCGGGCGACGACGCCACGAACGGCACAGCACCAGGAACGACATCCGAGGGGGACGGTCGATGACCGCACCGAATGCCGACGCACGCACCACCACGACCGGGGGGCGGGGAGAACTGAACTGGCTCCTCGACGACTTGGTCGAGCGCGTCTCCAGCATCCGCAAGGCACTCGTGCTCTCCGGCGACGGCCTGCCGACCGGCGTGTCGAAGAACCTGACCAGGGAGGACAGCGAGCACCTCGCCGCCGTCGCCTCCGGGTTCCACAGCCTCGCCAAGGGCGTCGGACGGCACTTCGAGGCGGGCAGGGTCCGCCAGACCGTGGTCGAGCTCGACGACGCGTTCCTGTTCGTCACGGCCGCGGGCGACGGCAGCTGCCTCGCCGTCCTCGCGGACGCGGACTCCGATGTCGGCCTGGTCGCGTACGAAATGACGTTGCTGGTCAAGCGGGTGGGTGTGCATCTGGGGACGGCTCCGCGCACGGATCTGTCCGCCGGGGGGTAGTGGGAGGTCATGACTGACGACGGACGAAGGACGCAGAGAGCGACAGGGGCCACGCGGAATTTAGCGGGAGTGCAGGAATCACCCCGCTGGTACGACGACGACGCGGGCCCCGTGGTCCGGCCGTACGCGATGACCCGCGGCCGCACGACGAGCAACGGTCAGCACCGGCTCGACCTGATCGCGGTAGTCATCACCGAGGCCTGGGCGACCGGCGTCCCGGAGGCCGACCAGACGCTGTCCCCGGAGCACGTGGACATCGTCGAGCTCTGCCGTGACACGCCCCAGTCGGTCGCCGAGCTCGCGGCCGAGCTCGATCTGCCCATCGGTGTGGTCCGCGTCCTCATCGGCGACCTCGTCGACGACGAACTGGTGCACGTGACCCGTCCCGTGCCCCCGGCCGAACTGCCGGACGAAAGTATTCTGCGCGACGTGATCAGCGGCCTCCGGGCGCTCTGAGCAGCGCGGAAGCGGGAGTGGGATCGTGACTGGCCGGCAGTTCCGGGTAGACAGGGGCGGCACCTTCACCGATATCTCCGCGCGGCACCCGGACGGCACCGAAACCCCCGGCGGCGCCGGATACGGACCGGCGCCGCGCGACACCACTGATCCAGGAGAAGTGAGCGATGATCTTCAGGCGTTCTGAGCGCGGCAAGGCCCCCGTCGAGCCTGTCACGCTGAAGATCCTCGTGGCGGGCGGCTTCGGCGTCGGCAAGACGACGCTGGTCGGCGCGGTCAGCGAGATCAAGCCGCTGCGCACGGAGGAGACCCTCAGCGAGGCCGGCCGGCCCGTCGACGACACGAGCGGTGTCGCCGGCAAGCACACCACCACGGTGGCCATGGACTTCGGCCGCATCACCCTCCGCGACGACCTGGTCCTGTACCTCTTCGGCACCCCGGGGCAGGACCGCTTCTGGTTCCTCTGGGACGAGTTGGCCACCGGGGCGCTGGGCGCCGTGGTCCTCGCCGACACCCGCCGCCTGGAGGACTGTTTCGCCGCAGTCGACTACTTCGAGCGGCGCTCCATACCCTTCGTCGTCGGCGTCAACTGCTTCGAGGGCGCCTCCCGTTACCCCGCCGACACCGTGCGCCAGGCACTGGATCTCGACTCCGGAGTACCCGTCGTCCTGTGCGACGCGCGCGACCGCGAGTCCGTCAAGGAGGTCCTCATCGACGTCGTCGAACACGCGATGGCGGCGGCCGCGGCGGCCAGGGAGACCGTCACCACCTGACCGGCCGGGGCGGCCGCGTCCACGGCCCGTACCCCCGCCGACCGGGGTACGGGCCGCAGTTCCGCTCGGCTCAGCCCTCGCCGTCCTCCAGCCAGCCGAAGCTCCGCTCCACCGCCTTGTGCCAGTTGCGGAACTCACGGTCCCGCGACTCGGCGTCCATCAGCGGCGTCCACTCCACGTCCTGCTGCCAGTGCGCCTTCAGCTCGTCGAGGTCGTTCCACACGCCGGTCGCGAGACCAGCCGCGTACGCCGCGCCCAAGCAGGTCGTCTCGGAGACCTTGGGCCGGATCACGGGCACGTCCAGGACGTCCGCCTGGTGCTGCATCAGCAGATTGTTCTTGGTCATCCCGCCGTCCACCTTGAGGGTGCTGATCCGCACCCCGGAGTCCTGGTACATGGCGTCGACGACCTCGCGGGTCTGCCAGCTCGTCGCCTCCAGGACGGCACGCGCGAGGTGCGCCTTGGTGACGTACCGGGTCAGACCGGTGACGACACCGCGCGCGTCGGAGCGCCAGTACGGGGCGTAGAGGCCGGAGAAGGCAGGCACGATGTACGCCCCGCCGTTGTCGTCGACGCTCGCCGCGAGCGTCTCGATCTCGTCCGCCGAGCGGATGATGCCGAGCTGGTCACGGAACCACTGCACCAGGGCACCGGTGATCGCGATGGACCCCTCCAGGCAGTACACGGGTGCCTCGGAGCCGATCTTGTACCCCACCGTCGTGAGCAGCCCGCTCTTCGACGCGACGGGCCGGTTGCCGGTGTTGAGGAGCAGGAAGCTGCCCGTGCCGTACGTGTTCTTGGCCGTCCCCGTGTCGTAGCAGGCCTGCCCGAAGACGGCCGCCTGCTGGTCGCCGAGCGCGGAGGCGACGGGTACTCCGGAGAGCTGGCCCACGGCCGTGCCGTAGACCTCGGCCGACGACCTGATCTCCGGAAGCACTGCTTCGGGCACGTTCATCGCCGACAGGATCGACTGGTCCCACTGGAGCGTCTGGAGGTTCATCAGCATGGTGCGGCCGGCGTTGGTGACGTCGGTGACGTGCTTGCCGCCGTCGGTGCCGCCCGTGAGGTTCCAGATCAGCCAGGAGTCGATGGTGCCGAAGGCGATCTCGCCCCGCTCGGCGCGGGCCCTGAGGCCCGGCACGTTGTCGAGCAGCCAGGCGGCCTTGGGCCCGGAGAAGTAGCTGGCGAGCGGCAGCCCCGTCTGCTCGCGGAAGCGGTCCTGGCCGTCCGCGCCGCCCAGTTCGTTGCAGAGCGCCGAGGTGCGGGTGTCCTGCCAGACGATCGCGTTGTGCACGGGCTTGCCGGTCGCGCGGTCCCACAGGACGGTGGTCTCCCGCTGGTTGGTGATGCCGAGCGCGCTCACCTGGTCGGCGCGCAGCCCGGCCTTGGCGATGGCGCCCGCCACCACCGCCTGTACCTTGGACCAGATCTCGGTGGCGTCGTGCTCCACCCAGCCAGGCTTGGGGAAGATCTGGCGGTGCTCGCGCTGGTCCACGGCGACGATCGCGCCGTCCCGGTCGAAGATGATGCAGCGGCTCGATGTGGTGCCCTGGTCGATGGCGGCGACGAATTTCCCGGAGCTGTCCGGCATGGCTACCCCTTGATGACCTTGATGAGAAGACTCAGAAGGCTGCGTTGTAGATGAGGCCCGCGAGAGCGCCGCCGATCAGCGGCCCCGCCACCGGAATCCAGGCGTAGCTCCAGTCGGACGTGCCCTTGTTGGGGATCGGCAGGAACGTGTGCATGATGCGCGGACCGAGGTCGCGCGCCGGGTTGATGGCGTAGCCCGTGGGGCCGCCGAGGGAGAGGCCGATGCCGACGACCAGGAAGGCCACGATGAGCGTCTGCGTCCCGGACTCGCCGAGCCCCTTGGTCAGGCCGAAGGCCAGGATCGGCAGCACCAGTGCCACGGTCGCGATGACCTCGGTGATGATGTTCGCGACCGGGTTCCGGATCTCCGGAATGGTGGAGAAGATGCCGAGCGTCGGCGTCGGCTGGTGCACGCCTTCCGAGTCGCCCTTCGCCCCGCGCGTGACGTTGGCCTGGAACTGCGCGAAGTAGACGAGGTACGCCAGGACGGCGCCGAGCATCGCGCCCACCATCTGCCCGAGCAGATAGACCCAGACCTGGTCCCAGTCGCCGGTGTCGATGGCGATGCCGAGCGTGACGGCGGGGTTGAGATGGCCACCGGAGAGCGGGCCCGCGGTGTAGGCGCCGGCGAGCACGCCGAATCCCCATCCGAAGGAGATGACGACCCACCCGGAGGCCTTCGCCTTCGAATGGCTGAGCGTGACCGCGGCGCACACACCGGCGCCGAGAAGAATCAGAATCGCGGTGCCGATGACCTCACCGACGAAGACGTCCCCGTTCGAGTACATGGCGGCTCCTAGGCCCTCGCCCGGGGCGGTGCGCCCCGGTCCTCCGTGCAGGGTGCGTTTCCCACGACTACCGCCTGGATACGCCCGGCTGTTGCAGCCGGGGGCGGGGAGTCTCCCGCGCCCCGCCCGGCGTCCATGACGAGCGTGCCGTCGCAGCCGTATCGCCCATGGGGGATGACCTGTTGACCAGGCCCTTCACGCAGACCCTTCGCGCGCACAGAGGCTCTGGGCGCAGTGGAGCCGGGGTGTGGCGACGCCGACTGACACCCGGAAGTGTTCACCGGTGGTGATGGAGCGTCAAGGTCGCGGACGACAACCGTTGACCGGTGTGCCGCGGGCCGCGCCGTGAGGCGTCAGCGCACCGCGACGACCGAGGAACCATGGCCGAACAGACCCTGGTTCGCGGTGATCCCCACCCGCGCCCCCTCGATCTGCCGCGCCCCTGCCGTCCCCCGCAACTGCCAGGTCACTTCGCATACTTGAGCGATGGCCTGGGCCGGCACGGCCTCTCCGAAGGACGCGAGACCCCCGCTGGTGTTCACGGGCACGCGCCCGCCCGGCGCCGTCGCCCCGTCACGCAGCAGCTTGGCCCCCTCGCCCGCCCCGCAGAGCCCGAGGTCCTCGTACCACTGCAACTCCAGCGCGGTCGACAGGTCGTAGACCTCTGCCAGCGATATGTCCTCGGGGCCGATGCCCGCCTCTTCGTACGCCGCCCGCGCTATGGACGAGCGGAAGGTGCCGTCCGCGGGGGTCACGACGGCCGCCGAATCGGTGGCGATGTCCGGCAGGTCGAGCACGGCGGCCGGGTACGTCGGAGTGACCGTGGACACCGCGCGGACGCGCACCGGGTCCGCCGCTCCGTGCCGGCGCGCGAACTCCATGCTGGAGAGCACCAGGGCCGCGGCGCCGTCCGACGTGGCGCAGATGTCGAGCAGCCGCAGCGGGTCGGCCACGACGGCCGATGCGGCGACCTCTTCGGTGGTGACGGCCTTGCGGTAGCGCGCGTTCGCGTTGAGCGCACCCGCCGCCGCGTTCTTCACCTTGACCTGGGCGAAGTCGTCCAGCGTGTCGCCGTGGACGGCCATCCTGCGGCGTGCGTAGAGCCCGAAATAGGCGGGATTGGTCGCCCCGAGAAGCCGGAAGCGCAGCCAGTCGGGGTCGTCGGCCCGGTCCCCTCCTGCGGGCCGGAAGAACCCCTTGGGGGCCGCGTCGGCGCCGACCACCAGGGCGACGTCGGCCATGCCCGCGAGGATCTGCGTACGCGCCGTGGCGATGGCCTGCGCCCCGGACGCGCAGGCCGCGTACACGCTCGCGACGCGCGCGCCCTGCCAGCCGAGGGCCCTGGCGAAGGTGGCCCCGGCCACATACCCGGGATAGCCGCCCCGCACCGTGTCCGCCCCCACGATCGAACCCACGTCCCGCCAGTCGATCCCGGCGTCCGCGAGGGCCGCGCGCGCGGCCACCACTCCGTACTCGACGAAGGAGCGTCCCCACTTGCCCCAGGGGTGCATGCCCACGCCGAGCACCGCTACCTCGCCTGTCATGCCTTCACCCCCACAGGCCGCCAGTGCCATGTCGTCCACGTCGTCTCGTCGTCCTCGTTCAGTACGCCGGGGACGACCTCCACCTCCATGCCGACCACCAGATCGGCGACGGAGACCCCGGGGACCGACTGCCCGAGCACCACCATGCGCTCCGCCTCCAGCTCCACAGCGATCAACGTGTAGGGCCGCCAGGGAAGTTCCGGGTCGGAGACATAGGGCGCGGGAGGCCGGTAGCGGCCGTCGGTGTACGACCAGACGCGTCCGCGCCGCGACAGCGGCACCTCGACCAGCTCGCCGCCCCGGCAGCCGGGGTTGCGGCAGAACCCGTCCTCGCGGGGGAAGAAGACGCAGGCGCAGGCTGAGCAGCGCGTGCCCAGAAGGCGGAAGGCGTCACCGTCCCCGGCGAACCAGTTGGCCACCACAGGTGTGCGCGTACGCGACAAGGCTCCTCCAGGCAGCGGATCCGACGTATCCGGGCAGCAGAACTGACGGAACGTCAGAAGTGTGCCACAGGCAACCGGATGACGTCAGGGGGCGTGGAAACCGGGGCGCGGTGAACCAGACAGCCCGGGCGCGATGAACCAGACAGCCCGATTGCGCGTCCGAGTACCGGAGGCAGGTGTCCGGGATCGACGGGGGTGGTCCCGGACACCGCCTCCGCCGTCCCTTGCGCCTCTGCCGTCACTTCCCTCGCAGAGACCCGCGCGAGACGGGGAAGTCGAAGTAGCTGTCGGGGAACAGCTCGGGCTTGTGCGTGAAGTGCCACCACTCCTCGGGGAGATTGGTGAAGCCCTCCTTGGTGAGCACGTTCCGCAGCAGATCGCGGTTGGCCCGCTGCTTTCCCGTGATCCGCGGATCGTCCGTGTGCGACAGCGTGTCGAAACAGTCGAACCCCGTCCCCATGTCCACGGAGTTGTCGGGGAAGCGCTCGCTCCGCGGCCCGTAGCACGGCGTGAGCGGCTCACCGGGGACGTACGGACGGGTGGGCGGGGCGGGCAGCCGCACCACCGTCAGATCCACCGTCGAGCCCCTGCTGTGCCCGGACTTCTTCGCGATGTAGCCGTCGGCGAACAGCCGCGACTTGTCGACACGCGGGTAGAACTCCGCCTTCATGCGCTCATCGTCGAGATCCTCGGCCCACCGTACGAAGTGGTCGACGGCCCGCTGCGGGCGGTAGCAGTCGTACACCTTCAGGGAGTAGCCCTTGCGCAGGAGCGTGCGCTGCGCCTTGTGCAGCGCCTTCGCGGCGGGCTCGGTGAGGATGCACATCGGCTTCCGGTAGCCGTCGACAGGACCGCCCACGAAATTGTGCCGGGTGAAGTAGCGCATCTCCTGGATGATCGTCGGGTCCACGTCGCGCAGCGCGACGAACTCCGCGGGAGCCTTCGGCTCGGGCCTCGCGTGGACGGAAGAGGCCACGTGTGCGGGGGCGCCGGCCCGCGCGGGAGAGCCGGCCTGCGCGGAGAAGGGAGCGGCGGCCACGGCCAGCAGAGCCGCGGCCCCGACGGCGAGATTCCGCGGGGCGGTGAGAAGTCGTGTCATGCCCCCTGCGTCTACCAGGCCCATGGACACCCGCGAAAGAGTGACACGTGAGCCATCGGATACAGTCCGCGGCGTGTCCGCATCCCCACACCCAGCCAACTCCCGCCCAGGCTCCCACTGTTCCAGCTGTGGAGCCCCCTTCCAGGACCAGCCCTCCGACCGGCCCCGCACCTGCGCCGCCTGCGGCGCGGTGACGTACCGAAATCCGCTCCCCGTGGCGGTGGCCCTGCAACCGGTGTACGACGCACAGGGCACCGGCCTGGTCGTCGTGACCCGCACCATCGCCCCCGCGCGCGGGGGCATCGCCCTGCCCGGCGGGTTCATCGACGACCGGGAGGACTGGCGCCACGCGATCGTGCGCGAGCTCAAGGAAGAGACCGGCATCGGCGCGGAGAGCCGCGACGTGCGCCTGGCCGACGCCATGAGCGCCCCCGACGGCTACCTGCTGCTCTTCGGCGTCCTCCCCGAACGCCCCGCCGCCGACCTGCCGGCATCCGTACCGACGGACGAGACCGCGGGCTGGGACGTGCTGCGCCGGCCGGACGAACTGGCCTTCCCCCTGCATACGCTGGCGGCGCGCGCGTGGTTCGAGGGCCGCTACTGACCCTCGGAGGGCCGCGCCCGGCCTCCGGAGGACCATCGCCGTCCTCAGAGCCTGTCTTTGAACCCCCGCCTGCGCCCCGGCGCCCGGCACGCACGCTCGGCGCACGGAGTCCCAGGACAGGTGGCTCCGCCACATGACCTGGGACTCCGCACACCGATCGCACGCACCGAACACCGCTGCGCCCGCGCTTCGCGCGGACGACGGGGGTTCAAAGACAGGCTCTCAAAGCGCTTCTTTGCACCCCCGCACCCGCACCGGACGGCCCGGTGCGGGCCCGGCCCCGTCGCCGCCCTCCCGCTCCACGACCACACGCCCCTCGCTCCACCGCGCCGTGAACCGCTCCAGCTCCGCCTCCGCCCACCCGTCACCCGCGTCGGCGACCACGAGGCCACCGCCCGTACGGCCCTCGGCGGGCGCCCACACCTCCAGTTCGATGCCACCGTCACACCCCCGCACCGGAATCACCGCGCCCGCGCGCGCGAACACCGGAACGCGCGACACCGGAGCGTCCACCAGCACCTTCCCGGGGCCCTCGTACGCGGTGCCGGTCGCCGTGTCGTACCACCGGCCCCGCGGCAGCCGGACCGCCCGCCGCACCGCACCACTGTCCAGGACCGGCGCCACCAGCAGGCAGTCCCCGAGCAGAAACGCGTCCTCGCAGTCCCGCAACTCCCTGTCCTCGGGGCTCGCCCACCACAAGGGCCGCACATAAGGAGCACCCGTCCACCGGGCGAGATGGGCGAGCGTCACGAAATACGGCAGCAGCCGCCTGCGCTCGACGAGCACCTCACGCGCGTGTACGAGCACGTCGTCACCGAACTCCCACGGCTCACGCCGCCCCGCCGTGATCGCCGCATGCGTACGGAACAGCGGAAGATACGCCCCGAGCTGGAACCACCGCAGATACAGCTCCGGCGACGGACTGCCGTCGAACCCGCCCACATCCGGACCCGAATACGGCACACCGCACAGACCGAGCCCGAGCACCAGCGACAGCGACGCCCGCAACCCCGGCCAACCCGTGGACACATCACCGGACCACGTCCCCCCGTAGCGCTGCATCCCCGCCCAGCCGGACCGCGAGAACAAGAAGGGCCGCTCTTCGGGCCGCAGCCTGTGCAGCGCCTCGTACCCGGCGCGCGCCATCGCCAGGCCGTACACATTGTGGGCCTCCCGATGGTCACCCCCACGCCCCTCCAGGGAGTGCCGCGCCGACCGCGGCAGCGTCGCCTCCCCGAACGCGGCGAACGACACCGGCTCGTTCATGTCGTGCCAGAACCCCGCGAACCCGTGGTCGAGACGCTCCTCGTACAGAGTGCCCCACCAGTCCCGCGCGCGCGGGTCGGTGAAATCCGGATACACCGCCTCCCCGGGCCACACGACACCGCGCACCTCCCGCCCCGCGGCATCCCGCACGAAGACGTCGGCCGCCGACCCACTGTCGTACGCCTCGACGCCCGCCTCGGACTTCACCGCGGGGTCGACGATCGAGACCAACCGGATCCCGCCCCTGAGCAACTCGTCCGCGAACTGCGGCAGTTTCGGAAAGCGGTCCTTGTCGACGGTGAACACCTGATGCGCGTCATAGTGGTCGATGTCCAGATGGACGGCGTCCAACGGCAGCCCGCGCTCCAGATAGCCGGCGACGATCCGGCGCACCTCCTGTTCGCTGCCGAAGC
This sequence comes from Streptomyces sp. NPDC044106, assembly GCF_056433985.1. Classification (NCBI taxonomy): domain Bacteria; kingdom Bacillati; phylum Actinomycetota; class Actinomycetes; order Kitasatosporales; family Streptomycetaceae; genus Streptomyces; species Streptomyces sp. NPDC044106. The sequence continues at coordinate 130,053 of NZ_JBWKFZ010000019.1, forward strand.
CCCACCGAGCGTGATGGTGCCCGAGCGCCCACGCGGGCGGCAACGCCGGGGGACCGGTGAGCGACGCCCAGGAGTGCAGCACGCGCGCGGGAGTGCCGACCATCGCCCAGTACCGCAGCGGCCCGCCACCCATCCGCACCTCGCACGCACCGGCCCGGTCATGACCGGACCCGGCGCCCTCCACCCCCTCGTGCACCGACACCTCGCCCTCCCACGTGTTGTCGTGGAAGACCAGGTGCGTCCCGGCATCGGCCACCACCATCTGCACCGGCATGGTGATGTACAGCGGATCGTCGCCCGGCCCGAAGGAACCGCCCGGATCGGTGTTCCACAGCCGGTACGTCCCGTTCCGCAGCCGAGGCCCCCCGGACCGCCCCCCGAGCCCGAAGAACCGCGCGTCCGCCGCCACCTCCGACCGCTGCACCCAGCGCGCGGGACCGCCCTCGGCCGGCTCCCACCAGCGCGGCGGCAGATCCCGCCGCAGCACCACACCGCCAGGCGTGCGCAGCTCGACGGCCCCGTGCCGCGAGACGACGACCGTCGTCCGCTCCGAGACGACCCGCCAGCCGCCCTCCGTGTCGGGTTCGAGGACGGCCCGCGGATCCGGCTCCGGGCTCCGGCCCGACAGCGCGTACGACGGCTCGGGCACCGCCCCGTCCCAGCCCAGGAAGACCGCCCCGCCCGCCGTCACCCGCACCCGCAGCTCCGAGCGCGCGAAACGCACCACCCCGCCACCGGGCGCCGGCACCACCACCGTCACCTCACCCGGCACCCGCGCCCGCTCCGCACCCCGCGGCGCCAGACCCTTCGCGTCCGCCCGCCGGCTGCGCCACGAGGAGCGCACCGTGCGCAGCCCCTGCACCGTGCCGAGCATGCCGACCGCCTTCACCGAACGCACCAGGTCACGACCGTTCATGCTGCTCACCCTGCCACCGAAGAAGCCCCGTGCGGGCCGCGTTCAACTGCCGTTCACCTGGGGCGACGACACATGACCACGGACCCGGCTGTGCGGGGCCCGCCCTGGTGCGGAAGTCGATCACGTGGCATCGTCCCCTTCAGCCGTGTTCACGCGCACACCCAGCACGTGCGCACTCCACGCATACGACGCGTACAGTCCGGGAGCCGCCCCATGACGTCCTCAGCGAACCCTGCGCCGCTCTGGCAGCCGAGCCCGGAGAGGATCGCCGCCGCGCAGGTCACCCGGTTCCAGGCCCGGGCGGCCGAGCACCACGGCGCCCCGGCCGACGGGGGATACGCGGCGCTGCACCACTGGTCGGTGACCGACCTCGAGACGTTCTGGAAAGCCGTCACCGACTGGTTCGACGTCCGCTTCTCCACCCCCTACGCGCGCGTGCTCGGCGATCGGACCATGCCGGGCGCCCAGTGGTTCCCCGGCGCGACCCTCAACTACGCCGAGCACGCACTGCGCGCCGCCGAGGACCCCACGCGCGCGGACACCCCCGCGATCCTCCACGTCGACGAGAGCCACGACCCGCGGCCCGTCACCTGGGCCGAGCTGCGCCGGCAGGTCGGCTCCCTGACCGCGGAGCTGCGTGACCTGGGTGTACGTCCCGGGGACCGCGTCAGCGGCTACCTCCCGAACATCCCGCAGGCCGTCGTCGCCCTCCTGGCCACCGCCGCCGTCGGCGCCGTCTGGACCTCCTGCGCCCCCGACTTCGGCGCCCGCAGCGTCCTGGACCGCTTCCAGCAGGTCGAACCGGTCGTCCTGTTCACCGTCGACGGCTACCGCTACGGCGGCAAGCAGCACGACCGCCGCGACACCGTCGCCGAACTCCGCGCCGAACTGCCGAGCCTGCGCGCCGTCGTGCACATCCCGCTCCTCGGCACGGACGCACCCGAAGGCGCCCTGGAATGGTCGGCCCTCACCTCGGCCGACGTGGCCCCCACCTTCGAACCGGTGGACTTCGATCACCCCCTGTGGGTGCTGTACTCCTCCGGCACCACCGGCCTGCCCAAGGCCATCGTCCAGTCCCAGGGCGGCATCCTCGTCGAGCACCTCAAGCAGCTGGGACTGCACTGCGACCTCGGCCCCGACGACCGCTTCTTCTGGTACACCTCGACCGGCTGGATGATGTGGAACTTCCTCGTCTCCGGCCTCCTGACCGGCACCACGATCGTCCTGTACGACGGCAGCCCCGGCTACCCCGACACCGGCGCCCAATGGCGCATCGCCGAACGCACCGGCGCCACCCTCTACGGAACCTCCGCCGCCTACGTCATGGCCTGCCGCAAAGCAGGCGTCCACCCGGCCCGCGACTTCGATCTCTCCCGCGTCCAGTGCGTCGCCACGACCGGCTCCCCCCTGCCGCCCGACGGATTCCGCTGGCTGCGCGACGAGTTCGCCGAAACACCGGGCGGCCTGTGGACGGCATCCGTCAGCGGCGGCACGGACGTCTGCTCCTGCTTCGCCGGAGCCGTACCCACCCTCCCCGTCCACATCGGCGAACTCCAGGCGCCCTGCCTCGGCACCGACCTGCAGTCCTGGGACCCCCAGGGCAAGCCGCTCATCGACGAAGTCGGCGAACTGGTCGTCACCAACCCCATGCCGTCCATGCCCATCCGCTTCTGGAACGACCCGGACGGCAGCCGCTACCACGACAGCTACTTCGACACCTACCCCGGCGTCTGGCGGCACGGCGACTGGATCACCCTCACCGCACGGGGCTCGGTCGTCATCCACGGCCGCTCGGACTCCACGCTCAACCGCCAAGGTGTCCGCATGGGGTCGTCCGACATCTACGAGGCCGTCGAACGGCTTCCGGAGATCCGCGAATCCCTCGTCATCGGCGTCGAGCAGCCCGACGGCGGTTACTGGATGCCGCTCTTCATCCACCTCGCCGAGGGTGCGACCCTCGACGACACCCTGCGCGACCGCATCAAGCGGACGATCCGCGAGCAGCTCTCCCCGCGCCACGTCCCCGACGAGGTCATCGAAGTCCCCGGCATCCCGCACACCCTCACCGGCAAACGCATCGAAGTCCCCGTCAAGCGCCTCCTCCAGGGGACACCTCTGGACAAGGCGGTCAACCCGGGCAGCGTCGACCGCCTCGAACTCCTGGACTTCTACGCGGACCTGGCCCGCGAACGCGCCTGACGGCGGCCCTTTCCCCAGCTCAGCGGCGATTGTCAGTGCCCACCGTTACTGTGAGTGAGCATTGATCGACCGCATGCAAGGGGGAAGCATGACGCACACCCGAGACACCACCATGCGCCGCACACTGCGCCGCGAAATCGTCGGAACCATCGGCCTGTTGGCCGACGAGGAGGACTTCGCGGCCATGCGCCGCTACCGCACCTTCACCTTCGACGACCACGAGACCTACCTCCACCAGGTCGAGGGACTCCTCAAGAACCTCGCGTCCCAGGGCAGCCACACCACCATCGCGCTCTTCGACCCCGAGGACTACGCGCAGTACTGCGCGGAGACCGGCCTCAACCCGGACGCCCCGGCCAGCCGCGCCCGCTTCACCGCCGAACTGGCATCGGGCGGCCCCACCGTTCCCTACGAGGGCCAGCCCCTCGCCGATCTCGTCCCCGACCTCGTCGACGAAGCAGTCCGCAGGGCCACCTGGGAGTACGCGACGGTGGTGCTCGCCCGCACAGGCACCTGCGCCACCTGCGGCGAGGACATCGGACGAGCCGCGTTCGCCCGCGCCTCCGCACTGATCACCCGGGCCGTCGACACACCAGGACCGGGCACCCGGCACCTGGTGTGCAGCGTGCCCTCGGACCCCGAGACCCTCCTGGCCGCACTGCACGTGGAGATCGACGCGGAGGGCCGAGCCCTGCTCGACGACACCGAGGCCCTGGAGTTCGCCACGGTCCTCGCCGTCGGCATCGCCACCCACCGCGCCGTCGGCATGGTGCTGCGCTCCACTGCCGACGGCACACGTGACCGCGTCCACGGCTGGCGCATGAACGGCGGACGACTCCAACCCCTCACCGCGGCCGAGGTCTTCGACGCCTACTGCACCGACGCCATCTCGGGAGAGCTCGTCTCCCCGGAATCCGGTGTCGACTACTGCGCGGCACCCGACATCGAGGACGGGCAGCCCGAAGGAGGACACACCCACTGAACGCCAAGGGGCGCCCCACCGGCCGGTGGGGCGCCCCTGAACAGAACAGAGCGGCAGGCTACTCGCCCGACAGCACCGCCTGCGCGGCCTTGCGCGCCTCCTCGGCGCTGTCCGCGGCACGCGCCGCCGACGCGGCACGCTCACACTGCGCCAGCGTGTACTTGGCGAGCGTCGCACGCACGTAGGGAATGGACGCCGCACCCATCGACAGGGAGGTGACACCGAGACCGGTCAGTACACAGGCGAGCAGCGGGTCGGAAGCAGCCTCACCGCACACGCCACAGCTCTTGCCCTCGGCCCGCGCCGCCTCCGCGGACATCGAGACCAGGTCGAGCAGCGCGGGCTGCCACGGGTCCTGAAGCCGGGACACGGCGCCCACCTGCCGGTCGGCGGCGAAGGCGTACTGCGCGAGGTCATTGGTGCCCAGCGACAGGAACTCGACCTCCTGAAGGATCGAGCGCGCACGCAGGGCGGCCGACGGGATCTCGACCATCGCGCCGAACTTCGCCCGCAGCCCCGCCTCGCGGCAGGCGACCGCGAACGCCTTCGCGTCGGTGCGGTCCGCCACCATCGGGGCCATGACCTCGAGGTAGACGGGCAGGCCCTCGGCGGCCTTGGCCAGCGCGGTCAGCTGCGTACGCAGCACCTCGGGGTGGTCGAGCAGCGAGCGCAGCCCGCGTACGCCGAGCGCCGGGTTCGGCTCGTCGCCCGGCGTCAGGAAGTCCAGCGGCTTGTCCGCACCGGCATCGAGCACGCGCACGACGACACGGCCCTCGGGGAAGGCCTCGAGCACCTTGCGGTACGCCTCGACCTGCTTCTCCTCGGACGGCGCCTTCGTGCTGTCGTCCAGGAAGAGGAACTCGGTACGGAACAGACCGACACCCTCGGCCCCCGCCTCGACGGCGGCCGGCACGTCGGCGGGGCCGCCGACATTGGCGAGGAGTGGCACCTTGTGCCCGTCGGACGTGGCACCGGGACCGGTCGACGCGGCCAGCGCGGCCTTGCGCTCGGCGGCCGCGGCCTCGAGCTGCCCGCGCTTCTCCGCGCTGGGATCCACGAAGATCTCGCCCGTGCTGCCGTCCACGGCGACGACCGTGCCCTCGAGAAGCTCACCCGCGCCCGGCAGCGCGACGACGGCCGGCACTCCGAGCGCCCGCGCGAGAATCGCGCTGTGGCTCGTGGGCCCGCCCTCCTCGGTGACGAAGCCGAGCACCAGAGCCGGGTCGAGCAGCGCGGTGTCCGCCGGCGCGAGGTCACGCGCGATCAGCACGTACGGCTCGTCGCTGTCCGGCACACCGGGCATCGGAACGCCAAGCAGCCGCGCGACGATGCGGTTGCGCACGTCGTCGAGGTCCGCCACCCGGCCCGCCATGTACTCACCGGCACCGGCCAGCAGTTCCCGGTAGTGGGAGAAGGCGTCGTACACGGCGCGCTCGGCCGTGCTGCCGACGGTGATGCGCCGGTCGACGTCGGACATGAGCTCCGGGTCCTGAGCGATCATTGCCTGTGCCTCGAGCACCGCCTGGGCCTCGCCACCGGCCAGATGGCCACGCGCATTCAGGTCGGCCGCCACAGCTTCCACGGCCTGGCGAGCACGCCCCTGTTCGCGCTCGGCCTCCTCCGCGGGAATCTGCTTGGCCGGCGGCTCGAGAACGGCCGTACCCATGTGCCGAACCTCGCCGATCGCCACACCGTGGCTCACACCGACGCCTCGCAGCGTTGTCTCCATCTCACCCGTCTCCGGTAGTGCGGCGGGCCCAGCCGCCGCGTTGGTTGTCCTGCTCGGCCGTCAGCGACGGCCATGACGTCACTTCCAGCTGAAGAGCGCGTCGCCGGCCTTCACTTCGCCGTCCTCGATGAGGTCGGAGAGGGACTCGGCGGTGGCCTCGAGCGCCACGATCGGGCACACGGGGGACTTGCCGGCGGCCTCGACGGCGGCCGGGTTCCAGCGCACCACGGCCTGGCCACGCCGCACGGTGTCACCCTTGTTGACGAGTAGCTCGAAGCCCTCGCCGTTGAGCTGCACGGTGTCGATGCCGAGGTGCGTCAGCACACCATGGCCCTGGTCGTCGACGACCACGAAGGCGTGGGGGTGGAGAGAGACGACGATGCCGTCCACGGGCGAGACGGCCTCAGAAGGCTCGCGCGCGGGATCGATAGCCGTACCAGGCCCGACCATCGCGCCTGAGAACACGGGATCAGGTACAGCGGAGAGCCCGATGGCGCGTCCTGCAAGCGGGGACGAAACACTGGTCATGGCAAGCCTCCCAGGGGGCGGAGATTCGTAGTCGCCGCCACTACCTGTCCTGGACGACGCACTGTTCAGAAGGGTAAGTCATATGAAGTCCCGGTTCCGCACGACAGGTCCCGGTTGGCGGACGTAGAGGCAGTGCACAAACGATTTGCGCCTGCCCTCCACCCGATGTAGAGTCGGACTCCTGCCTGAGGCTGTGGGACGCGGCAAGCGCCCGGCCTCGGCGGCAACCTTCGATCAGATCCTATCTCCGGGTCCGTCTCCGCATGTCTGCGGTGGACGTGGTCAGAGAGTCGAATAAGACCTGATAAAGTCGGAGCCGCCGGAAAGGGAAACGCGAAAGTCGAAAGGCCGGAGCGGGAACCGGAAAGGCACCGAGGAAGTCGGACACGAAAGAGTCTGATAGAGTCGGAAACGCAAGAACGAAGAACAAAAAGAA
>NZ_JBWKFZ010000020.1:0-131294 GCF_056433985.1 Streptomyces sp. NPDC044106
TTGGTCCTGCCCCAGTGGTAGGTGTCGCCGGTGAGCTCGTCGCGCACCGGCACGCTCTCGTGCCAGTCGAGGCCGAGCAGCGGCATGTCCAACGAGACCGTGGCTTCGCGTACGTGACGCGGGTCCAGATTGACGACGACCAGAACCGTGTCGTCACCGTCACGCTTGCTGTAGACGATGACGGCGTCGTTGTCGGCCTGGTGGAAGTGAAGGTTCCGCAGCTGTTGAAGGGCGGGGTGGTCCCGCCGGATCCGGTTCAGCGCGGTGATCAGGGGGGTGATGGTGCGCCCCTCGCGCTCGGCCGCCGCCCAGTCACGCGGGCGCAACTGGTACTTCTCGGAGTTCAGGTACTCCTCGCTTCCCGGCCGCACGGCGGTGTTCTCGCACAGCTCGAATCCGCTGTAGACACCCCAGGCGGGCGAGAGCGTGGCGGCGAGTACCGCACGGATCTCGAAGGCCGGACGGCCACCCTCCTGGAGGAACTCCGAGAGGATGTCGGGGGTGTTCACGAAGAAGTTCGGGCGCAAGTAGGGCGCGGTCTCGGTGGCGAGCTCCGTCAGGTAGTCGGTGAGCTCCTGCTTGGTGTTCTTCCAGGTGAAGTACGTGTACGACTGCTGGAAGCCGGCCTGCGCCAGCGCCCGCACGAGCGGCGGCCTGGTGAACGCCTCGGCGAGGAAGAGCACGTCGGGGTCGGTGCGCCGGATGTCGGCGAGCACCTGCTCCCAGAACGCGACCGGCTTGGTGTGCGGGTTGTCGACGCGGAAGACCCGCACGCCGCGGGCCATCCAGAACCGCAGCAGCCGGACCGATTCGGCGACGAGACCCGGCAGGTCACGGTCGAAGTCGAGCGGATAGATGTCCTGGTACTTCTTCGGCGGGTTCTCCGCGTACGCGATGCTCCCGTCCGCGCGATGACTGAACCACTCGGGGTGCTTCTCCACCCACGGGTGGTCCGGCGAGCACTGCAACGCGAAGTCCAGGGCCACTTCGAGCCTGAGCCGCCCAGCCTCGGCCACGAAGGCGTCGAAGTCCTCCAGCGTGCCCAGGTCCGGGTGGACGGCGTCGTGCCCGCCCTCGGGCGAGCCGATCGCCCACGGCACACCGACGTCGTGGGGCCCCGCCGAAAGGGAGTTGTCGGGTCCCTTGCGGAAGGTGGTGCCGATGGGATGGATCGGCGGCAGGTAGACGATGTCGAAGCCCATCCCGGCGATGGCGGGCAGCCGCGCCGCCGCGGTACGGAACGTCCCCGAGACCGGCGGCTCCCCCTCCCGGACGACGGCGCCCTCCGAACGCGGGAAGAACTCGTACCAGGAGCCGAACAACGCCCTTCGGGGTTCGACCACAAGAGGGAGGGCGTCCGAGCGGGTGACGCGGTCGCGCAGGGGGAAACGGGCGAGCGCCGCCAGCACCTCGGACGTCAGCGCGGCGTCGAGGCGTGCGGACGGATCACGCAGATCGTCCTGGAGCGCGTCCGCGGCGGCCAGCAGGATCCGCCGTTCGGGGCCCTTCGGCGCCGCCTGCGCGGCCCGCTCGTGAAGCAGCGCGCCCTCCTCGAGGACCAGCCCGACGTCGATGCCCGCCGGGACCTTGACCTCGGCGGCCCGGCGCCACGCCGTCACCGGGTCCGTCCAGGACTCCACGGCGTACGTCCAGCGCCCCTCCGCGTCCGGCGTGACCTCGGCGCCCCAGCGGTCGGTGCCCGGGGCCAGTTCCCGCATGGGCGTCCAGGGCCCGCGCCGGCCGTCGGGGCCGAGCAGCACGACGTTGGCGCCGACCGCTCCGTGGCCCTCGCCGAAGACCGTCGCCGTGACCTGGAAGGTCTCACCGGGCACCGCCTTCGCCGGGCGGCGTCCGCCGTCCACGGCCGGCTGCACGTCCCGGACCGGGACGGGGACGGACACGGACACAGGTACGGACACGCGCACGGTCAGTGGCGCCGACGCGCGGGCAGAACTCGACCCCACGGGGACGAAGTTCACCCCCGTGGCCACGGGGACGGGGTTCGTCTCCGGAGTTGAGGTCATCGGTCACTCCTCCACCGCGCTCGAGTCGGGCACGGCTCCGGCGGAGCCGTGGGTGGTGCTACTGCCCCAGATGCTCGGGCGCCGGCCGCGGCCGGCGGGCGGCGCGCGGTCGCAGGTACTCCTCGGCCGCTTCCGCGGCCACCCGCGCCGTGCACTCACCCATCAGCACGCACAGGGTGTACGCGCTGCTCTCGAACTGCGCGCGTACGTCGCGGTCGGCGGGATGGATGAACAACTGCCGTTCCCACGACCGGTACTGACTCAGATGCCGCGCAACCGCATCCTTGGCAGGCAACAGCACCACGCTGCTCACCTTCTCGTTTCGCGCCGGTGCGACCGGTGCGCCCGGCCACGGCGCAGACCGCACCCCTGTAGCGGGGCCGGACGGCTCGCGCCGACCGGTTTCCAGACTCATGGTGCACGCTCGACCACGCAGCGTCTTGTTGGGTTTTAAACCACCTGCCGTTCGCTCCTGTTGCGCGAATGGAGTAGCGATACGACTCTGATACTGACTCAGGAGCGATCAACGCTCACGCTTCGTGTTCGGGGCTCGGTCCACAGGGCCGGGAGGGGTGGGAGCTCCGCCGAGAGGAGCCAAGCACAATGAAGTCGGCAACCCCCCGCTACTACCACCTCGACGTGGAGACCAGCCCGGAGAAGATCGACCACGTCGCTCGCATCCTGGCCGCCCACCTCCGCCACTGGGGCCTGGATCACCTCGTCGAACCCGTCAGCCACTGCACCCGCGTGCTGCTGACGGCGATCGAGGAGCACGGAACGGACAAGGAAGCCGCCGTCGAGATGTGCTGGACGGGGCACCACCTCATCACCGGCGTGTCGGACAAGGACCGTGAACTGCCCGGACCGCACTACGGTCCGCAGGGCTTCCTGGCCCAGATCGCCGCGCTGAGCGACGGCTGGGGCAGCTGCCCCGCGGCCGGCGGAAAGCTCATCTGGTTCGCGTGCCGCGACCGGATGCCGGACCACGCCCCGCTGGCACCCGCCGCACCCGCGCCCTGCGTTCCCGAGTCGCTCGACGTGCCGCGGGAGGAGAGCATGGCAGTCCTGGCGGGTTCGCCGGACACGTAGTCCACGCCCGCCACGGCCACTTCGCCCACCGGCGAGAGCCGTACGCCATCCCGCAACCCCGGCGGAGGCCCTGCCCGTGCGCAAGGCCTCCGTCTCCCCGTCAGGAAGGACGTCGTGTGCGCACCTGGACCGGATCCCCTTTCCCCCTGGGCGCGACATATGACGGTGAGGGCACGAACTTCGCCCTGTTCAGCGAGGTGGCCGAGCGGGTCGTCCTCGTCCTGTTCCACGAGGACGGCACGCAGGACAGCGTCACCCTTTCGGAGGTCGACGGCTTCGTCTGGCACTGCTACCTGCCGGGGGTCGGCCCCGGGCAGCGGTACGGCTACCGGGTGCACGGCCCCTGGAACCCCGCCGCCGGCCACCGGTGCAACCCCGCCAAACTGCTGCTCGACCCCTACGCCAGGGCCATCGAGGGGGAGATCGACAACGACGCCTCGCTGTACGAACGCGCGGCGGACGGCCCCGAACCGGCCGACAGCGCCGGTCACACGCCACTCTCGGTGGTCGTCGACCCGTCCTTCGACTGGGGGGACGACCGGCCGCCCCGCAGGCCGTACGCCGAGACGGTCGTCTACGAGGCGCACGTACGCGGCCTGACCCGCACGCATCCCGGGGTGCCCGCGGAGCTGCGCGGCACGTACGCGGGCCTCGCAAGCGACGCGGTCATCGACCACCTCACGTCGCTCGGGGTGACCGCCGTCGAGCTGATGCCCGTGCACCAGTACGTGCAGGACGGCTTCCTGCACGACCGCGGTCTCTCCAACTACTGGGGCTACGCCTCCATCGGCTTCTTCGCCCCGCACAACGGCTACGCGGCGCTGGGCACCCGGGGCGAGCAGGTCACCGAGTTCAAGTCGATGGTCAAGGCGCTGCACGCGGCCGGTCTCGAAGTGATCCTCGACGTGGTCTACAACCACACGGCCGAGGGCAACGAGAACGGTCCCACCCTCGCCTTCCGCGGCATCGACAACGCCTCGTACTACCGCCTCCCCGAGGACGACCCCGCCCACTACTTCGACACCACCGGCACCGGCAACAGCCTGCTGATGCGGCACCCGAACGTCCTGCAACTGATCATGGACTCACTGCGGTACTGGGTCACCGAGATGCACGTCGACGGATTCCGCTTCGACCTGGCGGCCACGCTCGCCCGGCAGTTCCACGACGTGGACCGGCTCTCGGCCTTCTTCGACCTGGTCCAGCAGGACCCGGTGGTCAGCCGCGTCAAGCTCATCGCGGAGCCGTGGGACGTCGGGGACGGCGGCTATCAGGTCGGCAACTTCCCGCCCCTGTGGTCGGAGTGGAACGGCAAGTACCGGGACGCGGTACGGGACTTCTGGCGCTGCGAGGACCACACCCTCGCCGAGTTCGCCTCCCGGCTGACCGGCTCGTCCGACCTCTACCAGCACGACCGCCGCCGCCCGCGCGCCAGCGTCAACTTCGTCACCGCCCACGACGGCTTCACGCTGCACGACCTGGTCTCGTACAACGACAAGCACAACGAGGCCAACGCGGAGGACAACCGGGACGGCGAGAGCGTCAACCGCTCGTGGAACTGCGGCGCCGAGGGCCCCACCACGGACGGACGGGTCCTGGAGCTCCGGGCGCGCCAGCAGCGCAACTTCCTCGCCACCCTCATGGTGTCGCAGGGCATCCCGATGCTCGCGCACGGCGATGAGCTGGGCCGCACGCAGCGCGGCAACAACAACGCCTACTGCCAGGACAACGAGCTGTCCTGGGTCGACTGGGACCTCGACGACGAGCAGCGCGAACTGATCGGCTTCACCCGGCGCGCCATCGGACTGCGCGCCGCCCACCCGGTGCTGCGCAGACGCCGCTTCTTCCGCGGTGAGCGCCCGGCCCAGGACGGCCGGCCGCTGCCCGACCTGGTGTGGCTGCGCCCCGACGCCCACGAGATGGCGGACGACGACTGGGGGCGCGCCGACGCCCACGCCGTCGGCGTCTTCCTCAACGGCGACGCCATCGCGGAGCCCGACTCGCAGGGCAGACCCGTGGTGGACGACTCCTTCCTGCTCCTGCTGAACAGCTGCGGGGACCCGGTCGTCTTCCGGCTGCCGGGCGCCGCGTACGGCGAGCGCTGGGAGACCCGGCTCGACACCACGGACCCACAGGGCCTCTCCGACGAGGCGGAGCACAAGGCCTGCGGCGAAGTCACCGTCGCGCCGCACAGTCTGCTCGTACTGTCGCGCCCCGCGCTGGGCACCCGGTCCTCATCGGGCGGAAGGACCCGGTGACGCCAGAACCAGGACCCCACCCAGGAGGTGCGCGATGGCCGGCCGGCAGGCTGTGATGCGGGAACTGCTCAAGACCTCGGGACAGACGTACGCCGCGGAGGCGGGCATCCGCCTGACCGACACCCCCCAGCCGCTCTACCGCACCCTCGTCCTGTCCTGCCTGCTGAGCGCCCGCATCCGGGCCTCCGTCGCGGTGGCCAGTGCCCGCGCCCTGTACGACGCGGGGATGCGCGGGCCGCGGCAGATGGCCGACGCCACCTGGCAACAGCGCGTCGACGCCCTCGGGCGCGGCGGGTACCGGCGTTACGACGAGCGGACCGCGACCCAGCTGGGGGACGGCGCCCGGCTGGTGAACGAGGAGTGGCACGGCGACCTGCGCGAGGTCCGGAAGGAGGCCGACGGCGACGTGGCCGTCCTGGAACGGATGCTGCGGCGGGTGCCGGGCCTCGGGCCCACCGGCGTGCACATCTTCCTGCGCGAGGTGCAGGACGTGTGGCCCGAGTACCGGCCGCACCTCGACGCCAAGGTGCTGCAGGGCGCGGAGCGCCTCGGGCTGCCGCGGGACGCCGCCGAGCTGCTGCGACTCGGGGACGGCGCACGGCCGAGCGTGGTGGCCGCCGCGCTCGTGCGGGCCGCGCTCGACCGGAAGATCGTGGACGAGTGCCTGGAGCGGGCGACCGCCCGGGCCTGAGCCCCCCCCTGGCCTCGGGACTTTCGGCCCTATTCCCCGTTCCGGTCGGCGGTGGCACGTGTGACCGGCCGGATCCGGGTCACGTGGGGGTCATGACGCGTTTCGCAACAGTTGGCCTGCTGGCGGTGTGCGCGGTGGGCGGTGTGCTCCTCGCCCTCCTGGCATCGCCGTGGTGGTGGCTGCTCGCGGTCCCCTTGCTGGCCGTGGCGCTGACCGGGGTGTACGACCTCGTCCAGCGCGGGCACTCGGTGCTGCGGAACTACCCGGTCCTGGGCCATCTGCGTTTCCTGATGGAAGCGCTGCGCCCGGAGCTGCAGCAGTACTTCGTGGAGCGCAACTACGACGGCAGGCCCTACGACCGGGACACCCGCAGCATCGTCTACGAACGGGCGAAGGGCGTCGACGCCGAGGAGCCGTTCGGCAGCGAACGCGACATGGAACAGCGCGGCTACGAGCTCCTCGTGCCGTCCATGGCGCCGGTGGCGGTGGCGAAGGAGCCGCCCCGCGTCCGGGTCGGCGGCCCCGACTGCGCCGAGCCGTACGACATGGCGCTCCTCAACGTGTCGGCGATGAGCTTCGGCTCGCTCTCCGCCAACGCCGTCCTCGCGCTGAACACCGGCGCGGCGCGCGGCGGGTTCGCCCATGACACCGGCGAGGGCGGCCTCTCCGAGTACCATCTGCGGCCCGGCGGCGACCTCGTGTGGGAGATCGGCACCGGCTACTTCGGCTGCCGCACCCGCGACGGGGACTTCGACGCCCGGCAGTTCGCGGACAAGGCCGCCCACCCCGCCGTCCGGTGCGTGTCACTGAAACTGTCGCAGGGCGCGAAGCCGGGGATCGGCGGCGTCCTTCCCGGCACCAAGGTCAACGCCGAGATCGCCTCCGTACGCGGTGTGCCCGAGGGCGAGACCGTCGTCTCGCCGCCCTACCACCGCGTCTTCTCCACCCCGCGCGAACTCGTCCTCTTCCTCGCCCGGATGCGGGAGCTGACGCACGGCAAACCGGTGGGGTTCAAGCTGTGCCCCGGGTCGCGTACGCAGTTCCTCGCCGTCTGCAAGGCCATGGCGGCGGAGGGGATCACCCCGGACTTCGTCGTCGTGGACGGCGCGGAGGGCGGCACGGGCGCGGCCCCGCTGGAGTTCGCAGACCACCTCGGGATGCCCCTCACCGAAGGCCTCGTGATGGTGCACAGCGCCCTGACGGGGGCGGGGCTGCGGGACCGTATCCGCATCGGCGCGAGCGGCAAGGTGGCGACGGGCACCGACATCGTCAAGCGCCTCGCCATGGGCGCCGACTACACCAACGCGGCCCGCGCGATGATGTTCGCGGTCGGCTGCATCCAGGCCCAGCGCTGTCACACCAACCGCTGCCCGACCGGTGTCACCACCCAGGACCCGCGCCGTGCCCGTGCCCTCGACGTGCCGGACAAGGCCGCACGCGTCGCGCGGTTCCAGGAGGCCACCGTGAAGAGCGCGTTGCAGATCATGGCCGCGATGGGGGTGCGCGACACCTCTGAGCTGAACCCCCGTCTGCTGCGGCGCCGCGAGGACCACGGCGGGTTCCGTTCCTACGCGGAGCTGCACGAGTGGCTCTCCCCCGGCGAGCTGCTCGCCTCACCACCCGGGAGCTGGGCCGCCGACTGGCGCGCGGCCGACCCCGATTCCTTCGCCGTCTGACGGCGCACTCCCCCGTTCACGAGAGGAACATCCCCGCCCCATGTCACGCACTGTTGCCCGCGTCATGATCGACGCCCTGGAAGAGCTCGGAGTACGCCACGTCTTCGGAGTGGTCGGTGACGCTCTGAACCCCTTCACCGACGCCATCCGCGACACCGGTTCCGTCGAATGGGTGGGCTGCCGCCACGAGGAGGCCGCGGCCTTCGCCGCCGGCGCCCAGTCGCAGCTCACCGACACCCTCGGGGTCTGCATGGGCACCGTGGGCCCCGGCTCCGTGCACCTGCTCAACGGGTTGTACGACGCCGCCAAGAGCGGCACCCCGGTGCTCGCCATCACCGGCCAGGTGCCCCTCGCCGAGGTGGGCACCGACTACTTCCAGGAAGTCGACAACGACCTCCTCTTCCGTGACGTCGCCGTCTTCCGCGCCACCGTCACCTCTCCCGAACAGCTGCCGGGCCTCCTCGAGATCGCCGTGCGCAGCGCGATCGGGCGCCGCGGCGTCGCCGTGCTCACGGTGCCCGGCGACATCGGCGGCCAGGAGCTGCCGGACGACCGGCCGGTCCGGCTCGCCGTCGCGGAGTCCGCCAACCGGCCCGACGACCCGGTCCTCGACGACGCGGCCGCCGCCCTCGCCGACGGCGGCAAGGTCACCATGCTGGTCGGCCGGGGAGCGCGCGGCGCCCGCGAGGACGTGCTCGCCCTCGCGGAACGGCTGGCCTCGCCCATGGTGCTCACCCTCAAGGCGAAGGAGGGCTTCGAGGGCGACAACCCCTTCCAGGTCGGCCAGACGGGGCTGATCGGCAACCCGGCCGCCGCGCACGCGATGGAGCACGCCGACACCCTGCTGCTGCTCGGCACCGACTTCCCGTACCGCGAGTGGTATCCGCAGGGCAAGAAGGTCATCCAGGTCGACCGGGTCGCCGAACACATCGGCCGGCGGGTCCCCGTCGACGTCGCCCTCGCCGCCGACGTCGGCCCCACCGTGCGCGGACTTCTGCGCCGCCTTGAGCAGCGTACGGAGCGCGGGCACCTGGACGGGGCGCGGGAGAAGTTCGCCAAGTGGCAGCGGGGACAGCACAAACTCGCCGCCCCCGACCACGACCACGGCCTGGTCGGCAAGGTGCGCTCGGCCTTCGACAACCGGGACCACCTGGTGCGCCCGGAGGCGCTGGCCGCGGCGGTGGACGAGGTGGCGGCCGACGACGCCGTCTTCACCTCGGACACCGGCATGGCCACCGTCTGGCTCTCGCGCTTCGTCGAGATGCGCGGGTCCCGCCGGCTGCTCGGCTCGTACAACCTCGGCTCCATGGCCAACGCGATGCCGCAGGCCATCGGCGCCCAGCTCCTCGACCCCGACCGGCAGGTCGTCGCCTTCTGCGGCGACGGCGGTCTCAGCATGCTCCTCGGCGACCTCATGACCATCCGCAGCCGCCGGCTGCCGGTCAAGCTCGTCGTCTTCGACAACCAGCGGCTCGGCATGGTGAAGCTGGAGCAGGAGGAGGCGGGCCTGCCCGAGTTCGGCACCGGACTCGACAACCCCGACTTCGCCGCCGTCGCCGAGTCGATGGGCATCACCGGCATCCGGGTGGACCGGGCCGACGACCTCGCGGACGCGGTGCGCCGGGCGTTCGCCACGCCGGGGCCCGTGCTCCTGGACGTCCTCACCAACCCCGAGGAGATCGCCGTGCCGGCCAAGCCGACCGTGCAGCAGGGCTGGGGGTTCGCCATCGCCAAGGTCCGCGAGAACCTCACGAGCCCAGGCGGCCACTGAGAGCCTGTCCCCGAGAGGCGGGGGCGGTCGCCCGTCAGGCTTCCGGCACGGCGAAGTCGCACCAGACGGCCTTGCCCTCGCCCTGTGGTTCGATGCCCCACCCCAGAGCGACGGCCTCCACCAGGACCATGCCGCGGCCGGAGGTGGCGGTCTCCCCCGGTGACCTCTTGCGGGGCCGGTCGCTGGAGCGGTCCTTCACCCACAGGCGGACCCGGCGCGGCGGACCGCTGAGCACTTCGAGGGTGAGGCTGGCGCCGCCCTCGGTGTGGACCAGGGCGTTGACGAGAAGTTCGCCCGCGGCCACCTCGACGTCGTCGGCGACACCGCCCATCCCCCAGGACGCGAGGTGTTCCCGCAGGGCGGCGCGCGCGTCGGCGAGTCCCTCGGGGTCGGCCTGGTGGACATAGCGGTGGATGCGCGGCTCCTGGGGGGTGCCGGGGTCGGGGAGGCGGCGCAGGACCAGGAGCGCCACGTCGTCGCCGGTGCCCCAGCGCTCCCACAGCGCGTGCGAGAGGTGGTCGGCCAGGTCCTCCGCCTTCTCGGGTCCCACGCGGAGCACGTCGGCGAGGTTTTGCATCCCGGTGTCGAGGTCGAGGCCTGCGTCCTCCACGAGCCCGTCCGTGCACATCACCAGGGTCTCTCCGGGTACGAGGTCGAGCCGCACCTCGGAGTAGTCCTCCATGCCGAACTCCGTGGCGAGGCCCAGCGGCAGCCCGCCGCGCACCCGCGGTACGCCCACTCTGCCGTCCACATGGCGCACGAGGGGCGGCAGGTGCCCGGCCCGTACCGCGCGCACGATGCCGGTGGCCGGGTCGAACTGGGCGTAGGTGCAGGTGGCGAAGCGTTCGGTGTCCAGCTCGGCCAGGAAGCGCGAGGTGCGGGAGAGCACCGTCGCGGGCGGGTGCCCCTCGCCGGCGAAGGCGCGCAGGGCGATGCGGAGCTGCCCCATGATGGCCGCGGCGTGGGTGTCGTGTCCCTGCACGTCGCCGACGACCACGCCGATGCGTCCGCGGGGCAGGGAGATGACGTCGTAGAAGTCCCCTCCGACGTCCCGGCCGCCCCAGGCCGCGTGGTAGCGCACGGCGACCTCGGTGTCCACGACGTCGGGGATCCCGCGCGGCAACATCGTGGCCTGCAGGCTCTTGGCGAGGTCGCGTTCCTCGTCGAACAGCATGGCGCGCTGCAGCGACTGGGCGACGATGCCGGAGAGACCGATGCACAGGTTGCGGTCGGCGTCGCCGAATTCCCGCCGACCGCGGTAGAAGAGTGCGAGTCCGCCGATGGCGCGGTCCTGCGCCACCAGCGGCAGGAAGGCGGCCGAGTCGAGGCGCATGCTCTCGATGTACGGCCTCAGCCGGGTGAAGCGCCGCGCGAGGTCGGGGAGCGAGCCCACGAAGCGGGGCTGCCGGGTCACGACGGCCTGGGCGAGCGGCAGCGAGTCGTCGGCCTGGTACAGCTTGATCTCGTCGAGGGTCTGCATCGACTGGCCCACCAGGGCGATCAGCTTCAGGTTCTCCCCCTCGACCAGGCCGAGCACCAGCCCGTCGGCGGCGAACCGGTCGAGGCCGCCCGCGCCGGAGAGCACGGCCACCACGTCGTCGACCGTGACGGCGCGCGACAGGGCCTGCGTGGTGCCCTGGACCATCAGGGCGATGCCTTGTCTGCGCTCTTCCCTGGGGTCGGTGGCCGCGAGCTCCGTCCCGTCGTTGGCGGCCGAGCGCAGGATCCCGAGGACGCGGGCGGCCCGTCCGTCACCGTCGCGCACGATGCGTCCGCGGGCGTGGCCCAGGTGCAGCGAGCCGTCGCGTCGGCGGATCCGGAAGTAGACGCCGTAGAGGTCGGTACCTGTCGTGCCGGCTTCGGTGACCGCGTAGTTGATGCGGACGGCTTCCTCGGGCGGCAGCCGTCGCTGGAGCGAGGCGACCCGGCCGTCGAACTCTCCGGGCAGGAGATCGAGCAGGGCGAGTGAAGCGGCGTCGAGGCTGAGCCCGCCACTGCGCAGATCCCAGTCGAAGCAGCCCACGCCGGTCAGGAGCAGGCACTGTTCCAGATCGATGGGTGGCTTCTTGGCTGACGTCATGGCTGTCTCCGGTATGCCGCTCGGCCACCATAAGCTGCCGCCGCCCGGGGCGCGCGGTCGGACATATCGGGCGACGATGGGGGTGCGGGGTCGCCCCGCCGCTGGTTCTGCCGGAGGAGAGACCTTCGTCCCGCCACACGTGACCTTGGTCCTGTGTACAAGGGCCGGAGCTGGACATCCGTCTTGATGTCGGACGGCAGATCGAGTGTCGTCATGTAGGCAAGGGAAAGGAACGTACTCGTGGGCATCATCGCCTGGATCCTGATCGGCCTCATCGCGGGCGCCATCGCCAAGGCCCTCACCCCCGGCAAGGACCCGGGTGGCTGCCTGGTGACGATGCTGATCGGCATCGTGGGCGGGCTGCTCGGCGGCTGGCTGGGCAAGGTGATCTTCGGCGTCCACTCGATCAACGGGTTCTTCCATCTGTCGACGTGGATCGCCGCCATCATCGGCTCCGTGATCGTTCTCTTCCTCTACCGCCTGTTCACGGGGAAGCGGGCCCACTGACCCGAACGGCCCAGTCTCGGACGGCGCCCGCCCGGTGCCGACCGCGGGGATCTCTCCGCGGTCGCCACCGGGCGGGCGCTTGGCGTATGCACCGGGCTGGACACGCGCGGAGGACTTCGCGATGCCCGCGCCGGTGAGGTAGCGCTCGACCGCCACGGTGTACGACGCGGAAGGGGCGGACAGGGGCACGACGCGGGCGCGGCAACCGCAACGCGCCTCCGAGTTCGGTCACCGGTGCGATCGTCATGCCCGCTCCGCCCTCCCGGTGCTGCCGCAGTAAATGCGTACACCTCAGTAAATCCGGCATTTACTGCGTCACCACCCTGGCGAGCCGTCAGGTGTGTCGACAGCCCGACAGCGGAATCTGCGCGAGAACGGAGCCTACCCGGCGGCCTCCGGGTCGGCGGACCGCGTGTCTCCCGTCTCCACGCGGAAGGGGAATGTCCCGGCTGCGGTGAACGCGTCGTGGATCGGCCTGATGAGCGAGGTGAGGCGGCGGACGCCGGCGTCGCCGATCGGCGTCCAAAGCGCCGCGCAGTGCTCGTCGGTCTCGACCTCGATCTGCTCGCGCGCCGCGATGCCGGCATCGGTAGCGGTGCCGTCGGCGTCGAGCCAGCCGCGTGCGACAAGGCGTGTCGTTGCCGCGGCCACCTCCTCGTCGTCCCACAGCCGGGTGGCGCGCGCGATGGCTTCCGGGAAGTGACCTGTCGCGGTTTGCAACATGTTGCAGTCACACGGCCCGAGGCCGTTCGCTGCGAGCACGGCGATATGCGCGTCGCCGCGCCACTCGCGCAGCACTGTGATCTGCTGCCACAGCGCGACGAGCGGATCGGCCGGCAGGGGGACCGAGGCGTTGGCGGCGGCCATCGTCTTCCCGGCGTGGTCGGCGCTCGCGACGACCGGGTCGATCAGTGATCGTGCCTCGGCGATCTGATTGGCGGTGAGGCTCACGCCGACGCGCCGCAACGCACGGCCGACGGCCGCGAAGCGAGCGGCCTGCCACTCCGGTGGCGGCGCTGTGTCCCAGACGCCTGCCATGGCCCGCACCGACCGCGGGCTGAAGTTGTAGAAGGCCGCGAGCGTGACCTGCCATGGGACTGCGCCCATCGGGGCAGAGCGGAACGCGAAGTACGCCGGTCCGTACTCGGTCACGCCTAGTTTGGCGGCCTCTTCCGGTGCCTCGGGGATGAAGTAGACGAACAGGTGGGTCGCGTTGATGGTGAGGCTGACCTCGCGGACTGCGTTCAGATCCATGTCGGCGCGAGCAAAGCTGCTGGCGAGCTGCATCGTGAAGGTCTCCCGGCAAGTGGAATGGTCAAAGTCGTTCTTGGTGCGTCCGGTAGGTCAGGACGGCTCTGGCGCGGTGATCCGTGCGGAGATCGCGCCGAGTTCCTGTACTTCGATCCGGACCGTGTCCCCCGGTGCCAGGTAGGGGCGGCAGCCGGACAACTCCTGGATGCAGCCGGTGCCCACGGGGCCGCTGGCGATGATGTCACCGGCTCGCAGCGAGGTGCCGCGTGACGCGTGCGCCAGCATCTCGCCGAACGACCAGTGGATCTCGTCCCAGCTGCCGCCGCCGTAATGCTCATCGTTGACGTACCCGTCCATCCGCAACGCATAGCCCCGGCCCGAGCGGTGGGGCTCCAGTTCGTCGGGGGTGACGAGGAACGGGCCGAGACTGGTCGAGGCGTCCTTGCTCTTGGACGGGCCGTACACGAATCCCATCTCGCTCGCGGAGATGTCGCGTGCGCTCCAGTCGCAGTAGACCAGGTAGCCGGCGATGTGATTCTCCGCCGTGGCGGCGTCGAGGTCCGAGCAGTCCCCGGCGATCACCGCAGCCACCTCGACCTCGTAGTCCCACAGTTGAGCGCCCGGGGCGATGGCGACCTCGTCGTGCGGTCCCTTGATCGCCGCCGGGTTGGAGAAATAGAAGAGCGGATACTCGTACCAGACCGGGCTGACCCTGCCGTCGCCGACGGCTGCCTTACCCGCGTTGCTGATGTGACGTTCGAACGCGGCGAAGTCCCGGACCGCCGGGGGCACCGGTATCGGCGGCAGCAGGTCGGCCGTAGCCAACTCGACGATCTCAGACGGTTCTCTCGTTGCGGCGGCCTCCAGCCCGCCTTCGGCGCGCAGCAGCTCCAACAGGCCCGTGCCAACGGCGTGGATCTTGTTGTCGCGCATCACGCCGCAGCGCGTGGAGCCGTCGGCGGAGCGGTAGCTGACCCACATCATCGGGCAAGCACCTCCCGGGTGCGGTCGTAGAGGCGTCGTGCGTCGGCGAGGGAGAATGCCTGAGGGTCCGGGACCGCCTTGACCGCGGTCTCGAAACGCCCGGCGCCGCCGAAGTCGAGCACGACCGGATCGGCGGCGCGGCCGAGCAGGCCGGCCGGGCCGTGGCTGAGCAGGCCGTGGCTGAGCGGGAAACGGATGAGGCAGGTCGGCGCAGAGTCGGACGCCGGGCCGTCGGCGGTCTCCGAACGCCTGGGGCGCTGGAACCGGGCGCCAGGCTCGGCCTTGGCCCTGTCGGTCCCGACGGCCACGACCCGGTCCCCACGCCCGATGCCGTCCGTGCCCCCGCTGATCTCGACCGTCATCACGCGGCCACCGTCCGCGCGAACTTGATGATCTCCTCGACGAACAGCTCAGGCTGCTCCAGAGCGGCGAAGTGGCCGCCCGCGGGGATGTCGTCGTTGAAGTAGCGCAGGTCGCGATAGGCTCGCTCGGCCCAGACGCGCGGGGTACGGGTCAGTTCGTCCGGGAAGACGCTGACTCCGACGGGAAGGTCCAGCTCGGTGGGGGCGAGCGGCTGCCGGGCGTACTCCCAGTACAGACGGGCGGAGGAAGCGGCGGTGCCGGTGAACCAGTACAGGGAGATGTGGTCGAGGACCTCGTCGGGGGTGAGGGCGTCGGGCCTGGCCCAGTCGAGGAACTTCTCGTAGATCCAGGCGGCCTGCCCGGCCGGGGAGTCGGTCAGGGCGTAGCCGATGGTCTGCGGCCGGGTGCGCTGCACGACGTGGTATCCGGAATGGACGGCGAAGAAGCGGCTGCCCTGTTCGAGTGCGGCCTTCTCCTCGGGGGCCGGGTCGTCGCCGACCGGTGGTGCGGCGAGGAACTCGGGGAAGTTGACATGGATCGCACGCAGGCCCGTCAGGCGCTGCGCCCCCATGCGGGTCGCGACGACACCGCCCCAGTCGCCTCCCTGGGCCAGATAGGAGTCATAGCCGAGGCGTCGCATGAGCACGCCGTACGCGCGGGCGATCCGGTCCGGGTCCCAGCCTGTCGAGGCCGGTTGGTCGGAGAAGCCGTAGCCGGGCATCGAGGGGACGACGAGGTGGAAGCCGTGCTCGGTGAGCGGGCCGATGGTCTTGAGGAACTCCAGGAACGAGCCCGGCCATCCGTGCAGCAGCAACAGGGGGGTGGCGTCGGGGCGGGGTGAGCGTACGTGCATGAAGTGGAGGCCGAGACCGTCGATGGTCGTGCGGAACTGGCCCAGCTCGTTGAGCCGCCGCTCCAGATCGCGCCAGTCGTACCCGGTGGCCCAGTACTCCAGCAGCTCCTCCAGGCGCTCCCGCCGCACTCCCTGGCTGCTGTCCGGCGCTGTCTCCCGGCCGGGGAGGCGTACCCGGTGGAGCCGGTCCTTCAGATCCTCCAGGGCACTGTCCGCGATGTCGATACGAAACGGTGTCACGCTGTCCGATGTCATGGTCACCACGGTGCGGCCACGACGAGCGCGCAGTCCAATGATTGTTCTGGTGCAGGTAATACAGGCTGCGTATAACGCCAGTTAGAGTGGGGTGGTGTCCGAACACTTCCCCGCACCCGTGGATCTCGATCTCCGGCTGGTGCAGTGCTTCACGGTGGTCGCCGAGTACCAGCACTTCGGCCGTGCCGCCGAGGCACTGCACACCACCCAGCCGTCGCTGAGCCGGCAGATCCGCCGCCTCGAACAGCAAGTGGGCGTCCGCCTGCTCGACCGCACCACGCGCGGCACCCGGCTGAGCGAGGCCGGCGAGGTTTTCCTGCCCGAGGCCCAGGGGCTGCTGCGCACCGCGACCGAGGCGATGGCCCGTACCCGGGCCGCGGCCCGGCCCAGCAGCATCACCATCGGCTACACCAAGGGGCTGGTCATCACAGCGGCCGTGCGGGCCCTGCGGGACCTCAATCCCGACGCCGAGGTCCACACCCGCCTGCTCGCCTGGAACGACTCGCGCGGCGCGCTGCTGGAGCACCGCGTCGACGCGGTGGTGACGCGTCTGCCGTTCCCCACCGACCGGCTGCGCGTCACCGTCCTCTACGACGAACCGCGGGTACTGGTCGTGCCCCGGGACCACCGTCTGGCCGGCAAGGAGTCGGTCACCCTCGGCGACATCGCCGACGAGCCGATCCCCCACGTACGCCAGTCCGACCCGTTGCTGAACGCCTACTGGCGGCTCGATCCCCGGCCCGACGGGCGGCCCGCGCCCGACGGCCCCCTGGTCGAGGCCCTTGAGGACAAACACGAACTCATCGCCGCCGGGCAGGCCGTGGCCATCGGGCCGCCCCTCGACCACGCGACCGGCCTGCATCCCAGCCTCACCACCGTCCCGTTGCGCGGGGTCGAACCGAGCCAGGTCGTACTCGCCACGCGCTCCGGCGACCGGGGCCGTCTGGTCACCGCTTTCCGTAAGCATGCCGAAGCCCTGCTCACCGGAACCCACCGTGTGGGACCGATCCGCACGACATGACCAGCGGCGGCTCCGCCCGCACACGCAAGCGATCATGGCCCTTGCCTGGTCTGCCGCCACAGCGTCCCGACGAGCTCGGGGACTCCGCAATGTTGATCAGATCCGCCGGGCGGCTCTTCGCCACGGCCTCCTAGCGGATCGACTGCTCGACGATCCCACGGGCCCCGGCCTGGTCGTTGCCCCTTTGACGCGTATCTCGGTCACATCCCGATCGGTCTACCCGAATTAGCTCACGCGTTCGATTAGGGCGTATGCTGAACCCATGGCCATGCACCAGCTCCAGGGATCGCTCTTCGATCAGGCCGATGAGGTACGCCTCGGACCGCTCGGCGCGATCCGCAGGACGACCCTCGGCGACGGAGCATGGATAGACCTGCTGCCGGGTTGGCTGCGGGGCGCGGACCTGCTGTTCGAGCGGCTGGCCGCGGATGTCCCCTGGAAGGCCGAACGCCGCCAGATGTACGAGAGGGTCGTCGACGTACCCCGCCTGCTCAAGTTCTACGGTGCGGGCGAACCACTCCCCCACGCCGTCCTCGACGAGGCCCGGCAAGCCCTCTACGCCCACTACGCCACCGAACTCCGCGAGCCGTTCACGACGGCGGGCCTGTGCCACTACCGCGACGGGCGCGACAGCGTGGCCTGGCACGGCGACCGCATCGGCCGGGGCGCCCGCGAGGACACGATGGTCGCGATCCTCTCCGTGGGTGCGCCCCGCGACCTGCTGCTGCGCCCGCGCCGGGGCGGCGAGACCGTCCGGCGCCCGCTCGGGCACGGCGATCTGATCGTGATGGGCGGCTCCTGCCAGCGCACCTGGGAGCACGCGATCCCCAAGTCGGCCCGTGCCACCGGCGGACGCATCAGCATCCAGTTCCGGCCGCACGGGGTGCGCTGACCGCCCGCCCGAAGGCGGGTACTCAGCGCGTGCGGCGCCCGAGGGCCCGGCGTACCACCTTGCCCAGCACCGCCGGACGGAACAGCAGCGAGGGCGGGGCCGTCATGTTGAGGACCCGTACGAACCGCGCCCAGATGTCCGGGTCGCGCACGGCGAGCGCGAAGACGTGCTGGTTGTACCAGTAGGCGAAGCGCGCGGCCGGCGGCTGCCCCGTCGGGTTCCACATGACGTCCGAGCTGGTGGCCAGGGTCCAGGGGACCTGGATGACACGGGCGGCGCCGCGCTGGTAGACGCGGCTGAGGCCGTCGAGTCCGGACGCCTCGGAGCGGCGGCGGCCCAGCAGTCGCCCGAGCAGCTCCGCCTCGAGTGCGGCGACCGTGAGCCCCTGCCCGTACACCGGATTGAACACGCAGAGCGAGTCGCCGACCGCGATGAGGCGTTCGGGCCAGCGGGTGTTCTTGTGGTGCAGGCGCCACTCGTTGCCCGGATTGGTGTAGCGGTGGATCTGCCCCTGCCGGGTGCCGCGCTCGATCTGTTCGGCGAGGCGGGGGTTGCCGAGCGTCCGGGCGAATTCGAGGTAGCCCTCGTCGTCGGTGGGCGGCACGTGCTCGTCGACGCCGAGCAGCGAGCACATCCAGCGGCCGTGCTCCACGGCCAGCACCACCCCGCCGCGCGGAACACTGGGCGCGAAGGCCATCTGGTACGCGACGTCGAAGTCCTGCCGGTCCCGCGGCGGACGTCCGTAGCAGGCAGAGGTGTAGGTGATCTTCGCCTTGACGACGGTCTTGGCGGAGAGCGGGAGGCGCGCGTCCGTGAGCCAGCGGTCGACGGAGGTGGCGCGGCCCGAGGCGTCGACGACCAGATCGGCGGCGACCTCCACGGACTCCTCGGCGTCATGGGCGCGGTAGCGGACCTGGTCCAGGCGGCCGGGGGCGCTCGCCGTCACCGTCTCGCAGCGGGTCGCCGCGAGCAGCCGCACCGCGGGGAGCGACAACACCCGCTGCCGCAGGCGCCGTTCGAGTTCGTCGCGCGTGACGGTCTGCACGGGCACGCCGACCCGGGCGGTCGGGGCGTAGCCGGTCGGCAGCAGGAAGCTGATCCGCTCCCCATAGTCGAAGACGGGTGCGCCCAGCTCCGCGAGTTCCGCCCGCAGCCCCGGGAAGAGGCGCTCCAGCGCCTCGCCGCCCCGGGCGAGCAGCGCGTGCGCGTGGTAGCCCTGCGGGACGTGGGGGTGCACCCCGGTGTCCGGGCCCACCGGGTCGTGTTCGAGGACCAGTACCTCGGTGAAGTGGTCGGCCAGGACCCGGGCGGTCACGAGCCCCGCGTACCCGCCGCCGACGACGACGGCCCGCTCCCAGCGCGCGTCGGCGGCGGAGCTGTGCTGATGGCCGGTCATGACCGCCCCGATTCCTCGTGGTTCAGCTCCCCGCTGTGCCGCACGGCACCGCGACAGCGCCCCTCGGCGGTGACGTGACGAAGCGGCTCGTCGAAGTGTGGCCCCGGGCGTGCCCCGCACGGTGGCCTTCTGTCGGGTTTGCGACACGGCGCCGCGCGGCCGTCGACGGCACATGCGAGGGGCATGAGCTGTGCACGGGCGGTTCCGGACGGCTCGGCACGGTACGGAACGCGCCGTGGAGCACGGCTGAATCCCGTCGGTACCCGCGCAAACATCGCGGATGCTCGATCATCGTATCGAGTTAATGTCGGCGGCTTCCCTTGGTCCAGGGGGCGGAGCGGCCCCTAGTGTTTCTCTGGGTCTGGACGGGTTCCCGTTCAAACGCCCCCTTTCCCTCCTGTTGCCCGGTGCGCCCGCAGGGCGCGTCGCCGCCCTGACCAAGGAGAGCCCGCTTCATGACCGTTGACTCGAGCCCGGAAGCCCGGACAGCGCCGCCCAAGCAGTCCAGCCTCGGCACGACGGCCGCCCGCAACCTCGCCACCACGACCAAGTCCGCCCCGCAGATGCAGGAGATCACCTCCCGCTGGCTGCTGCGGATGCTCCCCTGGGTCGAGACGAAGGGCGGTCATTACCGTGTGAACCGCCGGCTGACGTACACCGTCGGCGACGGGCGCGTGGAGTTCATCCAGGACGGCTCCGACGTCCGGGTGATCCCGCGCGAACTCGGCGAACTGGCCCTGCTGCGCGGCTTCGACGACGTGGAGGTGCTCACCGCCCTCGCCGACCGGTGCGAGCAGCGCGACTTCGGGGTGGGTGAGACGCTGACCGAGCGCGGCGCGCCCGCGGACCGGCTCCACCTGATCGCCCACGGACGCATCGGCCAGACCACCGCGGGCAGGTACGGCGAGGAGGTCGCCCTCGACGTACTGGCCGACGGCGACCGGTTCGGGGAGGAGGCCCTCCTCGACGAGGACGCGCGGTGGGAGCAGACCACGACCGCGGAGACATCGGGCACCCTGCTCACCCTGTCGCGTGCCGACTTCGCGTCCGTGCTCGCGTCGGCGTCGAGCCTGCGGGACCACGTCGAAGCGTTCACGTCGCGCGCGAACCGCCGACAGAACCACCGCGGCGAGGCGGAGATCGCGATGTCGGCCGGTCACACCGGCGAGCACGAACTGCCCGGCGCCTTCGTGGACTACGAGGAGAAGCCCCGCGAGTACGAGCTCTCGGTCGCGCAGACCATCCTGCGGATCCACACCCGGGTCGCCGACCTCTACAACGGCCCGATGAACCAGACCAAGGAACAACTCCGGCTCACCATCGAGGCGTTGCGTGAGCGCCAGGAGGACGAGCTCGTCAACAACCGCGAGTTCGGCCTGCTCCACAACGCCGACTTCAAGCAGCGCATCCAGCCGCACTCGGGCACGCCGACCCCGGACGACCTGGACGAACTGCTCTGCCGCCGCCGCGGGTCCAAGTTCTTCCTCGCCCACCCGAGGACGATCGCGGCGATCGGACGTGAGTTCAACGCGCGCGGCGTCTATCCGGACCACGTCGACCTCGGCGGCCAGCAGGTCCCGGCCTGGCGCGGGGTGCCGATCCTCCCCTGCAACAAGATCCCCATCACCAAGGAGAAGACCAGCTCGATCCTCTGCATGCGTACGGGCGAGGAGAACCAGGGCGTCATCGGCCTGCACCAGACCGGCCTGCCGGAGGAGTACGAGCCGGGTCTCTCCGTCCGCTTCATGGGCCTCGACGAGAAGGCGATCACGTCCTACCTCGTCACCACCTACTACTCCGCCGCCATCCTCGTACCGGACGCGGTCGGCGTCCTGGAGAACGTGCAGATCGGCCGCTGGCCGAAGTAGCGGGCCGGGCCTGCGAGGCAGGGCGCGGCGTCCCGGCTCCTCCGGGAGAGCCGCGCCCGCCCCCAGGACCCGCGAGAGCCGCCCACCCCATCTAGGAGGAGCCATGCATGCCCGCGCCTGAGCCGACACTTCCGCAGCAGAGCCCGCCGGAGGAGGCCGCCCACTTCGGGGCGCACATCCTCGCGGGCGCCGCGGCCCGTGCCTGCGACATCGGAGCCGCGACCGGCGGCCCGCCGACCGCACCCGCGGCGCTCGTGCCGCCCTCCCCGGCACCCGCCGCGCCCGGACCCGTCGCACCCGAAGAACCCGCCGCGCCCGAACCGTCCCTGTCCGAACCCGCCGCGCCCGAACCGTCCCTGTCCGAACCCGCCGCGCCCGAACCGTCGCTGCGCCTGCCCGCGGGTCCCGCGCCGGTTCTGCCCGCGCCCGCATCCGCGCCCGCAGTTGCCGAACCGTCCCTGCTCGCGTCCGGCACCGGTCTGGAACGTGTGCTGCGGGGCCCCAGCGGCCTCGGCACCACGGGGCTGCGCCTGTTCCCGCGGGAGGAACCGCCGGCGCCGTCCGAAAGCGAAGGCACCCCGATCCCGGGCCTCTACCACCACCCGGTGGCCGAGCCCGACCCGGCGCGGGTCGAGGAGGTCAGCCGCAGGATCAAGTCCTGGGCGGTGGACGAGGTCAGCCTCTTCCCCGATGACTGGGAGGAGGAGTTCGACGGGTTCTCCGTGGGGCGCTACATGGTCGGCTGCCATCCGGACGCCCCCACCATCGACCATCTGATGATCGCCACCCGCCTGATGGTCGCTGAGAACGCGGTGGACGACTGCTATTGCGAGGACCACGGCGGCTCCCCCATCGGCCTCGGCGAACGCCTGCTCCTCGCGCACACCGCCCTCGATCCCCTGCACACGACACGGGAGTACCAGCCGCAGTGGGCGAAGTCGCTCCACGCGGACGCGCCCCGGCGCGCCTACCGCTCCGCCATGGAGTACTTCCTGCGGACGGCCAGCGACTCCCAGGCCGACCGGTTCCGGCACGACATGGCCCGGCTGCACCTGGGATACCTCGCCGAAGCCGCCTGGGCCCAGCAGGACCAGGTGCCCGAGGTGTGGGAGTACCTGGCGATGCGCCAGTTCAACAACTTCCGCCCCTGCCCCACCATCACCGACACCGTCGGCGGCTACGAACTGCCGGCGGACCTGCACGCGCAGGCCGCCACGCAGCGGGTCATCGCGCTTGCGGGCAACGCGACGACCATCGTGAATGACCTCTACTCCTACACCAAGGAACTCGCCGCTCCCGGCCGGCACCTGAACCTGCCCGTCGTGATCGCCGAACGTGAGAGCCTCTCCGAACGGGACGCCTACCTGAAGTCGGTCGAGGTCCACAACGACCTCATGCACGACTTCGAGAGCGAGGCCGCGGCCCTCGCCGCCGCCTGCCCCGTCCCCAGTGTGCAGCGCTTCCTGCGGGGCGTGGCCGCGTGGGTCGACGGCAACCACTACTGGCACATGACCAACACCTATCGCTACAGCCTGCCCGACTTCTGGTAAGAGACCCTCAGGGCAAGAGAAATGGACTCATCTGTGACCAGCACCGAACTCACCGCCCCCGCCACCCCGCTGCGCATCCCCGGCCCGTCGACGCCCTATCAGGGGGACATCGCGCGCTACTGGGACGGCGAGGCCAGGCCCGTGAACCTGCGCCTCGGCGATGTCGACGGTCTGTACCACCACCACTACGGCATCGGTGACGTCGACCGGTCCGCGCTCGGCGACCCCGGCGACAGCGAGAGCGAGAAGAAGCTGATCGCCGAGCTCCACCGCCTCGAGTCGGCGCAGGCCGAATACCTCCTGGGGTATCTCGGTGACGTCGGCCGGGACGACACCGTGGTGGACGCGGGCTGCGGCCGCGGCGGCTCGATGGTGATGGCACACCAGCGCTTCGGATGCCGGGTCGAGGGGCTCACGCTCTCGGCGAAGCAGGCCGACTTCGCCAACGGCCGGGCCCGCGAGCTGCGCATCCAGGACCATGTCCGGGCCCGCGTCTGCAACATGCTCGCCATGCCCTTCGAGAACGGGCAGGCCACGGCCTCGTGGAACAACGAGTCGAGCATGTACGTCGACCTCGGTGACCTGTTCGCCGAGCACTCCCGCGTCCTCAAGGTCGGCGGCCGCTACGTGACCATCACGGGCTGCTGGAACCCGCGGTACGGCCAGCCCTCGAAGTGGGTCTCCCAGATCAACGCGCACTTCGAGTGCAACATCCACTCCCGCCGCGAGTACCTGCGCGCCATGGCCGACAACCGTCTCGTGCCGCAGGCCGTCGTCGACCTCACCCCCGACACCCTGCCCTACTGGGAGCTGCGGGCGACGTCGTCGCTGGTGACGGGGATCGAGGACGCGTTCATCAACTCCTACCGGGACGGGTCCTTCCAGTACCTGCTGATCGCGGCCGACCGCGTCTGACCCTCGGTGGGGCGGGGAGGGTGCCCGTCACGTGCGGGCCCCCTCCCCTACGGCTTCCCGGCCCGGGTACGAGGCAGCCGCGTCGCCCCCGCCGCCGCGAGCAGACAGCAGCCAAGGACCCACCAGAAGGTGTCGGCGAACGCCGCGGGGACGTCGGTGCCCCGGTCCGAGAACCGGTCCTGAAGGACCACCGCGAGGGCCGCCGTGCCGACCGAACCACCCACGGTGTTCAGCAGGTTGAGCGCTCCCGACGCGCGCGGCAGGTGTTCGGGCTCGATGCGGCTGTAGACGATGTTCATCACGGGCGCCCCGATCATGGCCATCCCGAAGCCGCGCACCGCGAGCGCCGTGATGAGCACGGCGTCCGGCGGCGCGTGGTCGAGCTGGGTGAACGGGGCCGTACCGGCGAGGATCAGCACGATGCCGGTCACCACCAGGCTCCGTGGCGCGACCTTGTCGATGGTGCGGCTGACCAGGACCGATCCGGCGGCGGCGCCCAGGCCTTGGGGCGCGAGCAGCAGTCCGGCCTGCCACGCCGAGAGACCGCGCCCGCTCTGGAAGTACAGCGGCAGCAGGAACGTCGTGCCGAAGACCGACGCGCCGAGGACCAGCAGCGCGAGGGCGGCGGCCCCGAACGGCGGCCGCGTGAACAGCCGGGGGTCGACCAGCGGGGTGCCGCGGGTCCGCAGCCCGTGCACCGTAAAACCGGCCAGCATCGCGAGGCCCGCCGTCACACCGGTCGCGGCGGGCACGTCGCGGCCGTGGGCGACCTCGGTAAGCCCGTAGACCAGCACGGCGAGGCCGGGCGAGAGCAGCGCGGCTCCTCGCAGGTCGAAGGCCGTACGCCGGGTCGACGGCGGTACGTCGGGCACGTGGCGGCGGGCGAGCAGGACCGCGACGGCGCCGATCGGCAGGTTGACCAGGAACAGCCAGGGCCAGGACGCCACGCTGAGGAGCGAGCCGCCGACGAGCGGGCCGAAGACGGGTGAGAGCAGCGGCACAACGGCGACGACGCTGATCACCCGGCCGGTGCGGTCGCGGCCCGCGATGCGGGCGAGGAGTGCCTGTCCGGTCGCGGGCAGGAGGCCGCCGCCGAGGCCCTGGACCACCCGGAACGCGATGAGGCTCGGCGCCGACCGGGCCAGCGCGCACAGCACCGAGCCGAGCAGGAACACTCCCACGGCGGCGAGCCAGACCCGACGGCCCCCGAACCGGTCGGCGAGCCAGCCGGAGGCGGGCACCGCGGCGACGACGGCAAGCAGGTAGGCGGTGCTGACCCACTGGATGTCGGCGACGGAGGCGTCGAACTCCTCGGTCAGGCTGTCGATCCCGACGCTGACGATGGTGGCGTCCAGCGTGGCCATGAACGTGCCGAGCACCAGGATGAACGCGATCCGCAGGAGTGGCCCGTCCACCCGCTCGGCGGGTGGCGCGACGTCGCCGGTCATCGGTCCTCCAGGAGGCCGCGGACATCGGCGTCGAGGTGCCGGTCCAACGTACGGAGCAGGCCGAGCAGTTCGTCGGCGAGCCCGTCGATGTCGACACCTGCCCGGTGGGCGAGCACGCCGGTCCATCCTTCGCCCTCGGGCATGACCGTCAGGGTCACCGGGTGGTGGGTGGCCTCGCGGAAGCGGGTGGCGACGACCGTGAGCCCGGGGGCGGGTTCGCGCAGGCGGTCCGGGTCGACCGGGTAGTTCTCGAACACCACGAGGCTGTCGAAGAGCCGGTGGCGCCCGGTCAGGCGTTCCAGGTCGGTGAGGGCGACGTGGTGGTGTTCGGCCAGGGCGCGTTGCCGGTACTGGAGGTCGGTGAGCGTGTCCGCGAGCGTGCCGTCGAGCCGTGCCCGTACCGGCACGGTGTTGGCGAGCAGACCGACGATCTCCTCGACGCCCTCGAGCTCCGGGGGCCGGCAGGCGACCATGGCGCCGAAGCACACGTCGGTGCGGCCCGAGCGCCGTGCGAGCAGCACCGACCAGGCGCCCTGCACCAGCGTGTTGCGGGTCAGTCCGCGCCGCGCGGCGAGCTCTCCGAGGCCTGCCACCAGGGCCGCGTCGAACGTGATGAGCGTGGGCTCCTGCCAGGCCGGTCCTGGCTGCCCTGCGCCCAGGTAGTCGCCCTCGGGCAGGCCGTCCAGTTCGGCGGCCCACAGGCCGAGGTCGGGTTCGTTCTCGGCGCGCCAGCGCAGATAGTCGCCGAACGGCACGGGGGCGGGCAGGTCGGCGGCCGTACCGCGGGTGCGGGCCGTGTAGAGGTCGAACAGCTCGGTGAGGATGCGCGGGGCCGACCAGCCGTCGGACAGCACATGATGGCTGGTCATGACCAGATGGGAGAGGTCGGCGCCGTCCCGGATCACGGTCAGGCGCAAAAGGGGGCCGCGGGCGAGGTCGAAGGGCTCGGCGAGGTCGGCCGCGAGGACCTTTTCGGCCGGTCCTTCGACCACGCGGAAGTCCGGGACCGGCGACTTGGGGATCACCGCGAGGTCGGCGGGGAACACGGCGCCCAGGTTTGGGTGACGGGCCATCAGGTCGGCTCCCGCGCCGCGCAGGGCCTCGGTGTCGAGCGGTCCCGCGAGGGAGAACGCCGACTGCACGGTGTACGGGTCGGGGCGCTCGGTGCGTGCGTGCCGGAGCATCACTTCCTGGAGCGGGGTGAGCGGCTCCATCCCGGCGATCGGCCGGTCGTGGTCGAGGGCGCTGATCTCCGGTGCGACGGCGAGGTCGAGGAGCGCGGCCCGCATGCAGCCGGCCAGGTCCGCCACCTCGGCGGCGGTGAACAGCTCGGCGGGCCAGGTGATGCGGATGCCGAGCGCGTCGTCGCGTACCAGCGCGTTGACCATGAGGCTGTGCGGCAGGGGCAGTTCGTCGCCGCCGCCGGAGCCGAGCGGGTCGGCGTCGGGGGCGGGCTGCCACGGCGTCTCCCGCGTGGGGGCGCCGGGGAACTGTCCGAGGTAGTTCCAGGCGACCTCCGGCTCCACGTGGTCCAGGAGGCCCGCCGAGGTGAGGATGCCGTGACCGAGGGCGTCGCCCTGGGCGCGCAGCCGCTCCCTGACGGCTCGTATGTCGTCGTCGGCGTGCAGCCGTACGGGGTGGACTGCGGTGAACCAGCCGACGGTCTGGGAGAGGTCGACCTGCCGCGGGCGGCCGTGGCTCTCCAGGGCGACCAGCACCTGGGGCGTGCCGCGCCAGGCCCGTACCGCCCGGGCGAGCGCCGTGAGCAGCACCGCGTCGGGCGTGCTGCGGTGGGCGGCGGGCAGGGTGGTGATCAGGGCGCGGGTCGCTTCGGCGTCGAGCCGGAGTTCGTGGTGGCGTGCCGTGGCGACGGTGTCCCTGGCGGGGTCGAGCGGGCGTCCTGCGAGCGCCGGGGTGGCGGTCATCCGCTGCCAGTGCGGCAGTTCGCTCCGCCGGTCGGCATCGCGCAGCGAACGCGCCCAGCCGAGGAACGACTCTCCGTGGCGGACCGGGGAGCCGCCGGAGTACGCGTGCTCCAGGTCGTCGAGGAGGATGCGCCAGGAGACGCCGTCGACGACGAGGTGGTGTGCGATCAGGGCGAGCCTGCCGGGCCGGTCGGGTCCGGCGTCCATCCAGACGGCGCGCAGGAGTGGGCCGGTGCGCGGGTCCATCGACGCGCGGGCCGCGGCGATGTGCGAGTCGAGCAGCGTACGCGGGTCGTCCGTGGCGGGTACGCGGGTCAGGATCTCGGCGCCGGTCACCGCGCCGACCTGGGGGATGTGCAGCGCGTCGGCGCTCAGGCGGGCGCGCAGGACGTCGTGCCGGGCCAGGAGCGCGTCGAGCGCGGTCCGCCAGGTGGCCTCGTCGCCGCCCGGCGGGACGCAGATCTCCATCCACTGGCAGAAGGTGTCGGCTGCGGTGCCCGCGCGGCGCAGCAGGTCTCGCATGACTGGGGTCAGCGGGGCGTCGCCGGTCGCTGGCGCCTCGCCGGTGTCCAGGGCGCGGGCGCGCGCCGCGATACCGGCGACCGTCGCCCCCTCGAACACGTCCCGTGCGGTCAGGCCGAGCCCTTGGCGCCGGGCCCGCGAGACGACCTGGAGCGAGACGATGCTGTCGCCGCCGATGGCGAAGAAGTCGTCGTCGGGGCCGATGGCGTCGGTGCCGAGGACGTCGCGCAGGACGCCGAGCAGCACCGCCTCGGCGTCGGACACGGGCGCGCGGAGCGCCGTGGTCACGGTCTCGGGAGCGGGCAGCGCGGTGGGGTCGAGCTTGCCGCTGGGGCTGAGCGGCAGCCGGTCGATCGGTACGAGGACCGTCGGGACCATGTGGTCGGGGAGTTCCCCGGCCAGGAACTCGCGCAGCCGCGCGGTGTCCAGGTCGGCGTCGTCGGTCGGGATGACGTAACCGATGAGCCGCCCGTCGCGCACGATCACGGCGCAGGCCCGTACGTCGGGGTGGCCGGTCAGCGTGGACTCGATCTCGCCCAGTTCGACGCGGAAGCCACGGATCTTGACCTGGTGGTCGACGCGGCCGAGGAACACCAGCTGTCCGTCGGGCCGCCACCGCACCAGGTCGCCGGTGCGGTACATCCGCTCCCCGGGCGGTCCGAACGGGTCGGCGACGAACCGCTCGGACGTCAGTCCGGGCCGCCCGAGGTAGCCGCGGGCGACGCTGGGCCCGCCGAGGTACAGCTCACCGCTCACACCGACGCCGGCCGGCTGGAGTCCGCCGTCGAGGACGTAGGCGCGGACGTTGGGGTCAGGGCGGCCGATGGGCAGCGGGCCCTCGTCGTCCGGGTCGTACTGCCAGGTCACGGCGTTGATGGTGACCTCGGTCGGGCCGTACGCGTTGAAGAGCGCCCGGCGGCCTCGGCCCCAGCGGCGCGCCAGTTCGGGGTCGAGCCGTTCGGCGCCGACGACGAAGAGCACGTCGGGGTCCACGGTGCGGTCGTCGGGCATCGCGGCCAGGAACGACGGCAGCAGGTTCACTCCGGTCACCCGGTGTTCGACGATGTAGTCGAGAAGTTCGTCGCCGGGGACGCGCACCTCCTCGGGCGCGATGACGGATGTGCCGCCGGACAGCAGCGGCACCATGGTCTGCCAGAACGCGACGTCGAAGCCGGTCGACGCGAAGTGCAGGTACCGGTCGTGCTCGGTGACGCCGATGACCTCCTCCTGGAGGGCGATCAGGTCGGGCACGCCCCGGTGGGTCACCCCGACGCCCTTGGGGCGCCCTGTGGTGCCGGAGGTGTAGATGACGTACGCGAGGGCGTCGTCGGTGAGCCGCGCGCGGGCGTCGGCCGGGTCGGTGTCCGGGGCGGACGCGAGCGTGGCCGGATCGTCGAGGCGCAGGACCGGGATGTCGCGTGCGACGGGCGGTTCGGCGCCGGTCGAGACGACGGCGGCCGGGCCGATGTCGTCGAACATGTACGCGAGCCGTTCCCGGGGGTAGCTCGCGTCCATCGGCACGTAGACGGCGCCCGCCTTGGCCACGCCGAACAGCGCGACGGTCATGTCGATGTCGCGTCCGAGCAGGACCGCGACCGGGTCCTGCGGGCGTACCCCGCGCGCGATGAGGGCGTGGGCGAGCCGGTTGGCCGCGCGGTCCAACTCCGCGTAGCTGAGGCTGCGTTCGCGGCAGAGCAGGGCCTCGGCGCCGGGCTTGCGCCCGACCCAGGCGGCGAACTCCTCCAGCCAGTGGCCGCGGGTCCTGGCGGGTACGATCCCGGTGCCGGTGCGCAGGATCCGCTCCCGCTCGTCGGGGTCGAGCGCGGGCAGCCCGAGCGCGGGGCGTGCGGGGTCGTCGACCATCTCCTTGAGGAGGTTGTGCAGCCAGCGCCCGTAGTCGCGTACGGCGCTCTCGTCGAAGGCGTGCGGCTGGTAGCCGAGGCCGATGGTGATCTCGTCGTCGGGGATCACGATGACGGTCAGCGCGTAGTGCGTGGCGTCCGTGATGTCCACGCCCGCGAGGTCGAGGCCGGGGGCGAGCGGGGTGCGCTCCCTACTGGACAGCGGGAAGTTCTCCATGACCAGCATCGTGTCGAACAGTTCACCGACGCCCACCACCCGCTGGATCTCGGGCAGTCCGACGTAGTGGTGCTCGGCCAGCGCGACGCTCTCGGCGTGCACCTGGGCCAGGAGGTCCCGGGCGCTCTGGTCCTGGGTGTGCCGGACGCGGACGGGAATGGTGGTGCCGAGCTGGCCGATCATCGACTCCACGCCGTCGACCTCGGCGGGCCGCCCGGACACCGGGCAGCCGAAGACGACGTCGCGGCGCCCGGTGAGCTTGCCGAGGAGCAGGCCCCACGCGGTCTGCAGCACGGTGGTCAGGGTGACGCCCTGCTCGCGGGCGAACGTGCGCAGTCGGTCGCTGAACTCGCGGCCCAGGGCGACGGTTTCGCGGCCGGGCCGCTCGACGCCGGTCCCGGCGCTCGCGGGCGCGAGGCGCGTCGCGTCGTCGACACCGGCCAGCGCGTCCCGCCACGCGGTGCGGGACGCCTCGCGGTCGCGGCCCGCCAGCCAACGGAAGTACTCCGAGAGGGGCGGGGCGGCGGGCACGGCGGGGCCGCCGCCGAGCTCGGCGTAGAGGGCGAGGAGGGTGCGGCCGACCAGCGGCATCGACCAGCCGTCGAGCAGCGCGTGATGGTTGGTGATCACCAGCTTGTGCTCGGCGGGCCCGACGCGGGACAGCAGGAAGCGGATCAGCGGCGGCCGTGCCGGGTCGAAGGGGCGCTCCAGGTCGGCGCGGGCGGCCTCGGGGAACCGGTCGTCCTGTCGCCAGTCCAGGGTTACGTCGGCGGGGATCACCTGCACCACGTCGTCCCCGGCCGTGCCGAGGTGGACGCGCAACGACGGGTGGCGGCGCAGGAGTTCGCGGGCGGCCTCGGCCATGCGTTCCGGCACCAGGTCGCCGACCAGCGTGGTCACGGCCTGTACGACGTAGACGTCGGCGTCGTGGTCGTCGCGGATCAGGGTGTGGAACGAGAGCCCGACCTGAAGGGGTGTGGCGGGCAGCACGTCGGCGATGCGGCCGGTGCGTTCGAGGGCGTCGACGGCGGCCTGGTCGAGGTCGACGAGGGGCAGGTCTGAGGGGGTGAGCCCGCCGGAGGTGTGCCGCGCGTGCCCGGCCAGCGCGTCAAGCGCCGCCGCCCAGGCGCTCTGCAGCTCCTGCACCACGTCCGCGCCCAGCACCTCGGTCGCGGCCGTCCACTCGACGGCGAGCCGGGGCTCTTCCCCCTCGTGGACGAAGCAGTTGAGGGCGAGGACCTGCTCAAGTGCCTTGGTTCCTGGCTCGGTCACCGAGAACGCGTCGTGCTCCGGCAGGCGCCAGCCGGTTCCGGGCAGCGGGGCGAACCGGCCCAGGTAGTTCAGCAGGACGTCCGGCGGCGGAACGGCCGCGAACTCGGCGCGGGACGCCGGGTCGAGGTGGCGCAGGACCCCGTAGCCGACGCCGTTGTCGGGGACGCCGCGCCTGGCCTCCTTGGCCGCGCGCAGCGTGCGCCCGACGTCGCCCGCCATGGGGACGCGGACCGGGTACTCGCTGGTGAACCAGCCGACCGTACGGGAGAGGTCGAGGTGTTCGCGGCCGTGGCCCTCCATCGAGACCGTCACCGCGTCGCCGGACAGGCCCCACTCGCGCAGGGTGAGCACCAGGGCGGCGAGGAGGATCTCGTCGACACCGGCCCGGTAGGCGGCGGGCAGCGTGGTCAGCAGCGCCTCGGTCGTCTCGGGCGAGGCCACGGTGACCGACCGGTGGGCGGTCGACACGGTGTCCCGGGCGGGGTCGAGGGGGCGGGCGCCGAGCCGGGAGGCGGAGGCGAGCGCGGTCCGCCAGTGGTCGAGTTCGCCGCGTCGCGCGCCGGTCGTGCCCTGTTCGGCGAGGAGCAGGGCGTGCCGCCGCCACGACGACCCGCCTGGCTGCGGCGCGCCGCCGGTGCAGGCCGCGTGGAGGTCGGGAAGGAGGATGCGCCAGGACACGCCGTCCATGGCGAGGTGGTGGACGACGACGACCAGGCGGTCCGACGTGCCGTCGCCGGTGCGGAGCAGGGCGGCGCGCACCACGTCGCCCGCGTGCGGGTCGAGTTGACCGGCGAGGCGTTCGGCCAGGGTGGTCACGTCCTCGCCGTGGACCTCGTCGACTACGGCGCGCACGGCGCCGCGGGGCAGTACCTCCAGGCCGTCGGCCGCGCGCAGGCGCAACGCGTCGTGGTGGTCGAGCACGGTCTGCATGCCCACGGCCAGGTCGGCGCGGGTGAGTTCGTCGACGTGCAGGGCGGTCCACTGCGCGTATGCGGCGATGGCGGCCACATCCGGGTGCGGGTCGAGCAGGGCGCGCACGATGGGCGGCGCGGGCACGGGCCCGGTCGGCTCGTCCACCGGTTCGGCGGCGTCCTCGACCAGGGTGGCGGAGGCGGCGAGGGCGGCGAAGCTGCGGCGGGCGAGGAGGTCGCGGGGGCGCAGTTCGAGGCCCTCGGCGCGCAGTCTGCTGCTGAGGGTGATGGCGGTGATGCTGTCGCCGCCGAGGGCGTAGAAGTCGTCGTCGACGCCGACCCGTTCGACGTCGAGGACGTCGGCGAGGACGGCGCACAGCAGCCGCTCCCGTTCGGTGCTCGGCGCCCGTCCGCCGCCGGTGGCCGTGGGGGCGGGCAGGGCGGCGCGGTCGAGCTTGCCGTTGGGCGTGAGGGGGAGTTCGTCGAGGACGACGACGGCCGCGGGCACCAGGTGGTCGGGCAGCCGGCCTGCGAGGTGGGCGCGCACCTCGTCACCGGTGACCTCGGTGGACACGACGTAGCCGATCAGCCGGGAGGAGCGCACCGTGGCGGCCGCCGCGGTGACACCGGGGACCGCGCCGAGCACGGCCTCGACCTCGCCGGTCTCCACCCGGTGGCCGCGGATCTTGACCTGTCCGTCACCCCGGCCCAGGTACTGAAGGCCCCGGCCCGGCACCCAGCGGGCCAGGTCCCCGGTGCGGTACATGCGCTCGCCCGGCGCGCCGAAGGGGTCGGCGACGAACCGTTCGGCGCTCGCGCCCGGCCTGCCGAGGTAGCCGCGGGCCAGGTGCGGTCCCGCCAGGTACAGCTCGCCCGTCCGGCCGTGCGGCACCGGCTGGAGCGCGCAGTCCAGGACGTGGACGCGGGTGCCCGCGAGGGGGTGGCCGATCGTCGGCTCGTCGCCGTCGACGCGGGCGGTGGTGGCGTCCACGGTGGCCTCGGTGGGGCCGTAGATGTTGCGGGCGGTGATCCCGGACTCGCGGATGCGCCGCCACAGCGCGGGCGGTGTCGCTTCGCCGCCGAGGACGAGCAGTGTCGGACGGTGGTCGAGGAGGCCGCCGTCGATCAGTGGCGCGGCCATCGACGGGGTGGTGTCGACGATGTCGATGCCGTCGCGGGCGTACGCGGTGAGCAGGGCGTCGGCGTCGCGGACGGTCTCGGCGTCGTAGACGTGCAGTTCGTGCCCGCACAGCAGCCACACCAGGTGGTCGAGGGCGGAGTCGAAGGCGAACGAGTAGGTGTGCGCGGCGCGCAGGCGTCTGCCCGCCGCGCGTTCGGCCTCGGCGACGACCGTGGAGCGCTGGTGGTGCAGGAGCGACGCCAGGCCGCCGACACGGCCGAGTACGCCCTTGGGGCGGCCGGTCGACCCGGAGGTGTGGATCACGTAGGCGAGATGTTCGGGGTGGCGTGGCGCGGCCAGTTCGCCGGTGGTCAGTGGCGCGCCGGACAGCGCGACGGCCTCACCGAGCAGGGTCTGCCAGGGCAGCCCCTCGACCGCGTCGGTGGCGGTCAGGACCAGTGCGGGGCGGGTGTCGTCGAGCAGGTCGTGCAGCCGCTCGGGCGGGTGGGCGGTGTCCAGGGGCAGGAAGGCGGCGCCCGCGTCGAGGACGGCGAGGAGGGCCACGACGGAGTCGGCGGAGCGCGGCAGCGCGAGGGCCACCACGTCGTCGGGGCCGATCCCGCGCGCCCTGAGCGCGCGGGCGGCCCGGTGCACGCGGTCGGCCAGTCCGGCCGCGGTCAGCCGGTCGTCGCCGCAGACCAGGGCCGTGCTTGAAGGGTCTGCGGCGGCCATCGCGGCGAACGTGGACGGCACGTCGAGCGGGGTGCCGGGCAGGGCGGGCGGGCACCGGTCCGCGAGGATCCTGTCCGCGTCGTCGGTCAAGGGGATCCGCCCGACGGGCAGGCCGTCGACCAGTCCCGAGAGCAGGGCCTTGAGACCCGACAGCAGGCCGTCGACCGAGGCCTGGTCGTTGGTCCGTGCGTCGACCTCGAAGCCGAGCAGCAGTCCGCCGTCGCGGGCGGGAAGGACGCTGAGGCCCATGTCCTCCGGCGGGCCGCCCGCGACGTTGCGCATGACGCCGCAGGACTCGGCGAAGTCGAGCGCCAGGTCGAAGGCCTTGAGGTTGATGCCGCGGCCGTGCAGCAGCGCGCCCGCGCCGGGCGCGCCGAGGTCGCGGGGCAGGTCCTCGCCCCGGTAGCGCTGGTGGTCGCGCATCTCCTTCATCGCGGTGGCGACGCGACGGCTCAACTCGCCGAGCCCGTCGCCGGGTCGGACGCTCACGCGCATCGGCAACACGTTGACCGCCATGGCGGGGGTGCGCAGTTCGACGGAGCCGGCGCGGCACATCAGCGGCAGCGCGAAGACGACGTCGGTGCGGCCCTCCATGCGGTGCAGGAAGGCGGCGTAGACCGCGATCAGCGCCTCGCCCCAGGTGACGCCCCGCTCGTCGGCGAAGGCGCGCAGCCGGGCCGTCTCCTCGGCGGACAGGGCGGCGCGGGCGGTCAGGGTGGCGTCGGGGGCGCCGGCGGCGGCGTCGCTTTCGCCGAGGTCGGGCAGCGGGGTGAACCGCTCGACCCAGTACGCGCGGTCCTCGGTGAACTTCTCGCTCTCCCGGTAGGCGCGGTCGGCGGCGACGAAGTCGGCGAAGCCGCCGAAGGCCGACTTGCGCGGCTCGGTGCCCCGTACGAGGGCGGTGTAGCGGGCGGCGGTGCGGCGGGCGAGCATCGCGGCGGTGTAGCCGTCGAAGACGAGGTGGTGGCCGAGCTGGGTGTACCAGACCTCGCGGTCGGAGAGGCGGATGACGGTCCGTGCGTACAGCGGCCGGTCCACCATCC
The DNA here is from genome assembly GCF_056433985.1 of Streptomyces sp. NPDC044106. Classification (NCBI taxonomy): domain Bacteria; kingdom Bacillati; phylum Actinomycetota; class Actinomycetes; order Kitasatosporales; family Streptomycetaceae; genus Streptomyces; species Streptomyces sp. NPDC044106. Next base: position 34,497 of record NZ_JBWKFZ010000020.1, read on the forward strand.
CCCGGCACTCCGCGCCCACCCGCGCCCGCTCCGCCCCGACGAGCGCGTGCGCCGCCTCCACGGGGTCGGCCGCGTCGCTGACGTCGGCCACTCGGGGCGGCGGGACCGGCTCCTGAGTGATCCGCTGGCGCGGGCCCCGCGGGGTGTCGTACACCCGCAGCCGCAGTGTCTCGGCCTCCTCGGTGGTGGCCCGGACCGCTTCGACGAGCGCGTCGATGTCGACGGGGGCGCCGCCGGATATCTCCACCACGTCGCCGACGACGTAGTAGGGCGAGTCGGGCTCCAGGCGCTGGGCGTTCCAGATGCCCCTTTGGGCGCCGGTCAGGGGGAGCAGGCCGTCAGAGGAGACGCTCGTGGTGCTCAACTCATGCTCCTTGCAATGTGGGGACGACCATCGGCGTATCGGTCACCGGGTCGGGGACGATGACGCTCGGCAGGTCGAAGACGTCCTTGATGAGCGCGGCGTCGACGATGTCGACGGGGTCGCCCTCGGCGGCGACACGGCCGTCCTTCATGGCGACGAGGTGGTCGGCGAAGCGGCACGCCTGGTTGATGTCGTGCAGGACGGCGATGACCGTGCGCCCACGGTCACGCAACCCGGCGAGCAGACCGAGCAGTTGGTACTGGTGGGTGATGTCCAGGAAGGACGTCGGTTCGTCGAGCAGCAGGCAGGGCGTCTCCTGGGCGAGCACCATGGCCATCCAGACCCGCTGCCGCTGCCCGCCGGACAGTTCTTGCACGGGCCGGTCGGCGAGGTCGCTGACGCCCGCGGCGGCCATCGCCCCGGTGACGGCCCGCTCGTCGTCCGCCGACCAGAGCGCGAGGAGTGACTGGTAGGGGAACCGTCCCCGGCCCACCAGTTGGCGGACCTTGATGTCGTCGGGGGCCTGCGGGTCCTGCGGCAGGAAGCCGAGCTGCTTGGCTAGGGCCTTGGCCGGGTAGTCGCCGACCGCCCGGCCGTCGAGTTCGACGTGTCCGCTCTCGGGGCGCAGCAGCCGCACGAAGGACCTCAACAGGGTTGATTTTCCACAGCCGTTGGGGCCCACGATGGCGGTGAACGCGCCGTCGGGGACGTCGAGGCTCAGCCGGGTGGACACCACGCGGTCTCCGTAGCGCAGGGTGATGTCCCGCGCGGTCAGGCGTGCGGTCACGCGCGCCTCACCTCCTTGGTCAGCAGCCAGATCAGGTAGCAGCCGCCGATCGCGGTGCTCACCACGCCGACGGGCAGCGCGACGGGCGCGAGCAGCATCTGGGCGATGAGGTCGGCGCCCAGGAGGAGCACCGACCCGGTGAGGGCGGCCGGGAGCAGCGGGACACCGGCCGCGCCGGCGAGCCTGCGGCCGATCTGCGGGGCGGCGAGCGCGATGAACGCGATGGGCCCGGCGACCGCGGTCACCGTGGCCGTGCAACCGACGCCGACCAGGACCATGACGAGCCGCAGCCGGTCGAGGTGGACGCCGGTGGTCGCCACGACGGCGTCGCCGAGCGAGGCCTGGTGCATGGCGTGTGCCCGTGTGGCCATCAGGGCGAGCAGCACAGCGATCACCGTGAACGGGATGCCCAGGTCGTCCCAGCCGACGCCGTTGAGTGAGCCCGCGCTCCAGCCGACCGCGGCGATCGCCACCTCCAGGTCGGCGCGGAGCACGATCCACGAGTTGACCGCGGTCACCATCGCGTTGACGGCGATGCCGATGACGACGAGGCGCAGTCCGGAGAAGCCCCGGTCGAACGAGAGCAGGTAGATGGCGGCCGCGACGACGAGCCCGCCGAGCACCGAGCCGACGGCGAGTTGGGCGGAGGTGCCCGAGAGGACGGTGATGGCGACCAGGGCGCCGGTGTAGGCGCCCGCGTCGAGGCCGATGACGTCGGGGCTGCCCATCGGGTTGCGGGTGAGGTTCTGGAAGAGGGCGCCGGCCACGCCGAGCGCGGCACCGAAGACCAGTCCGGCGAGCACCCGCGGCAGCCGCCAGTCGGAGATGACGACGGAGGGTTCGGTGCCGGTGAGGGCGTCGAACACCTCGTCGGGGGTGGACCAGGACGCGCCGTAGCAGAGCCCGGTCAGGCCCAGGGCGAGCATCAGGGCGGCCAGCACGGCGGCGAGGACGACCGTGCGGCGCTCGGCGCGCAGTCCGCGTACGTTCAGTGTGTTCACAGCGCACCCGCCCCGTAGCGGCGGACGGCCCAGATGAGCATCGGGCCGCCGAGGAACGCGGTGACGACGGCCACCGGCACCTCGCCGGTGGGCAGCAGCACCCGCGATCCGATGTCGGCGATCAGCAGCAGGATCGGGCCGAGGACCATCGAGTGGAGCAGCAGCCACGGGACCGACCCCCCGGCCGGCTTGCGGACCAGGTGCGGCACGATCAGGCCGACGAACAGGATCGGCCCGGCGACCGCCGTCGCCGCCCCGCTCAGCACGGTGACCAGTACCAGGGCGACGGCCCGTACGCGGAGCACGCTCGCGCCCAGGGTCTGCGCCACGCTCTCGCCGAGCGCCAGGGCGTTGAGCGACCTGCTCAGCAGCAGCGCCGCGAGCAGGGACACCGCTATCGCGGTCAGCGGCAGGGCCAGCGGCGCCTGTTCGCGGGAGGCGAGCGAGCCGACCGACCAGAACCGGTACACGTCGAAGGTGTCGGGGAGCATCAGCCGCATGCCGAGCGCGACGCCGTTCAGGATCGCGGTCAGGGCCACGCCGGTGAGCACCAGGCGCAGCGGGGAGCGGCGTCCGACGGTGGCGACGAGCAGCGCCGCGAGCACCGATCCGGTGACCGCCAGGCCCAACTGGCCGGACTGGCCCGCGGCCAGTCCGAGCCCCGAACCGACGGTGATGGCGAACCCGGCGCCCGCGGTGACCCCGAGGATGCCGGGCTCGGCCAGCGGGTTGCGGGCCAGCGTCTGGATCAGCGCGCCCGCCACCGCGAGGGCGGCGCCCACCGCGACGGCGAGCAGTGCGCGGGGCGCCCGGACGTCCCGCACGATGACGTGGTCGTCGGTGCCCCGGTGGTCCAGGAGCGCGCGGAGGACCTCGGTGGGCGCGATGTGGCGGGCGCCGACGCCGATGCTCAGGACGGCGACCGCCGCGAGGATGACGACTCCGGCCACGAGCAGTGCGAGTTGCGGGCCGGCCCGCCCGGTTCCGAGCGCCTCGGGGGCGCGGCCCGCGACGCTCACCGCTTGAGGAGCGGCGCGAACGACGTGTCGATCGCGTCCAGGGTCTGCATGGCCTGCCCGTAGGTCGCGGCCTCGGTGCAGCGGATCGGGAAGGTCTTGCCCGCCTTGGCGGCGGGCAGGTTCTTCCACAGCTTGGAGTCCATGACGTACTTCACCGGCTGCGGGACGCTGCCGTCGGCGTTGACCGAGTAGGTGATGGCGTCGGCCTCGCCGAGCGCGTCCGGGAGCTCTTCGAGGGAGGGGTACTCGCTGACGGCTCGCGAGCCGGGGCCCTTCTTCTTGACCTTGCCGTAGTACTTCGCGCCGACGTCCTCGGCGATGTTCGTGCCCCACGAGTGGCCGAACTCGCGCTGCCAGGTGCCCTTGGCGCTCTCACCGTACGCGCCGACGTGACCCAGCTTCAGCCGCGGCAGCACCTTCTCGTACTTCTTCGCCAGCTTCGCCGCCTTGGCCTCGTACGCGTCCTGCACGGCGTCGAACTTCTTGAGCGCGCCGGCGGCGTCGGCCTGCTTGCGGGACTGCTCGCGCCAGGCGGACGGCACGGTCGGGCCGACCGCCACCACGGGGGCGATGCTCTCCAGGCGCTTGACGTCGATGTCGCCGAGGACGGGGGCGGGTACGCCGATGACGATCAGGTCGGGCTTGGCCTCGGCGACGGCCTCGTAGTTGGTCTCGGCCGCCTGCTCGCCCGCCACCTTGGGGAGCTTCTTGTACGTGGCGAGGTCCTGCTTGCTCATCATCGGCTCGCCGCGCTTCCACGACGAGACCCCGACCAGCGGCGCGTGGGCCTCGATCATGACGGGGACGGCGTAGCCGGTGGCGACCACACGCTTCGGGTCGGACGGGATCTTGATCTTGCCGTTGTCGGCGGCGAACACCCGGGTCCCACCGTTCCCGGAGTCATTCGATCCGCCGTCCGACGACCCGCATCCGGTCAGCGCCAGGGCCAGCGCCATGGCTCCGAGAAGGCCCGACGATCTGCGTATGGACATTCTTCCGCTCCTTGCTACTTAGGTAAGGCTAACCTTAGTTGACGTTCACTGGCGCCAGGACCACCGGGTGGCGGATTCACTCCGCGCCACCCCGTCCGGCCGCATCGGTCGGTCAGTGGTCGTCCTCGTCGAAGTCGGCGACGCCGCGCTTCCAGTAGCCGGTGATGTCGTGGTCGGCCCTGATGAGCCCCAGCTCGTCGCGGACCCAGCGGCGCAGCGGCTTGATCTGCCCCGCCTCACCGGCGACCCACACGTACACCCGCTCACCCCCCGGCACCGTCACCGCGGTCACGGCCCGCTCCAACGCGCCGCCGGTGCCCGGCGGTTGAGCGCCCCGGTGCAGCCAGCGCACCTCGAACCCCTCGGGCGCCGACAGCTCGATCTCCTCCGCGGCGTCGGCGACCTCGATGAAGGCCCAGCCCTTCGCGGTACGGGGCAGCTCCTCCAGGTGGCGCGCGATCGCGGGCAGCGCCGTGATGTCGCCGGCCAGGAGGTAACGGTCGTACGTGTGCGGCACGATCAGCCCGCCGGGCGGACCCGCGACGTGCACGACGTCGCCGGGCTCGGCCCGGTGCGCCCAGTCTGAGGCGAGGCCGCCGGAGTGCGGGACGATGTCGATGTCGATCTCGCCCGCGGCCGGGTCGTAGCGGCGCACGGTGTACTCCCGGGACGTGGGCACCGGCCGCGGCCAGCGCAGCATCGTCCCGTTCCGCTCGGGCAGCCGCAGCGAGCCGTCCGGCTCGGGAAAGATGAGCTTCACATGCTCGTCCGGCGCGTGGGCCTGAAACCCCTCGGCGCCCGGGCCGCCCAGCCTGAGGCGCAGCAGGCCCGCGCCGACCATGGCCGTACGCACGACCTCGACCTCGCGGAGGCCGATCGGGTAGCCCACCTTCTCGGCGTGCAGGCCCGCCCGGACCTCCGCGATCCGGTCCAGATGACGGTGGCGGTGATCGGCCCGGCTCATGCGGCACGGCCCGTCAGCAGGGCGGTCCAGTGGCCCAGTTCGGGCTGTTCGGCGAGGTCGGGAAATTCCAGCGTGGCCGCCCCCGCGGTACGCCACCGCTGGACCAGGGTCATGATCCGCACCGAGTCCAGGCCGAGGTCGAACAGGTCCTCCCCCGGCACGATCTCGGCGGGGTCGCAGTCGAGCAGCTCCGCGATGTCGGCGCGGACGCGCTCGGGCGACAGGGTCTGGTCCATCGGATGGGCTCCTTCGGGAGACGGGCGCCGGCGGCGCGATCAGCGCGTCGGCGGGGGACGGTGGTGATGCCGGCGCCACGGTGATCGGCGGGCGCGTGCGCGCACCCCGGTGAGGCGTTCACCCCGGAAGGGGCCAAGGGGCGGAGTCCGCAGACGACAGCAGCACGGACTCCGCCCCCGCCGCTACTCAGGGAAGGCTAACCTAACTTAATCATGAAGGAGGCGTGCAAAGGGAAGGCGGGTCGGGGACCTGTCCCGACCCGCCTCCCCGGCGCCGCCGCGCGTACCGCTACGTCACGGGACGGTGCGGCTCCGCCGATTGGCCGTGCCCACCAGACCTGTGGCGGCCTCTCGCGGCGCCGTCACGCGCCCTTCCCCGTGTCCAGATCGCGGAGCGCGTTCTCCACCACCTCGGTCAGCGCCGGATGGATCCACAGCGGCCGTTCGGCGACCTCGCGCGCCGTGAGCCCGAAGGTCATCGCGAGGACGAACGGCTGGATGAGAGTGGCGGCCTGCGGCCCGAGCACATGCGCGCCGAGCAGTCGCCCGGTGGCCCGGTCGGCCAGCACCTTGCAGAACCCCTGCGTGTCCTCCAGCGCCCAGCCGTACGCCACGTCCTCGTACCGGCGCGAACCGACCGCGTACTCCCTGCCCTGCTCGCGGGCCTCCTGCTCGGTGAGGCCCACCTGGGCGATCTGGGGCCGGGCGAACACGGCCGAGGGCACCACGTCGTACGACATCGAGCGCGGCTCGTCGGGGTGCAGGAGGTTGTGCGCGACCACCTCGCCCTCGCGGTTCGCCACATGCTTCAGGGGCGGCCCGGGCGTGATGTCACCCAGGGCCCAGACGCCGTCGGCACTGGTCCGCAGTTGCGCGTCGACCTCGATATGGCCGTTGTCGTCGCAGGCGATGCCGGCCCGGTCCAGGTCGAGGCGGTCACTGTTCGGCTCGCGCCCCACGGCGACGAGGAGCGTGTCCGCCTCGATGACCGAGTCGTCGTCGAGGGTCAGCCGCAGCTCGCCGGGGCGCCCCTCCACACGGACGAGTTCGCGGCCGAGGCGCAGGTCGTGGACGGAGCTCACAATGTCGGTGAAGGCCGACGCGGTCGACTCGTCCTGCTCGGAGAGGAGCCTGTCCTTCTTCTCCACGACGGTGACGGAGGTGCCCGCCGCGTGGAAGACGTGGGCCAGTTCGGCGGCGATGTAGCCGCCGCCGAGCACCACCATGCGCCGGGGCACCTCGGAGAGCCGCATCACGGTGTCGGACGTTTCGTAGGGCAGCCCGGAATCGGCGACCGGGGGCGGGACCACGGGACGGCCTCCCGCGGCGACGACGATCCGGTCCGCGCTGACCGACACGGTCCCGTCCGCCGTCTCCACCGAGAGTTCACGCTCGCCGGTGAACCGGGCACGCCCGCGGTACACGGTCGTGAAGTCCGACGCGCGGCGGTCGCCCTCCTCGTCCCGCGAGACGGCGTCGAGCCGCCCGAAGACGCGTTCCTGGACGGCGGGCCAGGCGATCCCGTCCGAGGCCGCCCGGACGTCGTGCCGCCCGGACTCGCGTACGGCGTCCGCCACCTCGGCGGTCACCGAGAGCATCTTGCTGGGAATGCACCCCGCGTTGAGGCAGGTGCCGCCGAAGGGGCCCTCCGCGACGACGGCGACGTCCAGGTGCGAGAAGCGGTCGTCGATCACTGAGTTGCCGGTGCCTGCGCCGAGGACGACGAGATCATGGTGTGACATATGCGGAGAGTATCCACATATGCCCACCGCACACCTCTTGGGCGGGCCCCGGGCCGTCAGTCGACGTCCGCCCGGGACTCCCCCATGGCGAGCCCGTCGATCCAGTTGATGGAGGCCGTGCTGGTGTCGGTGCCCCAATAGGTGCCCCAGCGCGGCTTGTTGCCCAGGTCGTCCCAGGTGCGGGCGCCGGTACGTGAGGCGATCTCACGGCCGTCCAGATGGACGGAGAGCTTTCCGGAGCTGCCCGAACCAGTGGTGATGCCGAGCTGGACCGAGTGCCAGGCGCCCGCGGACCACGGGGCGGAGCCGATGGATATCCACTCCTCCCCGGGAGCGACGTACCAGACCTTCAGCTTCCCGCCCTCGACTTTCATGATCACGGGGTAGTTCTGGCTGTGCTGGTCGTTGGTGCCGTTCGACTTCCACTGGAAGACGGTCTGGGCGTCACCCGTCTTGGTCATCGAGTCCCAGCCGAACCAGTACGTCCGCCCCTCGCGCCAGGTGTACTCGCCGCTCGCGGTCCGTACGTTGTGCGCCTCGCAACGCGGTACGCCGATGGGCTTGTTGAACTTGAAGATGTCACCGCGGGAGCCGCCCCAGTTGTCGACGGTGACGCTCCCCGGCGACGCGCACAGGGTGGTCCCGAAGACACCGAGCCCGTTCGACGCGTCGCCGTCCCACAGCACGCTCCTGTGCTGGTGCGCCGGGGACTTCTCCGGGCGGCCGTGGGCCGCGTTCCGGGTGCCGCTGGAGTCGGGGCCGGCGGCGGCCCAGGCCGCGAGCAGGGCGACGACGAGGCCGCCCGCCGAGGTCAGCGTCTTCCCGGTACGGTTCACCGCGTGCTCCTGCGAGGTGTCGGGGCGATGGAATCGGCCTCTGGCCGAGGCCGAGAGTGCCACCGGCCCGCGACGACAGCAAGCGCTTGCACAACAGGGTTCTCAATTCTTCACGACTCCGGCGCGTCACGGCAGTCGTGTGTCACGGCAGTCGTGTGTCACCGGGAACCGGACGAGCGGCGGGTTCGACGAATCCAGCCGTGCGTCACCACGGACCGGATCCAGCCGCCTCCGCCCCTCACCGATGCCGGGTGACCGCCTGCTGCGCGCTCTCCGAGACCGAGCGAACGGTTCCCGCGGCGCTGTCGGAGAGCGAGCGGACCGTTCCCGCGGCGCCCTCCGCCGCTCCGCTCAGCGCGCCGACGGCATCCCGCCGGGTGCGCCGGGCCGCCCGTCGTCCCGTCGTGGCCGCGGCGCGGGTGCGGTAGGCGACGGAGGGCTTGCCGTGCGTGTCGGCCGCGGCGATGAGGAGTCCGCCCATCAGCGAGACGTTCTTGATGAACTGGGTGCGCTGCGCGGCCCGCTGCTCGGGGTCCTTCTCCTTCCAGAAGGCGTGCCCGGCCAGGGTCGTCGGCACCAGCGATCCGGCCAGCGCGAGCGCGGCGATCCGGGGCATACGTCCGGTGGCCAGCATGAGGCCGGCGCCCAGCTGCACCGCACCGTTGATGCGGACCAGCTTTTCGGGGTCCTCGGGGAGCCCGGGGATCCGGGAACCGACGGGAACCGCGACGGACTCGGCGGCGACTGCCGCGCCTTCGGGGTCACGGAGGGTCTTGAGCCCGCCGGTGACGAAGACGGAGGCGAGCATGGGGCGTGCGCATTTCCTGAGAACAGCCATGTCTTTCGGCTGCCCTCAAAGGCCGCGTTCAGACACATATTCGCCGCCGACCGGGTGAGGTCCGCGCTCGCCCGGCCGCATCAGGGGAGCCGCTCGGGGTACGGGAGCAGCAAGCCGACAACCCATCCGCCGCCACGGCGGTGAGAGCCCGGGAGGACCTCATGGCCGGACTGTTCGCACGTATCAAGGCATTCAGCCGCACGCCCCAGGGACGGCAGGCGGTCAATACGGCGCGCCGCGCGGCCGCCGACCCGCGCAAGCGCGCGCAGGCCCGTTCGCTCCTCACCCGACTGCGCGGACGCCGCTGACCAGTAGCCTGACCGACCGTTACCACCTGCTCGTCTTCCCGCTCCTGCCCGGGGCGGGCAAGCGGCTCTTCAACGACACGGACAACGACATGCGCAAACTGCGGCTCGCCGAGCACGAGGCCTGCCCCGACGGCCTGCGGAAGAACGTCTTCGACGTCGTCGGACGAGACGGCGGCTGACGGTCTGTGCGCATCTTGGTCTACGCCCCGGCGGCCCTGCTCCTCCTCGTCTTCTGCTGGCGCATGGCACGCGAGCGCCGCCGGTTCGGCAACGCGGTGCTCCTGGGTCTCGCCGCCCTCTGCGGTCTTGCCGCCTGGATGTACGAACTGGTCACGGCCGACTCGACGTCGGGGCGGGTCGTGGCCGCCTCGCTGCTCGGCCTGGGCGCCACGGGCATCCTCGTACTCGTCGGCCTGCTCTTCTTCAACGGCCTGCACATGGTGCGCAAGGAGGGCAGGAGCCCTTCCAACCTGCTCTCCCTCGCGGGCGCGCTCGGCATCGTCGCCGTGGTGGCGCTGGCGGTCACGGCGGCGGTCCTGCGCACGCCCGTGCTGGTCGGGGCGGGGGTGGCCGCTCTCGGGCTCGCCTGCTACCTCTCGTTCCTGTTCCTGAGCTTCGTCGCGTACGCCTTCCTCTACGGGCGTCTGCGCATCCGCCGCAAGGCCGACTACGTGGTGGTCCTGGGATCCGGCCTCGTCGGCGGGTCCACTGTGTCCCCGCTGCTGGCCAGCCGTCTCCTGCGGGCGCGGGAGGTGCACGAGCGACTCAGCAGGCGCGGTGGGCCGCCGGTGCTCATCGTCTCCGGCGGGCAGGGCCCGGACGAGGACCTGCCGGAGTCCCACGCGATGGCCGACTACCTGACGGAGCGCGGTTTCCCGGCCGAACTGATCGAACGGGAGGACCGGTCGACGACGACCGAGGAGAACCTGCGGTTCAGCAAGACGATCATGGAGAAGGCCGGCCCCGGCTATCGGTGCGTCATCGTCACGAACAACTACCACGCCTTCCGCGCCGCGCTCACCGCCCGACGGGTCGGCGTCAGGGGGCAGGTGGTGGGCTCGACCACGGCCGCCTACTTCTGGCCCAACGCCACGATGCGCGAGTTCGCGGCCGTGCTCGTCGCCTACAAGCGGACCAATGCCGCCATGTGTCTGCTCTTCGTCCTCTGCGGGGTCCTGGCCTGGGCGACGCGCTGAGCGCCGACCATCGGACCCTGAGCCGGGGCGCCCTCAGCCGTTCGCCAGGATCGCGTCGACCGTCTCGTCCAGTGTCATGCCCGAGCTGTCGAACCACTCGCCCTCGCCCGCGAGTTCGCCGCGCATCGCCTCGTCGAGGAACGACCAGTCGTCGGCAAGGACCTTGTCCCGTGCGGCGAGCCGCGCGGAGACGACCTCGATCGAGGGCGCGAGCACGATGAGGCGCAACGGCAGGCCCTTCAGCTGCTCCCGGTAGAACTCCAGGTGCGCGCGCCGCACGACCACGTCGTCGATGACGGGGACGACACCGGCGGCGTGGAAGCTGCGGGCCAGGACCGCGCCGTTGCGCGCGCGGAGCAGCAGCTGACGGTCCGCCTCCAGGTCCTCCTCCGGCTTGGGCAGCCGGTTGCCGGACACGATCAGGTCCTGGAGGTGGTCGCCCTCGATGTGCGCGCCGAGGGGGAACCGGCGGGCCAGAGCAGCCGAAACGGAACTCTTGCCGGACCCCGGAATGCCGACGACGAGAAAGACGTGAGGGGCCGGTTCGGCGTCGACGACCTGGCCCTGGAACGACGTGTCCGGCATGTTTCCCCTGCTCCTTCTGCCTCTGGCCACCTCTGGTAGAGCGCCGCCCCGAAGGGCCGACGCGGCGAGCGTAACAACGGCCGCCGCCGGTGGTTTCACCGGTCGGCAGAAGGAGACGGGACGGAATTGCTTCACATCGTCCGCACAATCTGCACCGCATACCTCAACCAACGGTTGATTGCTGCACCAAAACCCCGCCCAGGGACGCTAATTACTCAATCTTTGGCAGAATTTTGCTCTGACATCCAACCGTAATGCGATGGCAAAGTGATGGACACGGCGGCCGCACAGGCTGTCACCGTCACCGTCGACCCGACCACACCGCGTCCCGGCCCCGCCGCAGCGACGCAGGAGGCAGGCCACCTTGAAGTCACTGATAGACAACGCCCGCGCGTTCGCCACGGCACACGTGGCGGACCCCCACAACGCCGAGGCGTTCGCAGCCCTCGGCGCCGGGCAGTCGCCCGAAGCCCTCTTCGTCACCTGCTCCGACTCACGGGTCGTCCCGGCCCTGATCACCGGAGCGCGCCCCGGCGAGCTCTTCGAGCTCCGCACGGCGGGCAACGTCGTCCCGCCCTACCCGAGGGACGGCACCACCGAGCGCCCCGGCCACCCGCTGAGCGAGGCGGCCACCATCGAGTACGCGGTGCACGTGCTGGGCGTCCGCTCCATCGTCATCTGCGGACACTCCCACTGCGGCGCGGTGGGCGCGCTGGTGCGGCGCGAGGACCTGTCGGCCGTACCGGCCGTGCGGGACTGGCTTGAGCACTCCGTGGCCCCCGACGCCGCCCTGCGCTCCGTCGCACCGGACTCCCCGGACGTGGCGGAGGCCGTGCAGACACACGTACTCGCGCAGATGGAACGGTTGCGGGCGTACCCCTGCGTGCGTGAGCGGCTCGCCGACGGCTCGCTCACGCTGCACGCCTGGTACTACGAGGTCCACACCGGCACCGTCACCGCCCACCGGCCCTCGGACGACGGCCGCCCGGCGTTCGGTCCGCTGTGAGAGCCGCCGCGACCCCCTGACCGGCCCGGCCCGCTCCCACGACAGGACCCCCACACCCTCATGTCCTCCCTTCCCCCTGCCCCTTCCCCCCTCCGGTCGCCCTTCCTCGCCCTGCGCGAACCGGGCGTGCTGCGCCGGGACATCCTGGCCTCACTCGTCGTCTTCCTCGTCGCCCTGCCGCTGTGCGTCGGCGTGGCGGTCGCCTCCGGCGTACCCGCGGAGCTCGGCCTGGTCACCGGCATCGTCGGCGGTCTGGTCGTCGGCTGCCTGCCGGGCAGCGCCCTCCAGGTGAGCGGCCCCGCAGCCGGCCTCACCGTGCTCGTCTTCGAAGCGGTACGCGAATTCGGGCTCGGCATGCTCGGCGCGATCGTGCTGCTCACGGGCGCGCTCCAGATAGCGCTCGGCCTGCTGCGCTGCGGCCGGTGGTTCCGCGCGATATCGGTCTCCGTCGTCCAGGGCATGCTGGCGGGCATCGGACTCGTGCTGATCTTCGGCCAGCTCTACACCATGGCCGGGGCGAAGCAGCCGCTCTCCGGCGTCGACAAGATCACCGGGCTTCCCGGGCTGCTCGCCGACACCGTCGGGGACACCACGTCGCTGACCGCCGCGGCCGTCGGCCTCGGCACCATCGGCGTACTCGTGGTGTGGCCGAGGCTGCCCGCCGCTGCGCGCCTGGTCCCCGCGCCGCTGGCCGCCGTCGCGCTCGCCACCGCCGTCACCGCAGGTCTCCGCCTCGACGTGGCGAACGTGTCGGTGCGCGGCATGGTCGACGCCGTCCAGCCGCCGGGCCTCGGCGAACTTGCCGACCTCGGCAGCGTGGCCGTGCTCGGCACCGTCCTGGCCTTCACCCTGATCGCCTCCGCCGAGTCACTGTTCAGCGCCGCCGCGGTGGACCGTATGCACGACGGGCCGCGCACGCACTACGACAAGGAACTCGTCGCCCAGGGCGTCGGCAACACGGTGTGCGGCGTGCTCGGCGCGCTTCCGATGACGGCGGTGATCGTCCGCAGCTCCGCCAACGTCCAGGCGGGCGCCCGTACCCCGCTCTCCCGGATCCTGCACGGCGCGTGGCTCCTGCTGTTCGCCGTGCTGCTGCCGGCCGCCCTCGGCATCATCCCGCTGGCGGCGCTCGCCGGTGTCCTGGTGCACGCGGGCTGCAAGCTGATCCCGGTCAAGGAGATCGTCCCGCTCGCCCGCGCCCATCGCGGTGAGGCGGTCGTCCTCACCGTCACCGCGGTCGCCATCGTGGTCACCAACATGTTCGAGGGCGTGGTGCTCGGCCTGGTCCTCGCCGTGGCCAAGTCCGCCTGGGACACCTCCCATGTCCAGCTGGACGTCCGGGAGTTGACCGACGGCCGGATGGTGGTGACCCTCACCGGAAACGCGACGTTCCTGCGCCTGCCCCGCATCCTGGAGACGCTCGAAGCCATGCCCCAGGACCGGCCCATCGAGCTGGACCTGACCGGGGTCCGCCACCTGGACCACGCCTGCCGCACGACGCTGGAGAACTGGGCGCTGCGGCACAACGACAGCGGTACGGAAGCCGTACGCATGAAGACGCTTCCGGTGGCCGGGGCCTGAGGGCCTCCCCCGCCACCCGCCGTTCGCCGTTCCCCCGATTTCCCCGCTCCGGGGGCCAGGCACCGAACGCCCGGCCCCCGGTGTCCCACCCCCTCGGCACGGAGTGCCGATCAACCATGGAGGTATCACCGTGGACCAGCTCATCAAGCGCATGACCGAGGAGTCCGTGTGGCGCAAGTGGGTCGCCGCGAACTCCGCGCAGGGCGCGGCCGGCGCGAAGGAGGGCTGTATCAGCGCGACGCCGAAGAGCGGCTGCATCAGCGCCACCGGCAAGACGGGCTGCATCTCCTGAACCGCTGACCGGACGGGGGTGGTGGCCACGGTGTCATCACCAGCCGCGGCCACCGCCCCCGCCCCCTGTCCCCGCCTTCCTTGCCCTTGCCCTTGCCTCTGCCCCTGCCCCTGCCCCGAACCGGAGACCTCTTGAACCGCCTGCCGAGCGCCGACGTCCTGGACCGGGTCCGGGACATCCCCCTCTACCGCGCCTATGTCGAGCGCGGCGACTTCCCGATCCTGGAAAAGCCGGAGATCGCCAGGGACTTCCCCGACAACTGGATGACACCCGGGCTCGCACGCGCCCTGGAGACGGGCGAGGCCGAGTTCGTCCTGTCCACCGGGACCAATCACGCCCGCATGCAGCTCATCCGGCCGCCGTACTTCCTGCTCCGCTCCTACTACCGCCTGTGGAGCGAGCACCCCGAACTGGGACCGCTCTGGCACGAGCAGGCCCGGCGGATCTCGCTGACCACCGTCCTCGCCACCGAGCACGTGGCCCGCGTCAACGCCCGCAAGCCGGGTGCCACGCCGGGTGAGCGCTGGCTCGACGACCGGACCCTCTATCTCAACCGCACGCTGGACCCGGCCGACTGGGACCGCGCCGAGGTCGAGAGGATGCTCGCGGAGATCACGGAGGTGAGCGCCGCGCACCCTCGTGGCGCGTATCTCCTGGACTGCTCCGGGTATCACCTGGCGCATCTGGTACGCAGGGTCGACGCCTGGGGCCTCTGGGACCGCTTCCCGCGGCCGGCCGGCATCGTCCACGCCTACGAGTACACGCCGCTGAACGTCCGCGCGTATCTGCGGGCCCACTTCGGCTGCCCGATCGTGGACCTCTTCGGCAGTACCGAGCTGGGGTACCTCTTCCACAGCGACGGGGACGGCGGCTACCGCCCCTACCTGCACGACATGAGCGTGGAGTTGCTGCCGGTGGAGCCGGGCAGCGGCATCCACAGCCTCATCGTCACCAGCATCCGCAACCCCTACATGCCGCTCGTCCGCTACCGGTCCGGCGACTGCGTCCGCACCCGCGACGGCAGCACCGATCCGGCACGGATCGTCTCCTTCTGCGGCCGTGAGAAGGAACTGCTGGCCACGCCCGAGGGACCGGTCGCCCAGGCCGACCTCGACGCACGGGTCACGGCTGGCTCGCCGCGCGTCTTCCTGCACCAGCTGCGGCTGACCGGCGAGGGGCAGTGCCTGCTCTCCTGCACGACCTTCGACGGCGAGCCGCTCACGCCCGCGGAGGAGTCCGGCATGGCCGCTTCGGTGAGCTCGCTGACCGGCCGGTCCTGCCGAGTGGAGCACCGCGCCCAGGTGCCGATCGGCCGCTCCGGCAAGTACGCCTGGCTGACCACTACCTAGCGACGAGCAACGAGCGACGACCCCGAGGAAACCACATGCCCGCACCCGCACCGTCCGCGCCCGCTTCTCCCGACACAGCGACCGCCGCCCAGACCTCCGCCGCCCGGACCCCCGCTTCCGAGGTCCCCACCGCCGAGAGCTTGCTCGGCACGGCCCTGCACCAGGAGGTCGTCCGGCACTTCGCGGCGAAACCCGACGCCCCGGCGGCCTCCTACGTCACCCACCAGGTCCGCGAGTGCCTGCGCTATCTCTACCTGGTCTCCCGCCACCCCGACCGGCTCGGCGGCCTCTTCCTCCCGGTCGAGCAGGAGATCGACGAGATCTGGCACTACCTCATCCTCCAGACCCGCGAGTACCGCGAACTGTGCGAACAGCGGTTGCCCGGCGGACGCTTCATCCACCACCGCAGCGTGTCCTACGACGACTACCAGCAGGCACCGGGCCGCGAGACGGCCGCGGAGGAGGCCCTGCGGTGGCTCCCGCTGTACACCGCCGCGTTCGGTCCGTACGACGAGGACGCGCTCCCGCACTGGACGGTCGTCCGCTTCCTGCACGAGGAACTGAGGCTCTCCCTGGAGGAGATCGCCGCCCTGGCCGCCGGGTCGGGCAGCTGAATCAGGTGTCGCCGAGCACCTCCCCTCATGGGGAGGTGCCGCACCGCTCACACCAGTTCGGGCTGTGGTTCCAGCTGCTGGGCCGGTGCCGCCTTCGGCTCCCACAGCTTCATGGTCCGCAAGTAGGTGTGGATCACTGAGACCATCGACAGGACGAGGAGGGGGCCGAACACCCACGGGTGCCTGGCCATCTCCAGCGGGATGAAGCGGTAGGACAACAGGAGCGCGACGAAGACCGTCGTACCGTAGGCGACCAGTTGCACCCCCGCCCGGTCCCAGCCGCGGTCGTGGCAGCGCAGCGCCGCGTCGACGGTGACCGCGAAGACCACACCGGCGATGATGTCCGCGCCGTAGTGGTAGCCGAACCCGAGCGTCGCGCCGAGCGTGGCAAGGAGCCAGAACGCGCCCGCGTACCGCAGGTACCGGGGGCCTCTGCGGGAGTGGATGAAGATCGTGGTGGCCCATGCCGTGTGCAGGCTGGGCATGCAGTTGCGCGGGGTGAGGTCGTCGTACGGCATCTGGTGCGGGACGGCGACCGTCGGCGGCGTGTGCGGCCACAGGTTGGCCACCGCCCACTGCACGCCGCCGGTCCCCGAGGCACCCGGACCGTAGGCGAAGATCGGCCCGACCACCGGGAAGATCATGTAGATGCCGGGTCCGAGCAGGCCGATGACCAGGAACGTGCGCACCAGGTGGTGGCCGGGGAAACGGCGCTCGGTCGCCACGTGCCGCAGCTGGTAGAGCGCGACCACCACCGCGGCGACCGCGAGCTGGATGTAGACCCAGTCGAGGAGGTGCGTGCCCACCGAGCCGGTGGCCTCGACCATGCGGCCCACCACCCACGAGGGGTTGCCCAGCGCGTGGTCCGCGGTCGCCACGTACTGGTCGAGGACCGTCGGGCGGGTCTTCCAGGTGATCAGCAGCCAGGCGTCACCGGTCTTGCGGCCCGCCACGAGGAGCAGGCCGAGGCCGACGCCCTTCAGGAGCAGGACGCGTTCCTGGCCGGTGCGGCGCGTGAGGGCGATGACCCCATAGCCCAGGATCACCCACAGCGCGCCGTTGCCGAACATCATGTCGGCGCCGACCACCCAGCGCACCAGGAAGAAGACGACATCGATGCCGACCGCGACACCGGCCGCGATCAACCGTTCGCGCCAGGTGAGCACCACCATCATCAGGGCCATGCTGGCGTAGAGCAGCGGCCCCGACTTGGGAGCGAAGATCACCTCTCGCGCCTGATTGGTGATCGGTCCCGCCACGCCGTAGTGGCGCACGGCGATCTCCAGCGCGACGAGAAATCCGAGGGCCACCACGGCCGCCGCGGTCCACAGAATCGCCCGGGGCTGACGCCACGCGGCGAAGATCTTTCGGCTGTCTATTCGCGAAAACGCCCGCGATGCTATGGATTTCAATTTATGGCCGATGTGTGAGATGTCTACAAAACGTCGCTTTTCGTGCCGGACGGCATGCTTCCGGTCGATGAGGACGATCGGCCGCAAGTTTGAGCATGCTATCGGAGCGGCGCCGAGGGGGTTCCGCTGGTCACGGGCGGTACAGGGAGCACTCCGCAACGGCATCGGCGATCGGCTCGGTCACCCGTTCGGCCGAAGGGGGCGAAAGCGTGTCGCATGGGCCTGAAACGTACCCCTTCACGAAGCCCAACTCCCCGGACCCACAGGCGATTTGAGGCCGAACGGCACTCCGCACCGATGCCGCGCCATAGTAATGTGACATTTTACTGACCGGCCTCCGGGCCGCCGTTCGCGTTGTCCCCAGGGAGTCCTCGTGACCGAATCCGGCACCCGTCCCGCCCCGTCGCTCCACACCGGCAGCCACGATCCGGTCGCCTCGGCCGAGCTGTCCCGCTTCATGGCCTCAGCCTGGGCCCCGTCCGCCCTCCCCGACTCCGCCCGGGTCGCCCCGTACGCCGTCACCCCCGCACGCCGGGCCCGGCTCTCCGCCCGCTTCCCCGGTGAGCGGCTGATCATCCCGGCGGGTGAGCTCACGGTCCGCTCCAACGACTGCGACCACCGCTTCCGTCCGCACAGCGCCTACGCCTGGCTGACCGGACTGACCGGGGAGGACCAGGCGGGCGGCGTGCTCGTCCTGGAGCCTTCGGGACCCCGCGCGCACGAGGCGGTGCTCCATCTGCGGCCGCGTTCGCCACGGGGCGCCGGTGACGAGGAGTTCTACCGGGACCGGCGCTACGGCGAGTTCTGGGTCGGGCGCCGCCCCGACCTCGCCGAGGCCGAACGGCTCACCGGCATCCGCTGCGCCCACCTGGCGGCCCTGGGCACCCCGACCGGCCGCAACGCCGCCACCGACCCCGGACTGGCCGCCGTCCTCTCCGAGTTGCGGCTTGTCAAGGACGCCTGGGAGGTCGCACAGCTGCAGCTCGCCGTCGACCACACCACCGCCGGGTTCGAGGACGTGGTGCGCGCCCTGCCAACCGCGCTCGCGCACCCGCGCGGCGAACGCTGGATCGAGGGGACGTTCGGCCTGCGCGCCCGCGCCGAGGGCAACGGCACCGGTTACGAGACCATCGCGGCCGCCGGCGCCCACGCCTGCGTACTCCACTGGATCCGCAACGACGGACGGCTCGACCCCGACGAACTCCTGCTCCTGGACGCGGGCGTGGAGACGAACAGTCTCTACACCGCCGACATCACCCGCACCCTGCCGCTCTCCGGCCGCTTCTCCCCCGTCCAGCGCCAGGTGTACGAGCTGGTGCTCGCCGCGCAGGAGGCGGGCATCGCGGCGCTGCGCCCCGGGGCCCGCTTCCGGGACTTCCACCGGGCCGCCATGCGGGTCGTGGCGGAGGGGCTCGCCGAGTGGGGAGTACTCAAGGACGCGGAGGGCGACCTGCACCGCCGCTACACGCTGTGCGGCAGCGGCCACATGCTCGGGCTCGACGTCCACGACTGCGCGAAGGCGCGGGCCGGGACCTACCTCGACGGCGTCCTGGAGGAGGGGCAGGTCCTCACGGTGGAGCCCGGCCTCTACCTCCAGCCGGACGACGAGACCCTCCCCGCCGAGCTGCGCGGCATCGGCGTCCGGATCGAGGACGACCTCGTCATCACCGCTGAGGGCTCCCGGCTGCTCTCGGGTGCGCTGCCGCGTACCGTCGTGGGCGTCGAGGAGTGGATGGGCGCGCTGCTCGACGACCGCACCTGAGTCCGTGTCTACCTGGGCCCGTCGAACGTCCACAGGGCGCGCACGCCCGGGCCGACCGCGAGCGTCGAGCGGCCGATCCGTTCCTCGTGGCGGTGGATCGCGGGCCGGTTGAGCGAGAAGGCGATCTCCCGCAGACCGGCCTCCTCACGCGTCGTCGCGTCGAACCGGATCGTGGTGCCATCGTGCGATGCGACGGCGCCGCCGCCCGGCAGCGACTTGACGGCGAAGCCACCGGCCTTCAGCAACGGCACCGTGCTCGCGACGTCGCGGCGCGTCAGGGCCAGGCGCAGAGATGTCACATCACGCATCTGGTGGTCGCGGTAGTCGTCGCTCAAGTACCGCTCCCTGCCCACGTCGCCGGGGTGGCTCGGCGGTTCGGTCCTGCCGCGCGGGTCGGCGAAGTACTCCGGCCGGTACTCCATCGACCAGGCACCGAAGGAGTCGTACGCGTCGGCGGCGATGGCGAAGAAGCCGTCGAACCAAGGCACCGGGACGCCGTCGCCGAAGTCGCGCGTCTGCAGGAAGTCGGCCGGGGTGACGCCCAGGGCCACGAGCCGTTCGCGGACCGTCGCGAGGTCGCCCGCCTGCTCGACGGAGAGGCCCATCCCGGTGGCGCCGAATGCGCCGTCCTTGCCGGGCAGGTCTCCGACCCCGAACAGTTCGACGTAGGTCTCGCGCCCCATGAGGTAGCGGCCGGTCCAGACCTGGCCGCCGGAGCCGGTCGTGGTGCGGACCTGGAAGTTCGCGAAGTCGCGGAGGTAGGCGGAGTCTTCGATGGCGTCGGCGGTCTCCCGGTCGAGTACGCCGTAGGCATGGTTGAAGAACAGGAGCTGGCGGCCGGGCGCGGGCCGCTCCCCGCCGGGCGGCGCCGCCCACGCGCTGCCCTGGACCGTCCAGGCCAACGCGGCGACGAGCGCCATGACGAGGGCCATCACCATTCGCGACTTCCGGCGCAGCAGCATGCGGGGATAGTAGGGCGGGCCGGGCCGCGGACGCTCGGACTCCGCGAAGTCCGGCGCGGGAGTCGCCGTCGGCCACGGCGGAGGATTTCACTCCCGGCCGGGTCGTGGGGTACAGTCGATCTTGTGCTCGACGCCGAACAGGCGGTACCGGGCCCGGCGTTGGTGGTCCAAGGAAAGGCGCCCCACTTCCTGTGGGGAGATGCAGGTGCAAGGCCTGCCCAGCGCTCGCGACAGAAGGCCCGGCCTCCGTGACGGAGGCCGGGCCTTCTGCTGTCCCCACCATGACAGGCTCGTGAAGAGCCGGTGGGGGCACGCCTCTTTGCACCGGCGCGTCAGCGCAGCAGTCCGCTGCGCCCCGCGCGCGCCGTGGAGACGAGTTCGGCCACGGTGGCGAGCTTGACGCGTGGGCGCCCCGCGGCCCGGCCCCGGGTGACCTCGGCCCGCTCGATGGCGGCGAGGCCGCGCGCGTCGACCACTTGGCGGTTACGGCGCCGGGCGAGCCGGTGGAAGGCCTTCGTCGCGTGGAGCGGGGCCGGGAGCGTGCCCGCGACCGCGTCGGCAAGGAGCGTGGAGACCGTCTCGGCGGCGCAGGTGCGGTTGGCGCCGATGCCGCCGGTGGGGCCCCGCTTGATCCAGCCCACGACGTAGGTGCCCGGCAGTCCCGCGACCCGGCCGCCCTCGTGCGGCACGGTGCCGTCGGCCTCGTCGAAGGGCAGTCCTGCCACGGGCACGCCGCGGTAGCCGATCGCGCGGAGGAGGAGGCCCGCCGGGATCGTCCGCTCCCCCGTGGCCGCCGCCACCCGCACGCCCTCGACCCGTTCCTCGCCGAGGACTTCGACGGGCTCGCAGTAGAAGCGCAGCACGATCCTGCGGCCGGGCGCGGGCCGGTTCTCCCAGTCCGGCCGCGTGCGCGTGACACCTCGCAGGACCGCGGCCTTGCCCTGCGCGTCGGCGGTGTCGACGGCGGCGGCGACGCGCGGGTCGTGGTCGTCCACCGTCAGTTCCACGCCCGGCAGCTGCTTGAGGGCCAGCAGTTCGGACCTGGTGTACGCGGCGTCCTCGGGGCCGCGCCGGGCGAGCAGGACCACTTCGCGGACCTTGCTGTCGCGCAGGGCGCGAAGCGCGTGGTCGGCGATGTCGGTGCGGGCCAGGGTGTCGGGGTCGGCGAGCAGGATCCTGGCCACGTCGAGGGCCACGTTGCCGTTGCCGACGACGGCCACCCGCTCGGCCGACAGGTCGATGCCGTCCGGTGCCGCGTCCGGGTGGGCGTTGTACCAGGCGACGAACGCGCTCGCGGAGATGCTGCCGGGCAGCTCCTCCCCCGGTATCGACAGGCGGCGGCCCGCCGAGGCGCCCACCGCGTATATCACCGCGTCGTGATGGGCCGCCATCTCCTGCGCGCTGATGTCGGTGCCCACGTCCAGGCCCAGGTGCAGCCGGACCCTCGGGTGCGTGTGGAAGCGGGCGAACGTGTCGCCGACCTTCTTGGTCGCCGGGTGGTCGGGCGCCACGCCGTAGCGCACCAGGCCGCCGGCGACCGGCAGCCGGTCGATCAGGGTGACCTCGGCGCCGGTGTGCAGCAGCAGGTCCTGCACCGCGTACATCCCCGCGGGTCCTGTGCCGACGACGGCGACGTTCAGCGGCGGGAAGTCCGCGGGCAGGACGCGGGGGAAGGACGGCTCGCCCCAGGCGTGGAAGTTCGGCCCTTCCGGGGCGGGTTCGGGCGCCTCGGAGCCGGTGCCCCTGTCGTAGTACGCCGCGTTGATCTCGGCGTACTGCTGCTGCACCACGGGCAGACTGTCCGCCGGGAAGATCGCGTCGACGGGGCAGGCGTCGGCGCAGGCGCCGCAGCTGATGCACGTCGCGGGGTCGATGTGCAGCATCTCCGTGCTGCCGAACGCCCGCTCCTGCGGCGTGGGGTGGATGCAGTTGACCGGGCACACGGCGACGCAGGTGGCGTCGCTGCAGCAGGTCTGCGTGATGGCGTAGGTCATGTTCTTCGGCTCAGCTCGCTCGGGTCCGTCGGCTCTGGGATCAGATGAGGTTGGCGCGCTTGTAGAAGACCAGGGCCGGCTTGGTGAGCAGGCGGCACGAGGCGAGGAACTCCATGAGCCCCGAACAGCTCGACCGCATCATGGACTTGTGGTGCTCGTTGGCCTTCGCCTCGGCGAGCGCGCGCTCCCCGTCGAGTCCGGCGTTCGCGTACACCTCGCGGTTCACCATGCTGGTGACAATGACGTACGACGCGATGGCGATCACCAGGGCGTTGATCTCGCGGCGCACCCGTCCCGCGCCCGCGAGCCGCTTGCGCGTCTGGTCGCGGGCGAACTTCATGTGCCGCGACTCCTCGACGACATGGATGTTGTTGATGGTGCGGACGAAGGGCACCACCCGCTCGTCGCGCATCCAGTCGCGCTGCATGACGTCGAGGACCTCCTCGGCCACCAGGATCGCCGCGTACGCGGCCTCGCCGAAGGCGACCGACTTGAAGACCCTGCCAAGTTCGGTGGCGAACCGGCGCGGCCGGTAAGGGGGCGCGCCGAGCTTCTCGGCGCCGCGGGCGAACATGATGGAGTGGCGGCACTCCTCGGCGATCTCCGTGAGCGCCCACTGGACCTCGGTGCTCGTCGGGTCCTTGGCGTAGACGTCGCGCAGCACCATCTGCTGCAGGATCATCTCGAACCAGATGCCCGTACTGGCCACCGAGGCGGCCTCCTGCCGGGTCAGCTCCTTGCGCTGCTCCTCGGTCAGCTCCTGCCAGTAGGCGGTGCCGTAGAGCGTGCTCCACTCCGGGCTCGCGCCGTGGTAGCCCCGGTCCAGCGGCGTCTCCCAGTCGACCTCGGTGGCCGGGTCGTACGCCAGCACGGCGGCCGAGTCCAACAGCCGCCGGGCGACATCGCCCTCCGGTGAACTGCCCTGTGTGCTCGGCCGAACAGTGCTGCTTGCCATGCTGCGGCTCCTTGGCTTCAGACGTCCAGGCAGCGGGCACGGCGCCGCGTCGCACGGCAGGCCGCGGCCCCGTTGTTAGACGGAATGTATAACAAGGGGGTCGGGTGCGCCTACCCTCCGGTAAGTAACAGACCCGGGAGGGCCGTTCCGGGTGCCGCCGCCGTCAGCCGCTCGTCGCGGGCCACCGGATGCGGGTGCTGCACGCGGAGACGACCAGCGCCGACGCGGCGACGGCGGCCAGGCCCCACACCAGGCTGCTCGCATGCGCGATGAAGCCGATGAGCGGCGGCCCGGCGAGCAGGCCCGTGGTGCCCATGGCGGCGACCAGCGTCAACGAGTCCGAACCCTGCCCGGCCGCCGCCACGTAGACGCACGGAGTGACGGCCGCGATGCCGAGACCGACACAGGCGAAGCCGAGCAGCGCGGGCACCAGGCCGCCGCTGAGCAGGGCGAGGGCCAGGCCCGCTCCGGCCAGCACGCTGCCGACCAGGACGATCCGGCCGTCGCCCCAGCGGCTGCGCCAGCCGTCGGCGAAGAGGCGGGCGACGACCATCATTCCCGAGACGACGGCGATGCCGAGGGGCGCCAGTTCGGCGGAGGCGTCGGCGACGTCCTTCAGGTAGAGGGCCGACCAGTCGTTCATGGCGCCTTCGGTCACGGTGCCGAACGCCATGGCGACGCACATCCACAGCGTCATGCTGGACGGCAGGACCCAGCTCCTCTTCTTCGCGGGCTTCGCCCCCTGCCCTGCCGTGACGTCCGCCGCCTCCGCCTCCTCGGCGGCGGGCTCGTGCTCCGGCAGGAGACCGGTCCGGGCGTACGCCACCAGCAGGAGCAGCAGCAGCGCTGCCGCCGCGAAGTGCACGGCCACCGTCGAGGTCACCGCGTTCATGCCGGAGGCGAGCAGCGCTGCGAGCAGCGAACCTCCGCTGAACGTCGCGTGCAGCCGGGCCATGGCGTTGCGCTCGTACCGGCTCTCCAGCGCGGCGCCCTGCGCGTTCATGGCGACGTTGAGACAGCCGACGAGGACGCCGTCGACGCACATGACCAGCAGGGCCACAGGGTAGTTGGGCGCCGCGGCCAGGGCCAGGAGCAGCAGCGCCAGACAGAGCGCCGAAAGCAGCGCGAGGCGCTGCGAGCCGAGGCGCCGCATCAGGACCGCCACCACGGGGAACGACACGGCCGCGCCGATGCCGGCGGCCATCAGGAGCACGCCGACCTCCGCCGCGGACAGATCGAGGTCCGACTTGATGGCGGGGATCCGCGAGGCCCAGGTGGCGTACTGGAAGCCGAGCGAACAGAACAGCGCTGCGATCGCCAACTGGCCGCGATGGAAAGGATCACGCACGCGGAGCACCCGCATCAGCCCACTTCTCTGGTTCTGCGGCCGGTACGGTCGCCGGTCGTGTGGTTCTTGTCGTCGACGGGCCCGTGGTGCGCGACATGTAGACGGCCGTCGGGCCGTAGCCGGTCGGTGGCGGGCCCGGGTGTGCGGTGAAGCCGCGGCCGGACCAGAACGTCTCACTGCCGCCCACGGCGACGAGGGAGATCTGCTCGTACGCGTGCGCGCGGGCCGTCGCCATGAGGTGGCGCAGGAGGTGCCGGGCGAGACCCCGGTGCCGCAGGTGTTCCGCGACGACGATGTCGTGCAGGTGCAGGTTGCGCGAGGGGAGCGTCGTCCCGCGCTCGGGCCCGTCGAGTTCCGGGTACGCGGACTCCGGGTAGGGCAGGGCCAGCAGGTAGCCCGCCAGCTGCCGTCCGAGGTCCAGCGCGAAGCAGGTTCCGGGTGACGCGTCGGCCCGGGACTCCAGCGCTTCCCGCCCCTCGGAGAGGCCGAGGGGCGCGTAGGCGCGGGACTCCAGTTCCACGATGCCGGGCCAGTCGCCGTCGGCGATGCGGCGTATGCGTACGACCTCGCTCATGCCGCCTCGCCGTCGATCCAGGTGTACGGGAGCGGGCTGAAGCCGTTGAAGCCCTGCGTCATGTAGCTGGTCGCGTACGCGCCGCAGGACATCACCCAGACCGGGTCGCCCGAGGCGAGCGCCTTGGGCACCGGCACCAGGCCGTCCTCGTGCGAGTAGGCGTCGTCGCTGTCGCAGGTGGGCCCGGCGACCACGGCGGGGACGGACTCGGCGTCGCGGTGCGAGGGGAAGACAAGCCGGTACTGGAGCTGGTCCATCTCGTAGAGACCGTTGAACTTGCCGCAGCTGAGGTACAGCCAGTACTGGTGCTCGCCGTCCGGCCTGCGGCGCGCCGAGAGCCGGGAGACGTGGGCGCGGATGGCGCCGTGGTCGGCGATGAGGTAGCGGCCCGGCTCGATGATGAAGCGCAGGTCGTGCCCGGGGAGGGCGCTCAGACGTGCCATGCCCTCGCGGATGACGGTGAAGATCTTGTCCATCGGCGGTTCGAGGGTTCTGCCGTGCTTGTCGCGGTATCCGAGCGCGGGCAGGCCCCCGCCGAGGTTGACGTGGTCGAGGGCGATGCCACGGCCCGCGAGGGCGGTCAGGACGTCGGCGATGCGGTCGAACGCGCCGTTCCAGGCGTCGGCGGTCATCTGCTGCGACCCGACGTGCACGGAGAGGCCGGCGGGCGTGAGTCCCAGGTCGCGTGCCGTCTCCAGGATCGCGAGGGCGTCCTCGGGCGAGCAGCCGTACTTGTTGCTGAGGCCCCAGAGCGCGCCCTCGCCGGTGGTGGCGAGGCGGCAGAACACCCGGCTGCCCGGGGCGTGTTCCGCGACCGCCCGTACGTCCTCCAGGCTGTCGGTGGCGAAGTCCCTGATGCCGAGCCGGAACGCGTCGGCGATGTTCCGGTCGGACTTGACGGTGTTGCCGTAGTGCACCCGCCCGATGGGTACGCCCGCCCGCAGTGCCTGCTGCACCTCGATGGGGCTCGCCGCGTCGACGCCGGAGCCGCGCCGGGCGAGGAGGGCGAGTACCTCGTCGACGGGGCAGGCCTTCATGGCGAAGCGGACGGCGACTCCGGGGAGTTCGCGCACCAGCGTGTCGTACCCCTCCTCGATGCCGGGGAGGTCGAAGACGATCTGGTCCTCGGCGGCGGCCGCGAGGGCGTCCAGGAGCGAGGCGCTGTCGGGCTCGTACGTCGTCGTGGCGCTCACGCGGGGCCTCCCGTCGCCGGGAGCGGGCCGATGTCCCTGGCTGCGCGCATCAGGGGCTGCCATGCCTCGGTCAGCAGGGCGAAGTCCTCGATGTCGCCGCGTGCCTCGTCGAGGAGGCGTTCGCGGTGCGCGGCCAGGTGGTCGGCGACGGCCGTGTACCGCCCGCCGAGCTTGCGGTGGGCGGCGTCGAGGCAGTCGAGGCGCCGGACGTTCTCCGCCTGGTCGAGCGTGGTGCTCCGCCGGGCGAACTCGGCGATGACGGACGGGCGCACGTGGCCCTCGTCGTCGAGCAGGTCCTCGCCGGCCTCGGCCATGCGGTCGTATATGTGGTTGAAGTAGAGCATCGACAGGAGGAACTTCGCGTAGCGCGTCTGGTACGCGAGGAAGCCGGCGTCGGTCCTGCGCTCCCCGGTGTAGTAGTTGACGATGTTCCGGTTGTGCAGGACACCGGGCAGCGCGGCGTCGTGGACCAGGTGGATGAGGAAGTAGTCGCTGCCGATGGTGTCGGTCGCGGGCGGCAGCGGCACGCGTTCGTGCACGTCGTGGAAGCTGATGTTGCACATGTCGACGCGCATCGGGTCGACGAGGCCGAGGAGTGCGTGGTCGCGCTCGAACGGGTCGGTGCCCGCGCCCCGGAAGGAGTCGTCGACCAGCGCCCGCTTCTCGGCGTCGGACCAGTGCTCGGGCGCCCAGAGGCTGACCACGTCGTGGTAGACGTCGGGGTCGATGCGCTGGATCTCGCCGATGTCCACGGAGAGTTCCCCGACGAAGGAGCTGCCCACCATCGCCACGCGCCGGTCGGCGTGGCGCGGTTCGAGAGCGCTCTCCGTGACGCCGTGCGCCGCCTCCCGCGCGGGCTTGCCGAGCGACATGAGCTCGTGGTGCACCGGGAAGACGGGCTCGCCGTCGACGCTCTGGTAGCGGCTGTCGGAGTCCCTGCGGTGCACGGACTCGCAGCCCAGGGCGGCGGCGATGAGGAAGGCGCGGTTGGTGCAGGCGCCGTAGGAGAGGCGGCGGTCCGGGAGCATCAGGTCGAGCATCAGCTCGGGCTTGGCCACCTCGGCCCGGTCGATCACGGCGCGCAGGAAGTCGCGCTGCGCCGCCTCGTCGAGGTGGTGCACGACGACGTGCGGTACGTCGGGCAGTGCGGCGACGACCCGGGTGTGGTCGGCGAACGTGGCGGTGTCGGATGAGTCCAGGATCAGCAGGTGCGCCTCGACGTCGAAGTGCTCGGCCGCGTACGCCGCTTCCCCGCCGATCGCGGCGATGGTCTCGGGGCAGGCCCGGTTGGTGGGGAGCGTCAGGCAGATTCGGCGCATGCGGCTTCCCCGATCGACTGGTCGGGGTACCGGCCGTGCCAGGACTTGAGGCCGAGCAGCTTGGCGCCCAGGTCGTTGAGCGCGGCCGTGCCGTAGCGCAGGGACTCGTGCTTGTGGGCGTCGCCGAGGAGGGTGGCGTTCCAGTCCGGCGTGCTCAGGTTGGACCAGGAGTCCACGCGGGAGCGGCGCAGTTCCTCGTGGGTTTCGAGGGCGGGCATCATCGAGAGGTACTGGACCGCGCGGACGCCGTTCTCGGAGGTGTTGGGGGCCACGCCGTGCGCCAGCAGGCCGTTCCAGATCAGCAGGTCACCGGCCTCCAGCTCCGGCCGGACCACGGGCATCTTCTCCCGGTCGATGGCCGGGCGGATGGGGTCGCGGCCGTCCGGCTGGAGGGCCTTCCACCGGTCGAACTGACGGAACAGCTCGGGGCAGCACTGGAAGCCGCCGTGGTCCTCCCTGGTGTCGTCGAGGGCGATGATGCCCTGGACTCGCTGGGGCAGCACCCCGAGGGTGGTGTCGACGTCCCAGTGCAGGTTGATGTCGAACCCGCGCTCCGTGGGCGCGATCAGCGAGCGGGAGCGGTTCTTGACGTTGGGCGGGTTGAGGTTGAGCCGGTCGAGGGTCACCCAGAGCTCTTCGCAGTCCCATACGTCCACGAACGCGTCGTAGACCCGCTGCGTCTGGCGGCTGTCCCAGATGAGCTGGTGGTGGTAGGCCTCGACGAAGCCGTAGATGTGCAGCTCGCGGTCGAGGTCCGAGCGGAACTCGCGCTCCTCGTACCAGGTGTCCGGGCGGCCCCGGTCAAGACCCTGGAACTCCCAGGCGAAGTCGAGCAGGTTCTTCGCGGCTTCGGCGGGGATCGCCTGCTTCACGACGATGTAGCCGTACGTCTGCCAGAAGGCGAAGTCCTCCTCGCTGAGGACGCGCAGGGGCCGCCTCTTGTCGAGGTCGCGCAGCTGCGTCTGCGCCAGGTAGGTGTCGCCGTCCGAGCTGAAGTAGGGGACGTCGGAGGGGGCGCGATGCAGATAGCTCTCGCTCGCTGGCATGTGGTGCTCCAAGGTTCGGTTCTGTCGTCCGGCGGCAGGACTCCACGCCGGGTCGGCCGGGCCTGGTCGGGCCCGCCGGGGCAGCGCGTTCACACCCGCCCCCTGTCGAACTTGCGTACCACCAAAATGGACTAGACCAACTAGCCCTGTCAACAATTGAATTGGGCGCCTTGGTGGAGAAAAGAAGGACATTTACCCCCAGTTCACGCGCCCGCCATATGAGGATTCGGCAAAGATCCCGCGTCTCAACTACGGGCTACTGAGCGGTAGTTGGCCCGGACCAACGAAAAGGACACGCCTCCGGACGCATTGACGCCGCGCGGCTCCCGGCTCAGGGTGTCGGGCACTTCGAGAGGCACCTTCGGCACACCGGTCTCCCTCGACGGCCGGTTCTGGGTGAGCGGGCGGCACGAGGGCCGCGCCGGGCTGCTGCGCGGCGACGGCAGGACCTGGCGCTGGTGCAGGCCGCTGCCGGACGCGGCCGCGCGGACGCCGGATGGTGTCCATGGGACACCGGGCGGCGAGGTGTGGGTGTTCAGCGACATCATCGCCCGCTGGGACGGCGCCACCTGGATCAGCGAGCGCGGCCCCGAGGCGCCCACCGCCTGTCCGCCGGAAGCCGTCGCCCGGCTCCCCGGGAACGGATGGCGGCTACTGGTCGGTGGGCACGACCTCCTTCTCAGAGCCTGTCTTTGAACCCACCGGCCCAGCTGCGCGTGGGGCAGTTCGGTCAGCCGCGGGGCGCGATGCCGTAGTCGAACGCGACCGTCCCCGGGTCGATCGCCGTCACACCGCCGTCGACGGTCAGCGTCGCGCCGTTGACGAACGACGCGGCGGGCGACAGCAGCCAGGCGATCGCCTCGGCGACCTCCTCCGGCCGGCCCGGCCGCCCGGCCGGGATCAGCCGCGTCGCCTCGTCGTACGCCGCCTCGGCGCCGCCGTCGCCGAGGGCGGCCTCCTCGGCGAACCGGGTCATCCGCCGGTCCGCCATCTCGGTCCGCACCCAGCTGGGACAGACGGTGTTGGCGCGCAGACCGGCCTTCCCGTAGTCGACGGCGACGGACCGGCACAGCTGGAGGAGCGCCGCCTTGGAGGTGGCGTACGCGGCGTTGGCCACGCCGTTGCGCAGGGCGGCGACCGAGGCGACCGCCACGACCGAGCCGCGCGTCTTCAGGAGGTGCGGCAGCGCGGCGCGCAACAGCAGGAAGGGACCGGTGAGGTTGGTGCGCAGCACCAGGTCCCAGACCTCGTCGGAGATGTCGCCGACCGCCCCGCTGCGCCCGACCCCGGCGTTGAGGACGAGCCCGTCGACGCGGCCGTAAGCCTCGACGGCCGCTGCCACGAGCCCGGTGACCGCCTCGGGGTCGGCCGCGTCGGCGGGGTGCGCCAACGCGCCGGTCTCCTCGGCGATCCTGCGCAGCGGTGCGGGGCGGCGTCCCGAGATCACCACGGAGTGCCCGGCCGCACGCAGTTGCCGTGCGGTGGCGGCCCCGATGCCGGTTCCGCCACCCGTGACGATGACAACTCGGCCCTCTGTCATGCCTGTTCAGCCTCCGGACGCAGTCGTGAGCAGATGTCCGCGATGATACGGAGCCGCCCGCTCGCGACCGCACCCGGATGCCGGGCCCTCAGAGCCCGGTCACTCGTCGATCGCCGCGCCGAACGCCGACCCCGTGGCCGGCGCTCCCAGGGATCCCGCCCCGTACGTCCAGGACCCGGCGCCGGTGACGCCGCCCGGACCCGCGGAGAGGACCCACACCACGCCGTCCCCGGCGTTCTCGCCGGGCGCCGCCGCGAGGAGACCGAAGCGGCCGTCGCGGTTCGGGTCGGCGAGCCGCACCTGCCCGCCCCACTTGTCACCCTTCTCGGACGCTCCCGGGATGTCCGTGTCGTCCTGGTCCCACGACTTGGCGCCGGTGGCCGTCATCCCGTTCTGCGAACCGTTCAGGACCCACACCGCGCCCGCGTCGGCGACCGTGCCGATGTCCTCGCCGGGCGCGCCGATCGCGACGTCCGCGTAGCCGTCGCCGTTGGTGTCGGCCACGGACAGGTCCGCGCCCCAGCCGTCACCGCGCTCGGCGGTGCCGGGCACGCCCGCGGAGTCCTGCGTCCACCACTTGGCCTCCTCCAGGAGGCCGTCCGCGGTGCCGTAGCGCACGCCGACCACACCGCCGGTCATGGTCGCGCCACCGTCGTCCGGCGAGGCGGGCTCACCGGTGACCAGGTCGTCGTAGCCGTCGTGGTTGATGTCCCCGGAGGCCGACGCCGGGCCCCCGCGCAGGTCGTTCTTGTACGTGAGGCCGTCGGCGCCGCCCGCGAACTGCACGGACCAGCCGTGGCCGGGCTCCTGCCCCTCGGTCACACCGGAGGCGACCAGGTCGGCGAAGCCGTCGTTGTTGTAGTCGCCGGTGGTCAGCGCCTTGGCCACGATCGAGCTCGCGGCGGCCGACCTGCCGAGCCGCTCGGTGCCCTGACGGTGCAGCGGCGCCCGCTCGCGGGCCGGCGGCGCGGGCTCGTAGGCGAACAGCTCGATGTTGTCGCGGTCCAGTACGGCGAGTTCGTCGCCCGGGGTGACGCCGGAGAGGCGCGCGGCGGCGAGACCCACCCCGAACTGCGAGCCCTTGGTGGGTTGCGCGGTCTGCAGCCAGTCGCTGGCCGCACCGGTGAGCCCCGTCCTCGAACCCCAGAGGATGGCGACGCCGCCCGCGTCGGCCTGGTCCCCGAGGTCCTCGCCGGGGATGCCGATGATCGCGTCGTCGTAGCCGTCGCCGTCCAGGTCGCCGGTGGCGACGGCCTTGCCGAAGTTGTCGCCCGCCTCCGCGGCGCCGGAGACGCCGCCCGTCGACTGGCTGAACCGGGCGACGTTCGTGGTGCCGATGCCTCCGGTCGAGCCGTACTGGACGGTGACGAGCCCCGCGCCCTTGGCGCCGCTCACCGTCGCGCCCGGGGCGCCGACCAGGATGTCCTCGTACCCGTCGCCGTTGAAGTCGCTGTTGCGGTCGTCGGCGTGCGTACCCCCAGGGGTGCCGGCGAGAGCGGAGGGGGCGGTGGCGATGCCGGCCCCGGTCAGCAGGAGGAACGAGGCCGCCGCGAGGGCGGCCGAACGGTTCTTGCGCACGTGCGGCTCCTTGAAAGGAAGGTGGCCGGGCAAGCGCGGGGGGTGTCCGGAAAGGGCCCGTTCCTTGTCCGGCGTCCTGTTCGACACGGGATGGGGCGTCAGGGTTGTACGCCGGTCCTGAAGTAGTGGTCCGTGGCTCCGGTCCGGCGGGCCCGAAGCAGACCGGAAGCGGTGCGTCCGGCGCACACCGTTCACCGGCACTCGTCCTTTGCAGTGCTCTTCGGATGCGGCAGCGGATCGGTTGAGGGGCCCGGGACGTCGCTCGTGCGAGCCTCCTCCACGTCGCTTTGACCAAGTGAGGAGCTGATCTGCACGTGAGTTTCCCTTCCGTCATCCAGTCCGGGATGAGGTACCTCTGCCTCCTCGGCATGGTGGCGGGCAGCGGTCTCCCGGCCGTGCCCGCCGCCGCGCACTCCTCTCCCGGGTCGGGGCCCGCCCAGGCCGTGCCCGCCGCCGCCGCGAAGCCGCTGCCCGGCGGGCTCGGCCCGTGCGTGCCCGGCAACTGCCCCGACGGCGACTACCCACCCATCCACAACGGCGCCATCAGGTACCGCGACAACGGCATCAACGTCTACGTCGGCGAGGACTTCCTCGTCCGCGAGCGGGCCGCGGAGGCCGAGGGCCGCGTGGTGGTCCTCGGCGACTTCGACCAGGACAAGGCGGCCGGCTTCAGCAGCGTCTACAACATCGGCGAGGCCGGCGTCGGCTCGCGCGTGGCGCCGCCCGTGGGCTCGGACTGGCTCACCACGGGCGGCGACGTCACGGTCGCGAGCGGCGAGCGGCTGCTCGCCGAGGGCGGTGTGGTGCGCCACGCCGGTGACACCTCCGGCAGGATCCTCGCCACCCTGCGCAAGGACCGCGAGGCCGCAGAGCCGTACATCCCGCTCCGGGACGAGCTGACGGCCGCCAGCCGGTGCTACGCGCACCCCGACGGCGACCTCCGCGAGGCCACCGGAACGGCGAGGCACTCGGGCGGCGAGACCCTGTTCCGCGGCGACAACAGCTCCCGGCTGCAGGTCTTCAACGTGGACTTCGACCTGATGAGCGCGAGCGGCGGCCAGGAGGGCATCCGCTTCGAGGGTATCCCGGACGGCGCCACGATCCTGGTCAACGTCCTCGGTACGAAGCGCACCATCAGCACCTACAGCGGCACCATCGACGACAGCAGCCGGTTCAACCAGCTGCGCAGCCGCCTGCTGTGGAACTTCCCCGACGCCACGTCGGTGGAGTTCAAGGGAACCGGCCAGTTCCAGGGGAGCGTCCTGGTCGGCGAACAGAGGTCGCGGACCACGGTCAGCGTGCCGGGCATGAACGGCCGCCTCTTCACCACGGGATCGCTCCTCCACACCAGCGCCGCGTCGGGCGGCGGTGGCCAGGAGATCCACAACTACCCCTTCCTCGGCGACCTGCCCGACTGCGACACCACGCCCACGACCGGGCAGGTGAAGATCGTCAAGACCGACGGGGACAGCGGAGACCCGCTCGCGGGCGCGGAGTTCGAGCTGTGGGAGGAGACCAACGACGTCGAAGGACTCCAGACGAGCGGCGACGACCCGGACGAAAGGGTCGGCAGCCCCTGCACCACCGGGGCGCCCGGCGAATGCGTCCAGACCGTGCCGCTCGGCACGTACTACTGGCGCGAGACGAAAGCCCCGAGCGGCTACGAACGGCCCTCGCCGAACGTCTTCGGACCGCTGGAGCTGACCGAGGCCAACGCCGACGACGGCGTGACGGTGACCGCCACCAACCACAAGAAGAAGCCGGACGTCGTCAAGGGCGACGTCACCGTCGTCAAGAAGGACAAGGAGACGGGCAGGGCCCTGCCCGGCGCCGTCTTCCAGCTGTGGCGCGAGACCAACGGCAGGGCCGGGCTCCAGCAGAGCGGTTCGGACCCCGACACCGAGACGGGTGAGCCCTGCACCACGAGCACCACGGGTACGTGCCGCAAGCACGTCGCCACCGGGACGTACTACTGGGTCGAGACGAAGGCCCCCGGCGGCTACGAGCTTGCGGACCCCGCGGTCTTCGGCCCCCTCCGCCTCACGGGCGCCAACGCCTCGGCCGGAGTCTCCGTGGAGGCGCTGAACAGCAGGCACGAGCAGCCCGGCGAGCTCGGTGGGATCACCGTCGTCAAGAAGGACAAGAAGACCGGCAAGGCGCTGCCCGGCGCCGTCTTCCAGCTGTGGCGCGAGACCAACGGCAGGGCCGGGCTCCAGTCGTCCGGCACGGGCCGGGACACGCTCGTCGACAGGGGCTGCGCCACGGACGGCCGCGGCCGGTGCGAGTTCCAGGGCCTCGACCTCGGCTCGTACTACCTCAAGGAGACCGACGTGCCCGACGGCTACGCCCGGCCGAAGCGGCCGGTCAGCGGCCCGCACGAGGTCACGGCCGCCAACGCCGCCAAGGGCGTCACGGTGATGCTGACCAACGAGCGCGGCGGAGGCAAGAAGGGGAAGTGAGCGCCGCTCGGGCGCGCGGCGGGTACGGGCGGCGTCAGTCGCCCGTACCCGGCTTCGTTCCCCAGAGGTAGAGGCGGTCGCCCTCAAGCAGCAGGTCGTACAGCCGCTTGGCGTCGCCCAGGGCCAGATTGACGCAGCCGCCGGAGCCGGAGGAGAACAGGTCCGAGCGGGTGCCGTGCAGGGCCTGCCCGCCGTTGAAGAACTGCGCGTAGGGCATGGCGACGTGATAGATCGTCGAGTAGTGGTCGCGGCTCTTCCAGTAGACCCGCTGCCAGCCCTTGCGGGTCTCCAGGCCGTCCCTGCCGCTGCGGATCGGCACCGGGTCGAAGACCAGTCCGCGTCCGCTCTGCACCCACAGGACCTGCCGGGTCAGGTCCACGCACGTGATCCGGTACGGCCTGACGGGGCAGTCGCGCCGCGCCGCCGGGTCCCGCCGGACGCGGTCGGCGACGACCAGGCGGTACGTCCGCAGGGTCGCCCTGCCGTCCGCGGGGCGGATGCCGAGCCGCCGCTGCAGCCGCCGGATCGCCTCGCAGTCGGCGGTGGACTGTCGCCCGTCGACCGGCAGCCGGAGCTCACGCTCCAGCTCCCGCTGGTAGGGGGCGGTGCCCGCGCGACACGCCGGTTCGGCCGGAGGAGTGGCGGCGGCCGGCGGCGCGTACGACGCGGGAACGGCCAGGGTCAGGGCGGCGATCGACGAGAGGAGCCAGCGCATCCCACCAGCTTGGCCGCTGCGCCGCCGCACTCGCGGCGACACGACCCGACCATCGCACGATTGGTCCATCCGGGGGCTCGCGCACCTTTGCCGCAACGCTGTTGCAACGTGCCGGAGGAAATGGTGGTCCCATGGACCGTCATGAGACGAAGGACACCGGGGGCGACGCCCCACGGGTGGAGCTCACTCCCGCAGCCGCCCGGCTCGTACGCCGGCTACGGGAGGCCCATGGACCGTTGATGTTCCATCAGTCCGGGGGCTGCTGCGACGGCAGCGCCCCCATGTGCTTTTTGGAGGGCGAGTTCCGCACCGGTGCCTCGGACGTGTGCCTCGCGTCGCTGACGGTCGAGGGGGTGGCCGAGCCCGTCGCGTTCTGGATGTCCAGGAGCCAGTACGAGCTGTGGAGCCACACCCGGCTGATCGTGGACGTCGTGCCGGGGCGCGGCAGCGGCTTCTCGCTGGAGGCTCCGGAGGGCGTACGTTTCCTCATCCGTTCCCGGCTGGTCACGACCGGGCCGTCATGACTTGGTGAACTCCGTTGACCACTGGGAGAGTTGGTTCGCTGTTCGGTCGACAACAGGGGGTCCTGTGACACATCGGAAGCAACGCGGTGGCCGGTTCAGAACGGCCCTGACCTTCATCACGACGCTCGGCACGCTGGCCGGTGCGGCTCTCCTGGGAGCGGCGCCGGCCGGTGGCGCTGTCGGGGCCGGGGAGCGGGCGGGGGGACGGATCGCGCCGGGCGTGGAGTACCGGTACTTCGACATCCCCGCCTCGCACGGTACGGCCCGCGCCCATGTCCTCGACGTGGACCTGCGCAATCCGCGCACGCGCGTCGGACTGCTCCACCCGGGCAAGGTCGCCGCGCGCGCACCCGTCTCCGCGCTGGCGGACGGGGCCGGCGCGGTCGGCGGCATCAACGGCGACTTCTTCAACATCAGCGAGGGCCAGCACCCGGGCGTCGAGGCGACCGGCGCGCCCGTGGGCCCGGCGGTCGCCGAAGGCCGCGCGCTGAAGGCCGCGGTGCCGGACGGCCAGCGCTTCGGTCCCGCGATGCCGCAGGGCGTGACCACCAAGGCGGTCCTCGGCGTGGGGTACGACCGCAGGGCGCGCCTGGGCGACCTCGCCCTGGACGGGCAGGTCCGCACCAAGGAGGCCCGTTTCCCGCTCGGCGGCCTCAACCAGTACGCGCTGCCCGTAGGCTCGGTCGGGGCCTTCACCAGCGACTGGGGTGAGGTGTCGCGGGTGCGCGCGACCTGCGGCACCGACACCAGCCGGGGCGCGCCGTGCAGCGCGGACACCCACGAGGTGACGGTCCGCGGCGGCCGGGTCGTGGCCTCCGCCGACACGCCGGGCAGCGGCCCCATCGCCCGTGGCAGCACGGTCCTCGTCGGACGTGAGGCGGGCGCGCAGCAGCTGCGCAAGCTGTCGGCGGGCGACCGGGTGCGGGTCGGGCACCGCCTGGTGGCGACCGGGTCGCACGTGCCGTTCCGCTTCGCGATCGGCGGCTTTCCCGTGCTGCGGGACGGCGAGCCGCTGACCGGCCTCGACCCCACGACGTCGGCGGTGCGGACCGCGGCGGGCATCTCCGGGGACGGCCGCCGTCTGCTGCTGCTGTCGCTCGACGGCTCACCCCGGTTCCGCACCGGCCTGACGATGGCCGAAGTGGCCGACACGCTGCGAGAGTTGGGGGCGACGGACGGCTTCAGCCTCGACGGTGGCGGCTCCTCCACCCTGGTCTCCGCCACCTCGACCCTGGTCGCGCGGGCGCCGGGCGCCGACGCCGTGACGGTGCGCAACAACCCCAGCGGCGGGGCGGAGCGTCCGGTGCCGAACGGCATCGGCGTGTTCTCCCGGAACTGACCCGGCATGGCTGAACCTTCACGGCCGAACCTTCACGGCTGCGTCGCTACTTCGTGTCGCGCACCGCGACGAGGCCGTTGAACGCGCCGACGTAAGCCGTCCCGTCGGGCCCCAGCGTCACCGGGGCCCAGTTGTTGTCGTAGGCGATGCCCGTACCGGCGAGCTGCTTCCACCGCGTCCCGCCGGTGCGGAAATCGACCGCGGTGAGGCACCAGGCGTCGATGCCGAGGCTGTTGGGCTCCTTCGTGTAGAAGTACAGGAGACCGTTGGCGGTGGAGAGTTTGGGTACGGTGGACGGGGCGCGCACGCCGCTCTCCCAGGTCGTGTCGCAGCCGCTGCCGTCCTCGCGCACGTCGATCCTGCTGACACCGCCGACGACGCTGCGCCCGAAGGTGAGCGAGGTGATGTTCTCGTAGCCGTAGTTGTTCTCGACGACGAGGCTGTCGCCCCAGGTGATCAGCGAGTTGTCGGTGGTGGAGGCGCCGGAGCCGAAGACCGGGACCTTGCAGAGAAGCCGCTCGTCGTCGGGCACGCCGGCGCCGCGCCGGTAGACGAGGACGTTCATGCGGTCGTCGGCGTTGTCGGTGATCGCCACATAGTCGTCGTGTTCGCCGAAGAGGTCGGGCGTAGTGCCTGAACCCTGGTTGACCGAGCCGGGCTTGGTGCCGGTGCCGCGGTCGTACGTCTGGCGCCAGAGAACCTTCGGCGTGCCGTCAGCCGTGGCCCGGAAGCTGTAGAGGGCGTGGTCGGAGACGATCGACACGCCGTCCTCGGCGACGGAGAACGAGTTCTGGATCTCCTCGCCGTCGAGCCGGACGGAGCGGATGTCACCGGACTTCGGGTCGACGGTGCCGACGCGGCCCTGCCGGGTCACCCACCAGATGCGGCCCTCCCAGTCGGGCATGACGGAGGTGACCGGGTCGCACTGCCCGCTCGGGTAGAGGTTCGTCCAGCTGACGCAGTCGTGCGGGACGTGCGCCGTGAGGTCCCACTCCTTGTCGACGACGAAGCGCCAGCCGCCGTCCGCCGCTCGCTCGTGCGCGAGCCGCACGATGTGCTGGCGGGAGTCGGCGAGGACGAGCCGGTCCTCGTTGTCGAGGTAGGAGTAGGCGCCGCCGGACGTGTCCTTGAAGATCCTGGAGAAGTCGAGCCGGGTGATGGCCTCGATGGTCGAGGGCCGCTGCGGCAGCTTGTACTCGGCGAGCGTGTCCAGTGTCCTCGGGTCGAGCAGCTTGACCAGGAAACCCGTGAAGGTGCCGCAGACGGTGACGATGCGCCCGTCGCGGTCGAAGGTGACGGTGGCGCACTCGCCGCCCAGCGCCGCCATCTTCTCGCTGTCGACCGCGGGCCGCTTCCCGAGCGGCCCGCTCCAGGGGTACGTTCCGCTGCCGGCCGCGTCGGCGTGCATGCCGCTGCGGCCGTTGGCGGCGAGGTACGGGTGCTGGGGCGGCGGGGTGCCGGGCAGTGGGCGGGCTTCGGCGGGCGCACCCTCGTAACTCTCGACGAGCCGGTGCCCAGGGGCCTTGGGGATCTCGTCGGCGTACGCGGGGAACGCGAGGGAGACCGTTAGGGCCAGGGCGCTGGCGGGCACGAGGCGGCGCAGTCTGCTGGTCATGCGCCGAAGCTAGAGCGGTCCGCTTGAAGTGTCCATGAAACAGCGTCAGTTGTTCATGAGACCGCAAAGGAGGCTCATGGCTGGATGCCGCTGACGATGTCGGCGGTGGCCGTCAGGCCGTCCCGGATGGTCGGCGCCATGCTCGTGCTGGCGAGGTAGAAGCCCAGCAGGGCGCAGACGACGGCGTGCGAGACCTTCAGCGCGCCGTTGCGCAGGAAGACCGCCGCAAGGATCACCAGCAGCAGCACGACAGAGATGGAAATGGCCACGGGAAT
This sequence comes from Streptomyces sp. NPDC044106, assembly GCF_056433985.1. Taxonomy (NCBI): domain Bacteria; kingdom Bacillati; phylum Actinomycetota; class Actinomycetes; order Kitasatosporales; family Streptomycetaceae; genus Streptomyces; species Streptomyces sp. NPDC044106. Next base: position 72,817 of record NZ_JBWKFZ010000020.1, read on the forward strand.
ACCTCCTCCGCCACGCGACACCGCGGCTTACGGCCGTCAGTGTGGCGTAGCGGAGGGGGCATCCGGGCCTCTGACCTGTGCTCCGAACGGGTGCTACTTGCCGGAGCGTTGATCGGCGGAGGTCATCCGCCGTGCGCGTCGAGGAACGTCTCCAGTCCCGCCAGGTCGTCGGTGTTGAGGTGGTCCACACCGGCGGCGAGCAGTTCGCCCCAGACCGCGTCGCGCTGCGGACCCGGCAGGTCCGGTGTCGCCCAGAAGCGGACGCGCTGCCCGCGCGCGTGGGCCCGGGAGACGATGCCGCGCAGCTTGTCGCGTTCGACGGCGGGGAACGGTCCTGTGCCCTGCCACGAGAAGTTGAGGGCCCAGTTGTCGCTGATCAGCGGGACGAACGAGGCGGGGGCAGGGGTTCCGAGATCGGTCAGGCGGCCGTCGTAGAAGGCGTGCCTGACGCGCTGCGCCTCCATCGGGACGCGCGCCGCGCGGTCACCGGAGACGACGGCGGTGATCGCGCCCCGGCGCACCTTGCCGTGGGCGTACGTCGTGAACAGGCCGCGGTAGGGCCGCAGATGGCGGTGGAGCTCGGTGTACGTCGACGCGCCCTCGGTCTTGATGTCGACGAGCAGCTGGAAGGGCGTGCGGTGGTACCCCCGGTACACGGAGCCGTGGTGGGCGCGCACGCGCTCGGCCAGGGGCCGCAGGTACAGGGACTCCAGGGTGCGGGTGGGGTCGAGGTCGACGGGGTCGTGGGCGACGAGGAGCTGTCCGTCGACGAGGTAGATGTCGGCCTCGACGCTGTTGAAGCGGTGGTCGAGCGCGTCGAGGAGGGGCCTTTGGTGTTCGTAGTCGTTGTGGGCGTGGGCGCGGAGCAGCGGCCGGGGACGGTGGCCGCGGTCGGCCGCCTGGGCGTATGCGGGTATCGCGATGCTGCCCGCGAGGGCGGCGCCGAGGGTGGTGAGGGCTCTGCGACGGGTGGTGAGGGCCATGTCTGCCTCCCGGGAGGACGGGTCGGAGCGGCGCGCGGGCGCGACGACGGGCGGAACCTCAGTGAGTATGAGGCCCCGCCTGGCTCAGCAAACCCCTGCGCCAGGGGAGTTGGCGCTGTCGACGCCGGCCGTTCACGCCTGCTCCGGTCAGCGACGGTCCCGCTCGTGGCCCGCCAGCTCGTCCCAGTGCGCCGTGCGGTCGCACCACCGCTCCAGGAGTACGCGGTCGTGGCCGACGGCAAGGAGGCCTGCGCCGCGCTCGGACCGGTACTCCTCGACGACGTGGACCAGGGCCGCCGTCGTGGAGGCGTCCAGCATCGCCGTCATCTCGTCGCAGATCAGCCAGCGCGGGCGGAGCACCAACGCGCGGGCCAGGCAGGCGCGTTGCAGCTGGCCGTCGCTGACCTCGTGCGGGCGGCGGCCCAGGAGTTCCTTGCCGAGGCCGACGCGGGCCGCGAGGTCCGGGACCAGGGTGGCCGCTTCCCGGCCGCGGCCCACGGCCCGCAGGGGCTCGGCGATCAGGGCGGTGAGCGTCAGGCGCGGGTCCGCGGACAGGCGCGGCTGCTGGAAGACGACTCCGAAGGAGGTGCGCTGCTCGCGGGGCGCCCGGTGGCGCCAACCGGCCGCCCGCGTGCCGTCGATGACGACGTGCCCGGCGTCGGGGCGGTGCAGCAGCGCGGCGACCCGCGCCAGGGTGGACTTGCCGCAGCCGCTGGGGCCGAGCAGGCCCACGGCCTCGCCGGGCGCGATGGTGAGGTCGGCGTCGCGGACGACGGGGGCCCGGCGGTCGTACCCGGCGGTGATGGAGCGCAGTTCAAGCACGGGGTGCCTCCAGCACGTCCGCGTGGGGATGGTGGCAGGCCGCCCCGTCGGTGAGCGCGGGCAGGGTGGCGCAGGCCGCGTCGGCGCGGTCGCAGCGGGCCGCGAAAGCGCATCCGCCGGGAAGCGCGGACAGCTCGGGCGGCATGCCGGGGACGGGGGCGAAGGCGCGCTCGGGCAGGGCGTTCAGGAGGCCGCGGGCGTAGGGGTGCCGGGGTCCCGGCGTGCCGAAGAAGTCGCTCGCGTCGGCGAGTTCGACGATGCGGCTCGCGTACATCACGGCGACGCGGTCGGCGATCCGCTGGGCGGCGGTCAGGTCGTGGGTGATCAGGAGCAGCGCGCGGTCGTCGCCGACGTGCCGGCGCAGCTCGTCGACGGTGCGGTCCACCAGGTCGCGGTCGAGGCCGGTCGTCGGCTCGTCGGCGAGCAGCAGCGGCGCGTCGCCGACGAGGGCGAGCGCGGTGGCGGCGCGCTGGGCGAGGCCGCCGGAGAGCTCGTGGGGGTAGCGGTCCAGGTGCCCGGCGGGGAACGCGGCGCGCTCCGCGGCGGCCTCGGCGGCAGCGCGCAGCCGCGGCCTTCGTACGCCGGTGAGCTCGCGCAGGGTCTCCTCCAGCTGGGAGCGCACGGTGCGGACCGGCGTCAGGTGGGCGGCCGGGCTCTGGGGTACGAGGCCGACGCGCCGTCCCCGCACGGTGCGGGCGAGCGTGCGCTCGTCGGCGGTGAGGAGGTCGGTGTCGCCGAGCAGTGCGCTCCCGGCCGTCTCGGCGTTCTGCGGGAGCAGGCCGAGGAGCGCGGAGGCGAGCACGGACTTGCCGCAGCCGCTCTCGCCGACCAGGGCGAGGCACTCCCCCGCCGCGAGGTCGAAGGTGGCGTCGGTGACGGCCGATACGTGGGAGCCGCCGCGCATGCGGAAGCGTACGGAGAGGCCCTCCACGGAGAGGACGGGGACCGTCACAGCATGAGCTCCGATCGGCGCCGGGGGTTGATGCGTTCCCGCCAGGCGCCCGCGAGGCCGGCGATGGCCAGGGTGGGCACGATGATGAACAGGCCGGGGAAGAGGGTTGGCCACCAGTCGCCCGCGAGGAGCGATCCGCGCGCGCTCTGCACGAGCGTGCCGAGGCTCGCCCGGTGGGTGGGGAGTCCGAGGCCGAGGAAGGAGAGCGCGGACTCGTGCCAGATGGCGTGCGGCACCATCAGGACGGCGGCGAGCCCGGCCTGCGGCAGGACACCGGGCAGCAGGTGGCGCACCGCGACGCGCAGCCGTGAGGCGCCGCCGGAGATCGCCGCGTCGACGTAGGGCCGCGAGCGCAGCGAGAGGACCTCGGCGCGGACGATGCGGGCGGTGGACAGCCAGTGCGTGAGCGCCACGGAGACGACGACGGGCCAGACACCGGGCCGGAACATCGCGACGATGAAGATGCCGAGCAGCAGGTGCGGCACGGACGAGAAGACGTCCACGAGACGCATCACGATCCGGTCGACCCAGCCGCCGGATGCGGCGGCGAGTGCGCCGACCGCCGTGCCGATGACGGTGGCGACGACCGCCGCCACGACGCCCACCAACAGCGAAACCCGCAGCCCGTACACGCAGCGCAGCAGCAGGTCCCGGCCGACGTCGTCGGTGCCGAAGGGGTGCGTCAGGGACGGCGGCCGGAGCTTCGCGGCGAGGTCGACGGCCTGCTCGTCGAGGTTGGCCAGCGGCGGTACGACGAGGACGGCGAGGACGATCGCGGCGACGATCACCGCGGAGGTGCGCACCCGCCATGCGCGCGTGGAGCGGCGCGAGCCGCGCCGGTCGCGCCAGATGATGTCGGCCATGTGAGGCGCCTGAGGCATGTGAGGCGCCTGGGGCGCCTGGGGCATCTCAGCCATCGAATCCCACCCTGGGGTCGGCGAGGCCGTACAGGAGGTCGGCCACGAGGTTGCCGAGCAGGACCGCGGCCGTGGCGAGCGCGGTCAGCGCGGCGAGCAGCGGGAAGTCCACGGAGGTCGCGGCCTGCACGGTGGCCGCGGCGATGCCGGGCCAGCTGAAGACGGTCTCCACGAGGAGCGCGCCGGTGATGAGTTCGGGTACGCGCGAGCCGATGAGGGTGAGCACGGGCAGCATGCCGGAGCGCAGCGCGTGCCCGAGGAGCACGGTCCGCTCGGCGAGGCCACGCGCGCGTGCTCCGCGTACGGGGTCGTCGCCGAGCGCGTCGCCGACCCCCTGCCGCACGTACAGCACGAACCACGGCAGCTGCGAGACGGCGAGCACACCGGCGGGAAGGACCAGGTGGCTCGCGACCTGTCCGGCCGTCACGGTCGAGCTGGCCGTGTCGGTGAGTCCGCCCGAAGGCAGTGCGCCCAGCTTCAGCGCGAAGAGCCAGACGGCGAGGAGGCCGAGCCAGAACGGCGGCGCGGCTTCGAGGGTGTACGCGAGGGAGGTCACGGCGCGGTCGACCCAGCCGCCGGGACGGCGGGCGGCGAGCACGCCGAGGGCGGTGCCGAGCAGGATCGCGACGAGAAACGCGGTCGCGGCGAGCAGCACGGACCAGCCGACGCGCTCGCCGATGGCGTCCGTGACGGGCTGGCGCAGGGTGCTGGAGTCGCCGAGGTCGCCGGAGAGCGCCGAGGTCAGCCACTCCCACCAGCGGGCGGTCAGCGGCCTGTCGACGCCGAGGTTGGCGCGCAGTTGGTCGAGGTTCTCCTGCGAGGCGGTGAGTCCGGCCGTGCCCGCGTACGCCTTGACGGGGTCGAAGGGCGATGCGGCGGCGACGGCGAAGACGCCGAAGGTGACGACGAGCAGCACGGGGACGGCGAACAGCGCCCGCCGTCCGGCGAGGCGGGCCATCGGCCCCCAGGGAAGGCGGCGGCGTGCCGTCTTCCCCGGGTCCTCGGGTATCGCGGTCGTCACTTCTTCGGCTGCCAGTCCTCGACGTTCCACCAGGGGCCGGAGGCCAGACCGTGGTCGTGCGGCTCGACCTGGGTGGTCAGGTCGCCGAACTTCTTGTCGACGACGTAGAGGTGGTCGATGTGCGTGAGGAAGGTGTAGCCGGGGTTCTTCACCAGCTCGCGCTGGATCGTGTCGTAGGCGGCCTGGCGCTCGGCGTGGTCGCCGCTCTTGCGGGCGTCCTCCAGGGCCTTGTCGACCTTGGGGTTGTCGTAGTGCGCCATGTTGTTGAAGCCGTCACCGGCGAGTGAGGACTTCAGGAGCGTGTACTGGTCGAAGTCCGGGTCGGCCGGGGAGCCGCCGCCCGCGAGGACCGCGTCCTTGGGCATGCGGGGCTGGATGACCTCCCAGGTGCCGGACTGCACCTCGACCTTGATGCCGATCTTCTTGGCGTCGGAGGCGTAGGCGAGGGCGTGGTCCTGGCGGAGCTTGTCGCCGGAGAGGTACCAGAGCGGGAACTTCGCCTGGACGCCGTCCTTCTCGCGGATGCCGTCCTTGCCGGGCTTCCATCCGGCGTCGTCGAGGATCTTCTTCGCCCTGGCGGCGTCGAACTTCCGCTCGGTGCCCTTGGTGAACCAGGGGCTGTCGGACGGGACGGGTCCGTAGGCGGCCTTGCCCTCGCCGTACAGGATCGAGTCGACCATCGCCTTGCGGTCGACGCCGACGTCGAGGGCGCGGCGGACGTCGGTGTCGCCCGTGACCTTGTTGCCGCTGGGCAGGGTCACGACGCGGTAGTCGAAGGTCTTGGCGGCGTACGTGTTCTTGCCGCCGTCGTTCTTGTACTTCTTGGCGAGGTTGGGCGGCAGGATCGCGCCGTCGAGCTCACCGGCGTCGAGCCGGGTGGCGCGGATGTCGTCGTCCTTGATGATCGCCATGGTGAAGTTCTTGATCTTCGGAGCGCCGCCCCAGTAGCCGGGGTTGGCCTTGAAGGTCAGCTTCTCGCCCTTGGACCACTTGACCAGCTTGTACGGTCCCGTGCCGACAGGATCGGTGGTGAAGTCGCCGGTGTTCACGTCCTGCTTGCCCGCGATGTGCTCGGGGGCGATGGGCAGCACGGTGCGCTCGGCGAACGGCGCGTAGGGGTACTTGAGGTGGAAGACGACCGTGTCTCCGCCGGAGCCGCCCTTCGCCTCGACGCTCTTGACGGCGTCGAGCTCGGTCTTGGAGGCGTTGTTCGTCTTCTTGTCGAGGATCGTCTCGTAGGTGAAGACGACGTCCTTGGCCGTGAAGGGCTTGCCGTCGCTGAACTTGACGCCCTTGCGGAGCTTGTACGTGTAGGTCTTGCCGTCGTCGGTGACCTTGGGCAGTTCGGCGGCGAGCGCGGGCTTCAGCTTCATGTCGGCGTCGTGCGTGAGCAGCCCGTCGAAGATCTTCGAGTTGCCGTCCTTGCCGTAGCCGAGGAGGGGGCTGAGGGTCTCGGGCTCGTACGCGATGCCGACGACCGCCGAGTCCTTGGCACCCCCGGCGCTGTCGCCGTCGCCCGGCGCCGAGCAGGCGGAGGCGGCGACCGCTGTCGCCACCACTGTCGCCACCGCGCCCGCGCCCCGTATCGATCGGGCCCTCATGCTCCACACCCCTACTGAAGATCAGCCGTAATTGCGAACAGCTCGCAATTATGCACTACGTAATGGTGGCGTAAAACGCGCAGCCCGCACCGGGTAGGTGCGGGCTGCATCAAAAGCCTGGGGCGGTGTGCGTCCGGCGGTCAGGGGGCCCGGAGGTCGACCAGGGCGGCCAGCGCTTCGCGGTGGCTTCCGGCCGTGCCGTAGGCGATCGAGTCCGCCTTGGCGCGCTTGAGGTAGAGGTGCACGGGGTGCTCCCAGGTCATGCCGATACCGCCGTGCAGTTGCAGCGCCTCCTCGGCGGCGCGCACCGCCACGGGGGCCGCGTAGGCCTGGGCGAGGGCCGCCGCGAGGTACGGCTCGTCGCTGCCCCTGGCCAGCGCGTCGGCCGCGTGCCGGGCTGCGGCACGGGTGTTGACCACCTCGACCCACAGCTGGGCGAGCCGGTGCTTGAGCGCCTGGAAGGAGCCGACGGGCCGGTTGAACTGATGGCGCTCCTTCACATAGCGCACCGTCTCGGTCAAGCACCATTCGGCGATGCCGAGTTGCTCGGAGGCGAGCAGCCCCGCCCCGGCGCGCAGGCCGAGGGTGACCGCCTGCCGGGCGTCCGGGGCGAGCACGCGCGCGCGGGCGCCGTCGAAGCCGACAGCGGCGAGCGGGCGCGTGGAGTCGAGGGAGGTCTGCGGCTCCACGGTGACCCCGCGGTCCGTGGCGTCGACCGCGAAGAGGCCCGAGTCCGTGGGGACGAGGAACACGTCCGCCGCCCCGGCGTCCGCCACACCCGTCACCCGCCCGTGCAGGGCGCCGCCCTCCTCCCGTACGGCGAACGGCACCTCGCCATGAGCGCACGACAGCGGGAGCACGAGAACGCCCACCGTACGGCCCGCCGCGAGCGCGGCGAGCAGCTCGCGCGCCGCGTCGCCGTCACACGCGAGCAGCGCCTCGGTCGCCACCACGGCACTGGTGAGGAACGGCACGGGCGCGACGGCCCGCCCCAACTCCTCAAGGACCACGGCGGCTTCGCGGTGCGAGGCGCCCTGCCCGCCGAGCTCCTCGGGGACCAGCAGACCCGCGAGGCCCATGCCGTCGGTGAGGGCCTTCCACAGCTCGCGGTCGTGCGGCTCGGCGGCCTCGGTACGGGCGATCACGCCCGCGGGCTCGCAGCGGTCGGCGAGCAGGGCGCGCACCGCCGAGCGCAGCGCCTCTTCCTCCTCGGAGTACAGCAGGTCGCTCATCGCGCGAGGTCCTTCCAGGCGACGTCCTTGTCGGTGCGCGGCTCGGCGGGCAGGCCCAGAACGCGCTCGGCGACGATGTTCAGCAGGACCTCGCTGGTCCCGCCCTCGATGCTGTTGCCCTTGGAACGCAGGTAGCGGTAGCCCGCGTCGCGGCCGGTGAAGTCGACCAGTTCGGGCCGCCGCATCGTCCAGTCCTCGTACAACAGCCCCTCTTCGCCGAGGAGTTCCACTTCCAGGCCGCTGATCTCCTGGTTGAGGCGGGCGAAGCCGAGCTTCATGCCGGAGCCCTCGGGTCCTGGCTGGCCCGCGACGAGCTGCTGGCGCAGCCGCTCACCGGTGAGCCGGGCCACCTCCGCCTCGACCCAGAGCTTCGTGAGGCGCTGGTGGAGGTCGTGGGTGCGCAGGTCGGGGCGGTCGCGCCAGGTCCTGGTGACCGTGCCGATCATGCCGCCCTCGCGCGGGATGCGCATGCCGCCGATGGAGACGCGCTCGTTCATGAGGGTGGTCTGCGCGACCTTCCAGCCGTCGCCGACCTCGCCGAGGCGGTGCGCGTCAGGGATGCGCACATCGGTGAGGAACACCTCGTTGAACTCGGCCTCGCCGGTGATCTGGCGCAGCGGCCGCACCTCGACGCCCGGGTCGGTCATGTCGCACACGAAGTACGTGATGCCGCGGTGCTTGGGCAGGTCGGGGTCGGTGCGGGCGATGAGGATGGCCCAGCGGGCGCTGTGGGCGCTGGAGGTCCACACCTTCTGGCCGTTGACCACCCAGTCGCCGCTCGCCCCGTCGCGGACCGCGCGGGTGCCGAGCGCCGCGAGGTCGGAACCCGCGCCCGGCTCGCTGAAGAGCTGGCACCACACCTCCTCGCCGGTCCACAGCGGGCGCAGGAAGCGGCGCTTCTGCTCCTCGGTACCGAAGCCGAGCACGGTCGGCGCGGCCATGCCGAGACCGATGCCGATGCGGCGCGGGTCGTTGTCGGGCGCGCCCGCGGCCTCCAGGTCGGCGTCCACGACGGCCTGCAGGGAGCGCGGCGCGCCGAGCCCGCCGAGACCCTCGGGGTAGTGGACCCAGGCGAGGCCGGCGTCGAAGCGGGCCCCCAGGAAGTCGGCGCGGTCCGTGGTGGCGGGCGGGTACGCGGCCAGCAACTCCTGGGTTCGGGCGCGCAGTTCGGCGGCGTCGGTCATGCGGCACCTCCGTGCGGCAGGACGACGACGCGGCCCGTCGTGACGCCGTCGGCGACGCGCTGCACGGCGGCTGCGCCGTCGGCCATCGCCGCGCGCTCGCTCACCAGCGGCTTGATGGCCCCCTTGGCGGCGAGCTCGGAGAGCGCCTCGTGGCAGCGCAGGATCAGGCCCGGGTCCTTGGTCTTGTACAGGCCCCAGTGCAGGCCGACGATCGAGTAGTTCTTGACGAGTGCGTGGTTCAGCGCGGGCGAGGGGATGGCGCCGCTGGCGAAGCCGATGACGAGGATGCGCCCCTCGAAGGCCACGCACTTCGCCGACTTGGCGTAGGCGTCGCCGCCCACGGGGTCGTAGATCACGTCGGCGCCGCGTCCGCCGGTCGCCTCCTTGACGGCGCCGATCACGTCGTCGATGCGCCGGTCGATGACGAGGTCGCAACCGAGCTCGCGCGCGGCCCGCGCCTTGTCCGCGCCGCCGACGACGCCGATGACCCTGGCGCCCGCGGCCTTGCCGAGCTGCACCGCGGCGCTGCCGACACCGCCCGCCGCGGCGTGCACCAGAAGGGTCTCGCCCTCCTGGAGGTGCGCGCGGTGGTGCAGGCCGAACCAGCCGGTCTGGTAGCCGATGTGGAGCGCGGCGGCCTCCGCGTCGTCCAGCGCGTCCGGGGCGGGCAGCAGGGCGGCGCTCTCCGCGACGGCGTACTCCGCGAGGCCGCCGTACGGCAGCACCGGGTTGGCGATCACGCGCCGCCCGTCCTCGGTCTCACCGCAGATCTCCATGCCGGGCGTGAACGGCAGCGGGGGCCTGACCTGGTACTGCCCCCGGCAGAGCAGCGCGTCCGGGAAGTTGATGTTCGCGGCGCGGACCTTCAGCAGCACCTGCCCCTCGTCGAGCGCGGGGCGGTCCACCTCGGCGAGGCGCATCACCTCGCCCGGCTCGCCGTTCTCGTGCACTTGCCATGCCTGCATGCGGGGCCTCCACGGGGCTGTCGTAGACCGGGCTCGTCCGCATACTAAGCGGTCGCTTGCCCCGAAGGGAACCGTCCGGGAGAACCGTCAGTCCGCGCTCTCCTTACGGGCGGGCCGCGCCCGTACGTGCATGCGCTCCCCCTGCGGCCCGAAGAGGCTGATGTACTCCGCGCCCGCCTCGCTCGTGGCCCCGAACCAGTGCGGGACCCTGGTGTCGAACTCCGCCGCCTCACCGGGGCCGAGCACCACGTCGTGATCGCCGAGGATCAGGCGCAGCTTCCCGGAGAGCACGTACAGCCACTCGTACCCCTCATGGGTCTGCGGGTCGGGTGCCGCCTTGGCGCGCGCGGGCTCGACGACCTTGTACGCCTGGAGGCCGCCGGGCTGCCGGGTCAGGGGCAGCATGGTGCGCCCGTGCCGCACGATCGGCTTGGCCCGCACGCGCGGGTCGCCGACGGGCGGGGCGCCGACCAGTTCGTCCAGCGGGACCTGGTGGGCGCGGGCGATGGGCAGGAGCAGTTCGAGGCTGGGCCTGCGGTGCCCGGACTCCAGGCGGGACAGGGTGCTGACCGAGATGCCGGTGACGGCGGAGAGGCCCGCGAGGGTGGCACCGCGCTCCTTGCGGATGCGGCGCAGCCGGGGGCCGACCTCCGTGAGGACCTGATCCATCGACTCCTGCTCGGCCGTCTCGTCTTCTCTCATGCCCCCATGATGCAGGCTTTTGCCGGGGCAGCAAAGCTGCTTGTCGAAATTGCACGGACGCGTCATGGTCGGGGCGAGGAGGTGGTCCCCATGACCCGGAACACGACCACGGGCTGGTCCCGAGATACGCACCAGCACGCGAATGAAAGGCCGACCACGATGGAGAACCAGCACGGCACCGCGCAGGACCAGATGTACGACGTGGTGGTCGTCGGCGGCGGCGCGGCAGGGCTGAGCGCGGCGCTCGTCCTCGGCCGCTCCCGGCGGCGGGTCCTCGTGGTCGACGCGGGCGAGCCGCGCAACGCCCCCGCCGCCCACATGCAGGGCTTCCTGTCGCGGGACGGCATGCCGCCCGCCGAGTTCCTCGCCGAGGGGCGGCGGGAGCTGCGGCGGTACGGGGTGGAGCTCGTCCCGGACCGGGTGGCGGCCGTGACGCCGGACGGCGCGGGCGGGTTCGGCGTCGCCCTCGCGGGTGGCGGCTCCGCGCACGCGCGCCGGATCGTCATGGCGACGGGTCTCGTGGACGAGCTGCCCGACGTGCCGGGCGTCGCCGCGCGCTGGGGCCGTGACGTGCTGCACTGCCCGTACTGCCACGGCTGGGAGGCGCGGGACCAGGCCTTCGGCGTGCTCGCCGCGGAGCCCTTCTCCAGCCACCAGGCGCTGATCGTCACGCAGTGGTCCAAGGACGTGACGCTGTTCCTGCACACCGTGCGGGAGCTGCCGGACGCGGAGTGGGAGCGGCTGGCGGCCGCCGGGGTCCAGGTGGTGGAGGGCCAGGTCGCGGGCCTCGCGGTCGAGGACGACCGGCTGACGGGCGTACGGCTCGCCGACGGGCGGGTCGTCCCGCGCTCGGTGCTGTTCGTCGCCGCACGCCCGGTGCCCCGCGACGACCTGCTGTCCGCGCTCGGCGCCGACCGCGCGGACACGCCGTTCGGGCCCTACCCCGCGGTGGACGCGACGGGCCGCACCAGCGTCCCGGGCATCTGGGCGGTCGGCAACGCCGCGGGCCCCATGGAGCAGGTGATCAACGCGGCGAGCGCCGGCTACCGGGCGGGCGTCACGATCAACGCCGAACTGCTCATGGCCGACATCGAGGCGACGGCGGCCCGGCGCCGGGCCGGGGTCTTCACCCCCGAGACGGAGGCGGCGGTGGCTCGGGCGCGAGCGGACGGGCGCGTCCACGGGCTCGTGAGTCAGGGCCTCTCCGGCGGATCCTGAGATCCGTCTCGGCGTGAACCGACGCCTAGTAGTGCTTCGTCAGCTCTACGCGTTCGGGTCGTCAGCTCGGACGCCCTCGTGCTGGAACGCAGCAGCGCAATGCGCCTCCACCGTGCCGGCGAAGGCGCGGGCGAGCGGTGAAAGGGCGTCCCAGCGGCGTACCGCCCAGCCGGTCCACAGGGTGGGCAGGGCGGGGATCGGGACGAGTCGCAGGCCGGGGTGGGCGGCGCCGTGCCAGGCGGGCAGGTCGGGGACGATGGCGTGGCCCAGGCCGAGTTCGGCGAGCAGGATCGCGGTGTCCCAGTCGGCGACGCTGGTGTCCGAGGTGGGGGCGGTGCCGGAGGCGGCGAGCCAGGCGTCCAGGCGGGAGCGGGACGTGGCGTTCTCGGGCAGACCGATGAGTCTGATGTCCGCCAAGTCCTCGGTGCCGATACGGGACTTGGCGGCGAGCGGATCGGCGGCGGCGACCGCGAGGACCCAGGGGAGCTCGACGACGGGGCGCTGCTCGATGCCGCGTACCGGCTCGCCCAGCGTGATCCAGGCGAGGTCGAGGCCGCCCGCGAGGAGGGCGTCGAAGCAGCTGCGGCTGGAGTGCGTGGTCTGGAACTCCAGGCTGACGTTGGGGTGCTGGCGGCGGAAGTCGACCACGGCGGTGGACATGAAGTGGCGGACGGTGGTCGACCCGGTGGTGATGCGCACCGATCCCGCTTCGCCGTGCACCAGGTCCCGCAGCCGGCGCAGGGCATGGTCGATGTCGCCGAGACCGCCGGCGGCGGCCGTGTGCAGCAGCTGCCCCGCCTGGGTCGGCACGACACCGCGCGGGTGGCGCTCCAGGAGGGCGACGCCCGTCTCGCGCTCCAGGCGTCTGATGTGCTGACTCACCGCGGACTGGGTGCAGGTGAGGTCGCGTGCGACGGCGCTGAGACTGCCGGTGCGGCAGACGGCGACGAAGACGCGGAGGTCGTCGAGGGTCATGGACGGTGAAGTTACAGCTTGGGGGTGGGCAAGGAAACCCGAGGATTGACTTGATGGTCCGGCAGACGGGACGATCTTCTCGGGCCCAGGGCGGCAACCCGGCCGGGCCCCGGCACCGATCCGGACGGCGCCGGGGTGAGTGCCGGGTGCCGACCCTCCGCATGTCACAACCGACGTCCCGAAAGGCTCACGGGGGGGGACCGGGCATGGAGGTTTCGTCCCGTACGAGGTATCGATGCGCGCATGACCAACGACGAGGCGGGCCACGGGACATACGCCGGAGCCACCGGGGACGGCCGCACCGGTGGACCGGCCGACGCGCTGCCCGGACTCCCGCCCCCTCCCCCGCAGGGCGCCTGCGCGCTGCCGCCCGGTACGTACGACGGCACGGTCGTCCTGGTCACCGGTGGCGGGACGGGGCTCGGCAGGGCCGTCGCCGCGGAGTTCGCGCGGCTCGGGGCCGACCTGGTGATCGCGAGCCGCAACGAGGACCGGCTCCGCGCGGCGCGCGACGACCTCGCGGCGCTGGGCGGGCGCGTGACCACCGCGGTCTGCGACGTCCGGGACGCCGAACGCGTCGCCGAGGTCTTCGATGCGGCGCAGGAGGCGTACGGCCTGCCGGGCGTGCTTGTGAACAACGCGGCCGCCAACTTCCCCGTGCCCGCCGAGGACATGTCCCCGAACGCCTGGCGCTCGGTCGTCGACATCACGCTCACCGGCACGTTCCTGATGACGCGCGAATTCGCCCGCCGCCATCTGGCGGCCGGGACCCCCGGTTCGGTCATCGACATCGGGGCGTCGTACGCCTGGACGGGCGGCCCCGGCTTCGCCCACAGCGCCGCGGCCAAGGCCGGTGTGAAGAGCCTGGTGGAGACGTTGGCCGTGGAGTGGGGGCCGTACGGAATCCAGGTCAACGGCCTGGTACCGGGCCTGATGCCGCACGAAGACATGACAGCCGACATCCGCGACAACCTCGACCGGGCGCGCGACACGGCGGCCCGCCAGCCCGCCCTGCGCGTCGGCCTGCCCCGCGAACTGGGCTGGGCGGCCACGTTCCTGGCCTCGCCGTTCGCCCGCTTCATCACGGGCCACACGCTGGTGGTCGACGGTGCGAACTGGCAGCGCAGGGGGCTGATGAGTCCACCGGTGGTGACGGTGCGCGAGCAGATGGGGAGGGGGGCTTTCGAAGGGTGAGGCCGTCAGAATCTCCGAGGGGGATCCGTAGCGGAGGGACGACGGACCGGAGTTGCCCCCTACTTCCCTTCGAACGTCGCCGCCCGCCCCGCCCCCTTCGCCCCGTACCCCTCCCGGGAGTCCTCCGAGGTGAGCGTGATCGCCGCGTTGGCCGCGACGCGGTCGAGGGCCGCCGCCATGCCCGTGTCGGCGAACGCGTCGATGCCGCGCTTGACGCCCTGCACCGCGAGCGGCCCGTTCGCCGCGATCTCGGCCACCAAGGCCCGGGACGTCTTGGCCAGTTCGGCGCCCGGGACGACCTGCTGGAGGAGCCGGAGCCGCTCGGCGGTGGCGGCGTCGATACGGCGGCCGGTGAACGCGAGCAGCTTGGCCCAGCCCGCGCCCGCCTCACGCGCGATGCGCAGGTCGCCGCCCGCGTCGACCGCGACGCCGAGCTGCGCCTCGGGCAGCGCGAAGACCGCGTCGTCCGCCGCGATCCGCACGTCCGCCATGAGCGCGAGCTCGAACCCGAAGCCCAGGCAGTACCCCTGCACGGCCGCGACGACCGGCTGCGGAAGCTCCGCGAAGACACGGAAGCGCTCGTGGACCCAGCGCATGGCCTCGTAGTAGTTGCGGACGCGCTCCGCACCGGAGCGGCCGGTGACCGCGCCGCCGCGGGCCGTGATGTCGATGCCCGCGCAGAACGCCCGGCCATCGGCGCGCAGCAGCACCGCCCTGATGGAGTCGTCGAAGCGGATGCGGTCGGCCAGCAGGCCGAGTTGGCGCGTGGACTCCCAGCTCCAGGCGTTGAGCTTGCGCGGGCGGCAGAGGGTGAGGATGCCGAGCCCGTCCTCGACGTCGAGGCGCAGCCGTTCCTCGCCCTCCGGGATGTCCGTGCCGATGGTGTCGATCATCCGCGCTCCCGTTCCCCGGGCCCGACGAGCCTGATGGCCCGTCAGGTTAGAGGAGCGGGCTCACCGACTGAAGACCTCGAACCCCACCGCGGGCTTCCCGCCGAAGCGCGGCGCGAGCGCCTGCGCGTTGCCCGTCAGGAACGAGCGGCAGTACTTCTCGGGGTCCTGGTCGGTCAACGCCTCGATGTAGGTGCGGTGTTCGAGGAGGGAGGCCACCGAGCGCTCGAGACCGGCCGAGGCGTCCGCGGCATGGGTGGGTGTCGAAGACCCCGCGACGGCGACCCACCGCACGCCGCCCCACGGTTCGAGGCCCTGCTCCTCGATCAGTTCGGGGAAGATCCAGCGGTTGCCCGCGTCCGCCGCGGCGTCCAGCGTGGCACGGCCGACCGCCACGTGGTCGGGGGTGTTCCAGGCGACGCCGCCCCAGGTGTCGCGGTGGTTGAGGGTGATGACGAGTTCGGGGCGGTGCCTGCGGATCGCGGCGGCGATGTCGCGGCGCAGCGCCGTGCCGTACTCGACGACGCCGTCCCTGTGGTCGAGGAACTCCACGGCCTCGACCCCGACGACGGCGGCGCTCGCCCGTTGCTCACGCTCGCGCAGCGGCCCGCAGGTGGCGGGGTCGATCGTGTCGATGCCCGCCTCGCCGCGGGTCGCCAGGAGGTACGTGACTTCCTTGCCGCCGTCCGTCCAGCCGGCGATCGCCGCCGCGCACCCGTACTCCAGGTCGTCCGGGTGGGCGACGACGGCGAGCGCGCGCCGCCAGTCCTCGGGCATGGGAGTGAGCTGGTCGGCGGGTGTGGCTGAAATCTGCTCGGTCATGCCGGTCAGCCTATCCGTGCGACGCGCCCTGTTCGCATGCCTGTTCCCGGGGATCGCGGACGAGTTGGGGCCCCTGGGCCGAGTCGTGCACGGGTCCTTACGCCTCGCCGCGGGCCAGCGCGAGGAGCCGGTCGAGGACGCGCGGGCCGCTCACGCGGAGGCCGTCGTGCTCGTACTCGTCGGTGACCCACGTCCGCAGGCCCCTGATGGTCCGGGCGGTGCGCAGCGAGTGTTCCGTGTCGACGTACAGGTCGTCGTGGTAGACCGCCGCGGCCACCGGCACCTCGTTCGCGGCGAGCCGCTCGGTGTCGTACAGGAGCGGCCAGTCGGTGCGCGCGGCGAGCAGCTCCGCGGTCTCGCGCAGGGGGCGCAGCGCCGGGTCGCTGTCGAACATCCAGCGCTGGACGGCCTCCCCGGTGAAGAGCAGCGGAGCGTCGCCCGCCAGGGTCTTCTCCGTGTCGAACTGCGGGAAATCGGCGCGCAGCCGCTCCGCCGACCAGGCGGTGGCCCGGCCGCCCTGGCCGTAGATCGACTCGTGCAGGACGGCGAAGAGCGGGTTGCCCGCGTACGAGAGGGCGGCCCGCAGGTTCTCCTGGAAGGCGTCGGACAGCGCGGGCCCGGCGGGGGTCCGTACGAAGGCGTCCTCAAGAAGGTAGTGCAGCCGGTGGCTGCCGTCGCCCGTGCCGAGCAGCATGCCGAGGGACTGGAGGGCGGGGACGGTCAGCCGGTAGCCGCCTTCGAGGACCGGCTCGTGCTCGGCGATGTGTGCGGCGATGCGGCGGGCCCGCTCGACGTCCTCGGGGTAACGGGCGTAGTGCGCGGCGCTCTTGCGGGCCATGCGCGGGTACGCGGCGCGGTAGACGTCGTCCGCGTGCCCGTCGAGGGTGGGCAGGCCGCCGGTGATGAGCGCCGTCTGAAGGCCCTCGGGCGCGGCCGACAGGTAGTGCGTGGCGCAGAAGCCGCCGAAGCTCTGCCCGAGGACGGTCCAGGGGGCGCCGCCCGTCACCTCCGGGCGGATCGCCTCGCAGTCCCTGACGATCGAGTCGGCGCGGAAGTGGGCCAGGTAGTCGGCCTGTTCGGCGGGGCCGCCGCGCAGCGGGAGCGTCTGGCGGTTGGCGGGCGTGGAGTTCCCCGTGCCGCGCTGGTCGAGGAGGAGGACGCGGAAATCGGTGAGGGCCCGGCCGAGCCAGGATTCGGCGCCGTGGAAGCGGGTGGCTCCGAAGCCGGGGCCGCCCTGGAGGTAGATCAGCCAGGGCCGGTCCGCGCCGCCGCGGGACGCCGACACCGCCTCGCGGGCGAAGAGCTCGATCCGCTCCCCCGCCGGATCGTCGTGGTCGAGCGGCACACTGAAGCGGCGGTCGGTGAGAACGACTCCCGGCTGGCGGTACGTGACGGTCAAGGCTGCTCCCGGACGAGGTGAGGAGGTGACGGGGTGTCGAGCTGAGGGGATGGCGAGTCGGCGAGTTGGCGAGTTGGCGAGTTGGCGAGTTGGCGAGTTGCGGAACCCTCGCCGTCCAGTCCAGCACACCCCTCACGGGCCGCCGCGCCCCGGGCGCCCGCAGCGTGCTCACCACTAGCGGCGCGGACGCCTCCCACGGCGCCGCACGCCCGCGTACGCTGCACCCATCCGATGACCGACGAGGAGGAACCCGCGATGCGCGTCGCCCTGTTCCTGACCTGTGTCAACGACACGCTCTATCCGGACACGGGCCGTGCAGTGGTGAAACTGCTGACCAGGCTGGGCGTTGCCGTCGACTTCCCGGCGGCCCAGACCTGCTGCGGGCAGGCGCACTACAACACCGGCTACCGCCATCAGGCGGAGCCGCTCGCCCGGCACTTCTCCGATGTCTTCGGTTCGGACGCGTACGACGCGATCGTGACGCCGTCCGGGTCCTGCGGGGCCATGGTGCGTGAGCTGTACCCGCGCATGGGCGAGCGGGCGCGCGCCGAGGGCCGGGGCGACGCTCTCGCGCGCACGCTCGCGCCGGTGGTGCCGAAGACGTACGAGCTCACGGAGTTCCTGGTGGACGTCCTCGGTGTCACCGACGTCGGCGCCTACTACCCGCACACGGTCACCTACCACCCGACCTGCCACGGTCTGCGCGCGCTCGGTCTCGGTGAGCGGCCCGAGCGGCTCCTCCGGGCGGTCAGGGGCCTTGAGCTGGTGGCGCTGCCCGGGGCCGAGGAGTGCTGCGGCTTCGGCGGCACCTTCGCCGTGAAGAACTCCCACGTCTCGGCGGCGATGGGTGCCGACAAGGCGCGGCACGCCGAGTCGACCGGCGCCGAGGTCCTGTGCGCGGCGGACAACTCCTGTCTGATGCACATCGGCGGCACGATGACCCGGCTGCGCACGGCCGTGCGGCCCGTCCACATCGCGGAGATCCTGGCCAGTACGGAAGAGGAGCCCCTGTCATGAGCGGCGGCACATTCGTCGGCATGCCCGCGTTCCCCCGGGCCGCGCGCGAGGCGGTCGCCGACACCACCTTGCGGGCCAACCTCCGGCACGCGACCCGCACCATCCGCGACAAGCGGGCCCGCGCCGTCGCCGAACTGTCCGACTGGGCCGAACTGCGCGATGCAGGCAGGCGCATCAAGGACCACACGCTGCGCCATCTCGACCGCTACCTCGTGCGGTTGGAGGAGTCGGTCACCGCGGCGGGCGGCACCGTGCACTGGGCGGCCGACGCCGACGAGGCGAACCGCATCGTCACCGGCCTCGTCAAGGCCACCGGTGAGACGGAGGTCGTGAAGGTCAAGTCGATGGCCACGCAGGAGATCGGCCTCAACGAAGCCCTGGAGGCCGCGGGCATCCACGCCTACGAGACCGACCTCGCCGAACTCATCGTGCAGCTCGGCAAGGACCGCCCCTCGCACATCCTCGTCCCCGCCATCCACCGCAACCGCGGCGAGATCCGCGACATCTTCGAGCAGGAGATGGGCAGTTGGGGCCGCCAGGCCCCGGAAGGGCTCTCCGACACACCGGCCGAGCTCGCCGAGGCGGCGCGGCTGCACCTGCGGGAGAAGTTCCTGCGCGCCAAGGTCGGCATCTCCGGGGCGAACTTCATGGTCGCCGAGACCGGCACGCTGGTCGTCGTCGAATCCGAGGGCAACGGCCGGATGTGCCTGACGCTTCCCGAAACGCTGATCTCCGTCGTCGGCATCGAGAAGACCATCCCGTCCTGGCGCGACCTGGAGGTCTTCCTGCAGACGCTCCCCCGCTCCTCGACTGCCGAGCGCATGAACCCGTACACCTCGATGTGGACGGGCACGACGGACTCCGAAACGGCGGACGGCCCGAGCACCTTCCACCTGGTCGTGCTCGACAACGGCCGCACCGACACCCTCGCCGACGAGGTGGGCCGCCAAGCCCTGCGCTGCATCCGGTGCTCGGCCTGCCTCAACGTGTGCCCGGTGTACGAGCGGGCGGGCGGGCACGCGTACGGCTCGGTCTATCCGGGCCCGATCGGCGCGATCCTCAGCCCTCAGCTACGGGGCACGCGGAGCGAGATCGACGCCTCCCTGCCGTTCGCGTCGTCGCTCTGCGGGGCCTGCTACGAGGTGTGTCCGGTCGCCATCGACATCCCCGAAGTGCTCGTGCATCTGCGGGAGCGCGTCGTGCAGGGCGGCGATGCGGTGCTGCGGGGCAACAAGGTGACGCTGCGGCCCGCGAAGGGGCACGCGGTGGAGCGGGCGGCGATGCGCGCGGCGGGCCTGGCGTTCGCCCGGCCCGGAGCACTGCGCGTGGGCCAGCGCCTGGCCTCGCGCACCCGGTGGCTCCATCCGCGCACCCTGCCGGGGCCCGGGCGGGCCTGGAGCGCGACGAGGGACCTGCCGAAGGTGCCGGCGGAACCGTTCCGCGACTGGTGGCAGCGGACGAACGGCGGCAGGAACGACGGGAAGGGTGCCAAGTGAGCAGCAGGGACCGGATCCTGGGCCGGGTGCGCAGGGCGCTCGCCGACGTGCCGGCCGACGACCTCGCGTACGAGGCGGCGGTGGTCCGTGACTACGCACGCGAGCACGGTGCGCGCGACATCGCGGGGACCGTCGATCTGCTCGCGGAGAACCTCGCGGACTTTTCCGCGATCGTGCACCGGTGCCGGGCGACGGAGCTGCCGGACCTGCTGACGCGGCTGTACGCGGAGCGCGGCTGCGAGAGCGTACTCGTGCCACCGGGGCTGCCTCCGCACTGGCTGGCGGCGGCCGGCCCGGTGCGGATGCCGGACCGGGCGGTGAGCACTCCGTACGATCTCGACCGGGTCGACAGCGTCCTCACGGGCTGCGCCGTCGCCGTCGCCGAGACCGGCACGCTCGTCCTCGACGGCTCCCCGGACCAGGGCCGCCGCCGCATCACCCTCGTCCCCGACCACCACATCTGTGTCGTACGCGTTCCCGAGCAGGTCGTGGCCTCCGTGCCACAGGCCCTCGAACGGCTGGACCCGGCCCGTCCGCTCACCTGGATCTCGGGCCCCTCGGCCACCAGCGACATCGAGCTGGACCGGGTCGAGGGAGTGCACGGTCCGCGCACCCTTGAGGTGGTGCTGATGAGCGGCGAGTGACCGGCGCGGCTAGCGTGAGGGCATGATCCGGTTCGAGCAGGTGACCAAGCGCTACCCGGACGGCACGACGGCCGTGGACGATCTCTCCTTCGAGGTCGCCGAGGGCGAACTGGTCACACTCGTGGGCCCCTCCGGTTGCGGCAAGACCACGACGATGATGATGGTGAACCGCCTCATCGAGCCGACGTCGGGCCGCATCTTCGTGAACGGCGAGAACATCGCCGACGTCGACCCGGTCCGGCTGCGCCGCCGCATCGGCTACGTCATCCAGCAGGTCGGCCTCTTCCCGCACCGCACCATCCTCGACAACACGGCGACCGTGCCCGCCCTCATCGGCTGGAAGAAGGCCAGGGCAAGGGCGCGCGCGGCGGAGTTGCTCGACCTGGTGGGCCTGGACCCGAAGACGTTCGGGTCCCGCTACCCCGAGCAGTTGTCGGGCGGCCAGCGCCAGCGGGTCGGCGTGGCCAGGGCGCTGGCCGCCGATCCGCCGGTGCTCCTGATGGACGAACCGTTCGGCGCCGTCGACCCCGTGGTGCGCGAGCAGTTGCAGGAGGAGTTCCTGCGGATGCAGGCGGCCGTCCGCAAGACGGTGCTCCTGGTGACGCACGACATCGAGGAGGCCGTCAGGCTCGGCGACCGCATCGCGGTGTACGGGCAGGGGCGCGTCGAGCAGTTCGACACCCCGGGGGCGGTGCTCGGGGCGCCCGCGACGCCGTACGTGGCCGAATTCGTGGGCGCCGACCGCGGACTGAAGCGGTTGTCCGTCACCGAGATCCGCAGTGACGACCTGGAGGCGCCGCCGATCGCCCGGCTCGACGAACCCGCCGCGCAGGCCGCGGCCCGGATGCGCGAAGAGGAGGCGCGGTGGGCGGTCGTCCTGGACGCGGACGGCGATCTGCACGGCTGGGTCGGCCTCGACGAGGTCGCGCTGGCCGGTACCGGCGGCACGGTCGGCGACCTGGCGCACCGCATGAACTCCTGGGTGCCGGTCGGGGCCCCGCTCAAGCAGGCCTTCGGCGTGATGCTGCAGCACGACGCGGGCTGGGTCGCCGTTCTCGACGGCGCCCGCTTTCTGGGTGTCCTGACCCCGGCGAAGCTGCATGAGGCGCTGCGGCGCTCAGTGGACGCGGACGCGCAGGGGGTGGAGAGGGGGGAGGTGGAGTTCGACTCGGTGGCCGACGCGTGAGCGCTCCGCTGGTCCGGCGGTTGCCGGTCTGCGGGAGTCCGTGGCCTGTCGCGCGGTTCCCCGCGCCCCTGACGGGGCGCTACAGCAGGTCCTTCTTCTGCAGATAGGTCCGTGCCACGTCCTGCGGCAGGCGGCGCCAGCTGTCGACCTGTTCGTTCATGGACGCCAGGTCCTCGGTCGTCAGGACCGGGTTGAGGCGGCCCAGTGCGGCGGCCACGCCCTTGCTGCCCGCCCGTGAGCGGTTGACGACGGGCACCAGGTAGTCGGCGTTCTGGAGCTTCTTGTCGTCCTTGAGGAGTACCAGGCCGAAGTCGTCGAGGGTCGCGTCCGTCGACGTGGTGAGCACCATCTGGTCCTGGCCGCCCTGTACCGCCTTCTTGGCCTGGGTCGTGCCGACGCCCTTGGGGTCGACGCCGGTGATGTCGATGCCGTACACCTTCTTCAGGCCCGGCGCGCAGTAGGGACGCTGTACGCATTCGTCGCCCGCGGCGAGGCGTACCTTCAGCCCCGACCTGCCGAGGTCGCTGAGGCTCTTGAGGCGGTGCCGCTCGGCGTAGGAGGCGGCGACGGCGAAGGCGTTCTGGTCGACGGCCCTGCCCGGGTCGAGGACGCTCAGGCCGCGCGGGGCGGCGAGGCGGCGCAGGGCCTTCATGGTCGTGTCGAGGTCGGGCGAGCCCGCGGGCGGTGCGTCGGCGCCGTTCTTCTTGGCGTTGAGCCAGTCGGCGAAGGTCGCCGCGTACTCGGGGACCACGTCGATCTGGCCGGACTCCAGGGCGGGTTCGTAGAGCTCACGGTTGGCCACGGAGAGGATCTTCGTGCTGTACCCGGCCTTGTTCAGGAGCAGCGCGTACATCTGGGCGAGCAGGTCGGACTCGGTGAATCCGGCGGAGCCGACGACGAGGTGCCTGCTGTCGCCCGGAGGCGCGGTGACCTCGCCCCGGTTCTCCAGGGAAGGGCCGCTCGCGCAACCGGTGGCGAGCGTGAGGAGGACGGCCGCGGCCGCTTCGGCGCGCCGCCTCATCCGGCCCTCCCCCGCCCTCGCGCCCACCCGGGTCCGAACCGTTCGGCCACCTCGAAGGCGCCCTCGACGAGCAACGCGAACACGGCCACGAGGACGGCGCCGGCCACCACCTGCGGGGTGCTCGCCAGGTTGAAGCCCGCCGTGATGATCCGGCCGAGGCCGCCGCCTCCGGCGAGCGCGGCGATGGTGGCCGTGGCGACGAGCTGTACGGCGGCGATGCGGACCCCGCTGAGCACCAGCGGAAGCGCGAGCGGCAGTTCGACCCGCCACAGCATCTGCCGCCCGGTCATGCCCATGCCCCGCGCCGCCTGGACGACGCCGCGGTCGACGCCGCGCATCCCCACGTACGCGTTGGTGAGCAGCGGCGGCACGGCGAACAGCACGAGTGCCACGACGGTCGGTCCCTCGCCCCAGGTGCCCAGCGGGGTCAGGAGCAGCAGGACGAGGACCGCGAAGGTCGGCACCGCGCGTCCGATGTTGGAGATGTTCACGGCGAGCGCGCCGCCCTTGCCCAGGTGGCCCAGGACGAGGGCGACCGGCAGGGCGATGAGGCAGCTGAGCAGGAGGCAGACGACGGTGAGGACGAGGTGCTGGGTGAGCCGGTGCCAGATGCCGTCGTCACCGGCCCAGTGCGCGGAGTCGGTGAGCCACGCCCAGGCGTCGCCGAGTGTCTTCACGGGCCCGCCGCCCTCGACGCTCTTTCCCAGGGGGTGAGGACGCGCTGCACGCCGAGCAGCAGGAGGTCGGCGGCGATGGCGATGACGACGCACAGCACGGACGCGGTGAGTACCTGCGCCTTGAAGTACGTGTTCATGCCCGCGTAGATGAGGTTGCCGAGCCCGCCGAAGCCGACGATGGCGCCGATGGTGACGAGGGAGACCGCGGAGACGGTGGCGATGCGCAGGCCCGCCATGGCCGCGGGCAGCGCGAGCGGCAGCTCGACGGTGAGCAGCAGGCGGATCGGGCCGTACCCCATGCCGCGGGCGGCCTGCCGGGTGTCCTCGGGGACGGCGCGCAGACCGGCCAGGATGTTCCGCACGAGCAGGGTGAGGGAGTAGAGGACGAGGCCCGCGACGACGAGCGGGGCGGAGAGCCCGTACACCGGAAGCAGCAGCGAGAACATCGCGAGCGAGGGGATGGTGTACAGGACGGTGGTGAGCGCGAGGACCGGTCCTGCGGCCCAGCCCCAGCGGCGGGCGAGCACGGCCAGCGGCACGGCGACGACCAGCGCGATCAGCACGGAGACGGCCGTCAGCTGGAGATGCTGGACGACCGCGTCGAGCAGGATCTGGCGGCGCGTGCTCAGGTACTCACCGCAGATCCACTCGTTGCGCGCGAGGCAGTCGTCGGGGGGCGCGGTCACCTGTCCATTCAAGGCCGGGGCGCCGGGTCACAGCGCGTTCTGGTGACCCGTACGGGGTGGGAGACGATCGTCCGCCGTGGCGGGAGGCCGCTCATGCCGGGGCGGTTCTGCACTGCCGCCCGTCCTCGCGCCGCGGCAGCCGGATCGAACCAGCACGCGACCCACCGAGTTCCGTGGGGCTTATCGCTCACACGGCAAGTTGCGGTGCGCGATGGTCGAGAGAGGCGACTCGCAGTCGAACTCGAACGTCTCCACGGCGGCGTCCGCCGGGAAATCCGGGTGGTCGTGCCAGATCTGGGCGAAGGCAACCAGAAGGTTCCATGAGGCTGCTGCGTGCAGCTCGGTCTTCGCCGCGTGCTCAGGCGCCGAGGTTCGGTGGAAGCGCACCGCCGCGATCTGCTTGTAGGCGGCCAGACGCAGGGCCATGGCCGTGCGACGGGCTTCGCCTTGGAGCGGGGCCGCGTCCGGGATGCGTGAAAACACGAAACGGACCAGCTGTGTGATCTGGTCCTCGCTGATCCGCTCCACTCTCTCCCCCTGCGGCCGGCACGCCCATGCGCCCGATGCGGCACCAACTATCGCACCTCGGATCACTCCTCGATCCGGAGGGTGTCGGTCACGGACACGCGACGCACCATGCGGCCCCCCCCAACGGGCACCCGGACTGCCCCACGGGCACCCGGACTGCTTGACCAAAGACATAGGGGCGCCCCCGGCGCAGGGCGTCGGGAGCAGCAGGGCCTGGGGCTGAGTCCGGCGCGGGCGGCGAACGGATTCGTCTCCCTCTCGGTCGCCGGGACCTGCGGGACCCGGCTCGCCATGTCGAGGGTCGCTCGGGGCACCGACGGCGCCGAAACCTTCACCGGGACAACTGCCGGAAGGCCAAGGCAAGTTCGGGGCACGAGCGGCCCCCACCGGGGTGACAGCCGCGAGGTCACGCCGCATGATGGGTGCGGCATGGAGACTTCGACACCGGCAGCGACCCGACCTCGACCGCGCGACGGCCATGTGCCCGCCGCGCGACCGAGGGCTGCGGCACGGCCGAGGGCTGCGGCACGGCCGTCGCAGGCGGCTCCGCAGTCGACGGCGCAGACCGCGTTCTTCTCCGTGGTGAGCGCCCTCCTCGCCGTCGCCCCGTACCACTTCGTCTTCGGCGCGACGCCTTCCTGGGACGTACGGGCGGTCGCCGCGGCGGTCCTGGTCTGCGCGGCGCTGTCGCTCTGCGCCGCCTCACCGGCCCGCACCGCGCCGCCGGACCACTCCGCTCTCGC
This sequence comes from Streptomyces sp. NPDC044106, assembly GCF_056433985.1. Taxonomy (NCBI): domain Bacteria; kingdom Bacillati; phylum Actinomycetota; class Actinomycetes; order Kitasatosporales; family Streptomycetaceae; genus Streptomyces; species Streptomyces sp. NPDC044106. The sequence continues at coordinate 97,692 of NZ_JBWKFZ010000020.1, forward strand.
AGCACGGCCCGCCCCGCGGCTCGCCCCGCAGTCCGCCTTCGCCCGTGCCGGACGGTCCGCCGCCCGCAGGTGGTCCCGGCGGACGCGCGACGGCGGCGCCTCCGTCGCACGCGGCGGCCGACCGCTGCCGACCCGCCCCACCCGCTCACCGGGCCGCCCCTCCCGCTCACCGCTCACCGCGTGGCTCGCGCACACCGTCGCCGTCGACTCCGGCCGCGAACTGCGCCTGATGTACCGCTCCCTGCTGCGGACGCTGCGCCTGCTGTGCGCCTTCCTCGCGCGCGTGCTGCGCCCGGCCCGCGCACCGCGCGCGGCCGTCCTGCCACGCCCGGCCCGAGCCCCGCACCCCGGGCGGCCGACCCGTGCGACGCCTCTCACCCTCCTCCTCGCGGGCACGGTCGTACGCCGTGGCCCGCCGGCCCGCCCGCCGCTCGCCGTCTGACCCTGCCGCGGCGCATGCGCCGCGGCACGGCCGCACGGACGGCAGCGGCCCCGGCAAGCCCGATTCCGCACACTCCCAGCTGAATCCGGCGCGCCCGGTCCATCCCGCGAGGACGGACGTGGCCGCGCCCAGGAGGGATCCCCATGTCCAAGACCGCCGTCGTCATCGGCGCGGGCCCGTACGGTCTGTCCGCCGCCGCACACCTGCGGGCGCGCGGCCTGACCGTCCGGGTCTTCGGCGCGCCCGTCGCGAGCTGGTCCCGGCGCATGCCGGCCGGCATGCTGCTGCGGACGCCGTCCGCCGCCTCCGCGCTGGCGACCCCGCGCGAGGGCTTCACTCTGCACGACTACATCCGCGACGCCGGGGAGCGCAGGATCGGCGCCGACGACCCGGTGCCCGTCGGCCTGTTCCTCCGGTACGGAGGGTGGTTCAGGGAGCGACTGGTGCCGCGCGTCGAGGACGAGCGGGTGGCCATGGTCGACCGGCGCGAGGACGGCTTCCGCGTCAAGCTGTCGTCGGGAGAGGTGGTCCGGGCCGCCGCCGTCATCGTGGCCACCGGCCTCACCGGCTTCGCCCATCTGCCCGCGCCTCTCGCCGCGGCGGCGTCCGGCGGCCCTTCGGCCCTCGGCCTGATCTCGCACAGCTCGCAGCAGACCGATCCGCACGCCTTCGCCGGGCGCACCGTGACCGTCGTCGGAGCCGGGCAGGCCGCCCTCGAGAGCGCCGCCCTGCTGCACGAGGCGGGCGCAGACGTCCAGGTGGTGGCGCGCGGCCCGCGCGTCCGGTTCGACGCGCGGCCGTCGTCCGGCCCGCACTGGCGGCCGGGCACCCCGGCGGGCAGGTCGTGGTCCCTGTACGGCCTCACCCGCCACCCCGCCGCGTTCCGGAGGCTGCCCGCGGCGGCCCGGCTCCAGCTCGCCGAGGGCACGTCGAGGCCGCGCGGGGCGTGGTGGCTCAGGGAGCGGTTCGAGGGGAGCGTGCCCGTTCTCACCGAGCGGCACATCACGGCGGCGCGGGCGAGCGGGAACGGCGTCGCCCTTCGGACCACGACGCCCGACGGGCGTACGCACACCGTCGAGTCCGACCACGTCCTGGCCGCCACCGGCTACCGGGTCCACGTCGACGCGCTGGACTTCCTCTCCCCCGAATTGCGCGCGGACCTGATACGCGTCGGCGGATTCCCCATCCTGGACAAGGGGTTCTCCTCCAACGTGCCGGGGCTGCACTTCACCGGGCCGTCGGCCGCCGCGTCCTTCGGTCCCGCGCTGCGCTACGTCAGCGGCACCCGGTTCGCGGGTCCTCGGCTGACGAAGTCCGTGGCCGCGTGCTGTGCCGACTGAGGGCACCGGGCCTCGGAAGCGGGCGGCCGGGTATGACACAGGCTCTCACCGCGGCAGGAGCAGGGCGATCAGCCGTCCGGTCTGCTCCCGGGGGGCCGGCGCACCGGCCCATCCCCCGGTCATCAGGAGGTGGTGGACGGTCGCGACCAGGGCGAGCGCCGTCGTGGCGGTGTCCGTGCCGTCCGGCAGGCGGCCGAGGCGCAGCTCCGCGTCCAGGTACGCGGTGAGCTCGTCCTGGATCGCGGCGAAGCCCGGCGCGCCCGCGGCCAGCGCCTCGCGGATCCGGCGGGAGGTGGCGTGGCTGCTCATGGCCAGGCCCACGATCCCGGGGTCGAGCGCGTCGAGGAGGCCGAGCGCGACTGCCGCCAGGTTCGCCGCCACGCCGTCCTGCCCCGCCCGTTCGGCGAGCCCCTCGGCCGCCGCCGCGGCGCGCGCGAACCGGTCGAGGACGAGTTCCGCGACGAACTCGTCCACCCCGCCGAAGTGCGTGTGCAGCACCCCTTTGGCGCAGCCCGCCTCGCCGGTGACCGCGCGGCTGGTGAGGCCCGCCGCGCCCTCGCGGGCGACGATCCGCTCGGCGGCGCCGAAGAGCCGCTCGCGCAGGTCGGGGATCGCGACTCCGCGGGGTGACATGGCTTCTCCTCCTGCGCAACCGGGCGTCCTCGCAAGGCCATTGCCAGAAAGGGCGCTCGCCCATACTGTTTGGGCGAGCGCCCATACTAACGGTGTCGGGCGCCCCATCCGCGAGGGCATCAGGGGGGCACGGAGTGCGGGAGATCGTCAACACCGAGCAGGCGCAGGCGTGGAACGGTTACGAAGGGGAGCACTGGGCCGACCACCAGGACCGCTGGGACGAGGTCAACGGCGGCTTCAACTCCGCTCTCCTGACAGCCGCTTCGATCCAGGAGGACGAGCGGGTCCTGGACGTAGGCTGCGGCACCGGGCAGCTGACCAGACTGGCCGCGCGCCGGGCGAGCGCCGGTCACGCCCTGGGCCTCGACCTCTCGAAGCCGATGCTGGCGCGGGCGCGGCACACGGCGGAGCGGGAAGGGCTCGGCAACGTCTCCTTCGAGCAGGGTGACGCCCAGGTCCACCCCTTGGAACCGGCCGCGTACGACGTCGCGGTCAGCCGCTTCGGCGTGATGTTCTTCGCGGACCCGGTGGCGGGATTCGGCAACATCGCCCGGGCGCTGCGTCCGGGCGGCCGGGCGGCGTTCATCTGTGGCGGCCACCCGCAGGAGAACGAGTGGCTGCGGGCCTTCGGTCAGCTGCGCGAGCTCCTGCCGATAGACGGTTTCGGCACGCCCGGCGGGCCCGGCATGTTCTCCCTCGCGCAGGCCGACAAGACCTGCGACATCCTGTCGGCCGCCGGGTTCACGGACGTCGAGGCGGCGCGCGTGGAGACGTACGGGACGTGGGGGCAGGACGCCGCCGACGCCACCGACTTCCTCCTCGGCTCGGGCCCCGGACGCCACCTCACCGGCCAGGTGTCCCCCGCGACCGCGGAGCTCGCACGCCAGCGGATGACGCAACTCCTGCGCCCGCACGAGGAGGAGAGCGGGCTGCGGCTGCGGGGCGTAGCGCTGCTGGTCACCGCGGCCCGCCCCTGACCGCCGCCCCTGACCGCCGCCCCCGCCCGACGGCTCACCGGGCGGCCCCGGTCGCGTACCGCCCCGCAATTCACGTCACTTCACGTCACCTCAGGCCGTCCCGTCCGGCGCGGGTGGCTGCCTGGTCCACAGGGTCAAGTCGCTGCTGGTGGCGACGGCGAGGGTCTGACCCGACGGGGAGAAGCCGATGGTCCGCAGTTCCGAGTACCTCGAGTGGAAGACGTGCCACCACCGCTCGCCGTGGGGCCCGCGGTGGGGCATGCCGCCGTCGCCGGAGAGCAGGACCCGGTGGTGCGGCCAGTCAGGGGCGACGACTTCGAGGGTCCAGCCGTCGGCGGTGGTCGTGTGCAGGCCTCCGCCGTGCAGCCCCGCGATGTGGACGCGCCGCCCGGCGACCGGGCCGAGTCCGGGGCAGGTGAGGTCGGCCGCCCCGTCCGGGGTGCTGACCTCGGGGGCGGGGTCCCGGTCCCGTGCGATCTTCTCGCCGGTGACGGCGTCGAAGAGCCCGTGACCGTCGCTCGACACGACCATGACCAGGTCGTGGCCGGTGCCGGGGTCGGACGCGAAGCCGATGCCGAGCAGCCCGCCGACGGCGGCACAGGGGTCGATGACCGTACGCCAGGGTGCCGGTGCCGGTACCACCGGCGCGGACAGCATGCGGTCCCGCAGGGCGGCCTGATAGGGCGTGAGCCCATCGGCGGAGCCGGGCCGGGCGGTGGGGGCGGGCACGCCGGGCGGCGCTCCGTCGGCGGGCTTGTCGGTCCGTTCCGTCGTCACCACGCCATGATCCGCCACGCGCGACGGCGGGCCGCACCCGGGGCCGAACGACTCGGCCGACCGCCGCACGCCTCTCCCCCTCAAGAAATGGAGGCGACCGGCGATCATGCGAACGGCAGACTGCCTCTCATGACCACCGCAGACTTCAAAGCCGACCTCCGCCTCTACCTGCAGGACGCCCGCGACGTCCTGCTCTGGAAACTCGACGGGCTCCCGGAGTACGACGTACGCCGCCCCCTCACACCCACGGGCACCAACCTGCTGGGCCTGGTCAAGCACCTGACCGGCGCCGAAGCGCTGTACTTCGGGGCCACGTTCGGCCGGCCCTTCACCGCGCCTGGGCTCTGGATCACGGGCGACGCCGAGACGAACTCGGATCTGTGGGCGACCGCCGACGAGACGCGGGAGCAGATCGTCGGGCTCTACCGGAAGGTGTGGGAGCACTCCGACGACACCATCGAGACGCTGGGTCTCGACACGGTCGGCCACTTGCCGGGCGGCGAAGGACCCGGGCTGACGCTGCACCGCATCCTCGTCCACATGATCGCCGAGACCGACCGGCACGCCGGACACGCCGATGTCGTACGGGAGTTGATAGACGGCACCGCCGGGCTCAGGGAGGGCGGCGACAACATGCCGCCCGAACCGACCTGGCGGGAGGAGCACAGGAACCGGGTGGAGCGTGCCGCACGTGCGGCGGAGCGGGGTGCCCGTCAGGGTCCGGCCTGACCGGCGGGCACCCGGCCCGGCCGGCGGACCGGGGTGCCCGTCGGCGCCCCGCCCGACGATCGCTACGATGCGCTGCGATGAGACAGACGCGGTGGACCGGAGCCGCCCGGCACGCCTGGTGCCGGGCCGCGTCGGCCGTCGCGTTCGTCTCACTGGTCCTCACGTTGCTCCTGTGCCCCGGCGCCGTCGCGCTCGACGAGGGCCACCGGATCGCCGGACACGCCGCGGCCACCACGGACGCCGTCTCCCTCCACACCGGTACGGCCTCCGTGGACGACGCCGACTGCCCGCCGGCCGACCGGCATTGCGGGCCCACCGCTCATGACGTACGAGCGGTGCTCAACCCGGCCGGCCCCTCGCTGCCCACCCTGCCGAAGCACGCCCCTCCCCCGCGGACGCTCCCGGCTCCCGGCGTCGCGGTCGAGCGCCCCTCGAACCGCGGCTCCCCCGATCTGCACATGCTCCAGGTGCAGCGGATCTAGGCGGACCCAGGCAGCGGGGCACTCCGCGTATGCGGCCTGCCCCGCTCGCCCGGAATCCACCGGACCCGCCACCACCGCCGCGCCCCGCGTGCGGCGGGGACAGGAAGAGCCATGGCCAAGGCCAAGTCCCGCAAGCCGGGCAGCAACACGAACGCCGGACCGTCGAACAGCAAGCAGGCCGCGAAGCCCGGCAACAGACCGGGCAAGAAGGCGGCCGCCGCCGAGCGCCAGGCCCGCGTCGAGGCGATGCGCCGCGCCGAACAGGCCCGCGAGCGGCGCAGCCGCATCATCACCGGCACGGTGAGCGCCGTCATCGTGGCCGGTCTCATCGGCTTCGGCGCGTACGCCCTCGACAGCGCCGACGACAAGGAGCAGCGCAACTCCGCCGCCGCGAAGAAGCCCGTGCGGGGCGAGAAGACGTGGGACGTGGAGAAGCTGGGCCGTGATCACGTGACCAAGGCCGTCGCCTACCCGATGACACCGCCGGTCGGCGGCAACCACCATCAGGCGTGGATGACGTGCGACGCCAGCGTCTACGACAAGGAGATACCGAACGAGAACGCCGTGCACTCCCTCGAACACGGCGCGGTCTGGGTCACGTACAACGACAAGGCGCCCGCGGCCGACGTCAAGAAGCTGGCTGACAACGTCTCAAGGACCACGTACAGCCTGATGAGTCCGCTGGGGAAGCAGCGGAGCCCGATCATGCTGTCGGCCTGGGGCCACCAGCTCACCGTCGACAGCGCGAAGGACCCGCGGGTCGCGGAGTTCTTCAGCAAGTACGTGCAGGGCGCGCAGACTCCCGAACCGGGTGCCGCCTGCACCGGAGGCGTCGACTCCGCGTGATCCGGGGCCGGTCGGTGCGCGGCACACCGCCCGCGCACCGGCCGGGACCGACTCCGGCGCCCGAAGACGGTGAGGCCCCAGCCCGTCAACGGCAGCGAGCGACCCGGAACCAGGCGAGGTCGACCACCGCGATCACGCCCCAGATCCAGTACAGGACGGCGCCCCCGGTCGGCGCCAGCGCCGTGGCGAGGGCTCCCGCGCCGACCGTTCCCAGCACCACCCCGGCGCCTCGCCGCGACGCGAGTGCTCCGCGCAGCGGCCCCGGTTCGGCGAGCCGGTCGGCCAGACAGGCGTCGAACGCCTCCGCGACCTGGTCGTCGATCTCGTCCCGCGTCCGGTCATCCAGATTTCCCCGCACGTCGACCCCCGTCTCCACAGGCGCCCGGCGGCGCCGTCCTGCGACCCAACGTAGCCACTGCAGAGAAGTTCTGCAAACAGTCTCTGCAATCTGCCGAAGCGCCGTCCGCGACCTTTGCAGAAAACCTCTGCAGTACGCTGGCGGCATGGTTGAGCGGCCCAAGACGAGAGTGCTCACCGGCCAGGACCTCAAGGCCTTCTACAAGGCACTGTCCAACCCGGTGCGCCGCGACATCCTGAGCTACCTCGGAGAGCACGGCGAGGCGAACTCGACCAGCGTCGCCAAAGCGCTCGGCGAGAGCACCGGCACCACCAGCTACCACCTGCGCAAGCTCGCCGAGCTCAAGCTGATCGCGGAGATCGAGGAGCGGTCCACCGGCCGGGAGCGCTGGTGGAGGTCGCTGATGACCGACATCTTCACGCCACCGGGCCTGGAGATGACGGCGGACGAACGCGAGGCCGCGGTGAAGATCGGCGTCCTCAAGATGACCCACGACCTCAACCTGGTCGTGAGCGCCTACGCCGGGTACGACTCCTCGGCGGGCTGGAACCGGATCCAGCGTGCCGGGCTGCGGATGACGAAGGAGCAGGTCGCCTCGTTCATCGAGGAGTACCACACACTGCTGCGCAAGTACGCGACCGAGCCCGGCGACCATCCGCCCGGCGCACGGACCATGGCCGTCCGCCTGGTGATGCTGCCCGACGAGGGCCCCCGGCCCACCCTGCCCACCAAGCCGGACGACGAGGGCACCACCGGTGGGTAGTTGTGAAGCTGCGGTCGAAGAATCAGCGCTCAGAGCTTGTCTTCGCGCCTCGCCGCTTGCGCTACGGGACGACAGGTGAGGCGGCGGGTCATCAGGGCACGGTGAAGCCGGGGGTGCGGCGGACGATTTCGAGGTCGATGCCGCCCCTCTCCCAGCGGGCGAAGTACTGGTAGACCGTGTTGCAGTGCGGACAGCCGTGCGGGAGGTAGCGCCAGGGGATGCCGGTGCGGGTCGCGTGTCGGCCAGGGCCATGTCCGGGGTGGCGAAAGAGCAGGTCCGATTGCACGGGCGCCTCGCTGACCCCGCGCTTCACGGCACGTACTGCACGCTCCCCGGCGCGATCAGCGTCATCGGCCCCATCTGCCACAGCCGCCCGGGCGGTTCTGGCTGGATCGCGTCGAACTGCGTCGGCCAGGCCCCGCCGGCCGGCAGCCGCGTCTGTTTGAAGGTGTACCGCGTCCGGCCGAAGGTGTAGCCGCGGAACGCGGCCATGGAACGGGTGGGGCCCCAGACGTCGCAGATCTTCTCCACGTCCGTCCGGTAGCTCAGGTGGTTGGCCGCGACGTAGAAGCTGATGAGGTTGGACGGCAGGTCCTCCTCGGAGAACGACGAGCCGGTGAGGAAGTCCGTCGAGCCCTGCGTCTCCTCGAACACCGTGGAGACGGCCATGAAGATCGCCAGGGACACGCGCAACACCTGGTCGGGCGTGAGCGGTTGGAGGATCTTCGCCATCACGCTCGCGGCATTGACCGTCACCCCGTGGAACGCGCTCCGCTGCGTGGCGATGACGATCTCCGCGGGCAGCGGGCGGAGGATCTTTATCGTGACGGCACGGTTGCGGCGCCGCCCTTCCTCGTGGGTGTTGCTCGCCAGGTACTGCTGCGCGCCGGCGAACGTCGTCGCCGTGAAGCGCTTCTGCAGCTCCTCGGGGAACATCCGGAGCACGGCCAGCGCCCTGGCCGCCCGCAGGTCCACGTTGGCGCGCTCCACGCCCATGCAGTCCGAGAATCCGTAGATCTCCCCCGATGCCTTGGGGTCGGCGGCGAGTTCCGCGGCGATCGGGGAGAGGGCGCCCGCGAACAGCGCGGCGTCGGACTGCCCGACCTCGAAGCCGTACAGGTCGGTCTCCGTGTGGTGCGGGAACTGCGTGCGCTCGGACAGCGGCGCCCGCGGGCGGGCCGAAGCGGCGCGCTCGCCGGGCGCGTACTGCCCCGGGCAGTCCTCGTACACGCCGACTCCCGGCTCGTCGCGCCGTACCGCGTGGTGGCCGGGCTGCCCGGAGCGCCCGGCCTCTTCCGCGCTCAGCACCGCGGACGCCGCCCGCACCTGGCTGATCAGAAGCTCGGCCGCGTCCGGCCGGACGTGGCCCCAGTCGACCCATCCGCAGTGCGTGGAGTAGCTGTAACGGGGCCGGGCTTCCTGGACGCCGTCCGCGGTGACCTTGCGCTGGACGACGGGGGCCGTCGCGCTCGGCCCTCCGGCGGCCGGGGAGTCGCTCCCGGCCGGGCCCGGGCCCGTGCCGCCCGTCTGCTGCACCACGTGGGTCAGTTCGTGTGCCAGTAGCCGTTGTCCCTGGCTGGTCTGTGGCGCGTACTGTCCGGCGCCGAAGACCAGGTGGTGGCCGAGGGTGTACGCGTCGGCGTGCACCGCACGTGCCGACGCGGCGGCGTCTGCGTCGGCGTGGACGCGTACACGGCCGAAGTCGTGGCCGAAGCGCGGCTCCATGAACGCGCGGGTGGAGGCCGACAGCGGTTGGCCACCGGTGGTCGGCGCCACGGTGTCGCCCGGCGCGCCCGCGTCCGCCGACACGCGTCGGCGCACGAGGGGCGTCCCCCCTTGCGCACCCGGCGACTCGGTGATGCGCTCGGCGATCCGATCGGCTTCCCGCTCGTACGCGTCACCGGCCGGGCCGACGGTCAGCTTGGGCTGCGCGGCCCCACTCGGCCCGCAGCCGCCCCCGCAACCACACGGCGCGGCGGGGCTCATGCCGTCGCCCTCGTCCCACTCGCCCGTCCCCCAGCCCTCCGCGGCGGCACGCTGTAGGTAGCCGTTGCCGAGGCTACGCTGAAGGGTCGGGCCACCGCCCCCCGCGTCCGGGGCCGGCGCCGCTGACCGCTCCCGCGTCGCGGGCACCGGGTACGGCAGCGACCTCTGGTGGTCCTCGGTGGTCAGCATGGTTTCCCTTCCGGCGGCCGGGATGCGGATCACCCCTGCCGGCTGGTGTCCCTCTCGCCCCCGCCACCGCCGCGCACGTCGCCGCCGTCCCGCAACAGGTCCGTGAGGTCGGGCGCCGGCTCCACCCCGAGCTCCCGCTCCAGGAGGCGCGCGTACATCTCCAGTCCGCGCCGGCCCTCCACCCAGTTCCCGGCGGCCAGATGTGCCAGGAGGAGGGTGCGTTGCGCGCTCTCGCGCAGCGGCTCGGCGCTGACCGCCGCCATCGCGACGTCCACGGCTTCCGCATGGCAGCCCATGAGCCTCAACTGCTGGCTCTGCGAGTCCAGGGCGTGCAGGAGTCGCTGCCGGACGCGTTCGCGCTCCATCAGGGCCCAGTCGTCGTACCAGCCGGGCAGCAGCTCAAGCGCCTCCAGGCCGGGCGGCGCGGAACGCAACTCGTCCTGCCCCGCGGTGTGTTCGATGACGCGGGTCGCCCACGCGCTGACCGCATGCAGATCGACGACCACGTCATCGTGCACGATCAGCCCGTGCTTGTCGGCCGACAGCAGGTGGACGTCGACGCGGTTCAGCCGCCACAGCGCTGAGCGCAGGTTGCCGTGCGCCCGGTCCTCGTCGTTGACCGGCCACAACGAGCCCGCGGCGTAGGCCCGGTCCACCCGAAAGGGGCGCAGGGCGACGAAGGCCAGCAGGCGTCGGCAGCTCATCGGAATGTCCACCCGACGTGTTCCCACACTTACGTGGAGTTCGCCGAACAAGTGGAGCACCGGGGGTGGTGCACCCATGTCTCCAGAGGTCGGGAAGTACGGAAAAGCTGATCCCATCGGTCCCCCGTCCGGAATTCACCGGTCGGCGAAATCAGGCGGTGGGTCGCCGTTCAGCCGCCAGGTGCCGGATTTTGGTTGTATCAACTTTCGGGGGTTTCGGCGAGGAAGGATTGCAGGAATTCCCGCATCGTCTGTACGGCGGATTCGACGTCTGCGGTAGATGATTCGGCACCCGTCGAGAATCTGTCGATGTCGGGGTTGATCCGCAGCGTGATCAGCGTTCCGTGGCTCTGCGCCAGGACGCGGACCACGCACACTCCGGTTCTGCCTCTTCCCGACGTCATGATGCCAGCCTGTCGCCGTCCCGTCACCGTGGCGTTGCCGCGGGCGGCGCCGGGTCGGACACCGGCCCGTGGTGACGGACGGGTGACGGCGCGGGGTGATGCTGGCGTCGTGGCTCCGGCGCTGCCGCCACGGGAGGCGGCGTGGCGTGGGGCACACCCGCAGCGAGGAGAGTCGACGTGGCCGTAAGGATCAGAAGTCTCCTCCCCTCCGTGCCGGTCGTGGTGGAGCTTGCCTCGGGGAGCGCGGTACGGCTGTCTCCCGGGGAGGTCTCGCGGGAACTGCCCGACGCGGAGGTCGCCGGCAGCGCCAAGGTGGAGAAGCTGCGGGCACAGCGGGTGATCGCGGTCGAGGACGTATCGGCGGAGACCACCGAAGAGGTTGCGCAGGAAACCGGGCCGGCCCCGGAGCCCGCCGAATCGCCGGGCCGGAGGGGAAAGGCCGCCGCCAAGCGGTCCGGGGCGCAGGACGACTGAGGGAGCCCAAAATCGGCCATGAGCGCACATGCGCCGGGCTGATATATGGCGACAGGAGACGACCATGGCGACTCTGACTTATCCAGGTGTCTACATCGAGGAGATTTCCGGCGGGACGCGCCCGCTCGACGTCGCCAGCACGTCCACGGCGGCCTTCGTCGGTTTCGCCGAGATGGGCCCGGAGGAAGCCACCCGCATCACGAATTGGACGGAATTCCAGCGCCGGTACGGGACGTACACGGACGATGGATATCTCGCGCACAGCGTGTTCCAGTACTTCAACAACGGCGGGCGGCAGTGTTACGTCGTGCGCGTCACCCGCACCGACGCCGCGACCGCCGCCGTCACCGTCAACAACCGCGCGACGCCGGTCGCCGGGGGCATGACGTTCTCGGCCCGCAGCAAGGGCGCCTGGGGCAACACGCTGTTCCTCCAGATCGAGGACGGAACGCTCGACCCGGGCAACGAATTCAAGGTCAGCGTGCGACGCCAGGCCGACCCGGCGGTCGTGCCCGCCAACTTCAAGGACACCGCCCCGCTGGAGGTCTTCGACAACCTCAGCGTCGACCCGACCGCCCCGAACTTCGCGGTCAGCGTCCTGGCGCAGGACTCCACCCTCATCAGCGCCCAACTGCTCTCCGGCAACCTCAGCGTGCAGCGCGGCATCCACCGGGGCGGCTTCGCACCGACCCTGCCGCTGAACGGCAACCTCAGCTTCCAGATCAACCTGGACGCCGACGGGTTCCAGACGGTCACGCTGCCCGCGCCGGCCGGCGCCTCGACCGTGCTGGCGGACGTGGCGACGGCGGTGCAGAGCGCGGTGCGCGGCCTGACCCGGAAGAAGACGTCCACCGACGCCACCGCCTTCAACGCTTTCACCTGCGCCGTGGAGACCGTGGCCGGGCAGTCCCGGTTCGTCCTCCAGTCCGGCACCACCACCCTCGCCACCTCGTCCGTACGCGTCCAGCCGGCGGCGACCGCGGACGCCACCGGCCTGCTCAAACTCGGCGCGGGCAACGGCGGGCGGTCCGAGGACGGGGCGGCGGTCCGGCGCCCCGCCAAGGCCGACGTCGTGCAGATCGGCGACGCGGCGGTGACCGCGCCGGTCATCACGCCGGTGACGCTCGGCAGCGACGGCGTCGCCGCGGTGACGGAGACGACGTTCAGCTCAGGCTTCCCGCGACTGGACAACGTGACGGACTTCAGCCTCCTCGCCGTCCCCGGCGAGGCGACGACGTCGATGATGGACCTCGGCATGGCCTACTGCGCCAACCGACCGCTCCAGGACGTGTTCTACATTGGTGAGACGGGCTCCCACGACGACACCGCCGACGAGGCCGCCGCCTTCCGCACCAAGCTCACCGTCGCCAACTCGTACGGCGCGCTGTACTTCCCCTGGGTCAAGGCGCCGGACCCGACCGGCCGGTCCCGGGAGCCCGTCCTGCTGCCGCCATCGGGGTTCGTCGCGGGGCTGTACGCCCGTATCGACGCGAGCCGCGGCGTGTGGAAGGCGCCGGCCGGGACGGAGGCGAGCCTCAACGGCGTGGCCGGGCTCGCCGCGGAGCTCGGTGACGTGCAGCACGGCACCCTCAACCCGCTGGGCGTGGACGTCATCAGGCGCTTCGCCGGCGCCGGAGTGGTCGTGTTCGGCGCGCGCACCATCACCTCGGACCCGGCATGGCGCTACGTGCCCGTCCGCCGTACCGCGATCATGCTGCGGGTCAGCATCTACAACGGCATCCAGTGGGCGGTGTTCGAACCGAACGACGAGCCGCTGTGGTCGCAACTGCGGCTGACCATCGGCTCGTTCATGATGACGCTCTTCCGCCAGGGGGCGTTCCAGGGTGCCACGCCGACGGAGGGCTTCTTCGTCAAGTGCGACGGCGAGACGACGACGCAGACCGACATCGACAACGGGGTGGTGAACGTCCTGGTGGGGTTCGCGCCCCTGAAGCCGGCGGAGTTCGTCGTCGTGAAGATCAGCCAGAAGGCGGGCCTCGCGTCCGGGTGAGTGAGTGACGACCGCCAGCGGAAGGAGAGCGCCCGATGCCCAAGTTCAGCGTCAACGCGACGCGGTTCGACCCGTACCTCGGGTTCAAGTTCAAGATCAAGGTGGATGGCCAGTACGTGGCCGGACTGAGCAAGTGCAGCGCACTCAAACGCACCACGGAAGTCACGCCCTGGTACGAGGGCGGGGATTCGAGCGGGCCGCACCAGATCCCCGGCAGGACGAAGTACGAGGCGCTCACCCTGGAGGCCGGTGTCACGCACGACACGACCTTCGAGGCGTGGGCGAACAAGGTCAACAACTTTCAGGGTGACGCGGCGATGTCCCTGGCGTCCTTCCGCAAGGACATCAGCATCGAGGTCTACAACCACCAGGGGCAGAAGGTGTTGGCGTACAACATCTTCCGCTGCTGGGTCTCGGAGTACCAGGCGCTGCCGCAGCTCGACGCGAGCGGCAACGCCGTGATGATCAGCACCGTCAAGCTGGAGAACGAGGGCTGGGTGCGGGACACCTCGGTGACCGAGGCCAAGGAGACGTAGGGGTGTCCGTGGGGGTACTGCCGGGCGGCTACTGGGACGCCGAGGGGCGGCTGCACCGCGACTTCGAGCTCGCGGTGCTCACCGGGCGCGACGAGGAGTTGCTCGCCGACGCGCGCGCGCCGCGGCCCGCGGCGCTGGTCACCGAGGTCCTCAGTCGCTGCGTGCGCCGGCTCGGCGGCATCTCGCCCTTACCGCCCGAGGTGGCCCGGGGGCTGCTGGTCGCCGACCGGCAGTACCTGCTGCTCCACCTGCGCAGGGCGAGCTTCGGCGACGTGGTCCGCGCACACCTCGTCTGCCCCTGGGCCCAGTGCGGTGAGCGGGTGTCTTTGGAGTTCTCGCTCGCCGACGTGCCGGTGGAGGAGGCCCGCCAACGGGCCCCCGCCCACACCATGACGCTGACGGCCGAACCCCTGGAGGTCACCTTCCGGCTGCCGAACGGGGCCGACCAGGAAGAGCTCGCGGAACTGTCCGCGCGCAACGAGGCCGAGGCCCTGACCTCGCTCCTGGCCCGCTGCGTGCAGCGGCTTGGACCGGACGGCGACCCGCCGGACCAGCGGCGAATGGCCGATCTTTCGGCAACCGCCCGGTCCGAGATCGAGCAGCGGATGCACGAACTCGCCCCGTCCGTCGAGCAGTCGATGGAGGCGCGGTGCGTCCACTGCGGCCGGGTGATCATCGCACCGCTGGACATCCAGCGCTTCTTCCTCGGCGAACTGCGCACCGACAGCGGGTTGCTCTACCGCGAAGTGCACTACCTGGCGTACCACTACCACTGGAGCGAACACGAGATCATGGAGCTGACCCGCGACAAGCGGCGCACCTACATCGAGGTGCTCGCCGACGCGATCGAGGTGCTCAACAGTGGCGCATGAGGGCTACCTGCGGGGTGTCCTGGCCGACGGGCGGCGGCCGTTCCGGCATCGCGCCCGGGTACGCGCGCTGCTCGGGCTCCCTGAGGACACCGGGGTGCGCGTCGCCTTCGTGCCACCGCTGCCGGGCGTCGCTTTCGCGTACCTGCGGCCGTGGTACGGCTCGGGGCAACCGTACGGGGGTCCTGGTGGCTCGGGGGCGGTGTACGGGATGCCGAGTGGCCCGGATGTGCCGTACGGGCCGTCCGATGGCGGGAATGTCCTGCCGGCGCGAATCGAGTACGACTTCTTCGACGCATACGCATACGCATACGCAGACGCAGACGCAGACGGAGACACGGGCACAGCCACAGGCACAGACACGGGCGCGGAAGCCGATGCGCAAGCCACCAGGCGTCCCGTGGCTGTGAGCGGCGGCCAGAAGGGCGACCAGAAAGAGCCGACGCGGGCCACGGCCGTGTCGTCCCCAGAAGACGGTGATGACGAGGCGGCGGACGTGGTTTCCGTGACGATTCCGGGGACCACGGCGATGCCGCCGGTGCCTCCGTCACCATCATCTGGCGGGCAGGAGCGCCCCCGACAGGACGCGCCGAACGAAGCCGCCACACCGCACCACCCACCGGTCAACGCCCCAGCACCGGCGCCAGCACCGGCACCGGCACCGGCACCGGCACCGGCACCGACCAGGAGCGGCGTACCAGGCCACCCGCCGCAGGGACCGGCCCCGCAGTCGGCGACCGTTCCGGCCGTACGCACCACCCCCCCGCAAGCCCGCACCACCCCGCGGGAGCAACCCCCCGTACCCCCGTCCACACCGCCCCACCCGACGGCGCGCCCGGCAGCACCGCACGGCCCGGAACTCCGCGCACACGCGACGCGACCCGGCCCAGAGCCCACCGCTGCCCAGCACCGCGGCACACCCCCGCCCCCGCCTCCCGACCACCGCCCGCGCCCCCGGCCCCTTCCCACCCAGCCGCTGCGCAGCGTCACCGCGCCCCGCCCCGGGCCCCCGGCGCGGATGCCCTGGCCGGAGGAGACCGCGGCGGCACCAACCGCCGAACCGGCGACCTCCGTCCCCCTCCCGCCGGCCCCGCCCGTCATGATCAGCCCCCCGCCCCCGTCCACCGACGGCATCGCCGCCTTCTGGGTGCGACGCCACCTCCCCCGGCTGCGCGGCAGGATCCTGCGGTGAGCGCCGGGACCGCGATCGGCATGGTCAGCGCCTCGCTGCGCAGCCTCCTTGTCGGTGAGATGCGGCTCGCCCCGGCCATGGACGTGACCGTCCTCGCCCCCGACGAGCCGGGCGGCGGCCGGCGCATCAACCTCTTCCTCTACAAGATCACGGAGAATCCGTACCTCAAGAACCAGGACTGGGCGCTCCGGCCGGGCACCACCGACCAACTCCTCGACGCCCCCCTGTCCCTGTACCTCTTCTACCTGCTTACGCCTTACGCGCCCAACGACCCGCTGAGCGGCAACGTGACCGCGCACCAGAGCGTGGGCGAGGCCATGCGGGTCCTCCACGAGAACCCGGTCGTCCCCCGCACCTACCTCGACCCCGGTCTCCTCGACGCCCGCGAGCGGCTGCAGATCGCGATCGCCCCGCTGGACCACGAGGAGCTGAGCCGGATCTGGAGCACCTTCGCCCAGCCGTTCCGGCTCTCCGTGCTCTACCAGGTGTCCACCGTCCAGCTCGACCGGCTGCCGGGCGCGGCCCGCCCGCTGCCGAAGCGGGTGCGCCGGGTCGGCATTCCCGATGTACGGGCGCCCCTCAGCCCGCCCGAGGTCACCGCCATGTCGCCGGCCGCGGGGCGGGCGGGCTCGCAGCTCACGTTCACCGGTACGCATCTGGCCGGGTGGCTCGCCGACGTGCGTCTCGGTGGCGAGCCGGTCGGGGCCGCGGTGCCGCTGAGCGGTGACGCGTTCACGGTGACGCTCGCCGCGGGCTTGAAGGCCGGGTTCTACGAGGTGCGCGTGGACGTCTCGCACCTGTTCCGCCGCACGTTCGTTTTCGAGGTCACGCCATGACCCACCGCGCGTACCGGGACAACGGCGAGCACCTCGCGGACGAGTTGCGCCGCCTCGACCTGCTGATCGAGCGCCGGCTCGCGGCGGTCAGCCTGCAGAACGAGGCGGCCCCGCAGCAGCAGGCGGCCCGCACCGTCTACATCACCCGGCAGGAAGTCGACTGGCTGCTCACCCACCAACCCCAGGAACCGCCCTCCCCCGCCACCGAACTCGACCGGCTGGACGCGGAGATCGACGCGCGCGTGCAGCGCAGCGCCGCCAACGGCGTCACGCTGGCGCTCCCCGCGCTCGGTGCGCTCTTCGCGTTGAGCCCGTGGGAGCTACGGGCCGTCACCGTGTGCCTCGGCCCGGAACTGCGGCGCAAGTACGACCGGCTGTACGCCTACCTCCAGGACGACATCACCCGCAAGCGCCCCAGCGTCGATCTCGTCCTCGACCTGCTCTGCCCGGGTGAGCGGCAGCGCTGGGCCGCACTCGGCGCGTTCCAGGAGACGGCGCCGCTGCTGCGCACCGGCATCCTGCACAAGATCGACGACCCGCAGAGCCCCTCGGGGTCCACCGGCCTCGCCCAGTTCCTGGCGCTGGACCCGCGAGTCTGTCGCTTCCTGCTGGACGCGGACGCCCCCGACGCACGGCTGTACCGCGCGGACGGCGCCACCGAACGCGACATCGATGCCGAAGACGCCGACGCGGATCTCGCGCAGGGCCTGCGCCGCCTCGCCGAACACCACCTCAAACAGGACGGCGACGCCCGCCCGCTGGTGTTCTACCTTTACGGCCCCCCTGGCACGGGCAAGCGCGAGCTGGCCCGCCGTACCTGCCGCGATTTGGGCATGGGGCTGCTCACCATCGGCGACCAGCCGACGTACGGCACCGACCTGAGGGAGGCGCGGCTGCGCCGGGCCGCCGTCCACCTGCCGCACGCCGACGCACTCCGCCACGACGACGCCGCACCGCTGCGCGCGGCCCTGGCAACGGCCGTCGCCGACTTCGGCGGCCTGGTGTTCCTGACCGGCGAATCCGCCTGGGACGGCGAGGAGAGCTTCGCCGACGCCCTGTTCCAGCCCGTCCCCGTGCCGCTGCCCGACGTGACCCGCGGCACCGCGCTGTGGCGGCGGCTGCTCGCCGAGCACACCGCCGAGCCGGGCGCGTGGGCCGCCGAGTTGGCGACGCTCTTCCGACTGTCGCCCGGCGGGATGCGGGCCGCGATCCGGTACGCCCGCAACCGGCGGCTGATGGAGCCGCTGCCGCGCGCCATGACCCTGGCCGACCTGTCCGCCGCCTGCCGTGCGCTGTCCCGCCGGCGGCTCGGCGACCTGGCCGTCGAAGTGCGGCCCCGCGCCGGCTGGGACGACCTCGTGCTGCCCACCGACCGGATGGAGCAACTGCGGGAGGTCCGCGACCAGCTCCGCCACCGCCACCAGGTGTACGACCGTTGGGGGTTCGGCGGTGACACCCACCGCGGCAAGGGGCTGAGCGTGCTGTTCAGCGGGGTCCCGGGGACGGGCAAGACGATGGCGGCGGAGGTGCTGGCGCACGACCTCGGGCTCGGCCTGTACGCCGTGGACCTCTCGGGGGTCGTCAGCAAATACATCGGCGAGACCGAGAAGAACCTGGCCCGCGTCTTCACCGAGGCGCGCACCAGCAACGCCATCCTCTTCTTCGACGAGGCCGACGCGCTGTTCGGCAAGCGCACCGAGGTGTCGGACGCGCACGACAGGTACGCCAACATCGAGACGAGCTACCTCCTGCAGAAAATGGAGGAGTACGAGGGCGTGGTGGTCCTGGCGACGAACCTGCGGCAGAACCTGGACGACGCGTTCACCCGCCGCGTCCGCTTCATCATCGAGTTCCCGTTCCCCGAGGCCGACAGCAGGCTGCGGATCTGGCAGGGGCTCTTCCCGCCGCAGGCGCCGGTCGCGGCGGACGTCGACTTCGCCGCGCTGGCCCGGGAGTTCCCGGTGGCCGGCGGCAGCATCAAGAACATCGTGCTGAACGCGGCGTTCCTGGCCGCGACCGACGGCGGGCCCATCGGCCGGCGGCACATCCTGCGGGGAGTCCGGCGGGAGTTCGAGAAGATCGGCAAGCTCTGGACGGAGCCGGCCCCGGCCGGTGACCCCGTCGGGGCCGCCAGAGGGGCTGGGCCATGCTGACGATGCCGCACGAAACCATCCACGCCCCAGGCACGTACGGGCCGCGCCCGGCACCGCCTCAGGCACCCCGGGCGAGGGCCGCGACCGACCTGGCGTTGCGGCGCAGCCTCGGCAGCGACTACCTTCAGCGTCTCGCCGAAGACGGCGACGGCGAGCACGACGGCCCCTCGGGGTGCGGCTGTTCGGGAGGCTGTTCCTGTTGCGGTCCCGTGCAGGCCAGCGCGCTCGTCGGGCCCGCCGGCGACCGGTACGAGCAGGAGGCCGAACGGGTCGCCGAACGGATCGTCGCGACCCCCGGCCCCGCACCCTCCGGCCCCACACCCTCCGGCCCCGCGCCCGCCGCCCCGCGCCTCGCCATCCAGCGGCTGCCGGCCGGGCACGGCGGCACCGGCGGCACGCCGGCCGCCTCCCCGCCCACCAGCGGCGGACGCCCGCTGACGCCCGCGTCCCGCGCGTTCATGGAGCCCCGCTTCGGCCAGGACTTCACGCACGTGCAGCTGCACACCGACTCCGCGTCCCACCAGTACGCGGCCGGGATCCGGGCCCGCGCCTTCACCCACGGCCACCACATCCACCTGGCGCGGAACGAAAGCGAGCACGATCACCGGCTGCTCGCCCACGAACTGACTCACGTGGTGCAGCAGCGCGGTGGCGCGGCTCCGGCGGCCGAGACCGTACAGCGGGCGATCAGCCCCGGACTCGACCAGATCGAGGACTACCTCGGCTACGGGCTGTTCGACTGGGCCATCACCGACCAGGACGCCACCCGTTCGCTGGACCTCCTCAAGTCGCTGCCCCGCCTCCAGCAGGCGGTGTTCTTCAACGACGCGACCCACGCGCGGCGGCTGCGGGAGAACCTCCCCGACGGGCGGCTCCCCGAGTACGACCGGCTCGCCGCCGACGTCGCGGGGCTGCAACCGCCCGCCAACACGCTGGAGACCATCGAGGACCGCCTCTCGTACGGGCTCTTCGACTGGGCCGTCACCGACCAGGACGCGGTGGTCGCCCTCGACCTGCTGAAACAGCTCTCGGGGAACCAACTCGCGACCGCCATGGCCGCCATCGACTACGACCGGCTGCTTGACAACCTGCCGGACGCCCGCAAACCCGAGCTCACCGCGCTCTACGACCGGGCCCTCGGCACGGGCGGCACCCGGCAGACCGAGGAGGGCAGCCACCCCGGCACGCTCCTCAGCTCCGTCACCTTCCGGTCCGACCACGGACTGATGAAGAACAACGAGGACGACTGGGAGAGCGACGGCGGCGTGTACGGCGAACCGGAGTGGATCTCCGACAAGGGGCTCGCGAAGAGCCGCCCGATCAGCCAGGCCATGGGCACCGGCGTCCGCGCCGACGTCAACCTCAACATCAGCCCGCTCAACGCGCCGGCCGCGCCCGTCCGGCTGACCGGCCGCAGCACCGAACCCGCGCTGAACTTCGAGTTCTCCGGCACCTTGCACGGCGGAACGGCCCAGACGGTGCCGCTCGTCGGCACCACCGCGCTGCCCGACACCGTCACCTCGCTGGAGAACCGGCAGATCGTGTGGGACCTGGAGTGGCAGCAGTGGAAGCGTGAGATCGCCCGGACCCGGCACAGCGTGTACGTCACCGCAGGACCGCCCCGCGCACCGGCGGAGGTCACGCTCCGGCGCATGCGGACGTCGACGCGGATCGTCGGCGAAGCCGCCCGGGAGGCGGGTTCGCTCGACCCGCACGCGCTGGTGACGAGCGTCATGAAGCGCTGGAACAGCTACAACCTGTTCGTCCGGCTCGACAACGCGTGGAAGCTGGCGGACGACCTGGCCACCGGAGCGCAGTGCATCGACATCGTGCGCTTCGTCCAAGGGGTGCTCTTGCAGGTGGGCCTCGCCGGCAGCACCGCGGCCGTCGTCGTCTGGGCCAAGCCCAGCAGCCCCGATCACGCCGAGGAGACCTTCGGCGGCGGCCTGTCCGGCACCAAGCACCCCGACAACCCGTGGTACGCCGCCCTGATCGACGCCAACGGGTGCGGCAACAACTTCGAGGCGGCGCTGCGCTTCGAGCACGGCGGCGTGACCCGCTACTACCCGGGCGGCGCCAATCCGAACAAGGTCTACTCCACCCCCACGGACGTCCTGCACGTCTTCCAGTGCCTCGCCTGGGTGGAACCCCTCGGCCCGCGCCGCATGAACGTACGCCAGATCCTGACCACCTATCCCCATGGCCACTGCACCACCGGAGAACTGACCTGCAAGGGCGGGGAGGAGTAGGCGAGATGACCGACGGCTTTCCCAACAAGCCGCGCATTCTGCGCGGCGCATTCGTGGAGTACGGGCTGAGCCTGCCGCCGCTCCTTGTGGTGTTCCAGTTCAACCCCGTGCAGCTCACCCGTAACCGATCGCTGTCCTACACCTTCGCCGGCGCCCCCGCGGCGGCAGCGGCGGCGCAGAAGTCGGGCGCACCGCCGCGCACCCTGCGCACCGAGCACGGCCGGCGCTCCAGCCTGCTGGACGTCCAGCGGGAGCAGTTGGTGACCGTGGAGGAGCAGAAGCTCGGCTTCGACATCCGCCTCGACGCCACCGACCGGCTGGACGAGGGCGACACGGTCACCGAACAGTTCGGCATCGGCCCGCAGATCGCGACGCTGGAGCTGATGACGCAGCCGAAGCGGGAGAGCGTGCTCGGTGGTCTCGCCGCCCGGCTGCTGCAGAAGCCCGACGGGTTCAGCTTCACCCGCAGCGCCAACCCGCCGCTGATCCTGTTCATCTTCGGCCGCAAACGGGTGCTGCCGGTGAACATCAACTCTCTCAACATCACCGAGACGGAGTTCAGCGCCGATCTGAACCCCGTCCGGGCCACCGTCTCGGTCTCCCTCACGGTCATCGAGGGCAGCAGCATCCCCTACCGGTACACGCAGACCATGACGGAGGTCATGTCGACCGTGGGGCTCGCCACCGCCGTCACCGATGCAGCCAACGTCGTCGTCCCAGGGTGAGTGACACATGTTCAGCAAGCTGTCCCGCTACCGCACCGTCCCCGACGTGGTGTCGCCCGACGCCCGCGGCCGAATCCTGGCCGCCAAGGGCGTCCGGCCGCTGCCCGACACGCCCGGCGCACTGGAGCACACCGTGGACTCCGGCGACCGGCTGGACCAGCTCGCCGCCTCCTACTACGGGCAGCCCCTGCACTACTGGCACATCTGCGACGCCAACCCGCTGTTCCTCTCCCCCCTGGAACTCCTCGGCCAGGAGCCCGTGACGTCCACCCGCTTCCCGCTCACCACGGCGGCGAAGGACCCGCCGTGGGCCGCGCTGATCGCCGCGCTGTCGGCGGTGAACGGGGTGCGCGACGTGACCGTGGCGGAAGACGTGGAGCTCGTCCCGCAGACGCAGACGGTGAGCGGGCAGCAGGTCACCGTGATCGTCGAGCGTTTCACCCGCGCCGTCGTCGTCACGTACCACCGCATCGACGTGCAAGCGCAGGACCTGGCCGCGCTGATCGCGGCGCGCGGCTTCGGCGTCGGGCCGCCGGTCGACCGCGGGCGGCTCGGTCAGCCCATCGCGATCCCCGCGGCAGTGAGCGGATAGGGGGCCGGCGTGCGCCACGACGACCTGCGCATCGACATCGACGGCGTGGAGGCCGCGGACCTCTACGCGGACCTGCTGAACCTGGAGGTCGAGCTCGACGAGGAACTGGCCGGGATGTTCCGGATGACGCTGGCGCTGCTGCTGCGCCCCGACGGGTCGTGGACGTACCTGGACGACGAGCGGCTCACGGTGTGGCGGCGGGTGCGGGTGACCGCGGGCTTGCAGGACGACGCGCAGCCGCTGCTGACCGGCTACATCACGCACGTCCGCCCGGACTTCGGCCCCGGGCTCGACGCCTGCCGGCTCCAGGTGTGGGGTACGGACGCCAGCGTCCTGATGGACCGCGTGGAGCGGCTCAAGGACTGGCCGAACAAGAAGGACAGCGACATCGCGACCGAGACGTTCCAGGCGTACGGGCTGACGCCGCAGGTGACCGACACGGGCATCGTCCACGACGAGGCGGTGTCGACCGTCATCCAGCGCGAGACCGACATCCAGTTGCTCAGGCGGCTGGCCCTGCGCAACGGTTTCGAGTGCTTCGTGGACGGCGACAGGGGCTGCTTCCGTCCGCCGGCCGTCGATGACACGCCGCAGCCGGTGCTCGCGGTGCACTTCGGGGACGAGACGAACGTCAACCGGTTCAGCCTGGAGGTCGACGCGCTGGCCCCCACGGACGTCGCGATGTTCCAGATCGACCACATCACCGGCGACGTGCTGGAGGCGCACGCGGTCCCCGGTTCCCAGACCGCCCTGGGCGCGGTGCCGGCCGCCGGTGTCCTCGGCCCCGGCATGGAGCCCGGGCTCGTACACGTGGCGCAGAGCGTGGCCACCGGCGTGCCGGAGATGACCGAGATCTGCCAGAGCGTCCACGACCAGGCCGAGTGGCTGGTGACCGGCGAGGGCGAGGTCGCCGCCAACGAGTACGGCAGCATCCTGCGGCCCCGCACCACCGTCACCGTCAAGGGCGTCGGGGCGACGCACAGCGGCGTCTACTACGTCGCGCACGTCACCCACAGGTTCACCCTCGACGGCTACCTCCAGACGTTCCGCATCAAGCGCAACGCGCTGGTGCCCAAGGGCGACGAGGACTTCTCGATCGGCGGCGGGGCCGACGCGGCGGCCGGCCTGCCGGCCGCGGGCGCCCTGGCGCCGGAGGTGTCGCTGTGACGCTGGAGCGCATCGTCGCCGGCCTGGTGGAGGACACCGGGCGGCGTTGCTACGGCAAGTACCGGGGCACGGTGGTCGACAACGACGACCCGTCCCGCCTCGGCCGGCTGCGGCTCACCGTCGCGGACGTCCTTGGCCCGGAGGTCGTCACCGGCTGGGCCACGCCCTGCGTCCCGTACGGAGGGGCCGCGGGGCAGGGGTTGCTGTTCATTCCGGAACGCGAGGCCGGGGTGTGGGTCGAGTTCGAGCGGGGGGACACGGAGTTCCCCATCTGGGTCGGTACGTACTGGAGCAGGCCGGGCGACGAGAGCCAGGTGCCGAAGCCGCGCTCCGACGCCGGCACCGAGGACGCACAAGCGGTGCAGTCGCCCCCGACCTCGAAGATCCTCGCCACTCTCAAGGGGCACACCATCCAGTTGGAGGACGCCGACGGCAAGGAACGGGTCCTCGTCCGCGAGGGCAGCCGCGGCCATCTCCTGACGATGGATCAGTCCGGGGTCACGGTCACCGACGCGGGCGGCAACACCGTCTCGCTCACCGACGACGGCATCCGCATCACCGACGCCACCGGCAACTTTCTCCAGATGTCCGCCGACGCCGTCACCCTCACCGCGAAAACGCCCCTCACCATCAACGCCGCCGGCCAGAGCGTGACGGTGATCGCCGACAGTATCGACCTGAAGAAGGGCTGAGTCGATGGCCAAGAGCATCGCCGTCAAGGGCGACAGCGTGCGGGGCACCGACACGCACAAGGTCACGGGCACCCTCGAAAACGGCACGACGCCCTACGCGGGCCTCGGGAAGTACGCCTACCAGGGCTCGATCACAAAAGGGCTCAGCGACTTCGTACGGATCAACGGCGTGCCGGTGGCCCTGGTCACCAGCGGCAGCACCCTCGACGCGGGCCAGACCGCGCCGGGCCCCCCACCCGGCGGCCACGCCGGTCCCGCCGGCGGCGACTTCGTGCCCGCCGCGCCGAAACCCCTCGCCACCTCGCTGTCGATCCTCGACGCACCGCTCGGCGGCGGCACCCCCGGCGCCGGTGCGGGCAGTGGGCTGCTGACCATCGGCGGCGTCAAGGTACTGCTCGACAAGGACGTGATCGACACGTGCAGCGGCCTGCCCACACCCGGCGAGTCGAAGGTCAGCGCCCAGCAGCAGTCGCTGGCGGCCTGCTCCCAGTGACCGGCGTACGAGCGGCGAAGCGAGAGGGAGGGGGCGAGCGTGGCGACAGGGTTCGGATTCCCGTTCGGCGTCAACGCGGCCGGTGCCATCGTGCCGGAGCCCGACGAGAGCGCGGAATTGCGCGGCAAGGTCATCCAGGTGCTGTTCACGGCACCCGGGGAGCGGATCAACCAACCGGAGTTCGGGTGCGGCCTTTTCAACCTGGTCTTCGACCCCGCCAACACGATCCTGGCCGCGGCCGTCGAGTTCACCGTCGGCCAGGCGCTGACCCGGTGGCTGGGAGACGACCTCGTGGTCGACGGAGTGGACGTACAGGCGCAGGAAGAGTCGCTGTCCGTCGAGGTGGCCTACGTACGGCGCCGGGACCTCGCCCGGCAGGCGGTCAGGGTGCAGTTCCGGTGAGCGGCAACGGGAACGGACGAGCGGGGACGCGGCATGGCTGAGATCAAGAGGACGGACGACCGGCCGGTCATCGACTACATGGCCCGCGACTACGAGAGCCTGCTCGCGTCCATGCGCGAGCTGATCCCGCAGAAACTGCCGGAGTGGAAGGACTTCGCGGGCGAGGCCGACTTCGGCAACGTACTGCTGCAACTGTTCGCGCACCTCGGCGACATCCTCAGCTACTACCAGGACCGGGTGGCCAACGAGAGTTTCCTCGGCACGGCCCGCACCCGGCGCAGCGTCATCGAACACCTGCGGCTCATCGGCTACGAACTGGGCACCGCGGCCCCCGCGGCGGCCTCGCTGAGCCTGACCGTGCCCGCCGCCGTCACCGCGACGGTCACCGTGGCGCGGGGGGACGCGTTCGCGACCAAGAGCCGGCGCGACAAGCCGAGCGTCAGGTTCGAGTACACCCGCGAGGCGCCGCTCGTCATCGACTTCTCGAAGCTGACGGCCGACCCGGCGACCGGCCGGAAGGTGTTCGGTCCTGCCCAGGGCGGCATCCCGGTCGAGGAGGGCCGGCTGATCAGGGACGAGCTGCTCGGCACGTCCGACAACTCGCCGAACCAGCGCTTCCCCCTCGCCCACCCCGGGCTGATCCTGCGGCCCGCGGGCCCCGCCGCGCAGGCGGGCCGGGACGTGGTGGTGGAGAGCCGGCTCGCGTCGGTGGCCTCCGCG
This sequence comes from Streptomyces sp. NPDC044106, assembly GCF_056433985.1. NCBI lineage: Bacteria > Bacillati > Actinomycetota > Actinomycetes > Kitasatosporales > Streptomycetaceae > Streptomyces > Streptomyces sp. NPDC044106. Next base: position 123,433 of record NZ_JBWKFZ010000020.1, read on the forward strand.
TGGACGCTGCGGGAGAGCCTGGCGTTCAGCCAGGCGGGGCAGCGCGACTACCGGGTGGAGATCGACGACGCCGACCGGGCCACCGTCGTCTTCGGCGACGGCACGTTCGGCGCGATCCCCCCGCAGGGCGCGGCGATCCGGGCCACGTACCGCGTCGGAGGCGGCTCGGCGGGCAACGTGCCCGCGGGCGCGGTGACCACCATCGTCGGTGCGCCCCAGCTCGCGCTGCTCGGCGCGACAGTCGGCAACCCGGCCCCCGCGACCGGCGGCGCGGAGCGCGAGGACATCGCGCACGCCGTGCAGCACGCCCCCGCCGTGTTCCGCTCCCTGCGCCGCGCGGTGACCGCCGCCGACTACGAGGCGCTCGCCCTCAGCTTCAAGGGCGTCGGCAAGGTCCGCGCCGAGGCCACCGGCTGGAACCAGGTGACGCTGCACGTCGCACCGCAGGGCGGCGGCAAGGTCAGCGACGTGCTGGAGGCCGACCTCAAGGGCTTCTTCGAGGACAAGCGGATGCTCAGCCAGCTCGTCGAGGTCTCCGACGTCGACTACGTCCCGATCCGCGTGACGGCCGAGCTGGCGGTGGAGAGTTTCCACGTCCGGGAGGACGTCGTCGCCCAGGTCCAGCAGGCCGCCGCCCGCCTGCTGGACTTCGAACGGGTCGACTTCAACCAGACGGTGTACCTCAGCAAGTTCTACGAGGAGACGCAGGACGTTCCCGGCGTCGTCTTCGTGAACATCACCGAGTTCCGGCGCGGGGACCGGACGGGCGCGCCGGTCGAGCCGCACGGCACCCTCGTGCTCGGCTCGAACGAGGTGCCCGTCGTCCCGCCGGAGCCCGATTACCGCCTCGGCCTGAAGGTCATCGTCCTCGAACAGGGAAGGAGGTGACGGACGGTGCGGCTGACGGACATCACGGCCACCGCCCACCCCTTTGGCAACAGGATCGACCTGAGCTGGCACAACCCCGATCCGGGGCGCGCGCCCGGGTTCCGCGTGGTGCGCCGCGAGGGCACCCACCCGACCGGCCCCGACGACGGCCGGCTCATCGCCCACACGGTCGCCACCGACACGCGCACCGTCGACACCGGCCTGAGGGGCGGGACGGTCTACTACTACACGCTGTTCCCGTTCAGCGGCACCCCGGTGCCCACGTACGACCCCGACCCGCACAACCACGCGTCCGCCATGGCCACGTCGCGGTACGACTTCGCGGGTCTCCTCTACGGCATGCTCCCGGCGATCTACCGCCGCTACGACGCCGACCGCACCCCGCCGGCGGGCAGCGGCCTGCCGGCCGACCGCGACAAGGGGCAGCTCCGCCGCTTCCTGGACCTGCCCGGCGGCGAACTCGACCGGATCTACAGCCTCGTACGCGCCGGCCTCGACCTCGGCGACCTCGACCGGGTCGACGGCCGGCTGCTGCCGCTCCTCGCGCAGTGGATCGGCTGGCAGACCGACTTCGGGCTGCCGGTGGACGCGCAGCGCAACGAGGTCAGGTTCGCGCCGCGCGTCTACCGGACCATCGGCGGGGTGCCCACGCTGGACGCCACCGTGGCCCGCGTCACCGGCTGGACCAGCCGTACCAAGGAGTACGTCCACAACGTGGCACGCACCAACCAGCCGGAGCGGCTGAACCTGTGGTCCGCGCTGCGCGATGCCTCCGGCGTCTTCGCGCCCGCGGCGCTCGCGTCCGTCAATTTCGCCCATGACGGGCGGCCGGTGGCGCTGCGCGAGGCGGACGGTTCGTCGCTGTTCTTCTTCCACACCCGCCGGCCGCACGGCTGGGACATCTGGATGAAACGGTTCGCGGGCGGGTTGTGGGAGCCCAGTGCCCCGCGCGTGGACCGGCCGGGCATCGACAAACACCCTTCGGTGGCCGTGCAGGGCGCCGGCATCGTGTGGCTGTTCTGGCAGGGGTACGACCCGGAGCAGCCGCCCGCGGACCGCAAGTGGCGGATCTGGTTCAGCGTGCGGACGGGCGGCGTCACCTGGTCGGCACCCGCCGTTTTCGGGGACACCGCCACCGAGCGACGGATGCCCACCACGGTCGCGGACAACGCCGGCGGGCTGTGGCTGTTCTGGCTGGAGGCGGTGGGCGACGGCTGGGAGCTGCGCTACAACCGCAACGTCGGCGGTGCCTGGCTGCCCACGCCGCTGACCCTGCCGGCGGACGGCGGCCGGCCGCCGCGGGTGGAGGACGACCTGTTCGTCCTGTTCCATCCGACGAGCACGACCCAGCGGCTGTGGCTGTTCTGGGCGCGGCACGAGAGCGGCGGCCCGCCGGGCCAGTCCCGCTGGAGCATCGTGCACCGGGTCAAGGCGGGACTCGACCCGGCGGTTTCGGACTGGTCCCCGATCCGTGCGCTGCCGAAGGCCAGTGCCGACTACCACGACCGGCAGCCCGCCGCGCTGCTGACCGCCGACGGCAACATCGAGGTGTTCTGGAGCTCGACGCAGAACGGCGGCTGGTCACTGAACCGCAACGTCCTCGCCGTGACCCCGCTCACCTGGGGGGCCAACCAGCGGATCGGCGGCGGGCCGTACGCGCGGCGCGGGCCGTACGCCGTGGACACACCGTCCGGCACCCTGTTGGTGCACCGCTCCAACGAGAGTCTGGAGTACACGAGCGCGGACTACGGTGCGACTCGCACCGTGGACCACCGGTACGCGGGGACGACCACCGCCGACGCCACGGGCGCGGCCAAGCTGGGGCTCCGCGGCCGGTTCGAGGACTTCCAGACGTATACGTACGACGCCGGGGCCGGCGGCGTGCGCACCAACGACGACCGCATCGGGCGGGACACCGTCGGTCTGTTCCTCGCGCCGCCGGGCACCGCCGATCCGGACCAGGTCAAGGCGATGGTCTCCCGGCTGGCCGGCGTCCTCGCCGACGCCATGCCGGTCACCGCGCGCCCCGTCTTCATCACTCCGTAGCCATCTCGCCAAGCCATCTGGCCAAGCCATCACGCCGTACCGGAGCAACGCCGCAGAAGGAGGGGGACCGTGGCGGACTATTCGCAGTCACCGCTGGAACTGCTGCTGGCCAACCAGCAGAAGGGGTACGTGGGCATCCACGTCGAGCAGGGTGTGCCGGTCCTGGACCGGGACCTGAACCTGTTGCAGGACCTGATCTCGGCGACGGTCCGCGCGGTCATCAGCCGCTACGTCGGCAACGGGGCCGCGGCCGGGGCCAACGGCTTCGCCGTGCAGGCGCTGCCCACCGGGCAGAACGGACAGGACTTCCTCATCGCGGCCGGCGACGCCGGGGGGCCCGGCAGCGCGCTGGTCGGCGGCGTCGAGGTGGTCGTCCCGGCGGCGGTCACGTACAAGAGCCAGCCGGGCCTGCCCGCGCTCACCGCGCCCACGGCGGCGCAGCCCGATCCGCGGACGGACACCGTGTACCTGGACGTGTCGCTGGCCGAGGTGGACGGCACGGTGGACGCGGAGCTGAACAACAGCCGGGACGTCGGCGTCCAGACGTCCGTACGGCTCAAGCCGGTGTGGGTGGTGCGGGTCAGTGAGGGGGACGCGGTGCCGGCGCCGCCGTCCGGGCACAGCTTCTATCCGCTGGCTTCCCTCCAGCGGCCCCGGGGGGTGACGACCATCGAAGCGGCCATGATCGGCGATCTGCGGCAGCGCCGGCTGACCGTCTCCGACATGGAGCGCAGGATGAGCCTGATGGAGCGGACGCTGCTGCTGCCCGCGTTCACGGCCCCGTCGCCCGGGCAGCCGCAGTTCGTGCCCAAGAGCGGCGTCATCGGGCAGCCGATCACCCTGAACGGCAGCAACTTCGCCGTCGCCCCGGTGACCGTGCGCTTCGGCGACCTGCCCGCGAAGATCGTGGGCGGGGCGTCGTCGACGCAGGTCGTGGCCCGGGTGCCGGGCGGGCTGACCCCGGGGGGTGTCTCCGCGACCGTCAGGATCACCGTCAGCAACCTGGGCGGCGCGGTCATCAGCGACGACACGTTCACGGCGGACCCCGCGCCGGCGTTCACCGAACCGACCACCCAGTTCAGCCCGGGCAACGGCACCCCGGGCACGCAGGTGACGCTCAACGGGTTCAACTTCAACGCCGCCGGCACGCAGGTGCGCTTCGCGGCCGTGGCCGCCACGGTGGTCGGCGTACCGACCGCCACCCGCATGGTCGTCCAGGTGCCGGCGGGCCTGGTGCCCGCGGGCAGCACCAACGCCGACGTCAAGATCACCGTGACCAACCCGGTGGGCAGCATCGTCAGCGACGACCCGTTCCGGGCCGAGCTGAACATCCCCGCCCCGACCTTCTCCACCACGCCGCCCCAGTTCTCCCCGAAGTCCGGGGTGGCCGGCCAGCAGCCCATCATCCTCAACGGCAACAACTTCAACTTCACCCCGGTCACGGTCAAGTTCGACACCTTCACCGCGGTGATCATCGGCACGCCCTCCGCCACCCAGATTTCCGTACGGGTGCCCGCAGGGATGACGCCGCCCGGCACCACCAAGGACATGAAGCTCTCGGTCACCACCGCCGGCGGCACCGCCACCAGCACGGACATATTCACGATCAACGGTTAGGAAGGGAATGCTCATGGCGTTCCACGTCTATCCCGATCCGCAGACGGCCGCGCTCACCGTCAACACCGGCCCCCCGGTCTTCGTCGGCATCGACCAGTTGGCCGGGCCACGCGACCAGGGCGGCTACGCGAAGATGATGTACGTCCGGGTGTGCGCGACGGGCGCCGTCGAACTCCCGACGCTGTTCATCCGGGCGGGACACCCCGACACCCCGGCCACCCCCGGCGACACCGAGGGGCCCGCGGTGGAGATCACCGGATTCACCGGCGGAGTGTTCAACAAGACCACGTACCTGGGTGACGTGAAACGCGACGTCGAGGCCGACAACGTGGCCATCATCCGCATGGGGTTCGACCAGGCGGGCACCGCGGAAACCTGGCGGCTGGGTTTCCGGAACAACAACGTGGGTGGCGCACCCGTCGAGTTCACCTGGGTGGTGGCCGACGCGGCCACCGACACGGCCAAACCCTGGCTCGACATCTCGCCGGGCACGGTGTCCAACTTCCTCTCCCTCGTCAACAAGTCCGACTCGGATAGCGTGCAGGTGTCCAACAAGGGCACCGCCCCGCTGACCATCGCCACGGCGGGCTCCCTTCCGGCAAGCGGCTTCACGGTCACCTCGCCCCTGCCGCTGACCGTACGCCCCTCCCGCACGGAGACCCTCTCGCTCCGGTTCACCGCGCCCGCCTCGCCCCCGCCGGACAACAAGACCACCCTGACCACGAACATCGTCGTGACACCACCGGACCCCACGGTAGGCACCTCCGCCGGCCACAACCAGCAACTCGCGTTGACCGCCGTCACGCAGAAGCTGGAGGTCGTCCTCCTGCTCGACTCCTCGGGCAGCATGGGCGGCAACCCACTCGGTGGTCCCCCCGCCACCGTCGCGGAGTCCCGCTGGGGGGAGCTGACCACGGCGACGAAGGGGTTCCTGCACCTCCTCGGCCTGTTCGCCGACAACGGTGGCCGGTTCGGCATAGCCCGCTTCCCCTCAGTGGGCGGCGGCCCCGCCGGCTTCGACATCGTCCCGATGAAGCAGATCGCGGCCTCCGAGATGGCCGACGCGGGCACCGCCGTAGAGGCGATCGTGCCCACCGGCAGCACCCCGATGGGCGACGGCCTCGACCACGTCCTCGCGCCCGCCACCAGCTACTTCGGCACCGACCCGCTCAGCGTCAACACCAGCCGCCGCTGGCTGATCATGATGAGCGACGGGGCACACAACTCGGGCACGCACAACCCCAAGGAGTTCACCGCACCACCCAACGGCACGGCCCCCACCGGCACCTCGCTCGCCGAGAAGAAGATCACGATGTACGGCATCGGGTACGGCGTCGAGGGGCACACCGACGTCGACCACATCCTGATCAAGACCCTCGCCGACGGCTCGTTCGGCGGCGTCTCGCACAGCGTCACGGAACCGGGGTTCACCCCCACCCAACTCGGCGCGGTCCTGCGCAACGCCCTCAAGGAGGGCCTGACCGACGCCTCCTCCCCCGCCGACCCGCCGGGCGTGTTCGTCTTCGGCGAGCGGGAGATCCGCCACGAGACGGTCATCACCCCGTACGACGACAAGGCCGCCTTCGTCCTGGACTGGAACACCCCCGACGCCGGCAGGCTGCGGCTGGAACTGCTGACCCCGAACTGCGAACTGATCACGCCGGAGAACGCGGGCCAGGGCAAGTTCTCCCAGGTCACCTTCCACGGCGGGACGCGCTCGAACATGTACCTGATCCCCCGGGACTTCCTGCGGGGCGACAGCGGCTCCGAGGGGGCCACCGGCACGTCCGGCACCCGGGGGCGCGACGGCACCTGGCGGCTGCTCGTCAGCTCCGGCGGCGGAGTCATCGGCGCCACGGACACGACGGGCGCCACGGACACAACGGGCGCGACGAGCGAGGTCGAGCCCGACGTCGAGCACTACGTCTACGACGTGCTCACCGACTCGACGCTGCGCCTGGAGGTCAGCCAGGACAAGAGCACCTACTTCGCCGGGGACCCGATCACCGTCACCGGCCGCCTCACCGCCGAAGGCCGGCCGGTGACCGGCGCCGCCGTATCACTGTCCACCACCGCGCCGGTGCGGTCGACGGACAACCAGATCGCCGCGCTGCGCGTGCCCGCCGAGGCGCTGAAGCGCGCCGAGGAGCTGCTCACCGGCAAGGACGCCACCCCGCTGCTCGTCAGGCAGTTGGGGGCCCAGCTGGCCGGGCTGAACATCGACGGCAGCCGCCGCGAGCACGTCCAGGCGATGAGCGACACGGACGGCACCGGCAACTACCGGGCCACCGTCACGGACACGTCGGTCCCGAAGCAGTACGTCTTCTACCTGTCCGCCACCGGCATCACCGCCGACGGCACCAGCTTCCACCGCGAGAGCAAGCAGGAGACGCTCGTCATGGTGCGGCCCGAGCCGCAGCACACCCGGATCGACCTCAACCAGACCGGGCCCGGCCAGATCGACGCGACCGTCATCCCGCGGGACCGGTTCGGCAACGTCCTGCTGATCAACCCCGACACGGCCGGCGGCTTCGGTCTCACCGCGCTCGGCGGCAAGCCCGGCGCGCTGACCAGCCGGCTCGACGGCTCGTACACCGGCACGGTGACGTTCGACCCGAAGGTCAACCCCGCCATCGGCCTGCAGTTCGGCGGCGAGGACGTGCTCGTACCGAAGCACACGCCGCCGGTCGGCGACCTGCGGTACGCCAACCGCGTCATCAAGTTCGAGGCAGGCGCGATCAAGGACGCCAACCAGCACGCCGACGCGCGCGCGGTGCTCGGCAGCGTCGTCGACAAGCCCGCGGGAACGTTCGTCTCGCTCGGCGCGGCGGGCCGGCTGGAGGTCGGCATCACCCGCCTGGTCATCCTGGCCGTCGGCGGCGACGACGACGTCACCGTGTTCGTCCGGCCGGACACGGACCTGCGCGCGTACCGCGTGGAGGCGTACGCGGTGGAGCGCCGCGCATGGGTGGAGCTCGGCGAGTCGATCGGCGTCACTCAGTCGTTCGGGCTGCGCCCGGCCCACCTGAAGTTCACCATCGCCCTGCGCATCACCGACATCAGCGGCCGTACCCGCGACGACGCGTTCGTGGCGCTGACCACACCGGGGGTGAGCCTGCGCGGCGTCGGGGCGCTCAAGACGTCCAAGGACCTGCCGTGCCGACCGGACCAGTTGCCCAACTGGTTCCCCTGGGCACGGTAGGCACGGACCGCCCGCCCCTAGAGATCGTCTTCAAAGGGTCAGATCCAGAGCAGGAGTGAGGCGATGGTGACGGTGGCCTGGTAGGACTCACGGGTCTTGTCGTAGCGGG
>NZ_JBWKFZ010000021.1:0-126126 GCF_056433985.1 Streptomyces sp. NPDC044106
TGCGAGTGGTCCCGCAGCGACATGATCAGGAGCTTGGGGGAGAGCGGCTTACCGGTGTTCCAGGCGGGGCACTGCGACTGGCAGCGACCACACTCCGTACACGTCGAGAAGTCCAGCAGACCCTTCCAGGAGAACTGCTCCACCTGCGAGACGCCGTAGACGTCGTCCTCGCCCGGGTCCTCGAAGTCGATCGGCTTACCGCCCGACGTCATCGGCTGCAACCCGCCGAGCGCCGTGCGGCCGGAGGCCTCGCGCTTGAACCAGATGTTCGGGAAGGCGAGCATGCGGTGCCAGGCGATGCTCATGTCGAGGTTCAGGCTGACCGTGATCATCCAGATGAAGGACGCGCTCAGCTTGAGCATGGCGAAGAAGTAGACCCAGGTCTCCACGCCGGAGTGGCCGACGTCCTGGAAGAGGAGCGTCACGCCGTAGGAGACGTAGTTGTCCGGGCCGTAGTCCGCGTGGTGCAGCACGCCTTCGAGGCCGCGCAGCGCCATCACCGAGAGACCGATGAGGAAGATGACGGTGTCGACGAAGTAGGCGTGGGCCCGGTTCGATCCGGCGAAGCGGGACTTGCGGCCCGGCCGGGTCGGCAGGCTCAGCTGCCGGATCACGAACATGATCACGATGCCGAGCGTGGTGCCGGTGCCGATGAACTCGATGTACATCTCGTACGGCAGCCAGCCGCCGATGACCGGCAGCGTCCACTCGGGGTCGAAGAGCTGCCCGTACGCGTTCACGATCGTCAGGATCAGCGTGTAGAAGCCCAGCGCGACGAACCAGTGGGCGAAGCCCACAAGCCCCCACTGGGCCATGCGCGTGTGGCCGAGGAACTCCTTGACCAGCGTCACGCTCCGCTGCCACGGATTGTCCAGACGATTCGCGTTCTCCGGCAACGGCGCACCCAGCCGGAAGAAGCGGAAGAAATGCACAAAGGCGCGCACGAACAATGCAATGCCGACCGCGCTGAGTGTCAGCGAAACGACGATCGCGGCGAGTTGCATGGGGGCTCCTCGAACCGGTCCCGGTGGGGCTGATGGCTGCCTATTACTAAGCGGTAACTTATTGAGCTCGTACGAGAGTACCGTCCCGCTCAGCGGCAGCAACACCCGCACCGGCAGTGATCTGCGTCGCTGCTATCGCGCCATCACGCCGGGTGACCCGCGTCGATGTCGCCCACGCCGTGCAGCGTGAGCGCGGCTCGCTCCTCGGCGGTGCCTTCGGTGCCCTCGGTGTTTTCGGTGCCCGAGGTGCCCGCGGCGCGGGTGAGAACCGGGTCGAGGATGAAGGCGACGTGGTCGCCGCCGTCGACGCGCTCGTGGACGCGGCCGGTGAACCAGCCGAGGGCGTCATCGAGGACGACGGTGCCATCCGGCCCCTCGTGCCACGGAAGCCCGGCGAACTTGTCCGTCTCCGCGCTGCAGAGGGAACCGAAGCGCTCGGCGAGGTCGTGCCGGTCGTGCGGCAGGAGGTGGACGGCGAGAGTACGGACTTCCAGGGCCAGGTCGTACGTGTGGTTGGCCTTGGAGAGCCATACGGCGAACCGCGTCGGATCCAGGGAGCACTGGCTCGCGAAGCCGACCAGACACCCCGCGCGCCGACCGTCCCCCGTCGCCGCCGTGACCACGTACACGGGCGGATTCAGGAGCCCCGTGAAGGCGTCCATGTGCTCGTCCCTCTCGGCCCCCGGTGCGTTCACGCGGTGACCCGGACGGTCTTCAGGCTGCTGTCGGCGGCGTCGGGGAGGTTCATGCCCGCCCGTACACCCGAGCGCAGATAGGTCAGGACCGGCTCGGTCAGCCGCTCGCCGGGGAGGACGACGGGGATTCCGGGCGGATACGGGGTGATCATCTCGGCGGCGACACGTCCTGCCGCGTCCTCCACGGGGACGTCCTCGTAGGAGGCGAAGTAGGCGTCGCGCGGCAGTGCCGCCTGGGTCATCCGCAGGTCGGCGGGGTCAGGGACGGTCACCCCGGGCGCGTCCTTCAGCTCGTCGGCGTGTGCGGACAGATCGCGCAGCGCGTCGAGGAGCCGCCCGGCGGTGGACTCGTCGTCGGCGTGCGTGAGCTGGGCGCTGATCCGGCGGTGGTCGAAGAGGTGCATGTCGATGTGGTGGTGGGCGCGCAGCCAGTCCCCGGCGCGATAGCCGGTGGTGCCGAGCGCGGAGAGGTCGATCACGATGGGCAGTGGGTCGAAATCCGCCGCGAGCCCGGGACCGCAGTAGTCGTCGGCGTCATCGACGTGCAGTCCGTCGATCCGTTCGATCGCCGCACGGGTGCGGGCGGCGAGGCGAAGGGCGTCGTCGATGAGCTGCCTGCCGTCCTTGACCATTTGGCGGCGCCAGCCGTCCAGGCCCGCGTAGAGCAGTACCGAGGGGCTGGTGGTTCCCAGCAGATCGGCCCGGGAAGCGAGGACGGCGGGGTCGATGAGGTCGCCCTGGAGGTGGAAGACCGAGCCCTGTTCGAGACCGCTGCCCATCTTGTGGACGCTGGTCACGCAGATGTCCGCGCCCGCGTCCATCGCCCAGGACGGCAACTCCTCGTGGAACGGCAGATGGGCGCCCCAGGCCTCGTCGACGATCAGGGGCTTTCCGCGCCGGTGGCACACCTCGGCGATGGCGTCCAGGTCGGCGGCGGCCCCGTAGGGCGTGGGACTGGTGACCAGTGCGCCGTCGGCGTCGGGGTGGGCGGCGAAGGCCCTCTCGAAGGACTCGGGCCGGGGCGGATGGGCGATATGGCGCTCGGCGTCCCAGGCCGGCTCGACCCAGACGGGCTCGACCCCCGAGAGGATCAGGCCCGCGATGACGGACTTGTGGGCATCGCGTCCGACCAGGAGACGGTGGTGCGGCGCGGTCACGGTCAGCATGGCCGCCTTGACCGACAGGGAGCTGCCGCAGGTGGAGAAGTAGGTGTGCTCGGCGTGGACGGCGTCCGCCATCAGCCGCTCGGCCCGCTCCAGGACGTTGTTGCGGGTCAGCCGGTCGTCGAGCCCGCCGTTGGCGAGCACATCGCCGAGGAACACGGCGTCCCCGAGTGCTTTCCGTACCTGGGGGTCAGCGCCGCGGGCCTGCTTGTGGCCGGGGGGAGTGAAGGCCAGTTCGCCGGCGTCGTGGTAGCGCTCCAGCGCCTCCAGCACAGGTGCCTCGTCGTGGTTCAAGCTCTCGTTCTCAGCCATGCCAGGAGGAGTTCCCTTTCCGGCGTGCGCCAACCAGTGTCAGCGCTGCCGACGCTCACTCAGGCCACCGGGCTCACCCGAACCACTCAGTCGCCGGGCTCCCCCGCGCGGCGCCTTGTTTCACGTGAAACATCGTGGGGCGAAGACCTCAACATGGTGGGGCGAAGACCTACCGGTCTTCGCCCCACGATGTCGTCATCCGCACCAGGGCCGCGTCAGCTCTTCTTCTTGTCCGCGGCCTTGGAGTCCGTGCCGTCCTTGGCGTCCTTGGCCTCCGCCTCGGCCTCGGCCTGCTTGGCCTGGACCTCGGGGTCGAGGGACGTCTGACCGCTGCCGTCCACGGAGGTCAGCGGGGTGGTGGTGGCCTTGGCGGCCGGGACCTCCGTGGCCGCGGGGGGCTCGACCAGCCAGTCGGGGTTGGCCTGCTTGTCCCACCACTTCCAGGCGGCGACCGCACCACCCGTGAGGATGCCGACGACGGCCAGGCCCTTGGCGAGACGTCCCATCCTGGCCCGGCGCTCGTGCTTGCGGGCCAGGCGCTGGATCTCCTTCGCCGAGACCTGGCCGCGCAGTGCGGCGAGTGCCGCCGTACCGCGGGAGGCCGCCTCCTCGCGGACCGGCTGCGCGGCGGCGACCGCCTGCTCGATGCGGGGCTTGGAGTAGTCGGCGGCCTGGCGGGCCGCCTTGCGCGTACGGGCGGCGGCCTCCTGCGCGGCCTGGTCGACCTTCGGCGGTACATGCGTGCGGGCCTGCTCGACGCGGGGGGCGACGTGGGCGCCGTACTGGACACGGGCCTGCTCAGCGGCCTGCGACACCTTGGGCGCGAGCCGTACGCGCGCCTCGTGGGCGTAGTGGGCGGCCCGGTCCTTGGCCGTGTCGGCGTAGGGCGCCACCGCGTCCGCGGCGTGACGCACGCTGTCCTTGGCCGAGCCGGTCGCGGCGCGCACGCTGTCGATGCGGGTCACGGGATCCTCCTCCTCGGTGGCGTATAGGTATGTCACCTTTCCACCCTTTCAGGGATCATGCCTTCCGGATCGCTCCGACGGGCATGCAAGGGCGGGCATCCGGGTGTCGGTCCGCGCCAGTCGATCCGTTTCCCGGGCAAGGAAAAATCCCTGCGTCCCCCGAGTGCCCCGATCGGCCCGCCCGTACCGCTCCCGTCGAATCCCATCGCTTCCCGTCGATCGAATCGGTACGAAAGAGCTTCCGGCCGACAATGCCACGGATCGCTTCGACGCGCGCCCGGTCGGTGGCTACTCGTCCCAAACCGGTCCGTGCGAGGATCGGTGGGTCACAGAAGACAACGGAAGGCAGATCGTGGCTGAGCAGCTTTACGCCACCCTGAAGACCAACCAGGGCGACATCGTGGTCCGGCTCCTGCCGAACCACGCGCCCAAGACGGTCAAGAACTTTGTGGAGCTCGCCCAGGGCGAGCGTGAGTGGGTTCACCCGCAGACCGGCAAGAAGACGACGGACCGGCTGTACGACGGCACCGTCTTCCACCGGGTCATCAGCGGCTTCATGATCCAGGGCGGCGACCCGCTGGGCAACGGCACGGGCGGCCCGGGCTACGAGTTCGAGGACGAGTTCCACCCCGACCTCGCCTTCGACAAGCCCTACCTGCTCGCGATGGCCAACGCCGGTCCGGGCACCAACGGCTCGCAGTTCTTCGTGACTGTCTCGCCGACGGCGTGGCTGACCCGCAAGCACACGATCTTCGGCGAGGTCACCGACGCGGCCAGCCAGAAGGTGGTGGACGCCATCGCGGCCACCCAGACCAACCCGCGCACCGACCGTCCGGTCAACGACGTGGTCATCGAGTCCGTGGTCATCGAGACCCGCGATGCCTGACCTGCGCGTATCAGCGAGGGCCCGCGCGTAGCCGCGAGGGAACCAATCCGCCCCGCCCGTCCGTAAAGGAAGGGCGGGGCGGTGCGTTGCCACACGTGCCGGCACCGTGCCTTCGTACGAGATTGAGGGGACCCCATGGACCAGGCGCCAGGCAGCCCGCAGGAGCCGCAGCAGCCCGAAGGCGCGTCGGGCCCGCCCGGCTGCTACCGGCATCCGGACCGTGAGACCGGCATCACCTGCACGCGCTGCGAGCGCCCCATCTGCCCCGAGTGCATGATCAGCGCGTCGGTCGGCTTCCAGTGCCCCGAGTGCGTGCGCAGCGGCTCGGGCACCGGCCACACGCCGGAGGCCAACCAGCCGCGCACGGTCGCGGGCGGCACGATCGCCGCCGACCCGCGCCTGGTCACCAAGGTCCTGCTCGGGATCAATCTCGCGCTGTTCGTCGTGCAGATGGTGGTCGGGGACCGCTTCACCGACCGGTTCGACCTGCTGGGGCGCGCCTTCGTCCCGGAGTTCGGCTCGGTGGAGGGCGTCGCCGAGGGGCAGTGGTACCGCCTCGTGACGGCGATGTTCCTGCACAGCAGCTACATGCACATCGCCTTCAACATGCTCAGCCTGTGGTGGATCGGCGGCCCGCTCGAAGCGGCCCTCGGCCGCGTCCGCTTCCTCGCGCTCTACCTGGCGTCGGGCCTCGCGGGCGGCGCGCTGACGTATCTCCTCGCGGAGCCGAATCAGGCCTCGCTCGGGGCTTCGGGCGCCATCTTCGGTCTTTTCGGCGCGACCGCCATCCTGATGCGGCGGCTCAACTACGACATGCGGCCGGTCATCGCGCTCCTCGCGATCAACATGGCCATCACCTTCTGGTGGCCGAACATCGCCTGGCAGGCCCACATCGGCGGACTCGTCGGCGGCGTCATCGTGGGTTACGCGATGGTGCACGCGCCCCGCGGGCGACGGAACCTCATCCAGTACGGCACCTGTGCGCTGGTGCTGGTCGCGGCTGTGGTCATGGTCCTCGTACGCACCGGGCAGCTCACCTGACGTACCACGTTGTCCACAGCGTGTGCCCGATCTTGTGCATGCTGTGGGGAACAGCAGTGCCCCTCGTCACTGACCTGGGTTTCCCCAGCAAGGACAAGGGGCACGCGAGGTGTGGAGATCCCGTGGACCGGTCACACCAACGTCAACCGGCCGAGGGTTATCCACAGATCTTCAGTCTTATCCCCAGGTGGGGATAGCGCTGTGGATAACTCAGGGCAGGGCTTGCGGAACGAGGGGCGGGACGGGTGCTACTTCCACTGCGGGTGCTACTTCCACTGCGTGGAGACGCCGAAGCCCGCCGCGATGAAGCCGAAGCCCACCACGATGTTCCAGTTGCCCAGCGGGTCGATCGGCAGCTTGCCGTCCGTGACGTAGAAGACGACGATCCAGGCGAGGCCGATGAGGAACAACGCCAGCATCACCGGAGCCACCCAGCTGCGATTGGTCAGCTTGATGGCCGTCGCCTTCTTGGCCGGCGGCGGCGTGTAGTCGTCTGCCTTCTTGCGGATACGTGACTTCGGCACGAGGGTCTCTCCTGTCGATGCGCTGCGTGGCCGCGCAGGTGACTGTGGTCTGGCGCCGGGCGTGGCACTACGGGAGCTGAAGCCTCCCCCGGGCGTCCGTTAGCGTAGTGCTTCCGCGGCGCTGAAGGAGATAAGGGTACGTTGAGCAATTCTGCCGACCCCCACAAAGGTGCCGGTCGTCGCCCCCGATGGCGTCCGGTTCGGGTGCTTACGGGTGCTGTTTTCGCCCTTGCCGGCCTGATCTTCTTCACCAGTTTCAACACGGCCAAGGGCACCAACATCCGTACGGACGCCTCCCTGTTGAAGCTCTCCGACCTCATTCAGGAGCGCAGCCACAAGAACGGCGAGCTCGACGAGTCCAACGGCTCCCTGCGCGACGACGTCGAGTCGCTCGCCCAGCGCGACAGCGGCGGCACCAAGGCCGACGAGGCCCGGCTCGACGCGCTGGAGGAGAACGCCGGCAGCAAGAAGCTCAGCGGCGACGCGGTCACGGTCACGCTCGCCGACGCCCCGCCCAACGCCACCGCCAAGCTCCCCGGCTACCCCGAGCCCCAGCCCAACGACCTGGTCATCCACCAGCAGGACCTGCAAGCCGTGGTCAACGCCCTCTGGCAGGGCGGCGCCAAGGGCATCAAGGTCATGGACCAGCGGCTGATCTCCACGAGCGCCGTGCGCTGCGTCGGCAACACCCTGATCCTCCAGGGCCGCGTCTACTCCCCGCCGTACAAGGTGACCGCGGTCGGCGACCCCGGCAAGCTCAAGAACGCCCTGGCGGCCTCCCCTCAGATCCAGAACTACATGCTCTACGTCAACGCCTACGGTCTCGGCTGGAAAGTGGACGACGACGGGGCGGTGACTCTTCCCGGCTACTCGGGCACAGTGGATCTCCACTACGCGAAGCCTGTGGAGTAGCACCCGGGGAGGGAGCGTCCTGTGTCGGTGCGTGCGCTCGTCAGGACGTTCAGCGAACTGTGCGTCACCGTCGGCACGTTGATCGTGCTCTTCGTCGTGTACGTCCTCTTCTGGACCGGCGTGAAGGCCGACAACGCCATGGACAGCCAGATCGACGAGCTGCAGGACCGGTGGGCGCGGGGCGCGGTCTCCGCGGGGACGGACGACAAGCCGGCCGGGACGTCCCCCGACGACGGGACCGCGCCCGACGACGGGGCCTCGTCCGGCAGCGAGGCAGCGCCCGAGGAACCGGCCCCCTACAAGGACGGCAAGGCCTTCGCCGTCATGTACATCCCGCGGTTCGGTTTCACGTGGAACAAGCCCGTGCTCCAGGGCACCGGCACCGACGTCCTGAAGAAGGGCCTCGGCCACTACGCCTCCACCGCCCGGCTCGGCCAGAAGGGCAACTTCTCCGTCGCGGGCCACCGCCGCACCTACGGCGACCCCTTCAAGGACTTTCCCGAGCTGCGCCCCGGCGACCCCGTCGTCCTGACCGACGGCACGACCTGGTTCACGTACCGCATCGACAAGAAGCCCTTCAGGACACTCCCCGGCGACATCGGCGTCATCGATCCCGTGCCGCGCAGATCCGGCTACGACGGCCCGGGGCGCTACCTCACCCTGACGACCTGCGAACCGGAGTGGGGCCACAGCCACCGGCTGATCGTCTGGGCGCATCTGGACGCCACCCAGCCCGTGGAGGCCGGGAAACCGGAGGCACTGCGCCGTTAGTCTGGTGCCGTACGGCGAGGGAGGCCATGCCGTACGTGACGGAAGGGACGGCATGTACGGCTGGATCTGGCGGCATCTGCCGGGAAACGCGTGGATCAGGGCGCTGATCTCGCTGGTGCTCGTACTCGCGGTGGTCTATGTGCTGTTCCAGTACATCTTCCCGTGGGCGGAACCGCTCCTGCCCTTCAACGACGTCACCGTGGACGGCCAGTGAGCGCCGCCGGCGGCCCGCGCCGCAGCCGCGTCCTCGTCGTCGACAACTACGACAGCTTCGTCTTCAACCTCGTCCAGTACCTGTACCAGCTGGGCGCCGAGTGCGAGGTCGTGCGCAACGACGAGGTCGAGCTCAGGCACGCCCAGGACGGCTTCGACGGCGTGCTGCTCTCGCCGGGTCCCGGCACGCCGGAGCAGGCCGGGGTCTGCGTGGAGATGGTGCGCCACTGCGCCGCCACCGGCGTGCCCGTCTTCGGCGTCTGCCTCGGCATGCAGTCCATGGCGGTCGCGTACGGCGGTGTGGTGGACCGCGCCCCGGAGCTCCTGCACGGCAAGACCTCGCCGGTCCGCCACGAGGGCAAGGGCGTCTTCGCGGGCCTGCCGTCGCCGTTCACCGCGACCCGCTACCACTCGCTGGCCGCCGAGCCCGCCACCGTCCCGGCCGAGCTCGAGGTCACCGCGCGTACGGAAGGCGGCATCATCATGGGCCTGCGCCACCGCGAGCTGCCGGTCGAGGGCGTGCAGTTCCACCCCGAGTCGGTGCTGACCGAGCACGGCCATCTGATGCTCGCCAACTGGCTGGTGGAGTGCGGCGACACCGGCGCCGTCGAGCGATCGGGCGGGCTGGCCCCGGTGGTGGGCCGGGCCACGGCGTGACGGACGTGCGCCCCGAGCGTGACTCCTCCGGAGCCCCGGACGACGCGGATGACGCGTACGGGGCCGCAGGCGCGTTCGAGGCGGCGGTCGACGACCTGGACGACCCCCTGACGGATCCACTGCCGGGGCAGCGCCCTTCGCCGGGGCAGCATCCCTCGCCGGGACAGCGTCCTTCGCCGGGGCAGCACCCCTCGCCGTGGTTCCGGAGTGCGCCCGCGGCGGAGCCGGAGCAGCAGCCAGCGGCTGAGCCCCCGGCGGCGGTGCCTGCGGAGCCCCGGCCCCAGCCGGAACCCACGTACGACGAGCTGTACGGCGGGTACGCCCCCCAGCCGGAGCGATCGGCCCCCCACCACCCTGTCCCCGTCCCCGTCCAGGACGACGAGACGGTGGGGCTGCGCACGGTGGACGCCCGCCGAATAGCCGCACCGGAACCCGACCTCCCCACGGCAGGCGGCCGGGCAGCCCGCCGCAAGGCCGCCAGGAAGGGCGGTACGCGCCCGGCCGAGAGCCGCGACCGGGCCGCCGGAAACCGACCGGCCGCCGCCCCCCTCTCCCGCGTAGAGGCACGCCGTGCCGAGCGCGCCCGCAGGCCGTCACCCGGCGCCGTCATCAGCCGGGGGCTCGGCGAGGTCTTCATCACCGTCGGCGTCCTGATGCTCCTCTTCGTCACGTACCAGCTGTGGTGGACGAACATCCGCGCCCATCAGCAGGCGGACAGTGCCGCCCACGACCTCCAGGAGAGCTGGGCCAAGGGAGAGGGCAGGCCGGGGGCCTTCGAGCCGGGGCAGGGCTTCGCGATGCTGCACATCCCGCGCCTGGACGTCGTCGTGCCGATCGCCGAGGGCATCGACAAGCAGAAGGTCCTCGACCGCGGCATGGTCGGCCACTACAGCGAAGGCAGCACCAAGACACCGATGCCGGACGCCGCGCCGGGCAACTTCGCGGTCGCGGGCCACCGCAACACGCACGGCGAGCCGTTCCGCTACATCAACCGCCTGGAGCCGGGCGATCCGATCGTCGTGGAGACGCGGGACAAGTACTTCGTCTACAAGATGGCGAGCATCCTGCCGCAGACCTCCCCCGGCAACACGAGCGTGATCGGTCCCGTCCCGCCGGGTTCGGGGTTCACCAAACCCGGCCGGTACATCACACTGACCACCTGTACCCCGGAATTCACGAGCAAGTACCGAATGATCGTCTGGGGCAAGATGGTCGAGGAACGACCGCGCAGCAAGGGCAAGCCCAGCGCGCTCGTGAACTAGAACGGTGAGAACGGGGCGGAACGAGTGGCAGCCACGACCAACGACGAGCAGCAGGCCAAGGCGCCCGCACCGGACCCCGATCCGGCCCCCGCACCACGACGCAGGGGCCGCGGCCCCATCGCCACCGCGGTCAGCGTCTTCGGTGAACTCCTCATCACCGCGGGCCTGGTGCTCGGCCTGTTCGTCGTCTACTCGCTCTGGTGGACGAACGTCATAGCGGACCGCGAGGCGCACAAGCAGGGCAACCGCGTGCGCGACCACTGGGCGAGCGGCCCCGGCAAGATCGACACCAAGGACGGCATCGGCTTCCTGCACGTCCCCGCGATGGGCGGTGGCGAGGTCCTCGTCAAGGCGGGCACCAGCAGCAAGGTCCTCAACGACGGCGTCGCCGGCTACTACAAGGACCCCGTCAAGTCGGCCCTCCCCGAGGACAAGGAGGGCAACTTCGCGCTGGCCGCGCACCGCGACGGGCACGGCGCGAAGTTCCACAAGATCGACAAGATCGAGAAGGGCGACGCGATCGTCTACGAGTCCCGGGACAAGTGGTACGTCTACAAGGTGTACGCGACGCTGCCCGAGACCTCGAAGTTCAACGTGAAGGTCCTGGACCCCGTCCCGAAGGAATCGGGCGCGAAGAAGCCGGGCCGCTACATCACGCTCACGACCTGCACGCCGGTCTACACCTCGCGGTACCGGTACGTGGTGTGGGGCGAGCTGGAGCGCGTCGAGAAGGTCGACAGCAAGCGGACGCCACCGGCGGAGCTGAAGTAGCCGACGTACGCGGCACGCACGGACCGACGCTCCGCCACTCACCGACCGAGACCGCGATACGACAGAGCCCCGGTGACCGCTGAGCGGTCACCGGGGCTCTCCCATGGCTCGTGGCCTGCGACGGGTCAGTCGTCGAAGCCCGGCCAGTGCCCGCGGCCGTGACGGGACCAGCCGCCGACGAGACCGTCGTCATCGTCGCCGTCCCCGCCACCGCCGTTGTTGCCGTTGTCGTTGCCGCCACCGCCGCCGCCCGCGGTGGTCAGGTTGACCGCCGAGCCGGGGGCGACCTTCTGGCCGACGTTGGGCTGGGACACGAGCACGAGCGCGTCGTCGTCCTGCGGCCCCACGATGGTTCCGACCGTCAGGCCCGCGTCCTCGATGGCCTTGCGGGCGTCCTTCAGCTTCTGGCCGGTGAGGGGCGGAACGGTGGCTTCCTCGGCCGCCTTGGCGACCTGGACGGTGACCGTGGAGCCGGGGTCGGCGGCGGTACCGGCCGCCGGCGTGGTCTTGATGACCTTGCCCTCGTCGACGTCCTCGCTCGCGACGTCCTCACGGGAGACCGCGAAGCCGTTGTCCTTGAGCTGCTTCTCGGCGGCCGCGTAGTCGAGGCCGGTCACCTCCGGGACGCTGACCTGCTTCTTCTCCTTCGCCACGACAAGCGTGATCTTGCTGCCCTTCTGGACCTCGCTACCCGAGGTCGGGTCCTGCTCGAGGACCGTGCCCGGCTCCTCGGTGGACTCCTGGGGCTTGGTGGAGACGTCGAACTGGTACTTGTCGCCCTTGAGCTTCTTCGTGGCGTCATCGACGCTCATCGAGATCACGTTCGGCACCGCGACCTTGGGCGCGCCGGTCGACACCGTCACCGTGATGGTGTCGCCCTTCTTGACCTCCGTGCCGGCCCCGGGGTCCTGGTCGCAGATCTGGCCCTTCGGGTACTTGGCGCACGGCTTGCGCTCGCCCGTCTCCAGCTTGAGACCGACGTTCTCCGCCGACTCCTGGGCTTCCTTGTACGTCTCGCCCACGAAGTCCGGCGCCTTGGTGACGTTGTCGTCGCCGTTCCCGCTGAACGCCCACTTCCCGATGAGGATCGCCCCCACCAGGACCAGGACGCCCGCGAGGACGAGGAGCCACGTCGAGACGTTGCTCTTCTTCTGGCGCCGTCCGCGGCCCTCGTCGTAGCCGTAGCCCCCGTCGTCCGGGTTGACCGGCGGCATCATCGACGTCTGGCCGCCGCCGTTCTGCGCGTGCAGCATCGCGGTCTGCTGGTCGTCCGGGTGGCCGTAGCCCACCGCGCCCATGGCTGCGGTGGCCGCGACCGGCTGGCCGTCGAGGCAGGCCTCGATGTCGGCGCGCATCTCGTCGGCCGACTGGTAGCGGTAGTCCGGGTCCTTGGTGAGGGCCTTCAGGACGATGGCGTCCATCTCCGGAGTGATCTCTCCGTCGAAGACGCTCGGGGCCTGCGGCTCCTCACGTACGTGCTGATAGGCCACCGCGACCGGGGAGTCACCGACGAACGGCGGCCGGACGGTGAGCAGCTCGTAGAGCAGGCAGCCGGTGGAGTACAGGTCGGAACGGGCGTCGACCTGCTCGCCCTTGGCCTGCTCGGGCGAGAGGTACTGAGCCGTGCCGATGACCGCGGCGGTCTGCGTCATCGTCATGCCGGAGTCACCCATGGCGCGGGCGATGCCGAAGTCCATGACCTTGACCTGGCCGTTGCGCGTCAGCATGACGTTCGCGGGCTTGATGTCACGGTGCACGATGCCGTTGCGGTGGGAGTACTCCAGGGCCTGGAGGATGCCGATCGTCATCTCCATGGCTCGCTCGGGCAGCAGCTTGCGGCCGGAGTGGAGCAGCTCACGCAAGGTGGAGCCGTCGACGTACTCCATCACGATGTACGGGATGGAGACCCCGTCGACGTAGTCCTCGCCGGTGTCGTAGACCGCGACGATCGCCGGGTGGTTGAGCGAGGCGGCAGACTGGGCCTCACGGCGGAACCGGGCCTGGAACGACGGGTCGCGGGCCAGGTCGACCCGCAGCGTCTTCACCGCCACGGTGCGACCGAGGCGGGTGTCGTGCGCGAGGTAGACCTCCGCCATCCCACCACGGCCGAGCACCTGGCCCAGCTCGTACCGGCCGCCGAGGCGACGCGGCTCTTCCATAGCTAATCCAGCCCTCTCCGTCGGTCCCGACCGCACCGGTGTGCGGTCCGGCGGTGTGCTGTCCGGGCATACCGTACCCGGCTCCACTTAGGTGACCCGGACACGACTGTCAGCCGATACCGGACCGGTACCGCAACGTGCACCGATGTCGAGTTGTCGTGACGGGGGTCACTTCTTGCTGTCGATGACTGCCTTCATCACGGACTTGGCGATGGGAGCGGCCAGACCACCACCGGAGATGTCCTGACGGCTCGCCTTGGAGTCCTCGACGACGACGGCGACGGCGACCGGCGAACCGGAGTCCGTCTTGGCGTACGAGATGAACCAGGCATACGGGTTCTTGCTGTTCGCGACGCCGTGCTGGGCCGTACCCGTCTTGCCTCCGACGGTGACGCCGGGGATCTTGGCCATGGTTCCGGTGCCCTTCTCGACCACCGTCTCCATCATTGCCTGGAGCTTCTGCGCGTTCTCCTTCGAGAGCGGCTCGCTCATCTCCTTGGGCGAGTGCTTCTCGATGACGTCGAGGTTGCGCGCCTGCAGGTCGCTGACCATGTACGGCTCCATGAGCTTGCCGTCGTTGGCGATCGCGGAGGCGACCATGGCCATCTGGAGCGGCGTCGCCGCGGTCTCGAACTGACCGATGGAGGACAGCGCGGTCTGCGGCTTGTCCATGTCCTCGGGGAAGTTGGAGGCGTTGGAGCGGACGGGCACGAACTGCTGCTCGTTGAACCCGAACTTCTTCGCCGTCTCCAGCATCTTGTCCTTGCCGAGATCGGAGCCGATCTTGCCGAAGACGGTGTTGCAGGACCAGCGCAGCGCCTCACGCAGCGTGGCGTTCTTGCAGGGGATGTTGCCCTCGTTCGGCAGCGGCTGGGTGGTGTTCGGCATCGTCCAGGGGTCCGGCGAGTCCGTCTTGCTGTCGATGCCGTTGTAGAGGTTGTGCTCCAGGGCGGCCGCCGCCGTGACCACCTTGAAGGTGGAGCCGGGCGGGTAGGTCTCGCGCAGCGCGCGGTTGACCATCGGCTTGTCCTTGTCCTTCTCCAGGCGGACGTACTCCTCGGCTTCGTCGTTCGTGTTGCCCGCGAAGTCACCGGGGTCGTACGACGGCGTGGAGGCCAGCGCCAGGATCGCGCCCGTGGACGGGTCGATCGCGGCGACGGCGCCCTTGCCCTTGCTCTTCAGGCCCTCGTACGCGGCCTTCTGCGCGGCGGAGTTGAGGGTCGTGACGACATTGCCGCCCTCCTTCTTCTCGCCGGTCAGCATGTCGAGGGTGCGGCGGAAGAAGAGCCGGTCGTCGTTGCCGGTGAGGATGCCGTCTTCGATGTACTCCAGCTGGGTGGCGCCCATGCGCTGCGAGGAGTACCCGGTGACGGGTGCCCACATGGGCCCGTCCTTCCAGGTGCGCTTGTACTTGAGGTCGCTGCCCGGGGTGGTGGTGGCCTTCGAGCCGGTGATGGGCTTGCCGTCGACGATGATGTCGCCGCGCGGCTGCGAGTAGCGCTCGATGGTGACGCGGCGGTTCTTCTCGTGCTTGGCGAGGCTGTCGGCCTTGACGTACTGGAGCCAGTTGTCACGGGCGAGCAGGGCGAGGATGAGCAGCCCGCAGAAGATCGCGATCCGGCGCAGGGGCTTGTTCACGGTCGGACCACCTGGGTCATCTCGGCGTCGGGGTTCGGGGCGGGGGCCGGGGCGGGACGGCGCGCGGTGTCACTGATCCTGATCAGGATGCCGATCAGGGCCCAGTTGGCGATGACGGAGGAACCGCCGTACGCCAGGAACGGCATCGTCATACCGGTCAGCGGGATCAGGCCCATGACGCCGCCTGCGACGACGAAGACCTGGATGGCGAAGGCGCCGGAGAGACCGATCGCGAGGAGCTTGCCGAACGGGTCGCGGGCGGCGAGTGCCGTGCGGACGCCGCGCTCGACGATCAGGCCGTAGATCAGCAGGATCGCCATGATGCCGGCGAGACCCAGCTCCTCACCGAAGGTGGCGAGGATGAAGTCGGAGTTGGCGGCGAACTTGATCAGGTCCGAGTGGCCCTGGCCGAGACCGGAGCCGAGGGTGCCGCCGGAGCCGAAGGCCCACAGGGCCTGCATGGCCTGCTCGGAGTGGATGACACCGTCCTGGACACCGGCCTGGCTGAGCTTGTACTCGCGCAACGGGTTGAGCCATGCCTGCACACGCGTCTGGATGTGCGGTTCGAAGCTCGCCACGGCGACGGCACCGACCGCGGACATCAGGAGACCGAACACGATCCAGCTGGTGCGCTCCGTGGCGACGTACAGCATGACGACGAACATGCCGAAGAACAGCAGCGACGTACCCAGGTCGGTCTCGAAGACGAGGATCAGGATCGACATCGCCCAGACGACGATGATCGGCCCGAGGTCACGTCCACGCGGGAGGTAGAGACCCATGAAGCGGCGGCTGGCCAGGGCCAGGGCATCGCGCTTCACCATCAGGTAGCCGGCGAAGAAGATCGCGATGACGATCTTCGCGAACTCACCCGGCTGGATCGAGAATCCGCCGACGTGGATCCAGATCTTCGCGCCGTAGATGTTGAGACCGAGGCCCGGCACGAGCGGCAGGAGCAGCAGGATCAGAGACGCCACCATGGAGATGTACGTGTAGCGCTGCAGGACGCGGTGGTCCTTGAGCAGCAGCAGTACGCCGACGAACAGGGCGATGCCGATCGCGGAGTACATGAGCTGGTTCGGCGCCGCGGGGCTGAAGTTGGGCAGCTGCTGCAACCGCTCCGACTGATCGAGCCGCCAGATCACCACCAGGCCGAGGCCGTTGAGCAGCGTGGCCAGCGGCAGCAGCAGCGGGTCGGCGTACGCCGCGAACTTGCGTACGACGATGTGGCCGACGCCTGCGAGCAGGCCGAGGCCCGCGCCGTAGCCGAGCATGCCGGACGGCAGTTTGCCGTCCAGCGCCAGGCCCACGTTCATGTAGGCGAACAACGGGATGACGACCGCGAACGCGAGCAGCGCGAGCTCGGTGTTGCGCCGGCTCGGCGCTCCGATCGCGCCGATCGTCGACGTGTGTGTAGTACTGCTCATGGCGTGCAGAGGCCCCCAACGGCTGCTTACTGCTTACCGCACAGCGGGACCAGCTTCTGCTCATCCTCGGAGAGGCTGGGGCCGGGTGTGGGAGTCGGTGCGGTCTTGGACTTGTTCTTGTCGGTGGTGCTGTTCTTGTCGTTGTCGACGGGCGGGGACGTCATGGAGTCCGGGCCTGGCGGTGTCTTGCGCTGCCCGGAGGCGCCGCCCGCTTCGCCCTCGCCCGTCCTGGCGTTGTTCTGGCGCTCGACCTCGCGGCGCTCGGCTTCCTTCTTGCAGGCGGAGGCCTGCACGCCCAGCTCGTCGATCTTGCCGCGCGCCTCGTCCAGGTCGTTGCCGGGGATGGTGGCCTCGACCTGCTTGCGCTGGTAGGGCGGCAGGTACTTGAGTTCGATCTCGGGGTGGTCCTTCTCGACCTTCGAGAGGCTGACCCAGGCCAGGTCCTGGTCGATGCCGCGGTAGAGCGCGATGTGCGCGTCCTTGGTGCCGACGTAGTACTGGGTCTGGGTCCAGCGGTAGCCGCCGTAGAGGCCACCGGCGATGACGGCGAGCGCGAGCGCCCCGTAGAGGGATCTCTTGAGCCACTTGCGGCCGCCGCCGGGCTTGACGAAGTCCTCGTCGTCGTAGGCCCCGAAACCGCCCTCGGGGACGTATCCCGTGGTGTCGCCGCTACCGGGCGGGCCGAAGCCGCCACCCTGCCCGTGGGAGGTCTGTGTCGGCACCGGGCGGCCGAGGCCCGACGCGCGGCCCGCGGGCGTCTGCATGGCGCCGTCGTCCTGCGCCTGGAGCTGGTTCTCGGCGACCGCGCCGACCACCACGGGGGTGTCGGACAGCTGGCCCGCGAGGGTGTCGCCGCTGTCGATGTCCAGGACGTCGGCGACGATCACGGTGATGTTGTCGGGGCCGCCGCCGCGCAGCGCGAGCTGGATCAGCTCCTGCACGGTCTCCTGGGGGCCCTGGTAGCTGGCGAGGGTGTCTTCCATCGTCTGGTGGGAGACGACGCCGGAAAGACCGTCCGAGCAGATCAAGTACCGGTCGCCCGCGCGCACTTCGCGGATCGACAGATCCGGCTCGACGTGGTCGCCGCTGCCCAGCGCGCGCATGAGGAGGGACCTCTGCGGGTGGGTGGTGGCCTCTTCCTCGGTGATGCGGCCCTCGTCGACGAGGCGCTGCACCCAGGTGTGGTCCTGCGTGATCTGCGTGAGGACGCCGTCCCGCAGGAGGTACGCGCGTGAGTCGCCGACGTGTACGAGGCCGAGGCGCTGGCCCGTCCACAGGAGGGCGGTCAGGGTCGTCCCCATGCCCTCGAGCTGGGGGTCCTCCTCGACCATCAGCCGCAGCTGGTCGTTGGCCCGCTGCACGGCGGTGCCCAGTGACGTCAGGATGTCCGAGCCGGGGACGTCGTCGTCGAGCGTGACGAGCGTCGAGATGACCTCGGAGCTCGCCACCTCGCCCGCCGCCTGGCCACCCATGCCGTCGGCGATGGCGAGGAGACGGGGGCCGGCGTAACCGGAGTCCTCGTTCCCCTCCCGGATCATGCCTTTGTGCGATCCGGCGGCGAAGCGCAAAGACAGACTCATGCGCACCTCGCCCGTCGGCTCCGGGTACATCCGCACGGTGCCCACCCTCCGGTCGGGAGCGCGCCGGCGTCCAGTGCCTGGACAGCCGTTTCGGCTCGCTCGCTCCGCTCGCGCTCTGTCATGACGTAGTACTACTTCCGCAGCTCGATGACGGTCTTGCCGATGCGGATCGGCGCGCCCAGCGGAACGGGCGTCGGGGTGGTGAGTCGGGTCCGGTCGAGATACGTGCCGTTGGTGGACCCGAGATCCTCGACGATCCACTGGCCGTCACGGTCCGGGTAGATCCTGGCATGCCTGCTGGAGGCGTAGTCGTCGTCCAGCACGATCGTGGAATCGTGCGCACGGCCCAGGGAGATGGTCTGGCCCTGCAGCGCGACGGTCGTCCCGGCGAGGATGCCCTCGGAGACGACGAGCTTGTTGGGGGCGCCGCGCCGCTGGCGCCCACCGCCGGCCTGCTGCCGCTGCGGCGGGGGTGTGGCGGCCTGCTGCTGGCGGGCGGCCTGTTGGGGCCGCTCGCGGCGCGAACCGCGCTGTGTGACACGCGTTCCGAACAGGTCGCTGCGGATGACCTGGACGGCCACGATCACGAACAGCCACAGAACAGCTAGGAAACCTAGCCGCATGACCGTCAGGGTCAGCTCTGACATTGCCCCCGCTTCACCCTTCGGCTTGCCGGTAAACGATGGTGGTTTGGCCCACGACGATCCGCGAGCCGTCGCGGAGCGTAGCGCGGGTGGTGTGCTGCCCGTCTACCACGATGCCGTTGGTAGACCCGAGATCCTGGATCGTCGAGGGCGTTCCGGTCCGGATCTCACAGTGCCGGCGGGATACGCCGGGATCGTCGATCCGCACATCGGCGTCGGTGCTGCGGCCCAGCACCAGCGTCGGGCGGGAGATCTGATGGCGATTGCCGTTGATCTCGATCCAGCGCCGCACCTGGGCGCCCGGAAGTGGTCCTGCACCGGAGCCCGGAGGCCTGGCCGGTGCCGGGGAGTGCCCGCCGGGTCGGCCCGCGCCGGGCGGCGGCGCGGCGGGCATGGGAGGTGCGCCGCCGGGAGCGCCGCCGGAGCCAGGAGCTCCGGAGGACGGCTGCGGATAGCCATAGCCGCCGCCCGTACCGGCGCCGCCCGCACCGCGGCCGGGAGCCGTCGGCCCGCCGGGGCCCGCGGGGGCGCGCTCGGGCGCCTGGGAGGAGCTGGAGGCGAGGGTGCGGCTGCGCACGCGGTACAGGCCGGTGTCGAGGTCCTCGGCCTTCTCCAGGTGGACCTTGATGGGACCCATGAAGCTGTAGCGCTGCTGCTTCGCGTAGTCACGCACCATGCCGGAGAGCTCGTCGCCGAGCTGGCCCGAGTACGGGCTCAGCCGATCGAAGTCGGGGGCGCTGAGCTCCACGATGAAGTCGTTCGGGACGACGGTCCGCTCGCGGTTCCAGATCGTCGCGTTGTTGTCGCACTCGCGCTGGAGGGCGCCGGCGATCTCGACGGGCTGGACCTCGGACTTGAACACCTTGGCGAAGGTGCCGTTGACCAGACCTTCGAGACGCTGCTCGAACTTCTTCAGGACTCCCATGGGGCACCTCCTCCGTCGTAGTCATCCTGGTACTGCTTACTGATCGTATCCACGCGCCGGGAAAACGGCTGGTTCCCCCTGTCCACCCGGTCGACGAGTGTCGCCTCTCACAAGACATGCCCGCGCCAGGGTCCAGTGGATCCTCCCAGGGCCCCTGAGGAAGCCCTGATCCGTGACCCCGGAGCCCCGTAAGGGCAGCTGCTCGGGGCCTCTGCTCGAGCCACCTTTTACAAGGGATCGTAGAGGGGGCCCAAAGCCAGTGTCCCGCACCTGGCTGTGGACCTCGCCGGGTTCGGGCGGGCCGGGGGCGCAGCGGGATCGGGACGGGTGCCTGTAGGAGGGGTGTGCTGGGGCATGTGGGGCTCAAGTGCCTGGCGGGACGGGTTTGGTCCGGATGCCGGGCCGGGCGAGGCGGAGCGGTGAGCGGCGGGCTGTCTGGCCAGGTGCCCCGCCAAACGGATGTGAATCCACCCTCTGCAGCGTGCTAATCTTCTGGATGTCGGCAGGCGCTCGCACCACACAGTGAAGAGACCCAAAGACAACACCCATGCGCGGGTGGCGGAATAGGCAGACGCGCTGGATTCAGGTTCCAGTGCCCGAAAGGGCGTGGGGGTTCAACTCCCCCCTCGCGCACCATGAGGAAGCGGTCCTCCTCCGGACGAAAGTCCGGAAGGGGGCCGCTTCTTTTTGTGCGCTTTTCCGTTTGTGCGCTTTCCCCCGCACGTTGTGCGCTTTCCCCCGCACGCCTCGTGCTCCCGGGGCGGCTCCGCGCGGCCGTGATGTATGTCACCGAAGTTATCCACAGGCTCTGACGGCGGTCGGCGCGCGGCGGTACCGTCGAACCGGATTCGGGTGGGGCCGATGGATGACGGGGGCGATGGGCATGGCGGAGCTCGCCGGGACGATTCCCGGACAGCGCGGACGACAGGACCAGCGGGGCAAGCGGCGCGGGGCAGGGCGGCAGGGTGAGCGGGTGCCGCGCGTGGCGGGGTTCGCCGAGTGGCCCGCGCAGGGGTCGCCCAAGGCGGAGGGCAAGGCGCTGCGGCGTCGGGTGCCCCGCGCCTCGCACGCGGAGTTCACGGTGGACGGCGGGCGTCCCGATCCCGTGGCCGCCGTGCGGGAGTCCAACCGCAGCAGGCTCCCTGAGCTCACGCCGATCCGCGTCGGCAGGATGGCCGCCTCGCCCTTCGCGTTCCTGCGGGGCTCCGCGGGACTCATGGCGTACGACCTCGCGCGCACCCCGCTGTCCGGCATCGGCGCGCAGATCTGCGGTGACGCGCACGCGGCCAACTTCGGGCTGTACGGGGACGCGCGCGGCGGCCTCGTCATCGACCTGAACGACTTCGACGAGACGGTGCACGGCCCGTGGGAGTGGGACCTCAAGCGCCTGGCCGCGTCCCTGGTGCTCGCGGGGCGCGAGGCGGGTGCGGCCGACGACGTCTGCGAGGCGGCCGCGCGGGACGCCGCCGGGGCCTACCGCCGCACCATGCGGCTGCTCGCCAAGCTTCCGGTCCTCGACGCGTGGAACGCCATCGCGGACGAGGAACTGGTCTCGCACACGGACGCGCGTGACCTTCTCGGCACCCTGGAGAAGGTCTCCGAGAAGGCACGGAAGAACACGAGCGCCCGTTTCGCGGCGAAGTCGACCGAGGCGGTCGAGGGCGGTGACGGTTCTGCCGGGTGGCGCTTCGTCGACGCCCCGCCCGTGCTCCGCCGGGTGCCCGACGCCGAGGCCGCCTCGGTGGCCGGCGCGCTGGAGGAGTATCTGGGCACGCTGACCGAGGACCGGCTCCCGCTGCTCGCGCGGTACGCAATCCAGGACGTGGCGTTCCGTGTCGTCGGCACGGGCAGCGTCGGACTCCGGTCGTATGTGGTGCTGCTGCTCGACCACCGGGACGAGCCGCTGGTGCTCCAGGTGAAGGAGGCGCGCTCCTCCGCGCTGCTGCCGCATCTGCCGGTGGCCGGATTCAAGGCGCAGGAGAGCGTGCACGAAGGGCACAGGGTGGTGCTCGGCCAGAAGCGGATGCAGGTCGTCAGTGACTTCCTGCTCGGGTGGACGACGGTCGAGGGGCTGCCTTTCCAGGTACGGCAGTTCAGGAACCGCAAGGGCAGCGTGGACCCGGCGGCGCTGGCCGCCGACCAGCTGGACGACTACGGCCGCATGACCGGCGCCCTGCTGGCCCGCGCGCACGCGCACAGCGCCGATCCGCGCCTCATAGCGGGGTACTGCGGCAAGAACGACGAGCTGGACGAGGCGATGGCCCGGTTCGCCACGGTGTACGCGGACCGTACCGAGGCGGATCACGCGCTGCTGGTGAGTGCGGTCAAGGAGGGGCGGGTGGCGGCGGAGTCGGGGGTGTGAGGGCAGCCGGAGCGCCGGGGGCCGGGGCGGTGGCGGCCAGGGCGGTGGTGGCCGGGGCTCGGCGCGGGCTTCCGGGGCCGGCTCCCCGGTGGCCTAGGCTGGACGGGTGACGATGCCGGAAGCCGAGCCGACGCAGCCCGAGACTCCTGAGACTCCTGAAGAGGGGGCGCAGCAGCCGGGGTCAGAAGGGCGGCTCAAGGAGCAGCTGAAGACGCGGCTCAGGGAACGGGCCGAGCGGTCTGCGGCGCAGTCCGGAGAGCGTTCCGAGGAACGCCCCGAGGAGCGGCTCGAAAGGGCTGTGCGCGCCGCCGAGCAGGCGTTGATCGAGTACGAGATCGCGCTGGAGACCTTCCGTGTGGAGGTGGAGAACTTCTCCCGTCTGCACCACCAGAAGCTCGGTCCGATGTACGCCCGTCTCGACGAGCTGGACGCCCTGATCGCCGAGGCCACCGCGGCCCGCACCGGTGACCCGGAGGACCGGCACAGGGCCGAGGAGGCGCGGGCCCGGGTGATGCCGATGCCGGGCGTCGACGAGCTGTTCCACGGCTGGATGGACAGCGACGGGATCTACCCCGAGGCCGCCGCGATGCTCACCGATCAGTCCGTGCGGCCGCCGCAGCGGGTGCGCCCCGGCGAGGAGGCCCGCAAGCTCTACCGCGAGCTGGTCCGCAAGGCCCACCCCGACCTGGCGCAGGAGGAGGGCGAACGGCAGCGGCGCGAGGAGTTCATCACGCGCGTGAACGCCGCCTACGCCCGCGGGGACGAGGCCCTGCTGCGGGAGCTGTCCGAGGAGTGGGCCGCGGGACCCGTGCCCGAGGAGCAGCGTCTCACCCGCAGCGAGGAGCTGTACGCGCGGCTGGAATGGCTCGCCCAGCGCAAGGAGCTCCTCTCGGTCCTCGCCAAGGAGCTGGAGGAGAGCGCGATCGGCGGGATGCTGCGGCTCGCCCCCGACGACCCGGACACCCTGCTCGACGAGATCGCCGAGCAACTGCTCGCCCAGGTGTCGGAGCGCGAGGCGGAGCTGGAGAGGCTGACCGCCTAGTACTGCCCGGCACCCGGTGGTGGTCGGGTAGCGTCGGGGGCATGGCTTTCGGATCTCATGTGCCCACGGTCGGTGTCGACGACCTTTCGAGCGGCGATTTTCTCCTTGACGTCCGGGAGGACGACGAATGGCAGGCCGGCCACGCCGTGGGCGCGCTGCACATTCCGATGAGTGAGTTCGTCGCCCGGTACGGCGAGTTGACCGAGGCCGCGCCGCAGGACGGCACGGTCAATGTGATCTGCCGGTCCGGTGGCCGCTCCGCGCAGGTCACCATGTACCTCGCGCAGCAGGGCATCGACGCGGCGAACGTCGCGGGCGGCATGGAGGCCTGGGCGTCCGCGGGACGGCCCGTCGTCGACGACAAGGGTCAGCCGGGCACGGTGATCTGAGGCGGCTCAGCGGTGAGCTGTGGCGGCTCAGCGGTGATCTGTGGCGGCTCAGCCGAGGGCGTGGGCGGCCAGTAGGTCGCCCAGCGCCTCCTCGTGGGCCGCGGCCGGGCCGAGGGACAGCTCCAGCTGCTTGGCCCAGGCGTGATAGCGGTGCAGGGGGTAGTCGGTGTCCGCTCCGAAGCCGCCGTGCAGGTGCTGGGCCGTCTGCACGACCCTTCGTACGCCGTCCGACGCCCAGATCTTGGCGACGGCCACGTCTCCCGACATGGGCAGGGCGCTGTCCGCTCCGGTGGTGATGCGCCAGGCGGCCTGCCAGAGGGTGACCTCCATCGCGCGCAGGTCGATGTAGCGGTCGGCGGCCTGCACGGCCACGGCCTGGAAGGTGGCCACCGGGTGGCCGAACTGCTCGCGTTTGCCGGTGTATTCGCTCGTCATGCGCAGAACGCTCTCGCCGAGGCCGAGGGCGAGCGCGCAGGTCCCGGTGGTGAGCAGATCCCGCAACCGGTCCCAGGCTCCGTCGGCCTCGATGACGTCGGTCGCGGCGACGCGTACCACTTCCAGGCGGAGTTCGCCGAGGCGTTCGCCGCTGGTGGAGAACTGTTCGGCGAGGGCGAGGTTCTCGTGGTCGCGGGGCACGAACGCGAGGACGGTGCGTCCTTCGGACTCGCGCGCGGGCACGACGACGAGATCGGCGTTGTGCGCCCAGGGCACGCCCGTCTGCAGGCCGTCCAGGACCCAGCTGTCGCCGTCGCGCTGTGCGGTGACGGCCAGTTCGGCCGGGTCGTGCCCGCTGAGGCCGTTGGCGGCGACCGTCAGGACCAGGTCACCCCGGGTGGCCGCCGGGAGGATCCTGCGCCGCAACTCGTCCCCGCCGTCGGTCTGTACGGCGGCCGTGGCGGCACTGCTCTCCAGCAGTGGCACGCGCGCCAGGACCTTCGCCGCCTCCCGCAGGACCAGGCAGAGCGCGATGGGGTCCAGGCCTACGCCGCCGTGCTCGGAGCCGATGAGGATGCCGAGCAGGTCGGCGTCGGCGAGCCGGGACCACAGGGCGCGGTCGAAGTCCTCGGCGACGGCGCCGGGCGTGCGGGCGGGGCTCGGCACCCCGTCCGGCGCGACGTCGGCGAAGAGCGCCTTCGCCGTCTCGACCACGGCCTGCTGTTCCTCGGTGAAGGTGAAGTCCACTGCCTGTCCTCCCGCGCACCGGCCGACCGACGCTTCCGTCGCCTGTTCTGCCTGTTCTGCCTGCTCTGCTTGTTCCGTCCATTCCGCCCGCTCGCACCTGACGGGGCGTCAAGATAGAACAGGTTCTACGGGAAGGGAACAGGGCGGGAGGAGTGGGTCGGGGCGGGGTTCCGGCCGGGGAGGGCGGGCTCAGCGGTCGAAGTCCAGCTCCACGGTGTCCGTGGCCGGCCGGGACTGGCATGCCAGCACATACCCGGCCTCCGTCTCCTCCGGCTCCAGCGCGAAGTTGCGGTCCATCCGCACCTCACCCGAGACACGGAAGGCACGGCAGGTCCCGCATACTCCGCCCTTGCAGGCGTAGGGCGCGTCGGCACGATTGCGCAGCACCGTTTCGAGGAGCGTCTCGCCCTCCAGGACGGGCCAGGTGCCGGAGCGCCCGTCGAGCGTGGCCGTCACCGTGCTGTGAGCGGGCGCGGCGGCCATGGCGGCCGCGGGGGACGGGGACGCGGTGGAGAGGCCGTCGTCCACGTGGAAGATCTCCTCGTGGACGCGGCGGCGGGGCACGCCCAGACCGCGCAACGTCCGCTCCGCGCCCTGCACCAGACCGTACGGACCGCAGAGGAACCAGCCCTCGATCTCCGCCACGGGCAGCAGCGCGGGCAGGAGCCGGGTAAGCCGCTCCTCGTCGAGCCGTCCGGAATCGAGGCCGGACTGTTGCTCCTCCCGCGAGAGCACGGTGACCAGCTGGAACCGTCCGGGCCAGCGGTCCTTCAGGTCGGCGACCTCTTCCAGGAACATCGTCGAGGCGGCCGTGCGGTCGCTGCGTATGAGGCAGAAGTGCGCCTTCGGCTCGCGCTCCAGGAGGGTCGTGACGATGGAGAGCACCGGTGTGATGCCGCTGCCGCCGACGATCGCCGCATAGTGGCCGGGCGCCGGGTCCAGCGTGAAGCGGCCGGCCGGCGTCATCACCTCCAGCTCGTCACCGGCGGCGACTTCCTTGAAGGCGTACGTGGAGAAGGCGCCGTCCTCGACGAGGCGCACCCCGACCCGCAGGGTGCGGGGCTCGTCCGGGGCGTCGGGGGACGGGGCCGGGGAGCAGATCGAGTACGTACGCCGGATCTCGGTGCCGTCGGCGAGGCGGCGGATGGCGAGGTGCTGGCCCGGGGCGAAGCGGAACTCCTCGCGCAGCGGGGGCGGCACGTCGAACGTCAGCGTCACGGAGTCGTCGGTCAGCCGGTCGACCGCCGCTACCCGGAGCGGGTGGAAGCGGGCCATCACAACTCCTTGAAGTGGTCGAAGGGTTCACGGCAGGAGGCGCAGCGGCGCAGCGCCTTGCAGGCCGTGGAGGAGAACCGGCTGAGCAGTTCCGTGTCGGTCGAGCCGCAGTGCGGGCAGCGGATCGACAGGCTCAGGGGGACCGGGCCGTCCGCCGCGTGGGAGCGCGGGGGCGCTATGCCGAACTCGGCTAGCTTGCGGCGGCCCTCGGCGCTGATGTCGTCCGTCGACCAGGCGGGGGAGAGGACCGTGCGCACGGAGACCTCGGCCATGCCGTGCTCGTGCAGGGCCTGCTCGATGTCGGCGGTCATGGCCTCTATCGCCGGGCAACCCGTGTACGTGGGGGTCAGCTCGACGTCGACCCTGCCGGGGGCGAGGACCCGCACGCCGCGCACCACGCCGAGCTCGGCCAGGGTGAGCACGGGCAGCTCGGGGTCGGGCACCGAGCCCGCGAGGGCCAGGAGCTCGGCCTCCAGCGCGGTGGGCGCGGTCTTCACCATGACGCCCCCGGGTGGCTGCGGTGCAGGTGCTGCATTTCGGCGAGCATCCGGCCGAACGGCTCGGTGTGCAGGCCCTGACGGCCGGCTCCGGCCGTCCACGCCCCGGTCCGCGGTCCCTCGGGCACGGTCAGCGTCGCCTGCTCGATGACCGCCGTCACCGACGCGGTCCAGTCCTTGCGCAACCGCTGCCAGTCGACGGCAAGACCTGCCACCGGCTGGAACATCTCGCCGGTGTACCGCCACAGCGCGGCGAGGCCGCGCCGCATCCGCTCGTGGCTCTCGTCCGTGCCGTCACCGAGCCGCAGGGTCCACTGCTCGGCGTGGTCCTGGTGGTAGGCGACCTCCTTGACGGCCTTCGCGGCCAAGGGGGCGAACTCGCCGTCTCCCGCGGCCAACTGGCCGTACAGCAAGCTCTGGTAGGTGGAGAAGTAGAGCTGGCGGGCGATGGTGTGGGCGAAGTCGCCGTTCGGCTGCTCGACCAGCTGGAGGTTGCGGAAGGCGCGCTCCTCGCGGAGGTACGCCAATTCGTCCTCGTCGCCTGCCAGGGAGAGCAGGATGCGGGCCTGGCCGAGCAGGTCGAGGGCGATGTTCGCCAGCGCCACTTCCTCTTCGAGGACGGGGGCGTGTCCCGCCCACTCCCCCAGGCGGTGGGAGAGCACCAGGGCGTCGTCGCCGAGGGCCAGGGCGGGGAGTGCCGAGGCGGGGAGGTCCGGGGCGCTCGCCGTGCGGGGGGCCGGGGCGGTCACAGGTGCTTCACCCCTTCCGGGATCTCGTAGAACGTGGGGTGGCGGTAGGGCTTGTCGCCGGCCGGCTCGAAGAAGGAGTCCTTCTCGTCCGGTGAGGAGGCGGTGACTTCGGCGGACGGCACGACCCAGATGGAGACGCCCTCACTCCTGCGCGTGTACAGATCGCGGGCGTTGCGCAGGGCCATCTGCGCGTCCGGGGCGTGCAGGCTGCCCGCGTGGGTGTGGGAGAGCCCGCGGCGGGAGCGGACGAACACCTCCCACAGCGGCCAGTCGGTCGAGCTGCTCATGCTGTCGCCTCTCCGTGCTGTGCGGCCTCGCCGTGCGTGCCGGTCACGTCCGTCTGCCGCGCGGGCCCGGCTGTCCGCGCATCGGCCCCCTGCTCGCCGGCCGTCCTTTTCCCGGCCGTCTGTTTCCCGGCATACGCGGCTGCGGCCTCCCTGACCCAGGCGCCCTCCTCATGGGCGCGTCGGCGCTGGGTGATGCGCTGGTCGTTGCACGGGCCGTTGCCCTTGAGGACGTCCCAGAACTCGGTCCAGTCGATCGCGCCGAAGTCGTAGTGCCCCCGGGATTCGTTCCACACCAGGTCCGGGTCGGGGAGCGTCAGCCCGAGCGACTCGGCCTGGGGGACACAGATGTCCACGAAGCGCTGGCGCAACTCGTCGTTCGAGTGGCGCTTGATCTTCCATGTCATCGACTGCTCGGAGTGCGAGGACTCGTCGTCGGGCGGGCCGAACATCATCAGGGAGGGCCACCACCAGCGGTCGACCGCGTCCTGTGCCATGTCGTGCTGGGCCTGGGTGCCGCGGCTGAGGGCGAGCAGCGACTCGTACCCCTGGCGCTGGTGGAAGGACTCCTCCTTGCAGACGCGGACCATCGCGCGTGCATACGGGCCGTACGAACAACGGCACAGGGGGACCTGGTTGGTGATGGCCGCGCCGTCCACGAGCCAGCCGATCGCGCCGACGTCCGCCCAGGTCAGCGTCGGGTAGTTGAAGATCGATGAGTACTTCTGGCGGCCGGAGTGCAGCTTGTTGAGCAGCTCGTCGCGGCTGGTGCCGAGGGTCTCGGCCGCGCTGTAGAGATACAGGCCGTGACCGGCCTCGTCCTGCACCTTGGCCATGAGGATCGCCTTGCGCCGCAGGGACGGGGCGCGGGTGATCCAGTTGGCCTCCGGCTGCATGCCGATGATCTCGGAGTGCGCGTGCTGGGCGATCTGGCGGACCAGGGACGCGCGATAGGCGTCCGGCATCCAGTCGCGCGGCTCGATGCGCTCGTCGGCGGCGACCGCCGCGTCGAACGCGGCCTGCTGCTCCGCCGTGCGCGCGGCAGCCTCGTCCGGCTCCGTCGTCGCCGCCCGGTGTGGGGCTGCTGTCGCCATCTCGGTCCCCCTTGACCTGATGCGAACCGCCCGACCGATCGTTCGGTTCGTTGAATTCAATGGTGCGGCCCTCCGCCATAAGGTGTCAACCCTGTGGATAACTTCACGGACGCTGTGCGTGGCGGGCAGGCCTGAGTACCGTTCCGGCGGCAGGGTTCGGTGGGCGATCGGGGAACGGGGCGCGATGGACGGGTACGACAAGGGCTCGGGTGGTGGACCCGAGCCCGACGCGGCGCCCGAGCCCGACGTGGCCGCCGAGCCGCAAGCCCGGGTCGGTATCGCCGGGCTCAAGCTCGGCCACCAGATCGCGGCGGCGTGCGCCCTGGTGGTGGTCGCCGTGGCCGCCTGCGTCCACATCGGGATGCTCTTCCTCCATGTCGCGCCCGCGAACACGGTGACCAAGCAGCACGGTGACGTGGTCGACGAGTGGATCTATCCGGAGTTCGAGCAGAACTGGAAGCTCTTCGCGCCCAACCCGCTCCAGCAGAACGTCGCGGTGCAGGCCCGGGCGGAACTCCGTACGGCCGACGGGGGCGTGCGGACCACGGACTGGTACGACCTGTCCGCGCAGGACGGCGCCGGTATCGACGGCAGCCTGCTGCCCAGCCATACGCAACAGAACGAACTCCGCAGGGCCTGGGACTTCTACGTGGGTTCACACGACGCGAAGAATCGTCCCGTCGGTCTGCGCGGACAGCTCTCCGAGCGCTACGTCCGCCGGATCGCGTACATGCGGCTCGACCGGGAGGCACCGGGCGGCAAGGGTGACGAGATCGCGAGTGTTCAGGTGCGCTCGAAGATCACGAACGTGCGGCCGCCGAAGTGGAGTGAGGAGAAGATCTCCACCAAGCCCTCGTACCGGCTGCTCTCCTGGTGGCCGGTGAAGCCCGGTGATCTGCCGCTCAGTGACGAGCCGGACAGGCACGAGAGGGCCGCACACATGCGGAGGACCGCCCGGTGAGCCGTTTCGAACGCCCGCTGGCGCAGGGCATCAACAAGGTCACCGGATACGCCCTCGGCCCGTACCAGGCCGCGGTGATCCGCATCGGCTTCTCCGTCACCTGGCTCTTCTTCCTGCTGCGCGAACTCCCCCATCGTCAGGAGTTGTACGGGCCCGACGGCCCATGGAACTGGGAGATGGCGCAGCAACTCACCGCGAGCAACGGCGCCTTCACCGCCTTGATGTGGTCGGACGGGCAGGTCTGGTTCGAGGTCGTCTACGCGCTCGCCATGGTCAGTGCCGTCCTGCTGCTGCTCGGCTGGCACACCCGCGCGATGTCCGTGCTCTTCATGATCGGCGTCCTTTCGCTGCAGAACCGCAGCATCTTCATGGGGGACGGCGGCGACAACGTCATCCACCTGATGGCGACCTACCTGGTCTTCACCCGCTGCGGCCAGGTGTGGTCGCTGGACGCGCGGCGAGCGGCACGCGCGCGCGGGGAGGGCGTCGAACCGGCCGACCGGGCGGGGCCCGCCCTGTGGTGGGTGTGCGGGCTCGGCCTGTCCGCGGTGACGTTCATGGGGGAGATCCACGGTGGGTGGCTGCTCTTCTTCTGGGGGCTCCTGCTGGTGCACGGCCTGTGGTGGGCCGTGGGGTGGCGCGCCCCGCGCGGTGAGCTGCGCAAGCTGCTCGACGTCGTGGGCAATCTCGCCCACAACGCGGGCCTCGTTGTGATCATGTTCGAGGCCTGTCTGATCTATTCGACAGCGGGCTGGTACAAGATCCAGGGGAGCCGCTGGCAGGACGGCACAGCCGTCTACTACCCGCTGAAACTCGACTACTTCTCCCCCTGGCCCGCGCTCTCCGACCTGCTGTCGTCCCACGGCGTCATGGTGCTCCTGGTGACGTACGGAACGGTCGCCGTGCAGGTGGCCTTCCCGTTCACGCTCTTCAACCGCAGGGTCAAGAACGTTCTGCTCGCGGCCATGATCGCTGAGCACGCGGTGATCGCGGTCGTCCTGGGGCTGCCGTTCTTCTCGCTCGCGATGATCGCGGCCGACGCGGTGTTCCTGCCGACGTCGTTCCTGCGCCGGCTGGGCGGCTGGGCGGTACGCGCGCGTGAAGGGGCGGTATCCCGTCTTCCGCTCTCCCGCCCGCGGCACGTCACCGGTGACGGCGACGGTGGTGTGCCGGAGCAGCGTGCCCTGGGCGGCAAGCAGGACGAGGAGCCCACCGAGACCGCACACGTAGGCTTCACTCCATGACCAGGGCGGACGGGGCGGACAGGGCCGACGGGACGGCTGGGGCGGACGGGGCTGACGGGGTGGACCCCGAGGGCGCCGTACGCGCCTGGCGCGGACTCGCAGAGACCTCCGTCCTGCTCGACGGCTTCCACGCGCTCAAGCACGCGCTGCGCTTCGGCGCGCGGGTGCCGGTCGCGCTGACCGGTGACCGGTCAGCCGCCCTGGCCCTCGCGGACGAGCTCGCGCCGGACGTGACGG
The DNA here is from genome assembly GCF_056433985.1 of Streptomyces sp. NPDC044106. Taxonomy (NCBI): domain Bacteria; kingdom Bacillati; phylum Actinomycetota; class Actinomycetes; order Kitasatosporales; family Streptomycetaceae; genus Streptomyces; species Streptomyces sp. NPDC044106. Next base: position 30,866 of record NZ_JBWKFZ010000021.1, read on the forward strand.
AAGCGCTCGGTGCGCTCCTGGTGGAGATTCCGGCCGAGCGGCTGCGCGCCCTTGTGCCGAGGCTGCACCCCACGGCCGTGGCGGCGCTCGCGGTACGTCCCTCCCGTACGGCCAATCTCGAAGCTCTGGCGCAACTACCCAGATCGGCGCCGGTCGTCGTGCTCGACGATCCCCGCAACCTCGGCAACGCCGGGGCCGTGATCCGGCTCGCCGCGGGGTTCGGGGCGACCGGGGTCGTCACCACCGGGACCCTCGACCCCTGGCATCCCACGGTCGTACGGGGTGGCGCGGGTCTGCACTTCGCGACGGCCGTGGAGCGCGTGGACGTGGCCGGTCTGCCGCCGGGCCCGGTGTTCGCACTCGACGCGGAGGGCGAGGACATCAGGGGCCTGAAGCTGCCCGACGACGCCGTGCTGGCCTTCGGGTCCGAGCGCAGCGGTCTCTCCGCGGAGCTGCGGCACCGCGCGGACCACCTGGTGTCCCTGCCGATGCGTCCCCAGGTCTCCAGCTACAACCTCGCGACGAGCGTCGGCATGACGCTGTTCCACTGGTCGGCTTCGGCGGGACGGCCGCCGGAGATGCCGAGCTGACATCTCCGGCGGCCGTCCGCACGGTGCCGGAGCCCGCACGATGCCGGAGCCCGCACGGTGCCGGAGCCCGCATGGCCCCGGAACCCGTACGGGTCCCGGAGCCTTTCGCCGTCACGCGTCCTTGCGGATCTCCACCACGCGGAAGCGGTTGGCGACGAAAGCGCCGTCGCACAGGGCGGCGTTCGCCGCGGGGTTCCCACCGGAGCCGTGGAAGTCCGAGAACGCCGCCGTCTGGTTCACATAGACACCGCCCGTGAGGTTCAGGGACAGCTGGGCGCACTCTTCGAGGCAGGTCTCCTCCACGGCGGCGGAGAGCTCCTGCGACGTCGTGTACGCCCCGACGGTCATCGCTCCCTTGTCGCGCACCGTGCGGCGCAGCAGCTCCACGGCGTCCGCCGCCGAATCGACGGCGACCGCGAAGGAGACCGGGCCGAAGCACTCGCTGAGATAGGCAGCCTCGGCGTCCGGCTTGGCGCCGTCCAGCTTGACGATTACCGGGGTGCGGACCACGGCGTCCGGGAAGTCGGGGTTGGTGATCTCCCGCGAGGGGAGCGCGACTTCACCGAGGCCGGCCGCCGCTTCCAGGCGGGCCTTGACGTCCGGGTTGACCAGGGCGCCGAGGACGCCGTTCGCCCGGGCGTCGTCGCCGAGCAGGCCGTTCACCGAGGCCGCGAGGTCGGACACCACCTCGTCGTACGACTTGGCGCCCGCGTCCGTCTGGATGCCGTCGCGCGGGATCAGGAGGTTCTGCGGGGTGGTGCACATCTGGCCGCTGTACAGCGACAGGGAGAAGGCGAGGTTGGCCAGCATTCCCTTGTAGTTGTCCGTCGACTCGACGACGACGGTGTTGACCCCGGCCTTCTCCGTGTAGACCTGCGCCTGACGGGCGTTGGCCTCCAGCCAGTCGCCGAACGACGTCGAGCCGGTGTAGTCGATGATCTTGATTTCGGGGCGCAGGGCGAGGGTCTTGGCGATGCCCTCTCCGGGCCGCTCGGCGGCCAGGCACACGAGGTTCGGGTCGAAGCCCGCGTCGATGAGGACCTCGCGGGCGATCCGGACCGTCAGCGCCAGCGGCAGGACAGCGCGCGGGTGGGGCTTGGCCAGGACCGGGTTGCCGGTCGCGAGCGAGGCGAACAGGCCCGGATAGCCGTTCCACGTCGGGAAGGTGTTGCAGCCGATCAGGAGTGAGATGCCGCGCGCGACGGGCGTGAAGCGCTTGTTCAGCGCGAGCGGGTCGCGCTTGCCCTGGGGCTTGCTCCACTCCGCGGTGTCGGGGGTGCGGGTCTGCTCGGCGAACGCGTACGCGACCGCTTCCATGCCGCGGTCCTGGGCGTGCGGGCCGCCCGCCTGGAAGGCCATCATGAACGCCTGGCCGCTGGTGTGCATGACCGCGTGCGCGAACTCGTGCGTGCGGGCGCTGATCCGCGCCAGGATCTCCAGACACACCGCCGCGCGCACTTCCGGGCCCGCGTCACGCCACGCGCGCATGCCGGCGCGCATCGCGGGGAGCAGGGTGTCGATGTCCGGGTGGGGATAGGTGATCCCCAACTCGGGTCCATACGGCGAGACTTCGCCGCCGACCCAGTCGTCCGTGCCGGGCTGGCCGAGGTCGAAGCGGGTGCCCTGGAGGGCGTCGAAGGCGGCCTTGCCCTCGGGCAGGCTCAGGCTGCCGTCCTCGCCGTACGCCTTGGGGTGTTCGGGGTGGGGGGACCAGTACGCGCGCGAGCGGATGGTCTCCAGCGCCTGGTCGAGGGTGGGCCGGTGCTTGGCGATCAACTGGTGCGCGGTGAGTTCGGCGGCCATGACGGGACCAACTCCTCCTCGTGGGCTCTTCATCGAGCCGGCGAGCTGGGCGGGGACGGGGGGCAGGAACGCTCTGACAGAGCTAGAGTAACCGAACGATCGGTCGGGACAAGGGGGTCCGCCGAACCTGTGGACAACTTCTTCGCGGCCACCCCCGAACCCCGCGGCCGCCGGGCCGTACGGGAGGATCGCGAGCATGACAGCACTCGAGCTCAGCAGCGCCGTTGCCGTGGTCGGTACCGGAACCATGGGGCAGGGCATCGCCCAGGTCGCCCTGGTCGCGGGCCACCCCGTGCGGCTGTACGACGCCGTGCCCGACCGCGCGCAGGCGGCGGCCGAGGCGATCGGTGCCCGCTTGGACCGGCTCGTCACGAAGGGCCGCCTCGCCGCCGAGGACCGTGCCGCGGCCGGCGCCCGGCTCCTTCCGGCCGAAAGCCTCGCGGAGCTCGCGGACTGCGGCCTCGTCATAGAGGCGGTCCTGGAACAACTGGACGTCAAGCAGCGGCTGTTCCAGGAGCTCGAAGAGATCGTCTCCGAGGACTGTCTGCTCGCCACCAACACCTCGTCCCTCTCCGTGACCGCCGTCGCGGGCCCGCTGCGCCACCCGGGCCGCTTCGTCGGCCTGCACTTCTTCAACCCGGCGCCCCTGCTCCCCCTCGTCGAGGTGGTCAGCGGCTTCGCGACGGACCAGGGCGCGGCCACGCGCGCGTACGACACCGCGAAAGCCTGGGGCAAGACGCCGGTGCGCTGCGCGGACACCCCCGGCTTCATCGTGAACCGCATCGCACGCCCCTTCTACGCCGAGGCCCTGCGCCTGTACGAGGAGCGGGTCGCCGACCCCGCCACGATCGACGCCGTGCTGCGCGAGTGCGGCGGCTTCAAGATGGGCCCCTTCGAGCTCACCGACCTCATCGGCCAGGACGTGAACGAGGCCGTCACGCGCTCCGTCTGGGAATCCTTCTTCCAGGACCCCAAGTTCACGCCCTCGCTGGCCCAGCGCCGCCTCGTCGAGTCGCGCCGCCTCGGCCGGAAGTCGGGGCAGGGCTGGTACGCGTACGGGGAGGACGCCCGACGCGCGCAGCCGCACACCACGCCGGCCGAGAAGGCCCCGGCGTCCGTCGCCGTCCACGGCGACCTCTTCCCGGCCGACGCGCTGTCCGACCTGATGGGCGAGGCCGGTATCCGGGCCGGCCGCGGCGAAGGGATCCCCGACTGCCCCGGTTTCATCGAGCTGCCCAGCGGCGCCCGGCTCGCCCTGGCCGACGGCACGGCCGCCGACGCCGCGGCGGAGCCCACCATCCACTTCGACCTCGCCCTGGACTACCGCGCCGCGACCAGGATCGCGCTCGCCCCGTCGAGCAGGGTGAGTGAACAGGCGCTGAAGGAGGCGGTCGGCCTCTTCCAGGCGCTCGGCAAGAAGGTCAGCGTCATCGGGCACACTCCCGGCATGATCGTGGCCCGCATCGTCTGGATGCTCGTCGACTTCGCCCTCGACGCCGTGGGGCGCGAGGTCGCCGCCGCGGATGACATCGACACCGCCATGCGGCTCGGCGTCAACTACCCCGTCGGACCGCTCGAATGGGGCCGTCGGCTGACCGCGTACCGGGTGGCCGAAGCACTCGACGCCCTGCACGACGAGTACCCCACCGGGCGTTACGCGCCCTCCCAGGCACTGCGGCGCCAGGCCGTGCGAGAGGAGTACTCATGACCACCGCCCGCCGGGACACGTACACCCCGGAGACGCTGCTCAGCGTGGCCGTCCGGGTCTTCAACGAGCGCGGCTACGACGGCACGTCCATGGAGCACCTCTCCAAGGCGGCCGGCATCTCCAAGTCCTCGATCTACCACCACGTGGCGGGCAAGGAGGAACTGCTGCGCCGCGCGGTGAGCCGGGCGCTCGACGGTCTCTTCGCGATCCTCACCGAGGAGCACGCGCGCGTGGGCAGTGCGGTGGCGCGCCTCGAGTATGTGACGCGCCGCACGGTGGAGGTGCTGGTCGCCGAGCTGCCCTACGTGACGCTGCTGCTGCGGGTGCGCGGCAACACGGACACCGAACGGTGGGCCATGGAGCGGCGCAGGGAGTTCGACCAGCAGGTGGCCGAACTGCTCAAGCAGGCCGCCGCCGACGGCGACCTGCGCTCCGACGGCGATCTGCGGCTGGCCACCCGCCTCCTCTTCGGGATGATCAACTCCATCGTGGAGTGGTACCGGCCGGAGAGCCGGGGCGCCGCCAACGGCGAGCAGATCGCCGACGCGGTCGTGCAGCTGGCCTTCGCCGGGCTGCGCACCGACCGCTGAGGCCTGCCCGGCGCCCGCTTCCGGGCTCCTGCGGGGTCAGCCCTCCGGCTCCATGTCGTCCTCCTCGAAGACCAGCAACGTACGCGTACTGAGGACTTCGGGGATGGACTGCAGCCGGGTCAGCACCAGCTCCCGCAGGGCGCGGTTGTCCGGCGTGTGCACCAGGAGCAGTACGTCGAAGTCACCGCTGACCAGCGCGATGTGGGTCGCACCGGGCAGTGCGCGCAGATGCTCGCGGACCGTACGCCAGGTGTTCTGCACGATCTTGAGCGTGATGTACGCGGACGCGCCCTGCCCGGCGCGCTCGTGGTTGATCCGCGCCCCGAAGCCCCGGATGACGCCGTCGTCGATGAGGCGGTTGATGCGGGCGTAGGCGTTGGCGCGCGACACGTGGACGCGCTCGGCCACGGAACGTATCGACGCGCGACCGTCCGTATGCAGGATCTGCAGGATGTCGTGGTCGATGGCGTCCAGGGGCCGGGGTTCCGGGGCACGGGTCTCTGGGGGACGGGAGTCCGGAGCGCGGACTTCCGGAGAGCGGGGCTCCACAAAGCGGGGCTCGGGAACGTCGTCCTCCGGTTCGCCGGGCCCGGTGCGGTCGCCGTCCTGCCCCTCGGCCATTCGTTCAGAAGCCATGTCCCCCCGCCTCCCTACCATGGACGTACTGCATCCATCCCAGGCTGTGGAGAACCGTTTGTCCACAGCCTGAAGGTGCCTGTAGCCAAAATGTGCCGACGACCGAACAATCGGTAGGTGAGGCGCCTCACATCGGCGTGCCTCTTCCCACTCCCATGTGGAGACCGCTTCCCACAGGAGGTGCCGTCATGACGGTCATGGAGCGGCGGGGCGCCTACCGGCCCACCCCGCCCCCCACTTGGCAGCCCAGGACCGACCCCGCGCCGCTGCTTCCCGACGCGGAGCCGTACCGCGTCCTCGGCACCGCGGCCGCGGAGAAGGCCGACCCGGGTCTGCTGCGCCGTCTGTACGCGGAGCTGGTGCGCGGTCGCCGCTACAACACGCAGGCGACGGCTCTGACGAAGCAGGGCAGGCTGGCGGTTTACCCGTCGAGCACCGGGCAGGAGGCGTGCGAGATCGCCGCCGCGCTCGCCCTGCGGGAGCGGGACTGGCTCTTCCCCAGCTACCGCGACACCCTCGCCGTGGTCGCCCGCGGACTCGACCCCATGAGCGCGCTGACCCTGCTGCGCGGCGACTGGCACACCGGGTACGACCCGCGCGAGCACCGCATAGCGCCCCTGAGCACCCCCCTCGCGACCCAGCTGCCGCACGCCGTGGGCCTCGCGCACGCCGCCCGGCTCAAGGGCGACGACGTCGTCGCGCTCGCCATGGTCGGCGACGGCGGCACCAGCGAGGGCGACTTCCACGAGGCGCTGAACTTCGCGGCGGTGTGGCAGGCCCCGGTGGTCTTCCTCGTACAGAACAACGGCTTCGCCATCTCCGTGCCGCTCGCCAAGCAGACCGCCGCCCCGTCCCTGGCCCACAAGGCCGTGGGGTACGGCATGCCGGGGCGCCTGGTGGACGGCAACGACGCGGCGGCGATGCACGAGGTGCTGGGCGAAGCGGTCTCCCGCGCGCGGGAGGGCGGCGGACCGACGCTCGTCGAGGCCGTCACGTACCGCATGGAAGCCCATACGAACGCCGACGACGCCACGCGCTACCGCCGGGACACCGATGTCGACGCCTGGCGCGACCACGACCCGATCCTGCTCCTGGAGCGGGAGCTGACGGAGCGCGGACTCCTGGACGACGCGACGAAGCGACAAGCGGCCGACGACGCGGAGGCCATGGCGGCCGACCTGCGCGAGCGCATGAACCAGGACCCCGTGCTCGACCCCATGGATCTCTTCACGCACGTGTACGCCGAGCAGACCACGCAACTGCGGGAGCAGGCGGCCCAGTTGCGTGCCGAGCTGGAAGCGGCCGGCGAAGAGGCCGGGGAGGAGACGCGATGACCACGGTCGCGGCGAAACCGGTCACCAAACCGGCCACCATGGCGCAGGCGCTCGGCCGCGCGCTGCGGGACTCCATGGCCGAGGACCCTGCCGTGCACGTCCTCGGAGAGGACGTCGGGGCGCTCGGCGGGGTCTTCCGGATCACCGACGGGCTCGCCGCCGAATTCGGCGAGGACCGCTGCACGGATACCCCCCTGGCCGAGGCGGGCATCCTCGGGTCGGCGGTCGGCATGGCGATGTACGGTCTGCGGCCCGTCGTCGAGATGCAGTTCGACGCATTCGCCTACCCCGCCTTCGAGCAGCTGATCTCGCACGTCGCCCGGATGCGGAACCGCACCCGGGGCGCGATGCCGCTGCCCATCACCGTCCGCGTGCCCTACGGCGGCGGCATCGGCGGCGTCGAGCACCACAGCGACTCCTCCGAGGCGTACTACATGGCGACGCCGGGGCTCCATGTCGTCACGCCCGCCACGGTCGCCGACGCCTACGGGCTGCTGCGCGCCTCCATCGCCTCCGACGACCCGGTCGTCTTCCTGGAGCCGAAGCGCCTGTACTGGTCGAAGGCCGACTGGAATCCGGACGCCCCGCAGAGCGTCGAGCCGATAGGCCGCGCTGTGGTCAGGCGCCCCGGACGCAGCGCCACGCTCATCACGTACGGCCCGTCCGTGCCCGTCTGCCTGGAGGCCGCCGAGGCCGCGCGGGCCGAGGGATGGGACCTCGAAGTGGTCGATCTGCGCTCGCTGGTGCCCTTCGACGACGAGACGGTCGCCGCCTCCGTGCGGCGGACGGGCCGGGCGGTCGTCGTGCACGAGTCGGGCGGCTTCGGCGGGCCGGGCGGCGAGATCGCCGCGCGGGTCACCGAGCGGTGCTTCCACCACCTGGAGGCGCCGGTGCTGCGGGTCGCGGGCTTCGACATCCCGTATCCGCCGCCAATGCTGGAGAAGCACCACCTTCCGGGCGTCGACCGGATCCTGGACGCGGTCGCGCGGCTGCAGTGGGAGGCGGAGAGCTGAGATGGCCCCTGCTTTTGATGTGAACAGCCTGGAATTCAAGCTGCCGGACCTCGGGGAAGGGCTGACGGAGGCGGAGGTCGTCCGCTGGCTCGTCGAGGTCGGCGACGTCGTGGCAGTGGACCAGCCGGTCGTCGAGGTCGAGACGGCCAAGGCGATGGTCGAGGTGCCGTGTCCCTACGGGGGCGTGGTGACGGCACGCTTCGGCGAGGAGGGCACGGAACTGCCGGTGGGGGCGCCGCTGTTGACGGTCGCCGTGAGCGCCCCGGAGGGGGCGGGCGCCGAGGTGGGCCCCATCGGGTCGAGGGCCCCCGAGGAGCCCGCGGAGCGTGCCCTGCAGACGGCCGCGGAGGAGTCCTCCGGGAACGTCCTCGTGGGGTACGGCACGGCGGCGGCCCCGGCACGCCGCCGAAGGGTGCGGCCCGCGCGCCCTGTGCCGCAGGAGACCGCGCCGCTGCCCGCGGCACAGGAACCGGTCGCGTCCCCCGCGCGCGGGGACGGCCCCATACCGGTCATCTCCCCTCTCGTACGCAGGCTGGCCCGCGAGAACGGCGTGGATCTGCGCGCCCTCGCGGGCTCAGGACCGGACGGGCTCATCACGCGCGCGGACGTCGACGCGGCCCTCAGCGCGAGCCGGGCGGGCGGCACGCCGGCCGAGGCGGGCGCCGGAGCGGGGGCTCAGGCGGGGCGGGCCGAGGCGCGTCACCAGGTGGCGGCGGGGCAGGAGCCACGGAGCGCCGGTGCCGAGTCCCGGCACGCGCTGACCGGCATCCGGGGCCTGGTCGCGGACAAGATGTCCCGCAGCCGACGCGAGATACCGGAAGCCACCTGCTGGGTCGACGCCGACGCGACCGAGCTCCTCGCGGCCCGCAAGGCCATGAACGCCGCGACCACGGAGCGGGACGGCACCGGCGCCCCCAAGGTGTCGCTGCTCGCGCTGCTCGCCCGCATCAGCGTGGCCGCACTGACCCGCTTCCCGATGCTCAACTCCTCCGTGGACATGGAAGCGCGCGAGGTGCGGCAGTTCTCCGACATCCACCTCGGCTTCGCCGCGCAGACCGACCGGGGCCTGGTCGTTCCGGTGGTGCGGCACGCCCAGACCCGTACGACCGACTCGATCAACGCGGAGCTGATCCGGCTCACGGAGTCGGCGCGGGCGGGGACGCTCACGCCGGGGGAGCTCACCGGCGGGACCTTCACCCTCAACAACTACGGGGTGTTCGGAGTCGACGGTTCCACGCCGATCATCAACCACCCCGAGGCGGCCATGCTCGGCGTGGGCCGCATCATCCCCAAGCCGTGGGTGCACCAGGGGGAATTGGCGGTGCGACACGTGGTGCAGTTGTCGCTCACCTTCGACCACCGGGTGTGCGACGGCGGTACCGCGGGCGGCTTCCTGCGCTACGTGGCGGACTGCGTCGAACAGCCGGCGGTGCTGCTGCGGTCGGTGTGAGGGGCAGGGGCGTACGCGAGTGACGCACGTCCCTTGCCGGTAAGGCCCCGTACAGGGGTGGCAATGATCCTTGGTACGCCCATACTCAGTGGGTGACCACGAACGAGGGCGGCTCGCGCGAGCCCGCCGCGCCGCCGTACGACGCCGTCGTACTCGCCGGCGGCGGCGCCCGGCGGCTCGGCGGCGCGGACAAGCCGGGGGTGCGGGTCGGCGGCCGGACGCTGCTCGACCGGGTCCTCGCGGCCTGCTCCGGCGCGGGGACCACTGTCGTGGTGGCCGAGCCGAGGCCGACCGCGTCCCCCGTGGTGTGGGCGCGCGAGGAGCCCGCGGGCGGCGGGCCGCTGGCCGCGCTCGACGCGGGGCTCCGCCACACGGCCGCGGAGCGGGTGGTGGTGCTCTCGGCCGACCTGCCGTTCCTGGGCGGGCAGACCGTACGCCGCCTGCTCGCCGCCCTGCGCGGGAGCGGCGCGGACGGGGCGGTCCTCACCGATCCCGGCGGCCGGGACCAGCCGCTCGTCGCTGCCTACCGGCGGGACGCGCTGTGCCGGGAGATCGCCGCGGTCGCCGGCGGCGGGCTCGCCGGGACGCCGTTGCGGGTGCTCACCGCGCGGCTCGACCTCGCGAGGGTCGCCGACCCCGTCGCGGCATTCGACTGCGACACCTGGGACGACATCGCCACCGCCCGAGCCCGTATCAGGGAGCATGGCAACGTGTTGGATGAATGGATCTCCGCAGTCAAGGACGAGCTGGGCATCGACCTCGATGTCGACACCGGCGCCCTCCTCGATCTCGCCCGCGACGCCGCGCACGGCGTGGCCAGGCCCGCCGCACCGCTGACCACGTTCCTCGTCGGATACGCGGCGGCGCAGGCCGCCGCGCGGGGCGGAACGGCCGACGGCACCGGGGCGGTGGCCGAGGCGACACGCAAGGCGGCGGCACTTGCCGCCCGGTGGGCGGACGAGGATCAACAGGACGAGGTGCCGGTGGCGGCGCCTGAGCCGGATCCGGGGCGAAGTGAGGAGCCCGGTGCCGCGTCGGAGCAGGGCCTCGCACAGGGTGAGAGGTCGGAGAAGTCGGACGCCGCGCCCGGACACGGGCTTGCGCGGGGCGAGAAGCCCGGTGCCGTGCCCGGCTCACGGCCGGACGCCGGATGACCGGGCAACCCGCGTCGGACGCCGAGCTCGACGAGGCGATCGCTCTGGTGAACGGAGACCGTGACAGCCGTGAGGCCGTGCCCCGGCCGGCACCGGTGACCGACCCGGCCGCCCGGCCCGCCGCCACGCCCGCGTCCTCACCCGGGTCCTCACCCTCAGCCGCGTCCTCAGCCACCTCGCCGTCCGCGTCATCGTCCGCGTCCGCGTCATCGTCCGCGTCGTCGTCCGCCCCCAAGCCCGCCTCCCAGGGCCCCGACGCAGTCGGCCCCGCAGCCACCGGCGCCGAGCCGGAGGACGGCAAGCACCGGGACATCACGCCCTGGCCCGCCGCCCGCGCCCGAGCGGAGCGGGCCGCTCCGCAGCCGAAGGCCGAGCCCGCCCCGGCCCCCCTCGACCGGGCCCTCGGCCTGATCCTCGCCGCGCCGCTCACCGCCCTCACCGATCTGCCGTCCTTCGACACCTCGGCGATGGACGGCTGGGCCGTCGCGGGACCCGGCCCCTGGGACGTACGCGCCGACAAGGTCCTCGCAGGATACGGCCGCCCGGACGCGCTCCGCGACGGGGAGGCGGTGCGCATCGCGACCGGCGCGCGCATCCCTCAGGACGCCACCGCCGTGCTGCGCAGCGAGCACGGCGTCATCGACGACAAGGGAAGGCTGCACGCGCGGCGCGAGGTGGTCACCGGCCAGGACATCCGCCCGCGCGGCCAGGAGTGCCGCTCCGGCGACCACCTCCTGCCCGCGGGATCCCTGGTGACCCCCGCCGTGCTCGGGCTGGCCGCGGCCGCCGGGTACGACACGTTGCCGGTGGTCCGCAGGCCCCGCGCCGAAGTCCTCGTCCTAGGCGACGAGTTGCTGGCCGAGGGGCTCCCCGGCGAGGGCCTCATCCGGGACGCGCTCGGCCCGATGCTGCCGCCCTGGCTGCACGCGCTGGGCGCCGACGTGACCGCCGTCCGGCGCCTCGGGGACGACGCCGAGGCCCTCCGCGAGGCCGTCACCACGTCCACCGCCGACCTGATCGTCACGACGGGCGGCACCGCGTCCGGTCCCGTCGACCACGTCCACCCCACCCTCGCGCTGATCGGCGCCGAACTGCTCGTGGACGGCGTCGCCGTGCGCCCCGGCCACCCCATGCTGCTTGCCCGCATCCGCCCCGGACAGCACCTCGTCGGCCTGCCCGGCAATCCGCTCGCCGCCGTCTCCGGTCTTCTGACGCTGGCCGAACCCCTGCTGCGTACGCTCTCCGGGCGCGCGTCCGGCTGCGGCGGGCCCTCCACGTACACCGCTCCCCTGCGCGACGCAGTACAGGGCCACCCGCACGACACCCGCCTCGTCCCCGTCACCCTGCGCGCCGACCGGGCCGTGCCGTTGCGCTTCAATGGCCCGGCGATGCTGCGCGGCATCGCGGCGGCCGACGGGCTCGCGGTCGTGCCACCGGGCGGGGCGCGGGAGAGGCAGGAAGTGGAGATCCTCGACCTGCCGTGGGCGGTGCCGGACGTGGGGACGGGGGCGGGCCCGTACGGTGGTCCGGGCCCGGTCGGCGGAGCCGGGGCGGACGGCGCTGAGGGCGCTGACGGCGAGGAGCGTTTCACGTGAAACTTCCCGGGCATGACGCGATCGCGCGTCACCCCGAAGAGCAGCACACGACGCACCGGATCGCGCTGCCCCGGCGTAAGGTCGAGCGTCCGTTGCGCCAGGTCACCCGCCGTCTGGCGATGGCGTTGCTGGTCCTCGCCCTGACGACGTTCATCGTCTGGATCGACCGCAGCGGCTACCACGACAACTCGGACAGCCGCGTCGACTTCCTCGACTCCGCCTACTACGCGACGGTCACGCTCTCCACCACCGGCTACGGCGACATCGTCCCGTACAGCGACAGCGCCCGGCTCACCAACATCCTCATGGTCACGCCGCTGCGCGTGCTCTTCCTGATCATTCTGGTCGGCACCACTCTCGAAGTGCTCACGGAACGGACGCGCGAGGAGTGGCGTCTGTCCCGCTGGAGGTCCAACTTGCGTGAACATACCGTCGTCGTCGGATTCGGCACCAAGGGCCGTTCCGCGATCCAGACCGTCTGCGCCACCGGTCTGAAGCCGGAGCAGATCGTCGTCGTCGACCCGAGCGCGAAGGTCATCGACGCCGCCACGGCCGAGGGTTTCGCGGGCGTCATCGGCGACGCGACGCGCAGCGATGTGCTGCTCCGCGCCGAGGTGCAGCGGGCGCGGCAGATCATCATCGCGACGCAACGAGACGACACGGCGGTCCTTGTCGCCCTCACCGCACGGCAGTTGAACCGTGGGGCGAAGATCGTGGCGGCGGTGCGCGAGGAGGAGAACGCGCCGTTGCTCCGCCAGTCCGGCGCCGACGCGGTCATCACCAGCGCCAGCGCGGCGGGCCGTCTGCTCGGTCTCTCCGTGCTCAGCCCGAGTGCGGGCATGGTGATGGAGGACCTGATCCAACAGGGCAGCGGGCTCGATCTCGTCGAACGGCCGGTGATAAAGGCCGAGGTGGGGCTCGGGGTACGGGAGACGGACGACCTGGTCGTGAGTGTCGTACGCGGGCATCGGGTGCTCGGGTACGACGATCCGGCGGTCGGGAAGCTGCAGTTGACGGACCGGCTGATCACGATCGTCCGGGCCTCGCCGGGGACGGCTGTCGCACCCGATGTGAAGCCGTTGCGGCCCGGCTGAGGCGGCCCGGCTGAGGTGGCCCAGCTAAGGCGGGGCCCCGGCGCGGGTGAGCAGCGGGAAGCGGCGAGCGCGGTACGGGGTTCGGGGAGCGGGCTGTGCGCAGTGGGCCGGGGGCCCGTGGTGTCGGGCGGGGGCGGTGCGGCGTATCGGGTGGGTGGTAACCGGTGCGAATCCCGTGACGCGAGTAGCCTCGCCAGCATGTATGCGATCACGATCCCCGAACCCGGCGGCCCTGAAGCGCTCGTATGGGCCGAGGTCCCCGATCCCGTGCCCGGCGAGGGCGAGGTGCTCGTCGATGTGGTGGCCAGCGCCGTGAACCGCGCCGACCTGCTGCAACGGCAGGGCTTCTACAACCCGCCGCCCGGTGCCTCCGCCTACCCCGGCCTGGAGTGCGCCGGACGGATCTCCGCACTCGGCCCCGGCGTCTCCGGCTGGGCGGTCGGGGACGAGGTGTGCGCGCTGCTCTCCGGTGGCGGTTACGCGGAGCAGGTCGTCGTGCCGGCCGGTCAGCTGCTGCCCGTGCCCGAAGGCGTCGACCTCGTCACGGCGGCCGCGCTGCCCGAGGTGACCTCGACCGTGTGGTCCAACGTCTTCATGATCTCCCACCTGCGGCCCGGCGAGACGCTGCTGGCGCACGGTGGGTCGAGCGGCATCGGCACCATGGCGATCCAGCTGGCCAAGGCGGTCGGTGCGAAGGTCGCCGTCACGGCGGGCAGCGAGGAGAAGCTGGCGTTCTGCCGTGAGCTGGGGGCGGACATCCTCATCAACTACCGCGAGCAGGACTTCGTCGAGGAGATCGAGCGGGCCACGGGCGGGGCCGGTGCGGACGTCATCCTCGACAACATGGGGGCGAAGTACCTGGACCGGAACGTGCGGGCCCTCGCGGTCAACGGGCGGCTCGCGATCATCGGTATGCAGGGCGGGGCGAAGGGTGAGCTGAACATCGGCGCGCTGCTCAACAAGCGGGCGGCTGTCACGGCTACGTCGCTGCGGGGGCGGCCGGGGGCGGAGAAGGCGGCGATCGTCGCGGCTGTCCGGGAGCATGTGTGGCCGTTGATCGGTGGGGGGCATGTGCGGCCGATTGTGGATCGGACTGTGGGGATGCGGGATGCGGGGGTGGCGCATCGGGTGCTTGAGGAGAGTGGGCATATTGGGAAGGTGGTTTTGACCCGGTAGCGGGGGCGCGGGCTGGGGTAGCGGGGGTGGGGTGCGGGTGGCTGTGCTTTTGCGCAGTTCCCCGCGCCCCTTGTTTGTGGGTGGGTGTTTCGATTTTGGGTGCGGGGCTGGTGGGGGCTTGTTGCGCAGTTCCCCGCGCCCCTGAGGTGGGCCGGGGGCTCGTTTTCGGGTGCCGGTCCGGTGGGGGTTTGTCGCGCAGTTCCCCGCGCCCCTGAGGCGGGCTGGGGGCTCGTTTTCCGGTGCCGGTCCGGTGGGGGTTTGTCGCGCAGTTCCTCGCGCCCCTGGGGTCGCTGGGGTCTTGTTTTTGGGTGCGGGGTCGGTGGGGGTTTGTCGCGCAGTTCCCCGCGCCCCTGGGGTGGCTGGGGTCTTGTTTTTGGGTGCCGGTTCGGCGGGGGCTTGGCGCGCAGTTCCTCGTGCCCCTGGGCCCTCGTGGCGGTTCCGGATGCCGGGGTTGTGGCGCTGTGTGACGATTGAGCATGGTGTGTGAGCGGGTTTGATCTTGTTACCCGGTGGCGGGAGGGTCGGCGCGATGGATGGGTTGTGGGTGGGGCGGCGCCTGGTTCTGGCCCTGGTCCTGGTCGTGGGGGTGCTGCTCGCCGTACTCGGTACGGTCGGGTCCGGGCTCGTGGCGTACGCGGCCGACGGACGGCCACCCGGGCGGACCGTGACCACCGTCGACGAGACCTCTCGTGCGGGGAGCCGTGCCGGGGAGGGGCGTGAGCGGCCGGGGCAGGCGCGGCCGGGCGTTCCCGACCTGTCGCCGTTGCCCTTCGCCCCGCCTCCTCGGCAACCGGAGCCGGTCTCGGTCGAGCGGCATCAGGACACCCAGGCCGTTCCCCCGGAGCGCCCGCCCGCCGGCCCCGTCCTGCCCAACCTGCACGTCCTGCCCCTCGGCGGCGGCCTGCTCCTCATCGGCCTCGGTCTCGGCTTCCTCGGTTGGCGGTTGCGCCGCGGCTGAGGGTGGATCAGCCGGGAATGGGGGCACTACCGACGTGTGATGTACCGGTGCGCGAGAATGGCGGCATGGAGATGCCGAGGAACGAACGGTCGCCGGAGAGCCCCCATGTCCTGGTCGTGGGCCAGGACGGAATGGCTCTCGGTGGCGGCGGAGACGACGAATCCCGCGAGGTTCCGGTGACGGAGATGGTCGAACAGCCGGCCAAGGTCATGCGCATCGGCAGCATGATCAAGCAGCTGCTCGAGGAGGTGCGGGCGGCTCCTCTCGACGAGGCGAGCCGGGTGCGCCTCAAGGAGATCCACGCCAGCTCCGTCAAGGAGCTCGAGGATGGCCTCGCCCCCGAGCTCGTCGAGGAGCTGGAGCGGCTCTCCCTTCCCTTCACGGACGAGTCGACGCCCAGCGACGCGGAACTGCGCATCGCGCAGGCCCAGTTGGTCGGCTGGCTCGAAGGCCTCTTCCACGGGATCCAGACGACGCTGTTCGCGCAGCAGATGGCGGCGCGGGCCCAGCTGGAGTCGATGCGGCGGGCGCTGCCGCCCGGCGTGGGCGGCGGCGACGATGACGACGAGACCGGCGGCATCGCAGGACGCTCCGGAGGCCCCTACCTCTAGGAGGGGCGGATACGGCTATGCCGAGGGGCTCGGTACGCATCGCGCGTACCGAGCCCCTCGGCGTAGCAGCAGGAAGAGGACCGCTCCCGCTAGGAAGAGGACCGCTCCCGCTATGAGGGGTTGCCCGTGGAGATGTCGAACTGAAGATCCAGCGTCTTCGGGTCGACCTCCGTGCCTTCCTTCGGGTTCTGCCGCATCACGGTGTCCTCGCCGTACGCGTTCTCGTTGATCTTGCGCTTGTCGTAGCTCCAGCCGGCCGCCTGGAGGCAGGACAGGACCGAGCGCCAGTCCTTGAAGGTGAAGTCAGGGACCTTGATCTTGTTCTCGTCGTTGTAACCCTCTTCAGGGTCGGTGCACTCGTCGGTCTCCATCGTCATGTTGCGGTCGGGCCCCTTGTGCCCGGCGACCGGCTGCTTCGACTTGTCGCCGCCGGCCTCCTTGCCGCCATCGCCGTCGTCGCTGTTGAGCGACAGGGCGGTGATCAGGCCGCCGATGGCGAGCAGGGCGACGACGATCGAGCCGACGATCACCGGCATGTTCCGACGCTTGCCGCCGCCGGTGCCGCCCGCCCCGACCGAGGCGGACGTCGCCGGCTGCGGCGAGAGGTTGTACGGCGGCGGGGTCTGCGCGCCCTGCTGCGGCGCGTACGCGTTGACGGGCGGCGGCGTCCGGTAGCCGCTCTGCTGCGGGTAGCCGTAGCCGGGAGTGGGGGCAGGGGCCGGGGTGGACGGGCCGTACGGACCCGGCTGGTACGGGGTCTGCACCTGGCCGCTCTGCGGCAGCGACGTGTCGACCGGCGGGAAGACCGCCGAGCCCACGCCCGCGCCGCTCGAGGTCTGCGCGCCCGGCACGATGCTGGGGGCCGCCGCCTGGAGGGACTGGGCGACGCGCAGGCATTCGTCGCGCATGGCGTCGGCGGTCGGGAAACGCTCGTTCGGGTTCTTCTTGAGCGCGCGGGCGACGATCGCGTCCACCGCGGGCGGCAGGGAGCGGTTGATCGAGGAGGGAGCGACCGGCTCCTCCTGGACGTGCGCGTACGCGATGGCGAGCGGCGAGTCCGCCTCGAAGGGCAGCCGCCCGGTGACCAGCTGGAAGAGCATGATGCCGACGGAGTAGAGGTCCGAGCGCGCGTCGACACCGCGGCCGAGGGCCTGCTCCGGGGAGAGGTACTGCGGGGTGCCGACGACCATGCCGGTCTGGGTCATGGAGGTGACGCCGGACTGCATGGCGCGGGCGATGCCGAAGTCCATGACCTTGACGACGTTGCGCTTGGTCATCATGACGTTGCCCGGCTTGATGTCGCGGTGGACCAGGCCCATCTCGTGGCTGATCTCCAGGGCCGCGAGCACATCGGCGGTGATCTTCAGCGCCTGGTCGGTCGGCATCGCGCCGAACTGGGCGACGGACGCGTCGAGCACGGAGCCGAGCGGCTTGCCCTCGACGTACTCCATGACGATGTACGGCATCGGAGCGCCGTCGCCCGCGGCGGAGTCGCCGTCGGACAGCGTGTCCTCGCCGGTGTCGAAGACCGACACGATGTTCGTGTGCGTGAGCTTCGCCACCGACTGGGCCTCGCGGCGGAAGCGTTCGCGGAAGGACTGTTCGCGGCCGAGCTCGGTGTGCAGTGTCTTGATGGCGACCTGGCGGTCGAGCACGGTGTCATAGGCGAGGTGCACCGACGCCATGCCGCCCTCGCCGAGCAGATCACGCAGTTGGTAGCGGCCACCGGCCAGCGAACGCCCCGCATACCGCCCCTGTGCGCCGTCCTGGCTGCTCATCTCGTGCGTCCCCCATCGGCGCGGTTGCCGGACGGCTCCGCGGCTGGTGATCGATTTACCGCTTATTCCAGGCCAAGTCTGCCCGAGGACGATGACGCGTCAAGCTCGGTGCCCGTTCCGTGACCGTACGCGCAAGAAGCGTCTCGGAAGCGTTACAAGTTTGCGCGTGGCACCCGGTGAAGGCTTTGATGTGCGGTCCACCTCGAACCGGCGGGTGGCCCGAAGGCTGTAGCGTGGCCCGTCGGAGTACCCCGTACCGCGACGTACTCAGCACCAAGTACCACGACCAGAAACGACGGCGAGGACTGATGGCACAGACGCAGCGCGCTCAGGGCCCGTCCGACCCCGAGGCGACTGGCGGCGGTATGTCAGACGCGCCCGAATTGTGGGGTAACGGCGGGCTGGTCGGCGACGGCCGCTACCGGCTGACCCACAGACTCGGCCGGGGCGGCATGGCCGAGGTGTTCGCAGCCGAGGACGTACGTCTCGGCCGCACCGTCGCCGTCAAGCTGCTCCGGTCCGACCTCGCAGAGGACCCGGTCTCCAAGGCCCGTTTCACGCGCGAGGCACAGTCCGTCGCGGGCCTCAACCACCACGCTGTGGTCGCGGTGTACGACTCCGGTGAAGACGTCGTCGGGCCGAGCGTGGTCCCGTACATCGTCATGGAGATCGTCGAGGGCCGGACGATCCGCGATCTGCTGCTCAACGCGGAGGCGCCGGGTCCGGAGCAGGCCCTGATCATCGTCTCGGGCGTACTCGAGGCCCTGGCCTATTCGCACCAGCACGGCATCGTGCACCGCGACATCAAGCCCGCGAACGTGATCATCACCAACACCGGCGCGGTGAAGGTGATGGACTTCGGCATCGCGCGCGCCCTGCACGGCGCGCAGTCGACGATGACGCAGACCGGCATGGTCATGGGCACGCCCCAGTACCTCTCGCCCGAGCAGGCGCTCGGCAAGGCCGTCGACCACCGCTCCGACCTGTACGCGACCGGCTGTCTGCTCTACGAACTGCTCGCGCTGCGGCCCCCGTTCACCGGTGAGACGCCGCTCTCCGTCGTCTACCAGCACGTCCAGGACCAGGCGGTGCCGCCCTCCGAGGTGTCGGACGCGGCCCCGCCGGAACTGGACGGGCTCGTCATGCGTTCCCTCGCCAAGGACCCGGACGACCGGTTCCAGACGGCGGAGGAGATGCGCGGCCTCGTCCAGTACGGGCTGCAGATGCTGCACGAGCAGGGCAGCCACACGGGCACCTGGAACACCGGTCCCGTCGCGCTGCACGAGGGTGGCGGCACCTCGGCCATGGGCGTCGCCGGCACGACCGCGATGGCGCACCCGGACTCGGGGACCGCGCAGATCCCGAGCCCCATGCTGCGTCAGCACGGGGGCGACGACGGAGGCTTCGACGGCGGGCCCCAGGGCGGCAAGTCCGGCCGCGGCCGGATGTGGATCATCGCCGTGCTCGCGATCATCGCCATCGCGGTGGGTGTCGCGTTCGCACTGAGCGCGGCCGACAAGAAGGACCACAAGGACCCGACGAAGTCGCCCACGCCGAAGCACTCGCAGTCCAAGGAACCGACCAAGAGCACGGACGACGAGACGACGGACGACGAGACGGACCCGGGTACGGACACCGGTGGCGCGACGGACTACGACCCGCCGCAGAATCAGACGTCCAAGCCGAACTACCCGACGAACAACCCGACCCGGCCGACGAACGACCCGACGACGCCGACCACGGACCCGACCACGGATCCCACCACCGACCCGACTACGCCCACCCAGGACCCGCCGGACCCCACGAGTGACCCGACGGACCCGGGCGAGGGCAACGGCGGCGCGGGTGACGGCGGTGCCGGTGACGGTGAGAACGGGCTCTGAGACGTGAAGCTCTGAGGCGTGCATGAGAAAGGCCCCCGCTGCGGCGGGGGCCTTTCTGTCTTCGCTTCTGTATACCGCATACCGCATACCGCATACCGCATACCGCAATACCGCAATACCGCATCCTCAGCGGTTAGTGCATGTACTGCAGCAGAAGGTCGTGGCCGGTCCGGTCCTCGCCCGCCCGCAGGGTGTGCACCGTGCTGAACTGCGGCTGAATGCGCAGGTAGACCGGGTCGAACAGGTCGCCGTCCACGAAGCGGGGGCCTGGCCCGAAGAGCGCGAGCTCCGCGGTGCTCGGCTCCACCGCCTCGCAGAGGCCGACGCACTGGACGGTCCACCGGACGTCGCGCACGCTCGTGACATTGAGGTTGTCCGCGCCGTACGCGACGACGCTGCCGACGCACGCCTGGTGGTAGCCGTACCCCTTGTGCATGCGCAGCAGGATCGCGCCGTCCACGACGATGTGCCGGGACGCCGCGAGGAAGGGCAGCGCGCGCATGCTGGTCGCCACCCGGCCGTAGTCGGTGCGGCTGAGCAGTTCGAAGGCGAGCTGGTCGTCGGTGGGCATACCACCCACCCTGGTTCATCGGCGGGGTGTCCGAAAAGGGGATCCCGCCCCATCAACCAGGGACGTAAGTCCCTCAGTGCCTCTCCGCCTGCATGCGGGCCACGTACGCCGCCGCCTGCGAGCGCCGCTCCATGCCCAGCTTGGACAGCAGGCTGGAGACGTAGTTCTTGATCGTCTTCTCGGCGAGGTGCAGCCGCTCGCCGATCACGCGGTTGGTCAGGCCCTCGCCGATCAGGTCGAGGATCTTCCGCTCCTGCTCGGTGAGGCCGGCCAGGCGGTCGTCACCCTTGGCGTTGTTGCCGTCGCGCAGCCGCTCCAGGACGCGGGCCGTGGCGACGGGGTCGAGCAGGGACTTGCCCGCGGCGACGTCCCGCACGGCGGTGAGCAGCTCATTGCCGCGGATGGCCTTGAGGACATAACCGGAGGCACCGGCCATGATCGCGTCGAAGAGGGCCTCGTCGTCGGCGAACGAGGTGAGCATCAGGCACTTGATGTCCTCGTTCTGCGAGCGGATCTCGCGGCACACCTCGACGCCGCTGCCGTCCGGCAGGCGTACGTCGAGCACGGCCACGTCCGGCCGGGTCGCGGGGATCCTGACCAGGGCGTCCGCCGCGGTTCCGGCCTCGCCGACGACCTCGATGTCGGCCTCCACGGACAGCAGCTCATGGACCCCCCGCCGGACCACTTCATGATCGTCGAGGAGAAATACCGTAATTTTTCCGTCTTCGCGCACGGGCCCAGTCTCACACACGATCTCTTTCCGTGCCCGGGCGGAACCCTTCCCGTCGCCGGGGTACCCGGGATAACGTGCCGGTGTTCCGGCCCCCTGCCAGGCTGTGATCAGTGCTGTGACCAGGAAGTGTTCCCGATTTTCTCGGTTTACTCGGAAATCCAAGCAGTCAGATACTTGGTAATCCAAGCAAATTCGCAGGTCAGATGGGGTTTCACAGAAATGGGAAGCACTGGGTAACGTGCTTTGTGCAGGGCGCTTGCCGGGGCACCTGTCACGCCTGTTTCCCGGCTGAGTCGCACCCACCCCGTGCGCGGGCACGGACCAGGCGAGCCGCACTGGCCAACCCGGTAACCCTGGGGGGCCGGACCGACGGAGGAGCACACGTGACCGTGGAGAGCACCGCCGCGCGCAAACCGCGCCGTAGCAGTACGGGCGGCGGCAAGCGCGCGAGCGCCAAGAAGGCCGCGCCGCAGAAGAGCACGGAGCCCGAGCTCGTACAGCTGCTGACCCCCGAGGGCCAGCGGGTCGAGAACGCGGTGTACGACTCGTACGTCGCCGACATCACCGCCGAGGAACTGCGCGGCCTGTACCGCGACATGGTCCTCACCCGGCGATTCGACGCCGAGGCCACCGCCCTGCAGCGCCAGGGCGAGCTGGGCCTGTGGGCCTCGCTGCTCGGCCAGGAGGCCGCCCAGATCGGCTCGGGCCGGGCCACCCGGGACGACGACTACGTGTTCCCCACGTACCGCGAGCACGGCGTGGCCTGGTGCCGCGGCGTGGACCCGACCAACCTGCTCGGCATGTTCCGCGGCGTGAACAACGGCGGCTGGGACCCGAACAGCAACAACTTCCACCTCTACACGATCGTCATCGGCTCGCAGACGCTGCACGCCACCGGCTACGCCATGGGCGTCGCCAAGGACGGTGCCGACTCGGCCGTGATCGCGTACTTCGGGGACGGCGCCTCCAGCCAGGGCGACGTGGCCGAGGCGTTCACGTTCTCCGCGGTCTACAACTCCCCGGTCGTGTTCTTCTGCCAGAACAACCAGTGGGCGATCTCCGAGCCCACCGAGAAGCAGACCCGGGTGCCGCTCTACCAGCGCGCGCAGGGCTTCGGCTTCCCCGGTGTGCGGGTCGACGGCAACGACGTGCTCGCCGTGCTCGCCGTCACCAAGTGGGCCCTGGAGCGGGCCCGCGCGGGCGAGGGCCCCGCGCTGATCGAGGCGTTCACCTACCGCATGGGCGCGCACACCACCTCCGACGACCCGACCAAGTACCGCAGGGACGAGGAGCGGGAGGCCTGGGAAGTCAAGGACCCGATTCTGCGGCTGCGGGCCTACCTGGAGTCCGAAGGTCACGCGGATGAGGGATTTTTCGCGGAACTCGACGACGAGAGCGAAGCGTTGGGCAAGCGAGTGCGAGAGGTGGTGCGGGCGATGCCGGATCCGGATCTGATGGCGATCTTCGAGAATGTCTACGCGGACGGGCACGCGCTCGTGGACGAGGAGCGCGCCCAGTTCGCCGCCTACCAGGCGTCGTTCGCGGACGCGCCCGCGGGCGGGGAGGGCAAGTAACCATGGCTGTCCAGAAGCTTCCCATCGCCAAGGCGATCAACGAATCGCTGCGCACGGCGCTGGAGAACGACCCCAAGGTCCTCATCATGGGCGAGGACGTCGGCAAGCTCGGCGGCGTCTTCCGCGTGACGGACGGGCTCCAGAAGGACTTCGGCGAAGAGCGGATCATCGACACCCCGCTCGCCGAGTCCGGCATCGTCGGCACGGCCATCGGCCTCGCCCTGCGGGGCTACCGCCCGGTGGTGGAGATCCAGTTCGACGGCTTCGTCTTCCCCGCGTACGACCAGATCGTCACGCAGCTCGCGAAGATGCACGCCCGCGCGCTCGGCAAGGTCAAGATGCCGGTCGTCATCCGCATTCCGTACGGCGGCGGCATCGGCGCCGTCGAGCACCACAGCGAGTCCCCCGAGACGCTGTTCGCGCACGTCCCGGGGTTGAAGGTGGTCTCGCCCTCCAACTCGGCGGACGCCTACTGGATGATGCAGCAGGCCATCCAGAGCGACGACCCGGTGATCTTCTTCGAGCCGAAGCGGCGGTACTGGGACAAGGGCGAGGTCGACAAGGACGCGATCCCCGGCCCCCTGCACAAGGCCGTCGTCGCCCGCGAGGGCAGCGACCTCACCCTCGTCGCGTACGGCCCGATGGTGAAGGTCTGCCTGGAGGCGGCCGCGGCGGCCGAGGAGGAGGGCAAGTCCCTGGAGGTCCTCGACCTGCGCTCGATGTCGCCGATCGACTTCGACTCGGTGCAGGCCTCGGTGGAGAAGACGCGCAGGCTCGTCGTCGTTCACGAGGCGCCGGTCTTCCTGGGCACGGGCGCGGAGATCGCGGCCCGCATCACCGAGCGGTGCTTCTACCACCTGGAGGCGCCCGTGCTGCGGGTCGGCGGCTATCACGCGCCGTACCCGCCGGCGCGCCTGGAAGAGGAGTACCTGCCGGGCCTCGACCGAGTGCTCGACACCGTCGACCGCTCGCTGGCGTACTGAGGGAAAGGGCGTGACGACGATGACTGACACCGCTCTTGCCGAGTTCAAGATGCCCGACGTGGGCGAGGGACTCACCGAGGCCGAGATCCTCAAGTGGTACGTACAGCCCGGTGACGAGGTCACCGACGGCCAGGTCGTGTGCGAGGTCGAGACGGCCAAGGCCGCGGTCGAGCTCCCCATCCCGTTCAACGGTGTCGTACGGGAGCTGCGCTTCCCCGAGGGCACCACGGTCGACGTCGGCCAGGTGATCATCGCGGTCGACGTGTCGGGCGGGGCGGGGCCTGTGGCGGCGCCCGAACCGGTGACGGCTCAGGGCGGGACGGTCGAGCCCGCGGCCGCCGCCGAGGCCGAGCCCGCCGGACGTCAGCCGGTGCTCGTGGGTTACGGGGTGTCCGAGGCCTCGACGAAGCGGCGGGCCCGCAAATCCACCGGCACCGACTCCGGCACGGACTCCGGCACCGCCTCCGGTGGTGCCCCTGTCGCGGCCCCCGAGCCGGCGGCCCCGCAGGAGGTGCGGGTGAACGGGAACGGCGCCCGCCCGCTGGCCAAGCCGCCCGTCCGCAAGCTCGCCAAGGACCTCGGCGTCGACCTGACCGCGGTCGTCCCGTCCGGGCCCGACGGGATCATCACCCGCGAGGACGTGCACGCGGCGGTGGCTCCGGCCGCCGAGCCCGCCTCGGTGCCCGTCTCCGCGCCCGCTCCGCAGGTGACGCGGGCGCCCGCCCCGGAGGCCGGGGCGACGGCCGGCGCTGCCTCCGCCTCCGCTTCCGCGGTGGGCACGGATGCCCGCGAGACCCGTATCCCGGTCAAGGGCGTCCGCAAGGTCACCGCGCAGGCGATGGTCGAATCGGCGTTCACGGCGCCGCACGTCACGGAGTTCGTGACGATCGACGTGACGCGGACGATGAAGCTGGTCGAGGAGCTCAAGCAGGACAAGGCGTTCGAGGGGCTGCGGGTCAATCCGTTGCTGCTCATCTCCAAGGCCCTGCTCGTGGCGATCAAGCGGAACCCCGGCATCAACGCCGCCTGGGACGAGGCGAATCAGGAGATCGTCCAGAAGCACTATGTGAACCTGGGCATCGCCGCGGCCACCCCGCGCGGTCTGATCGTGCCGAACATCAAGGACGCGCACGCCAAGACCCTGCCCGAACTCGCCGAGTCCCTCGGCGCGTTGGTCTCCACGGCCAGGTCGGGCAAGACGTCGCCCGGGGACATGCAGGGCGGCACGGTCACGATCACGAACGTCGGCGTCTTCGGTGTCGACACGGGCACGCCGATCATCAACCCCGGCGAGTCCGCGATCCTCGCGGTCGGCGCGATCAAGCTCCAGCCGTGGGTCCACAAGGGCAAGGTCAAGCCGCGCCAGGTGACGACGCTCGCGCTGTCCTTCGACCACCGCCTGGTGGACGGGGAGCTGGGCTCCAAGGTGCTCGCCGATGTGGCGGCGATCCTGGAGCGGCCGAAGCGGTTGCTGACCTGGGCGTAGCGGTACCCGCAGCGCATGGCGCAGTAGTACCCGCAGCGCATGAAGAAGGGGCCCGCCGCGAAAGTGCGGCGGGCCCCTTCCCGTGCGACTGCGGAGAACCGCTGGGCGTCAGGCGACCTTGAAGCCGTAGTCGAGCAGCTTCTTCGCGTCCGCGGTGCGGTTGTTCACGGACGTCGAGGTGAGGACCGTCCCGACGACCGTCTTGCCGTTGCGGGTCGCCGCGAAGACCAGGCAGTACTTCGCCTCGGGGCCGGAGCCCGTCTTCACGCCGATGGCGCCGCGGTAGGAGCTGAGAAGGTTGTTCGTGTTGGACCACGACATGTAGCGGTAGCCGCCGTTCTTCGTCGTGACCTTCTGCTTCGTCGACTTCGTCTTCACGACCGAGCGGAACTGCGAGTACTTCAGCGCGTTGCTCGCGAGTTTCGTCAGGTCGCGCGGCGTCGAGTAGTTGCTGCCGTTCCCGATGCCGTCGAACGAGTCGAAGTGGGTGTTCTTCAGGTTCAGGTTCTTGGCCGTCGTGTTCATCTGGCCGATGAAGTTCTTCACGCGGGCGGCCCGGGACGAACCCTTGCCGAACTTGTCCGCGAGCGCGTACGCGGCGTCACAGCCGGACGGCAGCATCAGACCGTAGAGGAGCTGACGGACGGTGACCTTGTCGCCGACGATGAGCCGCGCCGACGAGGCGCCGTTCCTGACGATGTAGTCGCTGTAGGCCTTCTGGACCGTCACCTTGGAATCCAGGTTCAGGTTCCGCTGGCCGAGCACGACGCGCGCCGTCATTATTTTTGTCGTCGAGCCGGTGGAACGCCGGGTGTCGGCGGCCTTGGTGAAGAGGCTCTTCCCCGTGCTGTTGTTCATCGCGAAGCCGCCCTTGGCGACGATCGACGGCTTCGGCGGTGCGGCCGCGTGGGCCGTAGTGGTGAGGGCGCCGCCGGCCAGCATCGCGCTCGCGGTGACGAGAACGGCCGATGTGCGACGTACGCCCTTAATGCCGGTATTCAAGTTGGATACTCCAAATGCCCCTGGACTGCGGCTGCATGAGGATGCCGCCCACTCAGTAGACGAGTGAGGGGGGCCGATGGATGTGCCGTAAAGCCCATTAATTCCGTAGAGGTGCCCGGCATATGGACGGGGGATTCCGTCGTATACCTGTTGTATCTATGCTGTGCGCATGCCAGCCACCGCTCCCGCCTCTCCCATCACTCCTGCCTCGCCTGACTCGCCTGTCACTCCTTCCGTCGCTCCGGCCGCTCCGCTCCCCGCCGCCAAGCGTCCGCCCGCCGCGGAACGCGTCTACGCCCACGTGAAGCAGGCCGTCCTGGAGCGCCGCTACGAGGGCGGCACGCTCCTCACCGAGGGCGAGCTCGCCGAGGCCGTGGGGGTGTCCCGCACCCCGGTGCGCGAGGCGCTCCTGAAGCTGGAGGTGGAGGGGTTGCTGCGGCTCTACCCGAAGAAGGGCGCACTCGTGCTGCCCGTCTCCGCGCAGGAGATCGCGGACGTCGTCGAGACGCGGCTGCTCGTCGAGACGCACTCGGTGCGCAAGGCGGTGCCTGCGCCGTCCGGCCTGATCGGCCGCCTTGAGGAGCTCCTTGACCGGCAGCGGCAGCAGGCGGGCGCCGGTGACCTCGCGGCGGCCGCGGTCACCGACCGGTGCTTCCACGCGGAGATCGTGCGCAGCGGCGGGAACGAGATCCTCGCGCGCCTCTACGACCAGCTGCGGGACCGGCAGCTGCGGATGGGCGTCGCCGTGCTGCACTCCCACCCCGACCGGATCGCGAAGACCCTCGCCGAGCACGAGGAGATCCTCGACGCGCTGCGCCGCGGCGACGCGGAAGCGGCGGTCGCCGTGGTCACCCGGCACGTCGGCTGGTTCCAGAACCTGGCCCGGGGTGACGTCCGATGAGTTCCGCGGGTTCCGCCCCCGTCGCGCTGCCCGGTGATCCCCCTGGCGGTCGCAAGGCCGTGCTGGTCTGGTCGGTCGGGGTCGCCGTCTACTTCGTCGCCGTCGTCTTCCGGACGTCCCTCGGCGTCGCCGGACTCGACGCCGCGGACCGCTTCCACGTCAACGCGTCCGCCCTTTCGACCTTCTCCATACTCCAACTGCTCGTCTACGCGGGCATGCAGATACCCGTCGGTCTGATGGTCGACCGGCTCGGCACCAAGAAGGTGCTGACGATCGGGGTCGTCCTCTTCACGGTCGGACAGCTCGGCTTCGCCTTCTCCCCCTCGTACGAGACGGCGCTCGTCTCGCGCGCCCTGCTCGGCTGCGGTGACGCGATGACCTTCATCAGCGTCCTGCGGCTCGGCACCCGCTGGTTCCCGGCGCGGCGCGGCCCGATGGTCGCCCAGCTCGCCGGGCTCATCGGCATGGCGGGCAACCTCGTCTCGACCCTCGTCCTGGCCCGGCTGCTGCACTCCCTCGGCTGGACCCAGGCCTTCGCGGGCAGCGCGCTCTGCGGTGTCGTCGTCCTCGTCCTGATGACGCTGTTCCTCAAGGACCACCCCGAGGGGCACGAGCCGCAGCCGGCCACGCACAGCGGAGCGGCCCACGTACGGCGGCAGATCACCCTGTCCTGGCAGGAGCCCGGCACCCGGCTCGGGCTGTGGGTGCACTTCACCACGCAGTTCCCCGCGATGGTCTTCCTGCTCCTGTGGGGCCTGCCGTTCCTCGTCGAGGCGCAGGGCCTGTCGCGGGCGAGCGCCGGTGAGCTGCTCACGCTCGTCGTCCTGTCCAACATGGTCATCGGCCTCGTCTACGGGCAGATCGTGGCCCGGCACCACGCGGCCCGGCTCCCGCTGGCGCTCGGCACCATCGGGGCGACGGCCACGGCCTGGGCGGCCACGCTCGCCCATCCCGGGAACCACGCCCCGATGTGGCTGCTGGTCGTCCTCTGCGTGGTGCTCGGCGCCTGCGGGCCCGCCTCCATGATCGGCTTCGACTTCGCGCGGCCCGCCAATCCGCCGGAGCGGCAGGGCACGGCGTCGGGCATCACCAATATGGGCGGCTTCGTCGCCTCCATGACGACGCTGCTCGCGATCGGTGTGCTGCTCGACGCGACCGGTCAGAACTACCGCGTGGCGTTCTCCGCGGTGTTCGTCCTGGAGGCGCTCGGGGTCTGGCAGATTCTGCGGCTCAAGTCGCGGGCGGTGCGCAGGGAGCGGGAGCGGTTCGTTGCCAGCCGGGTGGAGGCTGTGCATGTCCCTGCGTGAGGCTGCGCCTGGCTGGGCGGGGGGGGCGGGGCTGAGGTTGGTTCGGAGGCTCTGCCCCCGGGCCCCCGGTCCTCAATCGCCGGACGGGCTTGAAGTTGGCCCGGCTCGGCTACGGCGTCACCGCGAAGTTTCGCAGGATCGCCTCCGCCAGTTCGTGGTCGCCCTCCCTCTTGATGCGGTCCGCGACGGACGCGTACGTCGCACGGCCGCACGCGAGCCTGAAGTACGTCTCCCAGTCGAGGGCGAGGGTGGCGAGCGGGCCCAGCGAGGGCGCGTTGTCCACGGTGCCCTTGCCCTCGGCGTCCACGCGGACCGTGCGCAGGAACTCGACGGGGCCGCTCACGTCGAAGACGACCGCCGAGTTCGGGGGCGCGCCCGCCTTGTCCGCGACGACCTTCGCGAGCCCGACGAGGAGCATGTCCCGGGCGACGTACGCCCCCGGGGAGTCGAGGTTCCCGGGCGCGTGCAGCGTCGTACGCAGGTCCTGTTCGTGGACCCACACGTCGAACGCCCGCAGCCGCGTGGCCAGTTCGAGCGTGTGTTCGGTGCCCAGCGGGCCGCGGATCTTCGTCGAGGGGTCCCGCGACTCGTTCCGCAGCTGCCGCGACCGGCGGATGATCGTGTACTCCAGCTCGGAGGTCATCTCCGGCGCGGTGTGGTGGCGCCGCACGTCGACCTGCACCTCCATGTACCGCTGACCCTCCGTCTGTACGTGGTACAGGTCGCGGGGCAGGGTGTGGATCGGTCGCGGGTCGCCCAGCATCTCGCACTCAAGACCTATGACGTGGGAGACGATGTCGCGCACCGACCAGCCCGGGCAGGGGGTGGCCCGGTTCCACTCCCCCTCGGCGAGCGGCGACACCAGCTCGGATATCGCTTCCACGGAATGCGTCCAGGCATCGGCGTAGGTTTGCAGGCTGGGATGGAGACTCACGGGACCCCTTGCGGTTGTACGCGGGCGGTGGGTGTCTGAGACGTTAAGTTACGCTGCCCGCAGGCACCCCGGCAGTGCTTTCGTGTGACGATCGTAGGCCGTGTCAACGGCTCGAATGCCAGGACGGTGGTAGTGTGCGCGCCTCCCTCATCCAGATCGCCGTAGACGAGGACGAACCGGTCAATTCCCGTAGGCGGCGCGTCGCTTCGCTGGTACGGGAAGTGAGTGCCGGGGAGGGATCGGATCTGGTCGTTCTTCCCGAGCTGTGGACGACGGGCGCCTTCGCGTACGACTCGTTCGCGAGCGAGGCGGAGCCCCTGGAAGGGCCGACGTACGAGGCGATGGCACGGGCGGCGCGTGACGCGGGGGTGTGGCTGCACGCGGGGTCGATTCCGGAGCGGGCCGTGTCCGACGGGTCTCTGTTCAACACCTCGCTCGTCTTCTCGCCCGACGGTGAGCTCGCCGCCTCGTACCGGAAGATCCACCGCTTCGGCTTCGACAAGGGTGAGGCCGTGCTGATGGCGGCAGGATCCGAGCTGACGACCGTCCGCACGCCCCACACCACGCTCGGCCTCGCCACCTGCTACGACCTGCGCTTTCCCGAGCTCTTCCGGGGGCTCGTCGACGCGGGCGCCGAGATGTTCGTGGTGCCCGCGGGGTGGCCGGCGCGGCGGCGGGAGCACTGGTCGCTGCTTGCGCGGGCGCGGGCTGTCGAGGACCAGGTGTACGTGCTGGCGTGCGGGACGGGTGGGACGCACGGGGGCGTGCCGCAGGCTGGGCACAGCGTTGTCGTTGATCCGTGGGGGGCGGTGCTTGCGGAGGCGGGTGAGGGCGAGGAGGTCCTTACGGTTGACGTCGATCCTTCGCGGGTCGTGGAGACGCGGGAGCAGTTTCCGGCGCTGAAGGACCGGGTGCTGGGGCGGGGGGCGGTACGGCGCTGAGGCGTGCGGTGCCTAGGCCGTTTAGTGCCGGGCCCGTGTTCTTTTCCGGCGCGGGGGCGTCGTGGCTGGTCGCGCAGTTCCCCGCGTCCCTTGAGTGCGGCTTCGCCGCAGCCCTCCTCGGCCCCGCCAACCCCTCCTCAGTCCTCGTCCCCCCGCTCCTTCTCCGCCAGGCGGATCACGCAGACGGTTACGGCGAGCAGCAGCGCGGGGTCGGCGTCCTCGCGTACTACCTGGAGGCCGTAGGTGTCGCGGACGCGGAACCAGCGGCGGGAGATGTCGGCGAGGAGTTCGCCGTCGTACTCGATGGCGAACTCACGGTCGAGGATCTTGCCGCTGACGTCCAGTTCGGTGCCGTCGACCAGGTCGACGCGGTAGTGGTTGCGCAGCAGTGACAGGCGCTTGCGCTTCACCGTGGCGAGCGTCTCGCCCGCCCGTCCGATGACCATCGTGTCCCGGAGGGCGAGCATCTTGGCGTGAATGTCGATGACGACCCTGCCCTGCATGTCCTTCAGCTCGAAGGTGTCGCGCAGGCGCATCGCCTTGCCGTCGACGAGGAAGACCTTGCGGCCCCGGTCGTCCTCGATCCAGTAGTCGTCGCCGATGCCGAACACGCGGTCGCGTACGAGAAGTCTCATGCCGTCATGACTACCCCGAAGCGCCGCAGACCGGACATCACGCGCCAGCCCTCACGCGCCAGCCCTCACGCGCCGGACGCTCACGCGCCCGCTCTCACGCGCCCGCCCTCGCGCGCTGAACATCACGCGCCGGACGGCGTCAGTAGCCGCGGCGCTGCGGGTCGGGGTCGACCGCGGTCGGGGCGACCGGCGGCACCACGGCCCGCCTGCGGCGCGCGATGCTGGTGAAGACGGCGACGCCGATGAGTCCCACGAGCATCATGATGACTCCGGCGACGGTGAGGTTGACCCCCTCCATCTTCCAGTCGGTCGCGAACGTGAGGATGGCACCCGCGGCGATCAGAATGATGCATCCGCCCAGGCCCATGAGGACCGCCTCCCTGCTGTAGTGGCTACGAAGTCACCGGGTACCCGGGTCCTTCGCAGCCACACAGACATTCGGCGGCCGAGCCTCCGCTCACCCCGGCACGGCCCCTCAGTCCTCTCAGCCCTCCAGGAACGCCACCAGCGCGTTGGCGAGCAGGTACGGGTCGTCCGCGCCGCACAGCTCGCGCACGCTGTGCATGGACAGGATCGCGACGCCGATGTCGACGGTCTTGATGCCGTGCCGGGCCGCGGTGATCGGGCCGATCGTCGTGCCGCACGGCATCGCGTTGTTGGAGACGAACGACTGGAACGGCACGCCCGCCTTCTCGCACGCTGCGGCGAACACCGCGCGGCCCGAACCGTCCGTGGCGTAGCGGTTGTTGACGTTGACCTTGAGGATGGGTCCGCCGTTGGCGCGCGGGTGGTGCGTCGGGTCGTGCCGCTCGGCGTAGTTGGGGTGCACCGCGTGGCCGGTGTCGGAGGAGAGGCAGACGGTCCCGGCGAAGGCGCGGGCCTTGTCCTCGTACGAGCCCCCGCGCGCGAACACGGACCGCTCAAGGACGCCGCCGAGCAGCGGGCCGTCGGCGCCGGTGTCGGACTGCGAGCCGTTCTCCTCGTGGTCGAAGGCGGCGAGTACGGGGATGTACGGGAGGTCCTCCTGGGCGGCGACGGACGCGAGGGCGGCCGTGGCGGAGTGCACGGAGAGGAGGTTGTCCATGCGGGGGCCCGCGACGAGTTCGCGGTCGCGGCCGAGGTAGGCGGGCGGTTCGACGGAGTACGTCATGAGGTCCCAGCCGGTGACGTCGCCCTCGCCGAGGCCGGTCTCCTCCTCCAGGAAGCGGATCAGGTCGCCCTCGTGGACGTCGCCGCCGAGCCCCCAGACGGGCTGCATGTGCTTCTGCTTGTCGAGCTTGAGCCCGTCGGTGTGCACGGAACGGTCCATGTGGATGGCCAGTTGGGGCACGCGCAGCAGCGGTCGGTCGATGTTCACGAGCCGTGTGGTGCCGTCGCGCAGCGAGAGGCGTCCGGCGAGGCCGAGGTCGCGGTCGAGCCAGGAGTTGAGCAGCGGGCCGCCGTAGATCTCGACGGCGACCTGGCGCCAGCCGTGGGCGCCCGCGTCGGGCTGCGGCTTCACGCGCAGGTTGGGGGAGTCGGTGTGGGCGCCGACGATGCGGAACGGGGTGTGCGCGGAGGCGTTCTCCGGCACGTACCAGGCGATGATGGCGCCGCCCCGCAGCACGTACTTGCCGCCGGTCGTGCCGTCCCAGGCGTCGGTCTCCTCCAGCTGCCGGAAACCGGCCTTCTCCAGACGCTCCGCGGCGCTCGCCACGGCGTGGTACGGCGTGGGGCTTGCCGCGAGGAAGGACATGAGGTCTTCGGTGTGGCCACGGTCGAAGGGGCCGGAGGGTGTGCGCATGGCTGTCAGCCTAATGGCGTCGCCGTGCGGGTGGCGGGGGGCTCAGAGACGGTGGTACTCGGTGAGGTCGATGTCGATCGTGAACGGTACGGCGAGCTTCAGCCGGTCGTGATGGACGCCCGTGGGCGCGTAGACACCGGTGTGCGGGTCCAGTTCGTAGGTGTAGACGGCGGGCCGCTTGTTCTCGTCCATCCGGACCAGCCAGTAATGCCGGATGCCCGCTGCGGCGTACTTGCGGGGCTTGGTGTCCTGGTCGCGCTCTTCGGAGTCGGGAGAGATGACTTCTACGGCGAGGAGGACGTCCGCGGCCTGGTATCGAGTCATGCAGTCGTCGGCATCGGCTTCTGCGGTGACGACCACGAGGTCGGGCTCGGGTACCTGCCTGCGGCCAAGGACCACGGCCATTTCGCGGCGGACGCGAAGGTGCTCGGGGATGGCGGCCCGCACCCCGTGCACCAAGAGGTCGATCGCCAGCGTATGGAACTTGCGCTGCGGACTCACGAAAACCAGGCTCCCGTCGATCAGTTCTGTGTGTGGCGGGAGGTCGAGGCTGAAGAATTCGTCCGTCGTGTAGCCGTCCTGAGGCGGCATCGGCCATGCCGAGCCATCGGGCTGGAGTGCGTGCAGCGCTTCGGTGCGGGGCTCGGCGGTCATGGTTCCTCCCATGGACGGGATTCTCGGCCGTTGACTCAGCGTACCCAGCCCATACGACAACGCCGCCACCCGAAAGAATCAGGTGGCGGCATCGCGCTGACGTGCGAGAGGAATCTGGTCGAACCAGGTCGAACTAGAACGCCGCCTCGTCCAGCTCCATCAGGTCCAGCTCCACGCCCTCGGCGAGC
Source organism: Streptomyces sp. NPDC044106 (assembly GCF_056433985.1). NCBI lineage: Bacteria > Bacillati > Actinomycetota > Actinomycetes > Kitasatosporales > Streptomycetaceae > Streptomyces > Streptomyces sp. NPDC044106. The sequence continues at coordinate 63,931 of NZ_JBWKFZ010000021.1, forward strand.
TTCCGCTCCTTCGCGACGCCCGGCAGGACGTTCGTGGCGAAGAACTTGGCGGCGGCGATCTTGCCCTCGTAGAAGGGCTTGTCCTTGGCGGAGGCCGTCTCCAGCTTCTCCGCGGCGACCGCGGCACCGCGCAGCAGCAGGTAGCCGACGACGACGTCGCCCGAGGCCATCAGGAGGCGGGTCGTGTTCAGGCCCACCTTGTAGATGGACTTCACGTCCTGCTCGGTGGCCGCGAGGTCCGTCAGCATGACGCCGACGATGCCCTCAAGATCGACCGCGGCCTTGGCCAGCTCCTCGCGGGCGCCGGCGAGCGCCTCGCCGCCCGTGCCGACGGCGAGGAACTTCTTGATCTCCTCGGCGAGGCCGTTCAGCGCGGCGCCCTGGTTACGGACGATCTTCCGGAAGAAGTAGTCCTGGCCCTGGATCGCCGTGGTGCCCTCGTAGAGGGTGTCGATCTTGGCGTCCCGGATGTACTGCTCGACCGGGTACTCCTGGAGGTACCCCGAGCCGCCGAACGTCTGGAGCGACTGCGCCAGCTGCTCGTAGGACTTCTCCGAGCCGTAGCCCTTCACGATGGGCAGGAGCAGGTCGTTGAGGGCGTGGAGCTGCGACGCGTCCTCGCCCGCCGCCTCCTTGACCTGGATGTCGTCCTGGACGGCCGCGGTGTGCAGGACGAGGGCGCGCATGCCCTCCGCGTACGCCTTCTGCGTCATCAGGGCGCGGCGCACGTCCGGGTGGTGGGTAATCGTCACCTTCGGCGCGGTCTTGTCCATGAACTGGGCCAGGTCCGGGCCCTGCACGCGCTCCTTGGCGTACTCCAGGGCGTTGAGGTAGCCCGTGGAGAGCGTCGCGATCGCCTTCGTGCCGACCATCATGCGGGCGAACTCGATGATGCGGAACATCTGGCGGATGCCGTCGTGCTTGTCGCCGATCAGCCAGCCCTTGGCGGGGTGCCGGTCGCCGAACGTCATCTCGCAGGTGTTCGAGGCCTTGAGGCCCATCTTGTGCTCGACGTTCGTCGCGTACACGCCGTTGCGCTCGCCCAGCTCGCCGGTCTCCCAGTCGAACTCGTACTTCGGTACGAGGAAGAGGGAGAGGCCCTTGGTGCCGGGGCCGTTGCCCTCGGGGCGGGCGAGGACGTAATGGAGGATGTTCTCCGACATGTCGTGCTCGCCGGACGTGATGAAGCGCTTCACGCCCTCGATGTGCCAGGAGCCGTCCTCCTGCTGCACGGCCTTCGTGCGGCCCGCGCCCACGTCCGATCCGGCGTCCGGCTCGGTCAGGACCATCGTCGAGCCCCACTGCTTCTCGACGGCGATCTCGGCGACCTTCTTCTGCGCCTCGTTGCCCTCTTCGAAGAGGATGCCGGCGAACGCGGGACCCGACGAGTACATCCACACGGCGGGGTTGGCGCCGAGCAGCAGCTCCGCGTAGCCCCAGATCAGGGAGCGCGGCGCGGTGGTGCCGCCGATCTCCTCGGGCAGGCCGAGCCGCCAGTACTCGGAGTCCATGAAGGCCTGGTAGCTCTTCTTGAAGGACGCGGGGACGGGGGCGGTGTTGGTCTCCGGGTCGAAGACGGGCGGGTTGCGGTCGGCGTCCGTGAAGGACTCGGCCAGCTCGTTCTCGGAGAGGCGGCGGAGTTCGTCGAGGATGCTCTTGGCGGTGTCGACGTCCATCTCCGCGAACGGGCCGGTGCCGTACAGCTTGTCGCGGCCGAGCACCTCGAAGAGGTTGAACTCGATGTCGCGGAGATTCGACTTGTAGTGGCCCATGGCGAAGGCTCCGTAAGCAGGAGAGGGAAAGTACCCAAGGTGAATACCAGCAAGTAGCTACGATGATGCTACCCGTCGGTAATAAGATGCAACCCCTAACCGCCCATCTGTGACTCAGTAGGCTTCGCCTCATGTACGGCTACGACCAGAACCCCGGCGCCCAGCAGCAGTACGCCCCGCCGGGCGCGCAGCCGCCGCCGCAGCAGATGCAGGGCATGCCCGGCGGTGGCTACGGCCAGCAGCCTCCGCTCTACCCCGAGCCCTCGCCGCCGTCCCTCGCGGACGCGGTGCGCGCCTTCACGACGGGGTCGATGTCCGCCGAGGACTTCCAGCAGGCCTTCGCCACGTCGAAGGTGTACTGCCCGCGCGGCGACAACCCCGGCTTCCTCGCGCTGCACAACACCCAGCAGCCCGTGATCCCGATGTTCACCTCCCTCAAGGAGCTGCGCCGGTACGCGGGCAAGGACTCCAAGTACTTCGTGATCACCGGCGCGGAGGTCATCGACCTGCTGCCCACGGGGTACGGGTTCGTCCTCGACATGGAGGGGGAGCACCGGATGGTCTTCGATGCGAAGGCCGTGGAGCAGATGGTGGATTTCGCCATGCGTCGCATGTACGGGTAGCCGGCCCCTGGGCCTTGGGCGGGGGTCGGCCGGCTTTCGGCTGCGGGTGGATCGTGGCTGGTCGCGCCGTTCCCCGCGCCCCTTGTTCTGCGGGCGCGTACTGGTTGCTCGCGCCGTTCCTCGTGCCCCTTGAGGGCTCGTAGATCGTTTCTGGCCTTCTCGGCGCCCGGAGGGAATTGCCTCCGGGCGCCGTTCGTTGTGAGTGGCAGAAAGTTCTACGTTCAACTAACGTGAGTGTACGAGGAGGTACCGACCATGCCTGCAGTGACTGTCGAGAACCCGTTGACCCTGCCCCGAGTGGCGGCGTCCGCCGACGCGACGGCGCGCCCCGTGCTCGCCGTGACCACCGCGCCGAGCGGCTTCGAGGGCGAGGGATTCCCGGTGCGCCGGGCGTTCGCGGGGATCAACTACAAGTACCTCGACCCGTTCATCATGATGGACCAGATGGGCGAGGTGGAGTACGAGGCGGGCGAGCCGAAGGGCACCCCGTGGCACCCCCACCGCGGCTTCGAGACGGTCACGTACCTGATCGACGGCACCTTCGTCCACCAGGACTCCAACGGTGGCGGCGGCACCATCCGCAACGGCGACACCCAGTGGATGACGGCGGGCTCCGGCCTGCTGCACATCGAGGCGCCGCCCGAGTCCCTCGTCATGTCCGGCGGCCTCTTCCACGGCCTCCAGCTGTGGGTGAACCTGCCCGCCAAGGACAAGATGATGGACCCCCGCTACCAGGACATCCGCGGCGGTCAGGTCCAGCTGCTCTCCACCCCCGACGGTGGCGCGCTGCTCCGCGTCATCGCCGGTGAGCTCGACGGGCACGAGGGCCCCGGCATCACGCACACGCCGATCACGATGATCCACGCGACCGTGCGCCCCGGCGCCGAGGTCACGCTGCCCTGGCGCGAGGACTTCAACGGACTCGCGTACGTCCTCGCCGGGCGCGGCACCGTAGGCGCCGAGCGCCGCCCCGTCCACATGGGGCAGACGGCGGTCTTCGGCACCGGGTCCTCACTGACCGTCCGCGCGGACGAACGCCAGGACGCGCACGCCCCCGACCTGGAGGTCGTGCTGCTCGGCGGACAGCCGATCCGGGAGCCGATGGCTCATTACGGGCCGTTCGTGATGAACAGCCGGGCCGAGTTGCAGCAGGCCTTCGAGGACTTCCAGAAGGGGCTGCTCGGCAAGGTGCCGGCTGTGCACGGCATGTAGTCGTACACGTAGCCGTACATGTAGCCGTACATAATGTGCGGCGCCGGTGAGGTCGTGTTCGGGTGGGAGGGGTGAGTAGCCTCCTGCCCGAGCCCGCGCGGCGCGTCGCCGCCTGGTGTGTCGTCGTGCTCCTCGTCACCGGTGTGGCCGCCGTGGGGATCTGGCTCTGCGTCACCTTCAAGACGGCCGTGACGCCCGTCCTGCTCGCGCTGCTCGGGACCGCGCTCCTCGGTCCGCTCTACCGGCGGCTGCTCAGGATGAGGGTGCAGCGGTCCCTCGCGGCCGGGCTGACCTGCGCGGCCGTCGTCGCCGTCGTCGGCGGTGCGGCGTACATCGTGGTCAAGGCGCTGATCGACAGCGGCGACCAGATCATCGCCTCCCTCAAGCAGGCCGCGACCGACCTGTCGAAGTACTTCGGGGCGGCCGGGACCTCGCTCGACGACATGGCGTCCAACGCCAAGGAGCTCTTCGGCAAGTTCGGCGGGACCGCCGCGTCCGGGGTGATCAGTGGCATCAGCACCGTCGGCGAGATGATGGCCATGGCCGTCCTCGCCCTGCTGCTCGTCTTCTTCTTCCTGCGCGACTCGCAGCAGGCGATGCGCGGCCTGCGCTCGCTCTCCCCCGGCGACAGCGCCGACACCGTCGAGTCTATGGCGCGCCGCGCCTTCGAGGCCATCGAGGGCTTCATGCGCGGCACGACGATCATCGCGTTCATCGACGCGCTGTGCATCACCGTCGGGCTGCTGATCCTCGGTGTGCCCGGTGCCTGGGGGCTCGGCGCGCTGGTCTTCGTCGGCGCCTACATCCCGTACCTGGGCGCGTTCCTGTCCGGCGCGGTCGCCGTCCTGGTCGCCCTCGCCGACCGGGGTTTCGCCATCGCGCTGTGGACGCTCGGCGTCGTCCTGGCCGTCCAGGTCATCGAGGGCCACCTCCTCCAGCCGATGATCCAGAGCCGGACCGTGCAGATGCATCCCGCGGTGGTGATGCTGGCGATCACGGCGGGTGCGTCGGTGGCGGGGATCCTCGGCATGCTGCTCGCGGTGCCGCTGACGGCGGCGGCGTTCGGGGTCGTTTCGGAGCTGCGGCTTCGGCTCCCGCCTGGGGGTGGGGACCGGGTGTAGAGGATGGACGTTCGACTCTGTCCGCGGGCTCAGCGGGCCGGTTCTGGGCTGGTCGCGCAGTTCCCCGCGCCCCTGAACCGCCCCTTGCGGGGCGCCCCGGAGGTCGTCCCAGGGGCGCGGAACTGCGTGCTCAGCCACAGCGGGCCCGCACCCAGCCAGAGACGCACCCCCTACTCCGCCCCACCGCCGGCGCCCTCGTACAGCTCGAACCAAATGCTCTTCCCGTCGCCTCGCGGGTCCACGCCCCACGCCCCGGCCAGCAGCTCCATCAGGACGAGGCCGCGGCCGGACGAGGCCAGTTCGCCGGGGCGGCGCTTGTGCGGCAGGTCGTCGCTGCCGTCCGCGACCTCCGCCCGCAGGCGCCGCGTGCCCGGCTCGCCGGTGACCTCGGCGACCATCAGGGCGTCGCCGTCCGTGTGCACGAGGACGTTGGTGAGCATTTCGGAGACCATCAGGACCGCCGAGTCGACCTGGTCGTCGTCCGCCCAGTCGTGCAGCAGTTCCCGCAGGTGACGTCGGGCCCCGGCGACCCGCTCCGGTTCGGCCTGGGCGACGGTCAGGACGGTGCGGCGGGCGTCCGTGCGCTGCTCGGGGCGGCTCGCGCGGCTCAGCAGGAGTACCGCTATGTCGTCCTCGCGGCGGTCCGCGAGCGGTCCCGTCGTGTGGTGCGAGGACAGGCCGTGCACGGCCTGTACGAGGGAGTCGGCGAGCCGTTCCAGGGCGTCGGGCTCGCCCTGGCCGGGGAACTCCTCCAGGACCGTCCTGAGCCGTGACCAGCCGCTGTCCAGGTCGTGGCCGCCGGTCTCGATGAGGCCGTCGGTGCAGATCAGCATGGTCTCGCCGGCTTCGAGGACGAGACGGGTCGTGGGGTAGTCCGCGTCCGGGTCGATGCCGAGCGGCAGACCGCCCGCGGTGGGGCGCTGCAGAACCGTTCCGTCACTCATGCGTATCGCGGGCTCGGGGTGGCCCGCGCGGGCGATCTCCAGGACGCCGGTCGCCGGGTCGGCCTCCACGTACAGGCAGGTCGCGAAGCGCGGGTCGTACTCCATGGCCTGCGGGGCGCCGGTGGAGCCGGGCCCCTGGGTGCCAGTGTCGCTCGACCCGTAGGTGATGGACTCCGTGATCCCCGACAGGAAGCGGGTGGCGCGCGAGAGCACGGCGTCCGGGCGGTGTCCCTCGGAGGCGTATGCGCGCAGGGCGATCCGCAACTGCCCCATCAGCCCCGCCGCCCGCACGTCGTGGCCCTGCACGTCGCCGATGACGAAGGCGATGCGGCCGCTGGGCAGCGGAATCATGTCGTACCAGTCGCCGCCGACCTGAAGTCCGCCGCCGGTCGGCACATAGCGGGCGGCCACGCACAGCCCGGGGATCTGCGGGCCGAGCATCGGCAGCATCGAGCGCTGCAGGCCCTCCGTCAGCTCCCGCTCGGACTCCGCGACCCCGGCCCGCGAGAGGGCCTGCGCCAGCATCCGCGCGACCGTCGTCAGGACGGACCGCTCGTCGGGCGTGAACGAGACGGGATACGTGAAGGCCGCCATCCACGCACCCATCGTGCGGCCCGCGACGGTCAGCGGCAGGAACGCCCACGACTGTCGTTCGAAGCGGCTGGCCAGGGGCCAGGCGGCGGGGTAGCGCCTGCGGTAGTCCTCCGGGGTGGAGAGGTAGACGGCGCGGCCGGTGCGCACCACTTCCGCGGCCGGGTAGTCCGTGTCCAGCGGCATCGCGGAGAAGGGGCCGTCGTCACCGGGCTGGTGGCCGTGGTGCCCGATGATCGTCAGCCGTTCGCCCGCCACCCCGAAGACCGCGAGCCCGTCCGGCGAGAAACCCGGCATGGAGAGCCCCGCGGCGACCCTGAGCACCTCCTCCGTGGAGCGTGCCTCGGCGAGCGCGCGCCCCGCGTCGAGCAGGAACGCCTCGCGGGAGCGGCGCCAGTCGCCGGTGACCGGGGTGCGGGCGGCGGTGCCCGGCGCGGGCTCGGTCACCTCTTGCAGAGTGCCGACCAGTTCGTACGCCTCTGTCGCGTCGTGCAGCACGGGCTTGGAGCGGCTGCGTACGGTGCGCAGGACGCGCCGCCCCGTCTCATCCATGATCCGCAGCCGGGCCTCGGCGAGGGTGCCCTCGGCGACGGCGAGCTGGACGGTCCCGTAGATCTCATTCCAGTCGACGGGGTGGAAGCGGGACCGCACACCGCCCTCCGTCAGGGTCTGGGCGCGCGGGGGCAGCCCGAGCAGCCGGGCCGCCTCGGCGTCGACCGTGACGGTCCCGGAGGCGTTGTCCCAGCGCCACAGTCCGGTCGCGATGGCCGTCAGGACGTCCCGTACGGGTGGCAGGGAGTCGTCCCCTACGGAGTCGTCCCCCACTTGCGGCAGGGGATCGTCGGTGCGCATTGACCCACTTTAGGAAGATGTAGGGGGCCGCCGCCACTGAGCACCGTCGGCCCCGGCCCCCGCAAGGGGCACCGCCGCGGATATCCGGAAACCGATCTTCGCCCGGACGGTAGCCTTGTGAGGTCTGCTCTCTCCCCTATTCGCGAAGACTGGATGAACGACGATGCATCGGTACAGGTCCCACACCTGCGGCGAGCTCCGCGCCTCTGACGTCGGCACCGACGTCCGGCTGAGCGGCTGGCTGCACAATCGCCGAGACCTGGGCGGCATTCTCTTCATCGATCTCCGCGATCACTACGGCATCACGCAGCTGGTGGCCCGCCCGGGCACCAAGGCCGCCGAGGTCCTGGACAAGCTGTCCAAGGAGACCGTCGTCCGCGTCGACGGCAAGGTCGTCTCGCGCGGCGCGGAGAACGTGAACCCGGAGCTGCCCACCGGCGAGGTCGAGATCGAGGCCGCCGAGGTGGAGGTGCTCGGCGAGGCGGGCCCGCTGCCCTTCACGATCAACGCCGAGGACGGGGTGAACGAGGAGCGGCGCCTGGAGTACCGCTTCCTCGACCTGCGCCGCGAGCGCATGCACCGCAACATCATGCTGCGCAGCGCCGTGATCGCTTCGATCCGCTCGAAGATGGTGGCCCTCGGCTTCAACGAGATGGCGACGCCGATCCTCACGGCGACCTCCCCCGAGGGCGCCCGCGACTTCGTCGTCCCCTCCCGCCTGAACCCGGGCAAGTTCTACGCCCTTCCGCAGGCTCCGCAGCAGTTCAAGCAGCTGCTCATGATCTCGGGCTTCGACCGGTACTTCCAGATCGCGCCGTGCTTCCGCGACGAGGACGCGCGCGCGGACCGCTCGCCGGGCGAGTTCTACCAGCTCGACGTCGAGATGAGCTTCGTGGAGCAGGAAGACGTCTTCCAGCCCATCGAGAAGCTGATGACGGAGCTGTTCACGGAGTTCGGCGGTGGCCGCGAGGTGACCTCCCCCTTCCCGCGCATCCCGTTCCGCGAGTCGATGCTGAAGTACGGCAACGACAAGCCGGACCTGCGCGCGAAGCTCGAACTGCACGACATCACGGACATCTTCGAGGGCTCGGAGTTCAAGGCCTTCGCCGGCAAGCACGTGCGCGCGCTTCCGGTGCCGGACACGGCGTCGCAGTCCCGCAAGTTCTTCGACGGCCTCGGTGACTACGCGGTCGAGCAGGGCGCGAAGGGCCTGGCCTGGGTGCGCGTCGCCGAGGACGGTTCGCTGACGGGCCCGATCGCGAAGTTCCTGACGGAGGCGAACGTCGAGGAGCTGACGAAGCGGCTGTCGCTGGCCCCCGGCCACGCGGTGTTCTTCGGCGCGGGCGAGTTCGACGAGGTCTCGAAGATCATGAGCGCGGTGCGCGTCGAGGCCGCGAAGCGTGCGGGCCACTTCGAGGAGGGCGTCTTCCGGTTCTGCTGGATCGTCGACTTCCCGATGTACGAGAAGGACGAGGAGACGGGTCGCGTCGACTTCTCCCACAACCCCTTCTCGATGCCGCAGGGCGGCATGAAGGACCTGGAGGAGAAGGACCCGCTGGACATCCTCGCCTGGCAGTACGACATCGTCTGCAACGGCATCGAGTTGTCCTCCGGCGCCATCCGCAACCACGAGCCCGAGGTCATGCTGAAGGCCTTTGAGATCGCGGGCTACGACGCGGAGACGGTCGAGCAGGAGTTCGCGGGCATGCTGCGCGCGTTCCGCCTCGGCGCTCCGCCGCACGGTGGCATCGCCCCCGGCGTCGACCGCATCGTGATGCTCCTCGCCGACGAGCCGAACATCCGCGAGACGATCGCGTTCCCGCTGAACGGCAACGCGCAGGACCTGATGATGGGTGCGCCGACGGTGCTTGACGAGGCGCGGCTGCGGGAGTTGAACATCTCGGTGCGCAAGCCTGCGGCGCCGAAGCCCGCGGCGCAGTAGCGGTAGCGGTTTCCCCGGCGGCGGGGTGACGTCGCGTGAAAGGCCCCGGAACCTTTGGTTCCGGGGCCTTTTCTGGTTCGTCGTCTGGTGTTCGTGCGTTGTGGCTAAGCGTGCAGCGCAGTTCCCCGCGCTCCTGGGGGCCCTTAGGGCTATACCGACTGTGTGGGGGAGGAGTTCGCTTCTGCCTCTGCCCACTCGGTGACCAACTCCTCGTACACGAGGCGTTCGTCGGGGCGGAGGCGTCCACCCGCGCGCAGCCATAGCGCACGGATTTCCTCATTGACCTCGTCGGCGGTGCGTCGCCGGTCGGGGGAGGGAGTCGTGGCCATGTCGTGAAGCTTACGTAGGCGGGTGTGAAGGCGGCGTCAATTCAAGCCGTCTCTCCGCATGACTTAGCTCACCGTGATGTGTGGCAACCGTCTCAGTGGGCAGTCTCGCCGAGCCGGGTTTGCAGACCGTCCAGTACGCGCTGGAGCCCGTAGTCGAAGGTCTCCTCGCGCTCCCGCGCCGGGTCACCGGCGTGCGCCCCGCGCTTCCCGGCCTCCTCCCCGCCCCGCAGGCTCTCCGCGAACTCCCGTTCGGACCTGCCGCTTCGGGCGATCAGCGAGAGGTACGCGGCCTCGCTGGTGGCCATTCCGATGACGTAGGAGATGACGGTGCTCAGGGCCAGTTCGGTTTCGTCCGCGGGGAATCCGGCCGCCCGGTACACGGCGGCCATGCGCTCCGACATCTTCGTCACGTTGGGCCCGAGGTGGATGAGGCCGACCTGACCGAGCACGGAGGCGACCCAGGGGTGGCGCAGAATCATCGCTCGCAGGCTGTACGCGCTGCGCGCGGCGGCGTCGCGCCAGTCGGCGGCGCCCTCCGCGGTGGGGACGGCCAACTCGCCGTAGACCTCGTCGACGACCAGCTCGATCAGCTCGTCCTTGTTGGCGACGTGCCGGTAGAGCGAGGTGGCGCCGGCGTCGAGCCGGGTGCCGAGCTTGCGCATGCTGAGCGCTTCGAGCCCGTCCGAGTCCAGCAGGCGGACGGCCTCGGCCACGATCTGCTCCCGGCTGAGCTGTTCGCGCTGTTTGCGGGGCCGGGTCCACACGGAGGCGATCGGCTTCTCGGCGGCAGACATGCGGGCTCCTCGGTGCGGTCGGTGCGGTCGGTGCGGGCCATCAGGGCGATTCTCACGGTAGCGCACGACGTACGCGGCTTGCGCACAAGGTTTCCTGCTGCGTACAGCGTTCGCGACGAGAGCGCGGGGTCAGACCTGGGGCGCGGCGGGCAAAGACCGGCTGTTCTCAGGCGGAGGGACCCCTCATGAGCTCCACGGCCCGCGAGAAGCTGTCCGCGCCGTGGCCCGCCTCCACCAGCCTTCGGAAGACGTCGTGGACCGCCTGCGGGAACGCCGTGTCCACCCCGGCGTCGGACGCGGTGTGGATGACGTGCTCCATGCTGGCCAGGCCCATCGCGGTGCGGTCGACGTCGCCCGCGTGGTTGTCCGCGTCGATGCGGGACGCGTAGAAGTCGACGAAGTGGCCCATGCCGGCGAAGTTCTCCGTGACGTACGGCGCGATCTCCCGGGCCGTGAGGCCGTGCGCTCCGGCCATGGCGGCGGTCTGCCAGAACGCGATCATCGCGGGCCAGAAGATCGTCATGTTCAGCTGGTACATGAGCGCGGCGAGCCCCTGGTCCTCGCCCCGGTAGTCGGACTTCCCCGTGATCACTTCGAGGGCGGCGCGGTGCGTGTCGTACGCCTCGCGCGGGCCGCTGTAGAACGTCGAGGTGTCCGGGGTGCCGATGAGGGGCGGCGGGCAGAGGACGCCGCCGGTCAGGTGCGTCCCGCCGAGGTCGGTCACCCAGCGGGCGCCGGCCCGTGCCTTCTCCGGGGTGTCCGAGCTGAGGTTCACGAGGGTGCGGCCCGCGACGGCGGTCCTGGCGGGCTCCAGGATCGCGTACATCGCGTCGAAGTCGGTGAGGCTGAGAACGACCAGCTCATTGGCGAGCAGGGCCTTCTCGGCGCTCCCGGCGAGGTGCGCGCCGCGCTCCACGAGGGCGTCCGCGCGGGACGGGGTGCGGTTCCAGAGGGTGACGTCGTAGCCGCGGTCGAGGTAGGCGGCGGCCATGGCCTGGCCCATGGGGCCGAGGCCGATGACGGTGACGGAGGTGGGGGCCGGGGTGGGGGCGGCTGCGGGCTGCGGTGCGGAAGGCATGCGGAACTCCAGTGGGCTGGGCTGACAGGCCGCTAAAACGATCGCTCTATTTAGCGCGTGGCAAGAACGTAGCACGCCGCTAGAACGAACGCTCTAGCTACTGGCTGGGTAGAGTGGGAGGCATGGCCCAGAAGACCTCGGAGCCCGGCGCGGTGCTCGGCACCCGCGACCGGATCGTCGCCGTCTCCGCACGCCTCATCCAGCGCCAGGGGTATGTGGGCACCGGCATCAAGCAGATCGCCAAGGAGGCGGAGGCCACGCTCGGCTCCGTCTACCACTTCTTCCCTGGCGGGAAGGAGGCCGTGGCGGTGGCCGCGATCAAGTACAGCGACGAGGAGTTCGCGGCGCTGCTGCGGGACGCGCTGGCGCGGGAGACGGACCCGGGGGCGGCGATCGAGGGCTGCGCGGCTGAACTCGCCGTCGCGCTGCGGGAGTCGGGCTGGACCGACGGGTGCCCCGTCACGGCCGCCGCGCTGGAGACGCTGGGCACGGATTCCGAGATCCAGCGGGTGTGCGCGCGGGCGCTGCGCGGCTGGGAGGGCATCGTCGAGGAGAAGCTGCTCGCGTCGGGCTTCGGTCCGGCCGATGCGCGGGAGGTGGCGACGACGGTGATCAGCGCGCTGGAGGGCGCGGAGGTGACGGCGCAGGTCGCCCGCAGCGAGGAGCCGTTGCGGGCGGCGGGCCGGCAGTTGGCCCGGCTGGTGGGTACGTACGGGGCGTGAGGCCCCGGCCCGGCCCCGTACGTGGTCGTCCGCCTGGGCTTACTCGCCCTGCTCCTGAGGGTGCTCCGTGTCGCTGAACAGGTCGTCTGCGGTGGTTGCTGTGACGGCGCGGGTGAGCCAGCGGTCGAGGGTGGGGAGGTCGGTGCAGGTGGCGATGCGTTCGCGGGCGGTGTGGGAGGTGGGGACGTCGCGCAGCTCCAGGAACCGGAGGATCGCCTCCGCCTTGCCGTCCGCCTTGCCTTCGAGGAACTTTTCCTCGGCGAGGGTGCCCTGTCCGGGGAAGTAGATATCCGCAGCCATCTTCACCAAGTCCTTCCAGGCGGCTCGGGCCGTGGTGTCGCCCAGGCCTACGTCCAGCAATTGCCAGTAGTGGTCGAACGTCTTTCGGTCGCCGGTCGATCCCAGGGCGGTGACCAGCGCCTCCAGTATGGCCTTGTGCTCCGGGCTACGCGCATGCGTAAACGCGGACAAAGCGGCGAAGGGCAGGTCCTGGGCGGCCTCTTCGGGGTCGATGATCAGCGGTACGTTGTCGGGGCCGAGGACCAGGGGATGCACGCTCAGGGCGGTCCAGCCCTCCACTCCGATCCGGAAGGGGCCCAGTGCCCAGGTCGACGTGGCCTTGTCCTGGCAGACGACCAGGAGCAGGGCGGGGATGTGGTACTTCGAGTAGAGGTACGACAGGTAGTACCCCCAGCTCAGCGCCTTCTCCGGGTCCCGGCGGCGCTGAGCCTCCACGACCAGTAGGAACGCGCGGCCGTTCGGCGCGCTGATCCGGAGCAGGGTGTCGACGCGGCGCTCGATGGGCCGGGTCTCGGTAACGTCCGGCGTGATCACCTCGACGGTCGGATTCTCGGGGAGCGCGACGCCCAGGAGCCGGAAGACCGGCGGCAGGAGCTCGGGGCGGTCCTGGAAGATCCTGTGCGAGGCCTCGTGTTGCGATGTGACCATGTGAGGAACGTAGGCGCCCCGGCGGCTGGAAGTGCGGGCTCACGGGGGTGATCACTCTTTCGAGTGCGGATGAAATGTTCGCGCAGTTCCGGGCCCTGGTCGGTGGGGTTCACCCCTCGCCGATGGCCTTGAGGGTGCGTATGAGGTTCGACAGGGTGGCAGAGGTGGTGGTGAGTTCGGTGGTGGGTGCGTCGCTTTCGCGGAGACGTATGGTGCCGCCGCTGGTGGCCAGTTCCACGCATGTGTTGCCGTCGCCTCCACCGGAGAAGGACGACTTCTGCCAGACGGTGGCGCTCATCGTTCGCCCTGCTTGATGGCACGCAGGAGGCGGGCCAAGGATGCGGGAACAGTTGCCAGTTCGACGCCAGGCTCGTCACTTTCGCGGAGGCGGATGTGGTTGCCGGTGCTCGCCAGTTCGACGCAAGCGTTGCCGTCACCGCCTCCCGAGAAGGTGGACTTCTGCCAATGCAGGGAGGTGGTCATGGCGGGCCTCACAGTTCCTTCACCGCCTTGTGGATGAAATCCCTTGACCGCTCGGGATCGAGCGCCAGCTCCTCCACCCTACGGAAAAGTGTGCGGAAGCGGTCGAGTTGGGCTTGGGAGTCCAGGAAGCCGGTGCCGTGCGGAGCATCCCGTACGACGGTATCCAGCCGGGAAACCGGGCCCCCTGCGTACACCATCGCGCTGCTAGACCCGGCGAACCCGTCCAGATCGAACGGGATGACCCGAATGGTCACACTCACCAAGGGGCCCGCCGCCCTCCGCGTCCGGTATGCCGACGGGGTGCTGCGGATCGGGGCGTGGGACGCGGATCCGACGCCACCCGCGCCGCCTCCACGCATCGCCGACGCGGGGGCCGAGCGAGGCCGCGGCCTCGACCTCGTGCGGGCCTGTGCCGACGGCTGGGGCTGGTACCCGGGGGCCTCGCAACCTGGCAAGCACGTCTGGTGTGAACTAAATGCGGCATAGCTCGTTGATCATGCCGAACAGAAAGGAGAACCGATGGTCAGCTCGTCACACGAAGCGATGCACCGGATCTTCCAGAAGGACACGGCTCTGCTGGTCCGCTCCCTCCAGCGATTGCTCCATGTCCCTTTTCCGGAGCCCCGGGACATCATGACCCTCGATGTGGACCTCACGGAGATCGAACCAGTCGAGCGCCGCTGCGACACCCTGTTACGGGTCGACACCGATGACGGCAATTATCTGTTCGTCATCGAGTCGCAGGGCAAGAAGGACGAGGCCAAACGCGGCAGCTGGCCGTACTACCTCTCGTATCTCTACGAGAAGTACCACTGCGAGCCCGTGCTGATCGTCGTGACGCAGAGCGCGGCGACGGCCCGGTGGGCTGCCAGGCCCATCCAGTTCGGGCTGCCGGGCTGGTCCTCGCTCACCGTTCGTCCGCTGGTCCTGGGGCCGGACAACGTGCCGGTGATCACGGACCGGCATGAGGCCGAGAGGGACGTTCCCCTTGCGGTGTTCTCGGCGATTACCCATGGAAGGGGGCCGGGCGCCGCCGCCATACTGGGGGCACTGGCTGCGGCTCTGGAGACCATCGACCGCGAAGCGGCGGGAATGTTCGCACAGCTCACCCGGTCCGGTCTGGTGGACCCCCGGGCGAAGGAGATCTGGGAGGAACTGATGACGGCGACCAAGTACTTCTTCGACCACCCGTTCGCGGAGAAGGAGCGGGAAGAGGGCCGGGCCGAAGGCCGGGAAGAAGGCCGGGAAGAAGGCCGGGCCGAGGAGCGTGCCGACACGGTCCTGAACATTCTCTCGTGGCGGGGCATCGATGTGCCTCCCGCCGTTCGCGCACGGGTCACCGCGTGCACCGACCTGGACCAGCTCAAGGTCTGGTCGGAGCGGGCGGTCCACGCGGCAGGGGCGGACGACCTGTTCGACGGTGGCGAAGGCTGACGTAGCGCCCCCGACAGGGAGAGTCCCGGCGCCGCCACCTGAATCAGGGGTCGGCACCGGGACTCTCCCGTCATCCGTTGCGTGCCGTTACGCGGCAGGCTTCTCCTCCAGGCGGGGGAACAGCACCGCGCCCTTCGTCACCGTCGCGCCCGCGGGGAGCGTGCCCCACGTCGCGGCGGCGCGGACGTCCTGGTCGGCGAGGGCGCCCAGGAGGGGTTCCGCGCCGAGGGAGTCCCAGAGCTTCTGGGAGGTGTCCGGCATGATCGGGTTGAGGAGGACCGCCACCGCGCGCAGCGACTCCGCCGCCGTGTAGAGGATCGTGGCCAGGCGGGCCTTGCCCTCCGGGCTGTCGTCCTTCGCGACCTTCCACGGCTCCTGCTCCGTGATGTAGCCGTTGACCTGCTTCACGAAGTCGAAGATCGCCAGGATGCCGCCCTGGAAGTCCAGCTCCTCGCCGATCGCGCGGTCGGCGGTCGCGACGGCCTTGGCGAGGCCGTCCTTGACCGCCTGCTCGGCGTCGCCGGACGCCGTCGCCTCGGGCAGCTCGCCGCCGAAGTACTTGCCGACCATCGCCGCGACACGGGACGCGAGGTTGCCGTAGTCGTTCGCCAGCTCGCTCGTGTAGCGGGCCGTGAAGTCCTCCCACGAGAACGAGCCGTCACTGCCGAACGCGATCGCCCGCAGGAAGTACCAGCGGTACGCGTCCACACCGAAGTGCGAGGTCAGGTCCTGCGGCTTGATGCCCGTCAGGTTCGACTTCGACATCTTCTCGCCGCCGACCATCAGCCAGCCGTTGGCCGCGATCCTGCCGGGCACCGGCAGGCCCTGCGCGAGCAGCATCGCGGGCCAGATCACCGCGTGGAAGCGGAGGATGTCCTTGCCGACAAGGTGCACGTTCGCGGGGAAGGTCGAGGTGAACTTCTCCTCGTTCGCGCCGTAGCCGACCGCCGTCGCGTAGTTCAGGAGCGCGTCGACCCAGACGTAGATGACGTGCTTGTCGTCCCAGGGGACCTTCACGCCCCAGTCGAACGTCGACCGGGAGATGGACAGGTCCTGGAGGCCCTGGCGTACGAAGTTCACCACCTCGTTGCGCGCCGACTCCGGCTGGATGAAGCCCGGGTTCTCCTCGTACAGGGCCAGCAGCCTGTCGCCGTACTCGCTGAGCTTGAAGAAGTAGTTCTCCTCCTTGAGGAGTTCCACCGGCTTCTTGTGGATGGGGCAGAGCTTCTGTCCGGAGAACTCGCCCTCGCCCTCGATCAGGTCGCCGGGGAGCTTGTACTCCTCGCAGCCCACGCAGTACGGGCCCTCGTAGCCGCCCTTGTAGATCTCGCCCTTGTCGTAGAGATCCTGGACGAACTCCTGCACGCGGTCGGTGTGACGCTTCTCCGTCGTACGGATGAAATCGTCGTTCGCGATGTTCAGGTGCTCCCAGAGGGGCTTCCAGGCCTCGGTGACGAGCTTGTCGCACCACTCCTGGGGCGTGACGTCGTTCGCCTCGGCCGTGCGCATGATCTTCTGACCGTGCTCGTCCGTGCCGGTGAGGTACCACACCTTCTCGCCGCGCTGACGGTGCCAGCGCGTGAGCACGTCCCCTGCAACGGTCGTGTAGGCGTGGCCCAGGTGAGGAGCGTCGTTAACGTAGTAGATGGGGGTCGAGACGTAGAACGCCTTCGCGTTCTCGCCCGCTCCCTGCTTCTCGGATCCAGTGGCCGCCATGGTCGAAATCCTAACGGCCGGAAGAAGATCGACTCACATCGGTTACGGCCCCCGGCGTGGACCTGCCCCGGCCCCGCCCTGGACCCCCGGTCACTCCTCCCAGTCGCCGATGGCTACGTCCCCGACGCTCCGGCCGCGCGGTTTCAGGGTGAGGGTGACGCGCTGGGTGGTCCTGAGGGTGTTCTCCCGGCGGCCCCCTGGTGTGCCGGTGTGTGGCAACACCTTGGGGGGAGGGGGGGGTTGACGCCCTGGCCGACGGTGACGGTCAGGGTGTGCGGTGGGACAGCCACTCGGGGTAGGCCGACAGGATGCCCTCGTACAGCTCCTTGTCCGTGAGCTCGCGCGGGGTCGGGCCCGCGTGGAAGAAGGCCGCGTTGTCCGCCTTCAGCTTGCGGAGGTAGTCGAAGGCCTTGTTCTCGTGCTCGCCGAACGCGACGAACTGGAAGAAGAGGGGGTGCGCGGCGGCCTCCTTCAGGGCCTGGGTCGCCGGGCCCTTCGCGTCCGGGGCGCCGTCCGTCTGGAA
This sequence comes from Streptomyces sp. NPDC044106, assembly GCF_056433985.1. Classification (NCBI taxonomy): domain Bacteria; kingdom Bacillati; phylum Actinomycetota; class Actinomycetes; order Kitasatosporales; family Streptomycetaceae; genus Streptomyces; species Streptomyces sp. NPDC044106. Next base: position 81,015 of record NZ_JBWKFZ010000021.1, read on the forward strand.
GATCACCAGGGCGGGTTCGTCCGCGTGGTCCGACTTCTCGTGCTGCGCCACGACCTCTTCGATCGCGCGGTGGTAGCTGGTGCGGCCGAGGCGTCCTGCTGCCGCGTGCAGCTCGTCGATGCGGCCCTCGTACTCGGAGAGCGTGAGGGTGCCGGTGGCGTCGATGTCGGTCGAGAAGAAGACGACGTGGACGGTGGCGTCGGGGTCCGTGTGCGCGGCGAGGGCGAGGACCTGCTCGCCGAGGCTCTGGGCGGAGCCGTCCTTGTAGTACGGGCGCATGGATCCTGAGCGGTCGAGGACCAGGTAGACCTGGGCTCGGGTTCCTGTGAGGCCGCGCTTCTTGAGGGTGGCGGCGGCGGCCTTGTAGGCGGGGGCGAGGGTGGGGGCGGTTGTGCGGATGCGGGTGGCGGGGGTGGCGGGCTTTGCCGCGGGGGCCTTCGGCTCGGGGCTGGTGGGGGCCTTGGTCTCGCTTACGTCAGCCTTCGGCTCGGGGTCGGCCTCGGCGGGGACCTCAGCCTTCGGCTCGGGGTCGGCCTCAGGGGTCTGCTCAGCCTGCGGCTCGGGCGCGGTGCGGGCGTCGGCCTCAGCGGGTGCCTCAGCCTGCGGCTCGGGGTCGGCCGCAGGGGTCTGCTCAGCCTGCGGCTCGGGCTCACGGGTGCCGTCTTCATCGTTGCCCGGCACCGGGGGCTGTGCCCACCCGTCCCGCCCGGCGGGACGTTTGCCCACAGCGGGAGCGGGAGCGGCGTCGGGCTTCGGCTCGGGGGCGGTGGTGGCGTCGGCCTCGGCCGCTACTTCAGCCTTCGGCTCGGGAGCGGTGGCGGCCTCGGCTTCGGCTACCTCAGCCTTTGGCGCGCGAGCGGTGGGGGCGTCGGCCTCGGCCGCTACCTCGGGCTTCGGCTCAGGCGTGGGCGTTGGCGTGGGCTCGGCCTCGGCCGTTACCTCAGCCTTCGGCTCGGGCGTGGGCTCGGTTTCCGCCTCCGCTTCCCGCTCCGGAGACGGGTTCCGTTCCGGGGACGGGGACGGGACCGTGACGTTGTCGAAGGCCGCTGCCACCAGGTCGTCCAGGGCCGACGGTGTCGGCTCCTGGCTCGGGGAGGGGACGGAGGCCTTGCGCGGGGGGTCCGGGGTCGGCTCGGACGAGGGGGAGGGGAGCGCCACCGATTCCGGAGACGTCGATCCCGGCGGCGTCGAACCCGAGGGCACAGAGTCCGGGGACGTCGAGTTCGGGGACGTCGAGTACGGGGAGGTCGAGTCCGGGGACGTCGACTCCGGGAGCGTCGACCCCTCCCGCTCCGGCGCAGTCGCACGCTCAGGCTCCCGAGCCTCCGGAACGCTCTCCTTGCGTGATCGTCCGAACGCGTTCCGCAGGCGGTTCAGAATGCCCATGTGCGCAACCCTTCGCGTGAGTTGATTCCGATAATCCCTGGCCAGGGCGGACACGTAAGGTTAGCCGCCGCCGTACGTGATCTTGGGCAGGGTCGCGCCCTCCGTCACCCGCGCGAACCACCCGCCCGGACCGCCGCCAGAACTTCGCCCCGGAACACGCGCCCGGCCCGCCTTCCAGTTCCGTCGCCTGCCCGGCTCCGGCCCCGCGGCAACTCCGCCCCAGGCGTCACGGATTCACCCTCCGTTCACCCGTAGGCCGCCGCCCTGCCGGAACCCGCGCCTAGCCTCACGGCGGAATCAAGCCACGTACAGAGCCACGTACCGAGGCATGCCACAACGACGGAGGACCCGTGCGCACACTGCTGCCGATCATCAGCTCGCATCAGGGGAGCGGTGGCCGTTCCGCCCTGACCTGCCGGTTCCGTTGCGGTGACGCGTGCTTCGGCGAGGTGCCCAACACCAGCGAGAACGCGTACGTCGGTGACGTCATCGCCGGTGCGCTCAGCCGCCGTTCGATGATGCGTGCCGCCGCCGTCGTGACGGTCGCCGCCGCCGCGGGCAGTGCCGTCATAGCCGGTCCGGGCGCCCCGGAGGCCGTCGCCGCCGTACCCACGGAACGTACCGGTGGACACGGCAGCAAGGGGGCGCGCGGGCTCAGGTTCACGCCTGTCGCCCCCAACACCGCCGACACCGTCACGATCCCCGCCGGGTACGAGCAGAACCTCGTCATCCGCTGGGGTGAGCCCATCCTGCGCGGCGCGCCCGCTTTCGACGCGCAGAAGCAGACGGCCAAGGCCCAGGCCGGACAGTTCGGGTACAACAACGACTTCTTGAGCCTGCTCCCGCTGGGGAGCGAGCACGGATACGGGCATGGGCACGGCCACGGGCGTCAGCTTCTCGTCGCCAACCACGAGTACACCGACGAGATCCTGATGTTCGAGGGGTACGACCCCGAGAACCCGACCCGCGAGCAGGTCGAGATCGCGTGGGCCGCCCACGGCCTGTCGGTCGTCGTGGTCGAGGGGGAGAGGCGGAGCGGGAAGCTGCGCGCCGTCCCCCGCCACCACCTCAACCGGCGGCTCACCGCCACCAGCCGGTTCCGCCTCTCCGGGCCCGCCGCAGGCAGCGAGCTCCTGCGCACCGAGGCCGACCCCCGCGGCACCACCGTCCTCGGCACCCTCAACAACTGCTCGGGCGGCACCACCCCCTGGGGCACGACCCTGCACGGCGAGGAGAACTTCAACCAGTACTTCGCCAACGCCGCGAAGGTCACCGACCCGACGACCGCCGCGCGCCTCAAGCGGTACGGCGTCACCGGCGCCGCCTCCGAGCGGAAGTGGGAGCGGTTCGACCGCCGTTTCGACCTGGCGCAGGAGCCCAACGAGGCCAACCGCTTCGGCTGGGTCGTCGAACTCGACCCGTACGACCCGGACTCGATCCCGCGCAAGCGCACCGCGCTCGGCCGCTTCAAGCACGAGGCCGCGCAGCCGCGCCTCACGCACGACGGCCGCCCGGTCGTCTACATGGGTGACGACGAGAAGTTCGACTACTTCTACAAGTTCGTGAGCAGCAAGCGCGTCGCCAAGGGCACGTCGCGCGCCGCCCACGAGCACAACTTGAGCCTGCTCGACGAGGGCACCCTCTACGTCGCCAGGCTGACCGGTGACTCCCCGGCCGGAGAGATCGACGGCAAGGGCACGCTCCCCGCCGACGGCGAGTTCGACGGGAGCGGCACGTGGATTCCGCTCGCCACCGCCGGGCCCGGCGGCAAGGCCGTCAGCCACGTCGAGGGCATGAGCGCCGAGGAGGTGTACGTCTTCACGCGTCTTGCCGGTGACAAGGTCGGTGCCACGAAGATGGACCGGCCCGAGGACATCGAGCCGTCGCCGCACACCGGCAAGGTCTACGTCGCCCTGACGAACAACTCCGACCGGGGCAAGGCGGGCAAGGCCGGTGTCGACGAGGCCAACCCGCGCAACCTCAACAAGCACGGGCAGATCCTGGAGCTGACCGAGCGCCGGGGCCGCGCGGACGCCACCACCTTCGGCTGGTCGCTCTTCCTCGTCGCGGGCGACCCGGACGACCCCGCGACGTACTTCGCGGGCTTCCCCAAGGACCGGGTCTCGCCGATCTCCTGCCCCGACAACGTCGCCTTCGACCCGCACGGGAACCTGTGGATCTCCACCGACGGCAACCAACTCGGCTCGCACGACGGCCTGTTCGGCGTCGCCACGCGCGGGGAGCGGCGCGGTGAGCTCAAGCAGTTCCTGACCATGCCGACGGGCGCGGAGACCTGCGGGCCGCTCGTCCAGGACCGGCGGGTGCTCGTCTCCGTGCAGCACCCCGGCGAGGTCGACGGGGCGTCGGTGGAGAAGCCGGCGAGCGCCTGGCCCGACGGTCCCGGGAAGATCGTCCGTCCGTCGGTCGTCGCGGTGTGGCGCGAGGACGGCCGCGACATCGGGGTCTGACCGTACGCAGCCGTAGGGGGCGCCCCGCATGGTGCTGCGGGGCGCCCCCTACACGTACGGCTGTCAGTCGTTCTGCTTGCGGCGGTACATCGCGAAGCCGAGGCCTGCCGCGCCGAGGGCCGCCATGCCGCCGCCCGCGGCGATCAGGGGCGCGTCGGTGGCGGTCGGCGTGACGCCGTCGGCGCCGGCCTTCACGCCGCCCTTCGGGACGACCTGGTGGTTCGAGTCGTACCGGGGCTGCGGCTTGGTGCCGTCGTTCTTGTGGTGGTGCGTGTTGTTGTTGTTGTCGGTCTTGCCCTCCATCCAGCCCTTCATCGTGCCGTCGGGGTTGAGGACGAAGTGCGCGCCGTTGTGCTGGCCGTACGCCGGCTTGTCGCCGGTCTGCTTCAGGGTGTCCCAGACGGTCTTGCTTCCGCTGTCGGGGGCCTTGGCGATCATGTCGGCCTCGTAGCCGCTCCTGACCTTGTAGACCTTGGCGTCGAATCCGCTGCCGCCGAGGTTCTTGTACTCACGGACGAAGACGCGCTTGTTGTCCGGCTTCGGCTTCGGCTTGGGCTCCGGCTTCGGCGGGGTCGGCCCGGCCTGCATGGTGACGGCGCCGCCGGGCGTGAGGGTGAAGGTGTTGCCGTCGATCTTGGTCGTCGCCGACTTGTTGTACGCGGTGAGGGAGTCCTTGGGGGCGCCGTTCTTGCTGATCGTCGCCTTGGCGGTACGGGCGGAGGCGTTGACGTCGACCTTGGCGGTCCAGCCCTTGCCGAGGTCCTTCGTCCCCTTGGACTCCCAGCCGCCGACGACCGGGTCCTTGTCCTTGTCCGTGCCCTTGTCGGTGCCCTTGTCCGGGTCCGTGCCCTTGTCCTTGCCGGTCTCGTCCGGCTTCGTCCCGTCGTCGGGGGCGGTCTTGTCCTGGTCCCGGCTCTGGTCGCGGCTCTGGTCCTTGTCGGTCCGGTCGTCCTGCGCGGTCTGCGCGGTCTGCGCGGTCTGCCGGTCCTGCGGCGTCGACGGCGCGTCCGCGGCGAACGCGGCCGTGGCCGGGACGGCGAGCGCGGCGATGGCTCCGGTGGCGATGGCGGCGGTACGGAACGTACGGCGGGTGGCGCGCATGGTGTGACTTCCCTCGTGGCTGCTGAACGAGCTGTCCGTTTTCGTGCCCCTTTGCGGTGGCAACAGACATGAAGTTACGGGCGCCATGTGTGCGCCATCCGTAGGAAATGTAACAAGTGGCCGCAGGGTGTGACCCAGTGCCGTAAAACGGGCAAAAGGGCAGGTCAGAGGGGGTGAGTGAGGGGCGCGTCGAACGTCACCGGCTGGCCGGGACCAACGTCCCGCCGGTGCTCCCCCGCGCGTCGCCGGTCCGCAGCAGCCACTCCGTGTAGGCGGTCGCCTGGCGCGCGGCCTCCCAATAGGCGGCCTCCAGCTCGCCGTACACCGCGTCGAGCTCGTCCTCCTCGCGGGCCACCAGCATGAGGCGTACGCCGAGGGGGTCGCCGTACAAGGGGCGTACGGCCATGTCGGGCCTGCCACGCGACGTGGGCTGACAGAGCGCGACGACCTCGCCGGTGGCGACGAGGGAGGCCGCGGTGAGGTAATCGCCGTGCAGGACACGGGGGTTGAGACCGGCCGCGGTCAGGACTCGGCGCAGGCCGTCCCACTCGCCGTCGACCGTGGGGTCCACCATCCAGCGGTCGTCCGCGAGGTCGGAGAGGCGGACGACGGGGCGGTCCGCCGCCGGGTGGTCGGCGGCGAGGGAGACGAACTGCGGCTCCCGGTCGAGCAGGACGCGTCTTCGCAGCGCTTCGGGCATGCGCAGCGGGCAGCCCTCCACCTCGTGCACGAAGGCGATGTCCAGCTGGCCGGTCGCCACCATGCGGAGCAGCGCGTTCGCGGAGACGTCCATCTGGAGCGACATCTCCGTCCCGGGCAGCCGTGCGCGCAGCCTGCGCAGCCATCCCGGTATGGCGCGGCTCGCGGTGGAGCCGATGCGCAGCTGCGGCCCCTCCGCGGTGCGGGCGGCGGCGGCCCTCGTCTCGGCGACCAGGGCGCGCATCTCCGTGACGAGGGGGCGGGCGCGGCTGAGGACGACCCGGCCCAGCTGGGTGGGGCGGCAACCGGTGCGCTCGCGGGAGAAGAGCTGGCCGCCGAGCGCGTGCTCGATGCGTCGCAGCTGGGTCGTCAAGGACGGCTGGCTCATGCCGAGCTGGCGCGCCGCCTTGTGCAGGCTGCCGGTGTCGGCGATGGCGCACAGCGCGCGGAGGTGCCTGACGTCGAGCTCCATGGCCGTGAGCGTAGAGCCGGTACGGCCGCCGCACCAGACGCTCAAACCCCATGAGAACCGGCCGTTCTGGGCGGGGCGGGTCCGGGTGATAGCCCGGAGCTATCGCGAGTTGCCATCATTCCCACGCGCCTCACGCTCCCCGACACTCACAGCTACCGAACCGTTCACCTTTCATCGACTGCCCCACGCGGTCGTGGAACGAGTAGGGAGCCCCCCACACATGAACAAGCGTTACCTCTCTGTCGCGGCCGTCCTCGGCCTCGCCGTCACCGGCCTCGGCGCGACCTCGGCGTCGGCCTCGACCGCCACGCACGATGCCGCCTCGTCCGCGGCCGCCACCTCCTCGTACGCCGGCCGGTACCAGGGCTCGGCCGCGGAGGCCAAGGCCAACAAGGCGTTCTTCGAGGCCGTCGTGAAGGCGGTCGCCGAGAAGCGGGCGGCCAACCCCGGCGCGAAGTCCGTGACCGTCGTCTACGACGCGTCCGGCGCGCCCACCTTCGCCCAGCAGATAGCCGGCTCCACGTCCATATGGAACAGCGCCGTCTCCAACGTGAAGCTGCAGGAGGGCAGTTCCGGCGCGAGCTTCGAGTACCGCGAGGGCAACGACCCGCGCGGCTCGTACGCGAGCACGGACGGGCACGGCAGCGGCTACATCTTCCTGGACTACGCGCAGAACCAGGAGTACGACTCGACCCGTGTCACGGCGCATGAGACCGGGCACGTGCTGGGGCTGCCGGACACGTATGACGGGCCTTGCAGCCAGTTGATGTCCGGGGGCGGGCCCGGTCCTTCCTGCACGAACTCGCAGCCGGATGCCGCGGAGCGGGGGCAGGTGGAGCAGCTCTGGGCGAACGGGCTCGCCAAGGCGCTGCACAAGGTCAACGCCGCGGGCCGCTAGGCGCGGTGCCGTAAGGGATTCAGTGGTTGTCGGGGAGCTGCGGGCCGGTTGTGGCTGGTCGCGCAGTTCCCCGCGCCCCTTTTCTTGCGGAGTTCCCCGCGCCCCTTCTACGGCGCCTTCGGGGACGCGATCGTTCTTGCTGCGCTTACCTCCTGGCGTAGCGGTTCCAGGACGCTGTGTTTGTCGTCGTGGGTGAAATTCACGTGGCCCTTCTGCAGGAGGACCGACGTGCGTAGGCGGCCTGCCAGGGCGTTCAGTTCCTGGGCTACCTCGGCCACTTCGGACGGGGTCGGCCCGGGAGCGCCGTGGCGGATGCGGACCCTTGCCGCCGTCGTGGCGTCCAGGATGCGTTCCACGGCCACGACCAGGGGCCACCAGGCCGCCGCGCGCGTGCCGGTCGGCGGTGGTTCGGTCAGGGCGCGCTGGAACTCGGAGCGGATGACGGACAGGTCGCGGTAGAGGCCGCGGCGCATGCGGGCGCGGGCGGCGGGATCCCCCGTGGCGCCGAACGCGCACTCCACGTACCGCGCGGTGTCCGCGACCGCGTCGGCGAGCCGGTCGCCGATCCGCGTGCCCCAGCTCTCCGGCCAGAGCAGGTATCCGGCGACGAGCGCGATGCCGCAGCCGATCAGGCTGTCGAGGAGGCGCGGCACGACGAGGCCGAGGCCCTGGTGGTTGAGGATGTCGGAGAGCAGCAGGATGACGGGGGTGATCGCCGCCGTCTGGTAGCCGTAGCCGCGCGTGGTGAGCGCCGGGATGAGCGGTGCGAGCAGCATCATCACCGGGACGTCCCACCAGCCGTGCGGCACCTCGCTGAGGACGGCGGTGGCGACGACGAGGCCCGCCGCGGTGCCGAGCGCGCGCAGGATCGCGCGCGAGAAGACCGAGCCGAAGTCCGGCTTGAGGACGAACGTGATGGTGAGCGCCACCCAGTACGACCTCGGTACGTCGATGAGCGAGACGAGGGCCTGGGCGATGCCGATGCAGAGCGCGAGGCGCAGGCCGTAGCGCCAGGAGGCGCCGGACAGGATGACGTTGCGGGCGGCGCGGCGGGCGCGGACGCGCAGTGCGGCGGGGCGGCCGAGGCGGTCCTCGGTCTCGATGACACCGAGCGGGTCGGGGTCGGCGAGGGTCTCCGCGGCGTGCAGTACAGCGTGGTCCAGGGCGCGGGCGGCGTGGTCCTGGGGTTCGGGGATGCGGGCGGCGGCCCGCGCGCCGGGGCCGCTCCCGTGGGCGGGCGCGTGTGCGTGTGCGTTCTCGCCCCGCCCCACCGCGTTCTCGCCCCGCTCCACCGCGTCCGCCAGCGCGCGGACCGCGTCGGGGACTTCGGGCGGCAGCCGTACGCAGGCGTGCCGGGCGGCCTGGTCGGCGGCGGGGGCCGCTTCGACGATGGGTGTGACGGCGTTCAGCTGGGCGACGAGCCTGACCAGGTCGGGGTTGCGGCCGTGGTCGCGGGTGCGCCGGGCGAGGACGAGGTCGTAGCTCTGGTTCAGCGAGGCCGTCACGGCGGTCCGCGCCTCGCCGTACGCGTCCGTGCCCGCGGCGTCGAGCAGCGCGGCGACGGAACGGTAGGTGGCGGCGACGGCGGCGCGTTCGGGGACGCCGGAGCGCAGCGGCCACGCGAGCAGGCCGAGCGCGAGGACGAGGAGGCCGCCGCCGGTCATCAGGAGCGGGGCGAGCCACCACTGCCCCGGCATCGGAAGCCCGGCGCCGACCACGGAGTTGAGCAGCAGGAGCAGGCCAGCGACGGAGGCGACGGCGCCGATCGTCGACATCATCCCGGAGATCAGCGCGACGAAGGTGACGGCGGCGACCGCGACCCAGCCGTGTCCGAAGACGAGGGTGCCGAGGGTGACGCCGAGGGCGCCGAAGAGCTGCGGCACGGCGATGTTGAAGATCCGCATCCGGTACGCGTCCGCGGTGTCGCCGATGACTCCGGAGAGGGCGCCCATGGAGGCGAGCGCTCCATAGGAGGGCCGGTCCGCGAGGATTCCGAGGGCGAGGGGGAGCGCCATCGCGACGGAGGCGCGGGCCACGGCGGCCCAGGGGATGGGCGCGGACTGCGGCTTGAGGGACCTGACCAGCCAGTCGGGTGGGGTGAGCGGGCTCAGTGGGGCGGAGCGGGCCGGACGGGGCTCTCGGGGCATGCGCCCATTATCGGCGCTTTACGTGCCTTGCTCCGGCTCGGGGATCAACGCTCCGTTGCGGGTTTGTGCAGGATCAGTGTGATGGCGAGGGCCCGGTGGTCGGTCTCGCCGATGTCCAGGAAGCGGGCGTCCCGTGCGGCGAAGTCCGGCGTGGCGAGGACGTGGTCGATCTGCGCGCCGAGCGGCGCGGGCACGGCGGTGGGCCAGCTCGGGGAGCGCGAGGACCCGGTGAGCCGGGCGGCGTCGCGCATCCCCTCGTCCAGGATCGAACGGAAGGCGGCGTGGTCCTGGGTGGCGTTGAAGTCCCCGGCGATGATGGTGGACTTCCCGTCCCCGGCGGCGGCGTACTCCTGGATGGACCGCAGCTCGGAGCGCCACAGGCCGACCCCGCGGGGCAGCGGCGGCATGGGGTGGGCGAGCTGGATGCGCACCGGGTGGCCCTGCACGTCGGCGACGGCGCCGGGCATGCCGAGGGTGCCCTTGATGCCGTCCGCGCTCTTCAGCGGGGTCTTGGCGAGGATGACCGAGCCCTCGGGGCCGTACGCGTCGACCGACGCGCGGTAGGGGTAGTCGGCGTGCGGCAGTTCCTTGCGGAGCAGGGCGGCGCAGGCGTAGTCGCACTCCTCGGCGAACACCAGATCGGGCCGTTCCTCACGGACGGCCCTGATCAACCCTGCGGCGGCGCGGCCGTGATCGGCGTTCGACGTCAGTACGCGCAGCTCGGCCACGGCGTCCCCGCGCGGCGCGTCCGTGTTCCCGTAGGGCTCCATGTACCAGGCGAGCAGCCCGAGTACGACGACGCCCCACAGCATGCCGGTCCGCCACCGCCCGAGCACGGCCATGAGCAGCCCCGCGACGGCGGGCACGAGCAGCCAGGGCAGGAAGGCCAGCACCTGCGGCACGGGCGTGAACCCGTCGGAGTCGGCGATCCGGAAGCCGAGGACGGCGCTGACCGCGGCCAGCAGCAGCCCGGCCCCCCACGCGGCGGCCCGCCCCACGCGCCGCCGCCCTCCCCTGCCACCGACCTCACCCTCACCCTCGTCCTCGGCGTCGCGGGTGACCGTCGTGCTGTCCAAGGGGCGGCCTCTCGTCGCGGGGTGTTGCGTCGGCGTTCTGCTCTGCCGAATCATCCCTCAAAGACGGGGCGGGGCCGGGGGCGGTTGCGCGGGCCGCGGGCTCAGGACTCCGTGCGACCGCGCGGGTCAGGCTCCGTGCGCCGTCAGGACGTAGCCCTCGGGGCCGACGAAGGAGAACATCGGGCCGAACGGGCTGTCGGCCACGGGGGTGAGGACCTCGACGCCGCCCTCGGTGAGCTGCCGGTGCAGGGTGTGGGCGTCGGAGGTGGCGAACCACATGGCCACGTCCAGGCCGGGCCAGCCGGCGTCGAGGTCGGTGCCGGGCAGCGGCTCGCGGACCGCGATGGGGCAGGGCTTGGTGTCGAACACGACCGCGCCGGGCGGGCTCGCGGGGATGCGGACAAGACCGAGGTGCTTCTCGCAGAACGTGGCCGCGGCTTCCACGTCACGGACCTGAAGGGCCAGGAAGTCGGGGCCGCTGATGCTGACGGACATGGGAGTTCTCCTCGTTCCGGTGATGCCAGGCGCAATGTCAGGACTTTGACATACTGGCTGTGGTGGACGCTAGAACACGTCCACCGGGATGTCAAAGCACGAACATGCATGGCGTGCGACGCCTCCGGGTCGAGCGCTGAACATGTGCGACCTGCACGAACATGTACGGACGAGCACGAGCACGAGCACGAACGCGAACACGAAGGGCAAGCCCGCCAGTGGAACCCCCACACCAGCCACCTCACGAGCCCCCACACCAGCCACCCCACGAAGCACCGCACGAACCGCCCCACCCCGCCAAGGACGTGCTCGACCACGTCGGGTACCGCCTCAAGAAGGCCCACGCCGCCCTGCGCGGCGCCATGGACGCGGCGCTGCGCGAGCACGGTCTGACCGTGCCGCAGTACTCCTGCCTCGAAGTGCTCGCCGTGCGCCCCGGCCTGTCCAACGCCGACCTCGCCCGCGCCACCTTCGTCACCCGCCAGTCGATGAACGTGGTCCTGCGCGGCCTGCAACGCGACGGCCTCATCGACCGCCCCGACACCGTGGAGACCGGCCGCGCCCGCCCCACCACCCTCACGCCCGAGGGCCGGCGCCGCCTCAGGGCGGCCCAGGCAGCCGTCTACGCCATCGAGGCCCGCATGATCGAGGCCATCCCCGACGACCGCCTGCGAGCACTCCTGAAGGACTTCGACAACATCGCCCGAGCGCTGGGCACGTGACGGCTCCCGACGCCCTAGCGTTCCGAATGGAAGAAGCGGAAGAAGCGGAAGAAGCGGAAGAAGCGGAAGGAGCGGAAGGAGGAGAGCCGCACGCCGACGGCGATCGCGAGGGTCGCCGCGATGATGATCCAGGACGTCCACCGCAGCGTTTCCGTCAGCGCGTCGTAGACCGCGCCCGCCGCGTCGCGTGAGATGTCGGACGGGAGGTCGTCGAGGGTGAGGGCGCGGCCGGTCGCGACGGCGATCAGGAGGGCCGCGGCGCCGAGGGCCATGCCGAGTGCCGTGGCCACGACGGCCCTGCGGCGCCGGGCGGCGAGCAGGACGCCGGTGACGGCCAGGACGGCCGCCGCCACCGCGGGCCAGACGCCGGCCACCTGCAACGCGTGGAAGCTCCGCCACAGCCACCCCAGATCCTTGGACTGAAGGACCGTCACCTCGGTGTGGTTCACCGGGATCTTCGATGCGAACGGCACGCCGTCGTCCTGGAGTTGCTGCTTGATCTGCTGGGTGATGGGGGCGAGGTCGATGGTGACCTCGCCGCTCGTGTCGTTGTTCAGCTCCGACTGCACCGCGTCGTGCGCCGCGCGGTTCGCCGCGTTCCAGGCCGTCCTGAACGCCGCCGTCTCGCTGAACGACCGCACCGCGTCCCGTACGAACGACTCGACCGTGCCCTGTAGCGGGCCCACGTCGATCTCCTTCATCACCGAGCCGGTCACCGCGTCCGCGACCGCCGACCGCACCGCCGGGTCCGAGGCGAGCGGCGCCATCGTGGCGACGTAGCTGTCCCGGTCGCCGATCTCGAACTTCGCCCAGGCGGAGAGCGCGCCGAGCGGTGTCAGGAGGCAGGCGAGGACGAGGAGGGCGGCGGACAGGGCGGCTCGGGCGCGGGAGCCAGGGGGGACGAGGCGGACGCTTTTCGGCACGGTTCCAAGGCAAGGCCCAGGTCAGGCGGGGTGCGAGCGGGATGACTGCATATGGATCAACGGGCCGGGGACGGCTCCGGTGGAGGGCTCGGCCGAACGGGTGTTTCCTGGATGAGGGGGCGAGGAGGTCGATCATGCGAATCGCTCTGAGCCTGGGGGCGGCGACCGCCGTGGCGCTGCTGACGGCGGGGAACGCCGCCACGGCCACCGCTGGGACCGCGGCCATCCCCGCGCACCACCACGGCGACGTCATCTGGGGCACCGTCGTCTCCGGCCCCGACCTGAAGGTCAGGGACGAGCCGAGCACCCACGGCGAGATCCTCGCGAAGCTGCCGTACGGAAGCGAGGACCGCGTCCGGTGCGCCGTCTCCGGTACCACGGTCCACGGCGACCCGCACTGGTACTGGCTGGAGGGCGTCCGCGGCTGGGTGAGCGCGGCGTACGTCGACACCGGCGGCCGGCACGTGCCGGGCTGCGCGTCGTCCAAGGACCCGTGCCCGCAGTGGCGCGACCGGGACTGCCACCAGGACCCCTGCGACCACCGGAACCAGGACCACCGCTGAGCCACAGCCTCTGAGGCCACGGGTCCGCCGGGGTCACGGGCGCCGACCCGCCGCCCATGCCCCTGTATGCCCCCTCAGGCCGCCGCGTCCCCTACGGAAGGACCCCGTCATGGCACACGCCGCACCCGCCTACCCCGCACCCGCGCCCGGCTCCGGCGCCCACCCCACCCACTCCGCCCACCGCTCCGGCACGAGCGCCCTCTGGGCGGGTCTTCCCCTGCTCCTGGGCGTCGTCTACGGCATCTGGGCTTCCGGCATACGCCGCGACGGCGGCCCGATCACCACCGGCAACGTCGTCCTCGGCGTCGTCACCGGCGTCATCTTCGCCGTCGTCTTCTTCGCCCTGCACCGGACGGCGCCCGCGCTCCCCCGCGAACTGCGCGCACTGTCCTGGATGGCGTTCACGGGGATCGCCATCGGGTTCCTGCACAGCCTGACCGGCTCCAGCGTGCTGTGGTCGGTTGTCCTGGGCCTGGTGGTGGGCGCGGGGGTGTTCGTGATGGTCTTCTACCGGTACTACACGACGGAGTGATCCGGTGCGCGAGTGAGCGGGTGTGCCGCCGCCGCGGCGCCCCGCTCACAGGGCGTCCAGTTCGACCGCGCGGGCCATCGCCCGGTAGCCCGCGTCGTTCGGGTGCAGGTGGTCGCCGCTGTCGTACGCGGGCGCGATCCGCTCCGGGTCCTCCGGGTCGGCGAGTGCCTTGTCGAAGTCCACGTACGCGTCGTACTCGCCGGAGGTCTGCACCCACCGGTTGAACGCGTCGCTGACGGCGGCCGCGTGCTTGCCGTAGTGGTCGGAGCCGCCGAGCGGGATCAGCGTGGCGCCGACGACGCGGACGCCCTTGGCGCGGGCCTGCGATATCAACTTCCGGTGCCCGTCGATGAGTTCGGCGGCGGAGACGACCGGGGCCGGCTTGTACGTGGGGCTGTCGGTCTCGCTGAAGCCGATGTCGTTGACGCCTTCGAGGACGACGACCGTGCCGACGCCGGGCAGGTCGAGGGCGTCCCGCGCGAACCGGTTGGCGCTGCGCTCGCCGTACCAGGCCGAGTCGTTGAGGACGAGGTTGCCGCCGATGCCCGCGTTGAGGACAGGACGCCGGTCGCCCGCCTTGGCGAGGCGTTCGGCGAGGGCGTCGGACCAGCGGCGGTTGCGGTCGGTGGAGGAGGCGAAGCCGTCGGTGATGGAGTCGCCGAAGAGGGCGATGCCCGCGCGCCCCCGCGGTTTCCGGTCCTGCCCCTGCCGTTGCCCGTCGTGCCGGGCGGGCTGTCCGCCGCTGACGTCCACGCCCGCGAGGTAGTACCAGGACTCGGTCGACTCGTCGAAGGCCCGGCCATCCACGTCGGCGGTGTGGTTCCCGTCCGCGCGGTAGCTGGTCGCGAAGGACTGGGCGTGGAAGGTGGCGGGCCCCGTGGTGCCCGCGAGGTGGAGGGTGACGGTCACGGATTCGAAGGCATCGAGGTCCACCCCGACCGCGTCGCTGGAGAGTTGCCCGTACGCGGGGATCGTGACGGACGACGACTTCCCGCCGAAGGTGAGCCGCCGGACCGAGCCCCGCTCCACTGACGCCCCCTTCGCCGTACGGGCGATCGTCGCGCCCGCGATCCGCAGCGGCGAGGCGCCGTACGCGTTCGACAGCCGGATCCGCGCTCTCGCGCCGCCCTCGGAGACACGGACGACCTGGCGCAGGGTATGGCCGGTGAAGCCCGCCTCCGACCAGTTGGGCCTGAAGCCGGTGCTGGGGCGCTGCGGGGAGGCGGCCCAGGCAGCGGTCCAGGCGGCGGCGGAGGCGGCCGCCTTTCCGTCCCGCTGGCGGCCGGGGGCGGCCTGGGCACCGGCGCCGGTCAGCCCGGTGGTCAGGGCGAGCGCGGTGGCGGCGGCGACGGTGGCGGTCGCGGTGGCGACGAGGGAGGTGCGGGCACGCGAAATCATCACAGGCTCCTGCGGGTTGGGGTGGTGGCGGGGAGGGGACGCCCGGTCCGGCGGGCCGCCGGGCCGACTCCTCCAAGATCCGCCGGTCCCGACCGGCCATCAAGGGCGATCCGTGAAACGATCGGCGCGCTCACGCTTATCGATGCAGGTCACAGGGGGTATGTGGTGGAACGGCAGGAGCTGGAGACCTTCCTGACCCTGGCGGAGGAGCTGCATTTCGGCCGCACCGCCGAGCGTCTCGTCCTCTCCCAGGCGCGGGTCAGCCAGACGGTGAAGAGGCTGGAGCGCAGGATCGGTGCGCCACTCTTCGAGCGCACCAGCCGGGTGGTGCGGATGTCCCCGCTCGGCCGTCGGCTGTACGAGGATCTGGCGCCGCTCCACGCGGGCATGGAGGCGGCCGTCGCGCGCGCCAAGGACGCGGCGCGCGGCGTCGAGGGAGAGCTGAACGTCGGCTTCCTCGGCTCGGGCGCGGGCACGCTGACGGGCCCCGTCCTGGCGTCGTTCAGGGAGCGCTGCCCCGGGGTCGAGGTGCGGATGCGGGAGACCCGGTACCAGGATCCGCTGGGCCCGCTGCGCGACGCCGAGATCGACCTGCTCTTCACCTGCCTGCCGGTCCGGGAGCCGGACCTGACCGTCGGCCCGGTCGTCATCACCGAGCGCCGCATGCTCGCGGTGCCGCTCGGCCACCGGCTCGCCGGGCGGGCCTCCGTCTCTCTGGAGGAGCTGGCGGGCGAGACGTTCTTCGGCGTCGTCAACGGCGCGCCCGCGTACTGGTGGGACTTCCACGTGCCGCCGCGCACGCCCTCGGGGCGCGAGATACGGCGGGGCCCGGCCGTCGCGTCCTTCCAGGAGCTGATGACGCTGGTCGGCACGGGGCAGGGCATCTCGCCGGTCGTCGCGTCCGTGAGCAAGTACTACGTGCGGCCCGACGTCGTCTTCGTCCCTCTGCGTGACGTCCCGGACGCAGAAGTGGCGCTGATCCACCGCACGGCGGGCCTCGACGCGCGCTCTCAGGCGTTCGTCCGGGCCGTCGCCGACACGGTGGCGTCGCACGGCGGCCCGGCGGCGTACTGACCCTTGGGCCCTGCGGTCCTACGCTCATACGGGCCTGCGGGCACGACCTAGGGGCCGGCCAGGTCGGAGCGGTCGTTGCACAGCGCCCAGATGACGAAAACGCCGAGCGCGATCGAGATGAGGGCCCAGACGGGCGTGTACGGCAGCCACAGGAACTGCGCAACGATCGCCAGTGCCGCGAGGGCGACGCCGCTCCCCTTCGCCCAGCTCGCACCCTTGAGGATGCCCCAGCCGACGACGGCCACGAGGATGCCGAGGACCAGGTGGATCCAGCCCCACGTGGTGAGGTTGAACTTGTAGACGTAGTCCCCGATCCGCTCGTAGACGTCGTCCTTGGCGATGCCCGCGATGCCCTCGAAGATGCCGAGGATGCCGTTCACCAGCATCAGGACACCGGCGAACATGGTCCCGCCGGCCGCCCACGGGCTCTGCGCCCTCGTCCCGTGGTGGTCCGGCTTCCCGTGCCCGGGTGTGCCGTGGTCCGGCGTGCCGGGCGTGGTCGCGCTGCTGCTCATGGCCACCCCTCTTCTCTGGAGACTGGTTGCCGGCCTGTCCGGAGGCTGGTTCACAGCGTCCGGCGGCGCGTACGGGGTGGCGAGCGGGGTGGGGCCGAACGGGTGAAGCGGTTCCGGCCGCGTGGGCCCGCACGTCTCCCCACAGGCTCTCAGCCGAGCGGAGTCGCGTGATCCGCGCTGATCCTCCCGGCGATCGCCGAGACCATCCTCCGGATACCCGGCGAACGCACCGGGCAGGGGCGGGACTTGGCCGTGGTGGGCGCCAGGCAGAAGTGCAGGTAGTCCTCCCTGCCCCGGTGCAGGGCAGCGCGGCCCGCGCGGCAGTACGCCGCCGAGTGGGCCTTCTCGTACGCCGTGCAGGGCAACGTGTCGACCCACGTATAGCGGCCGGACGCGGGAGCGACCGAACGGCCCGCGTCGGCGACGATGTCGTCCGAGGCCTTGGCCTGCGCCTCGTAGATGTCGTTGACGCCCCGGACGCGGTCGGGCGTGATGGGGTCGGGGCCTTGCAGGACCCACACGACGCGCGCCCCGCCCGCCCCGTGGATCTGCGCGGTGAGGCGCCGCGCGTCGGCCGCGTACCGGTCGTAGTACTTCTCGCGCTGCTTGTCGTACGTGATGCCGTCCATGCACGGCGTGTAGCCCCACGCGTTGCCCCAGAACTGCAGCACGACGTAGTCCGGCCGCTGGGCCCTCACGAGGGCGGCGGCCTTGTCCTTGTCCGGGACGAGGGAGTCCTCACCGGTGCCTTCGAGGTAGTCGCAGAGGGTGGTGCCGGAGTAGGGGGCGCTGCGGTAGCGGGCGCCGAGGGCGTCGCGGAGGTGTGCGCCGAGGACCGTCTGGTTCTCCATGGCGAGGGAGTCGCCGAGGTAGAGCACCTTGGGTGCCTCGGCCGGATCGTTCCCGGCGACGCGCCGCCGGGTCGTGGCGGAGGGCGGGGCGGAGGAGGGTGACGCGCCGGGGTCGGGCGGCGCCGCGCTGTGGGGGGCGTCCGGGAGGTCGGCGGGCGCCGCGTCCCCGGAGCCAGGGTCCCCGCACGCGCCGAGCAGCAGCACCCCGGCCAGTAACCCGGCGCTCCACACATTCCGCTCCCGCGTCCGCTTCCGCATGCGGCAACTCCCGCCCCAGACAGCCGAAATGGCCACCAGGCAAGCACACCCGCGCGGACGGCGGAAGGCATCGGGGCGCCAAGTCGGGCGGGCGCCGGGCGGGTTCAGCGGCGGGCCGACGCCCGTCGGAAGTGGCGGGCCAGCGCGTGGAAGGACTCCTTCGGCTCCCAGTGCCAGCCCGAGTCCGGGTCGTCGGGCCGGTCCTTGAGCGTCTTGGTGATGCTGTAGCTCGCCATGTCGAGGTCGTGGCGCGGATCGCCGGGGCGGTGCGGGGCGTCCGGGGTGACGAAGTCGTAGACCAGCGCGGCGTGCAGGTTCATGGACTCGAAGACGTCGAAGACGTCGAGCAGGTACGCGGCCTGCGTACGCTCGCTGCGCCGGAGGCCGCCGACGATCTCCGGGGGCTCCTTGGTGTAGTCGACGGCGTCGTGCCAGCCCATGCCGCCGTCCTGGGGTGCCCCGGCGTACGTGCAGGAGCCGCACTCGGTGATCGCCACGGGCTTCCCCCACCGCCGGTAGGGCGTGAGCTCCTTGACGTACGCGGACCGAGTTCGGTGGTACGCGTAGTAGTTGACGCTGACGACGTCGAAGAGGGACCAGTCGACGTCGTCGTCCTGCGCGGCGCCGTAGGTGAGGGGGCCGTGGAAGACGGAACGTCCGGTCCTCGCGGCGCGTTCGATGAAGGCGTGCAGCCGCCGGACCATCTTCTCGGGGTCGAAGTTGCCCTTGAGGAGGTTCTCGACGCGCTCCAAGGTGTTGGCGCCGGGCACGATCCCAGGGACGAACAGCACGAACTCGGCGCCGACGCTGAGGTGGACGTCCGCGCCGTGGCGGCGCATCCGCTCGGCGTGCCGTCCGGTCTCCGCGAGGTGGTCGAGGATCTCGTGGTGCGGTACGTCGGCGAGGCGGGGCTGCAGCCAGACGCGCAGGCCGCGCCCGGCGGCGTCGTCCGCGCTCGCGGCGAGCCGTTCGACGCCGGTGCCGAATACGGAGACGGTGTCCGCGTGCAGCTCGTGCCGGATCGCCCGCATGTCGCGGCGCATCCGGGCGGCGTTCCAGCCGGTCGCGGGGGACTCGCCGTCGATGACCTCGTAGCCGACACCTCGGTAGGTGAGTCCCTTCGCCGGGGCCGGGGCCGGGGCCGGGGCCGGGGCCGGGTTGGTGGCGGGGGCCGGGGCGGTGGCCGGTGCGGCCCCTGCCCGCCCCGCTCCGATCAGCCCGGCGCCCACCGCCACCGCTCCCATGGCGCTCGCGCCCGCGCCCGCCAGAAACCGTTGCCTGCTGATGCCCTCGTGCCGCATGGCGCCTCCCGTACCCAGTGACCAGACGACGGCCCAGGCGCCGCCGCACGCCGTCAAGGATCGTGAGGGGCCGGGGGTACGGTCATCGGTCTTTGGTCCACGGGGGGCCGACGTCGGCCCGAACTTCCGTACCGGCGGCGCTACTTAAGTAGGCGAGCCGGCCGGTTGAGCGGGCGAGCGGGCCGGTCGAGTGGGCGAGCAGGCCGGGCCGCTCAAGCGGTCGGCTTCGTATACAGGACCTCGCGGGCCTGCTCCGCGGCGCGCAGCATGCTCTCGCCGACGAAATCGACGAAGCGGGCGATGTTTTCGAGGCGGACGGCGGCCGGGCTCTCGGGGCCGAGGAGGGTGACGCCCTGCCGCGCGGTGCGGGCGAGTTCGGCGTGGGACCGGGCGGCGGCGGTCATCGACTGGTACCAGACGTCGTTGTCGACGAGATAGCGCTCCCGGCGGCGTTCGTCGCGCTCCCGCCGGATCAGGCCCTGGCCCGCCAGGAAGGTGACCGCCTTGGAGACGGACGCCGGGCTGACCTCGAGGTGCTGGACGAGTTCGGACGCGCTGAGGCTGCCCGCGTCGGTGGTGTACAGGCAGGTCAGGACCCGAGCCATCATCTTGGGCAGCCCGGCCTGCATGAGGAGCGTCGTGAACGTCTCCTCGTACTCGCGGACGGCCTCGGGGTCCCGCCCGCCGGTCTGCGGGGCCGCCGTCCGCCGCCCCCTCGGCGCGGCCGACCTGCGCTGGTGGGCGCGGCGTTCGGTGGCGCGGTGGGCCAGGTCGGCGCGGTAGCCGGTGGGGCCGCCGTTGCGCATCACCTCGCGTGTGACCGTCGAGGTGGGGCGGTCGAGCCGTCTGGCGATCTCCGCGTAGGCGAGGCCGTCGGCCAGCCCCTGCGCGATCTGCTGGCGTTCCTGCTGGGTGAGCCTGCCTCCGGGCACCGCGGTCTCCCTACGTTGCACTGCCTGATGTGGCGTCGCGTGCGGTCGTCGTTGACCCCAGCATAGCGTTCATTTCTCATCCATTGCAACGAAGCTCAGGGATGTTGTTGCATTAGATTTCCAGCCGTTGCAACGAAATATGCTTGGTGACCTGCGGGAATCGTGCCGCAATGCAACAAGCATATTGCTGAGCACGCGAACGCAACGTAGCGTTCACGTCATCAGAAACAAGCACGACAAGCCGAAGGAAGACATCATGCAGAAGTTCGCCACCCCCGCCCCGGTCGCCGCCACCATCGACATCCCCGCGGGCCGCATCCGCTTCATCGCCGCCGACCGGGCCGACACCACGGTCGAGGTCCTGCCCGCGGACGCCTCGAAGAGCCGCGACGTGAAGGCGGCCGAGCAGACCGCGGTCGAGTACGGCGACGGCGTCCTGCGGATCAAGGCCGAGGCGAAGAACCAGCTGCTCGGCGCCTCCGGTGCCGTCGAGGTGACCGTCCAGCTGCCCACCGGCTCCCGTGTCGAGGCGAAGGCGGCCGGGGCCGAACTCCGGGGCGTCGGACGGCTCGGCGACGTCGTCTTCGAGGCGGCGCAGGGCCCGGTCAAGCTCGACGAGACCGCGAGCGCGCGGATCGCCCTCCTCGACGGCGACATCTCGGTCGGCCGCCTGGGCGGCCCGGCGGAGATCAGCGTCAAGAAGGGCGCCATCCGCATCGACGAGGCCGCGCGGGGCGCGGTCGAGCTGCGTACCGACGCCGGCGACATCTCGGTGGGCGCGGCCCGTGGAGTCTCCGCCTCGCTGGACGCGGGCACCAGCTACGGCCGGATCAGCAACACCCTCAAGAACAGCGAAGGCGCCGGGGCGGCCCTCGCCATCCACGCGACCACCTCGTACGGCAACATCGTGGCCCGCAGCCTCTAGGCCCTGTGACGGGTCCTGTGACGGGCCCTGCATCGGGCCCCCCGTCGGGCCCTGTACCGGGCCCCGTGTCGGAACGGCCCCCGGTCAACTCCGTCAACTCCCCCACCCCGCAGCTCTGAAGGAGCACCTCTCATGACCAACCTGGCCATCGCGGCGAACGGGCTGCGCAAGTCGTACGGCGACAAGGTCGTGCTCGACGGCGTCGACCTGGCCGTCCCGGAAGGCACGGTCTTCTCCCTGCTCGGCCCGAACGGCGCGGGCAAGACCACCGCCGTGAAGATCCTCTCCACCCTGATCTCCGCCGACCCGGGCACCGGCGGCATCCACATCGGCGGCCACGACCTCGCCGCCGACCCGCAGGCGGTACGCGCGGCGATCGGCGTCACCGGCCAGTTCTCCGCCGTCGACGGCCTCATCACCGGTGAGGAGAACATGCTCCTGATGGCGGACCTGCACCACCTGCCCAAGAGCGAGGGGCGACGGGTCGCCGCCGAACTCCTGGAGCGCTTCGACCTGGTGGAGGCGGCGAAGAAGCCGGCCTCGACCTACTCCGGCGGCATGAAGCGCCGCCTGGACATCGCCATGACCCTGGTCGGCGACCCGCGGATCATCTTCCTCGACGAGCCGACCACCGGCCTCGACCCACGGTCCCGGCACAACATGTGGCAGATCATCCGGGAGCTGGTCACGGGCGGTGTGACCGTCTTCCTCACCACCCAGTACCTGGACGAGGCCGACGAACTCGCCGACCGGATCGCCGTCCTCAACGACGGCAGGATCGTGGCGCAGGGCACCGCGGAGGAACTGAAGCGGCTGATCCCCGGCGGGCACGTCCGGCTCCGCTTCACCGACCCGGCCGCCTACCGGGCGGCTGCCTCCGCGGTGCGCGAGGTCACCGGGGACGACGAGGCGCTGACCCTCCAGATCCCCAGCGACGGAAGCCAGCGCGCGCTGCGCTCCCTCCTCGACCGGCTGGACACGGCCGGCGTCGAGGCGGACGAACTGACCGTGCACACCCCCGACCTGGACGACGTGTTCTTCGCCCTCACAGGCCCGGCCACCGCGGGCATCCCCGACCAGCCCAAGGAGAACGTCCGATGAGTACCCTCTCCCTCGCCCTGCGCGACTCGGCCACGATGCTGCGCCGCAACCTCCTGCACGCCCGCCGCTACCCGTCGCTCACCCTGAACCTGCTGCTCACCCCGATCATGCTGTTGCTGCTCTTCGTCTACATCTTCGGCGACGCGATGAGCACGGGTGTCGCCGGCGGCGGGGCGGACCGCTCCGACTACATCGCGTACGTCGTCCCCGGCCTGCTCCTCATGACCATCGGCAGCACCGTGATCGGCACCGCGGTGTCCGTCTCCAACGACATGAACGAGGGCATCATCGCCCGCTTCCGCACGATGGCCATCCACCGCCCGTCGGTGCTTGTCGGGCACGTCATCGGCAGCGTGCTGCAGTCGGTCCTGAGCGTGGTCCTGGTGGGCGCGGTCGGTGTGGCCATCGGCTTCCGGTCCACAGACGCCACGGTCCTTGAGTGGCTTGCGGCGTTCGGCCTCATCGCGCTCTTCGCCCTGGCGCTCACCTGGATCGCGGTCGGCATGGGCCTGATCAGCCCCAGCGTCGAAGCGGCCAGCAACAACGCGATGCCGCTGATCCTGCTCCCGCTCCTGTCCAGCGCGTTCACCCCGGTCGACTCGATGCCGGGCTGGTTCCAGCCGATCGCCGAGTACCAGCCGTTCACCCCGGCCATCGAGACCCTGCGGGGCCTGCTGCTCGGCACGGAGATCGGCAACAGCGGGTGGCTCGCCGTCGGCTGGTGCGTGGGCCTGGCGGTGCTCGGCTACTTCTGGTCGACGTCGAAGTTCAACAAGGACCCGAAGTAGCGGGTGCGGGTGCAGGCGCAGGTGCGGGGCACGGGGCACGAGGTACGAAGCAAGGGGCCGCCGGCCGGGAGAGGGTTCTCCCGGTGAGCGGCCCCTCTTCGGCGTCAGCCGCTGCTCAGCGGGCGACGAACTGCGTCAGGATCGCCTGCACCTCGTAGATGTCGACGCCCTTGGTGAACGTCTTCTGCATCGGCGTCGGGTTGCTGGAGATCCAGATCTTCAGCTCCGCGTCGAGGTCGAAGTGCCCGGCCGTCTCCACCGCGAAGTGCGTGATGCTGCGGTACGGGACCGAGTGGTACTCGACCTTCTTGCCGGTGATGCCCTGCTTGTCGATCATGATCAGCCGACGGTCGGTGAACAGCATGGTGTCGCGTATCAGCGTGTACGCGGCGTGCACCTGCTCGCCGTGCCCGAGGAGGCGCGCGTACTCGTTCTGCGCCTTGGCCGGGTCGACGGTGTGAGCGTTGCCGAACAGTGCCATGTCAGGTCCCCCCTGTGGATGCGTTCCCGTGCTCCGCGGACGTAATGAGTGGTGAAGCGCGGAATCTTGCCACTGTATCCGGGGGGCGAAGGTGGGCCAGCTCGTCCGGTGTCGGGTCCGTGCCGCCCCGCGTGAACGCCTCGGCGAAGGCAGGCTCTCCCAGCGCCGCCTTGGCCACGGCGGTGATCCGGTCGACGTCACCGCGTTCGGCGGGCGGCAGCGGGGCCCCCGCGCCGCGCCGGGCCGCGTCGGCCGCGCCGAGCAGCAGGGCGGCGTGTTCCGCCTTGCCGGAGACGGCCGCCGCGCCCGCGAGACCTTCCAAGGAGAGGGCGAGGGCGCGCGGTTCGGCGAGTGCGCGGGCGGCCTTGAGGCCCAGGAGATGGTGGGCCTCGGCGCCGGGCCCGTCACCGCGGAGCTCGGCGATGAAGCCCAGTTCGGCGTGGTGGAGGTGGTCGCCCGCCGGTGAGGACACGTCGGCGTGGCGGTCGCGGATGCGGAGCAGATACGTTTCGGCCGCGGCCAGGTCGCCGGAGCGGCGGGCTCCGAGGGCGAGGCCCATCTCCGCGTGGATCTCGACGTAGCGGTAGCCCTGTTCGGCCGCCAAGGTCCTTGCCTGCTCGTGGAGTTCGCGTGCCCGCTCCCACTCCCGGGTGAGGAGGGCGAGGCGGCCGAGCCCGGAGAGCCGTGCCGCGACCTCCGCCCGAAGCCCGAGCTCACGGGCGATGACCAGGCCTTCCGCCTGGCGGCGCGCGGCCTCGTCGTAGTCCCCCTTGATCTCGGCGAGCACGGCGAGCGGCGCGACGGTCTGCAACTCGCCCCAGCGGTCGCCCAGTTCCGCGAAGAGCGCGGCGGCGCGCGGCCCGTCGTCGCCGATCGCGCCGAGGTCCCCGCGGATCAGGGCGAGCATCGCGCGCAGGGCGAGCGCGGCGGCGGTGCTCCACCGGTCCCCGGTCTCGGCGGCACGGTGGAGGGCTCGCGCGTTGACCTCCTCACTGGCGCGGGGGTCGCCTGCGCAGAAGAGCCCGTAGGCGGTGAGCCAGAGGGTGCGGGGGTGGTGGGTGGTGGCTTCACCGGCGGGTATGGGGGTGGGCCGCTCACCGGTCAGGAGGGCGAAGGCGTCGCGGAGGGCGAGGAGTTCGGAGGGGTCGGGGGTGGTGTTGGGCGTGGCGCTGGGGGTGGTGTCGGACGGGGTGGCGGCAGATGTGGCGTCAGGCGTGGTGCCGGACGGGGTGACGCCCTCGGCGCTGAGCGTGGCGCCGGGAGTCACGTCGGACACGGCGCCGGGCGCCACGTCGTCGGACCCGGCGCCGGGCCCCACCGCACCCCCGGACGCCGCGCCGAACACCACTCCCGCTGTCGTCGTCAGCGCGCGGCGTGCCTCCGTCAGGCGGCCCCGGAGCAGCCACCACCAGGCCAGTGCCGTGGCCAGGCGGACCGCCTCCGGCCGGAACGGGCCGCGTACCGCTTCGTCCAGCGCCCCGCGAAGGTTCGCCGCCTCGGCGTCCAGGCGGGCGAGCCAGCGGGACTGGCCGCTGTCGCGCAGCCGGGGCTCGGCCCGTTCGGCGAGGTCCAGGTAGTGGCACAGATGCCGTTCGCGGACGTCGGCCGGATCCTCCGTCTCGTGCAGCCGCTCCATGGCGTACGCGGCGACGGACTCCAGGAGGCGGTAGCGCGGCGCCGTCCCGGCGGGACCAGGTGCCATGACGACCAGCGAACGGTCGACGAGGCGCGTGACCAAATCCAGCACCTCGTCCCGGGTCACCCCTTCCCCCGCGCACACCGCTTCCGCCGCCTCCAGCGTGCAGCCGTCGCGGTGCACGGCGAGGCGACGCAGCACGATGCGCTCGGGCACGCTGAGCAGCTCCCAGCTCCAGTCGATCATCGCCCGCAACGTCTGCTGCCGTGCCGGTGCGCCACGCTGCCCCGAAGTGAGCAACCGGAAGCGGTCGCCGAGCCGGTCGGCCAACTCTTCTACGCCCAGGGCGCGTACCCGCGTCGCGGCGAGTTCCAGGGCGAGCGGAATGCCGTCGAGGCGGCGGCAGATCTCCGCGACGGCCGCCGCGTCCGCGGGGTCGTCGACCGTGAAGCCGGGGGCCGCCGCGGCGGCGCGCGCGGTGAAGAGGCCGACCGCGTCGGCCGCCGGGAGCGGCTCCACCAGGAACACCGCCTCGCCGGTGAGCCCGAGCGGCTCCTGACTGGTGGCCAGGACGCGGAGGCCGGGCGCGGCACGCAGGAGTACGTCCGTGAGTTCGGCTGCCTCTTCGACGACCTGCTCGCAGTTGTCGAGGACGAGGAGCGTGCGGCGGTCGCGGAGCGTCGCGGCGAGGCGTTCGGTGGGGGCGGTGGCCGGGGTGACGTGGTCCAAGAGCGTCCCGGAGGGTGTCTCGTCGCGCAGACCGAGGGCCGTGGCGACGGCCTGGGCGAGGTCGTCGACGCCGCTTCCGCCGCGCTGACCGGAGAGTTCGACGAGCCAGACCCCGTCGGGCGTCCCGCCCCTCTCCGTCACCCCGGGCACCGCTGTGGTGGCCGACGTCGTATCCGCCTGCCGTACCGCCGCCTCCACCGCAAGGCGCGTCTTGCCGACACCGCCGGGTCCGGTGAGCGTGACGAGGCGCGCGGAGGCGAGGAGCCCGCCGATCTCCGCCACGGCGTGCGCACGCCCGACGAGCGGGGTGAGCTGGGCGGGCAGGTTGGTACGGGGGGTGAGGGGAGGAGAGGGAGCAGGGGGAGGAGAGGGAGGAGAGGGCGAAGCAGGGGGTGCCGAGGTGGCTGGTCCCGAGCCCCCGGGGCCTGAGACTCCGATCCCCACGCCCCGAGCCCCTGAGCCCCCGACATGCGTCAACGCCGGGTCCTGTCGCAGGATCGCCCCGTGCAACGCGGCCAGCTCAGGCCCGGGGCCCACCCCCAACTCCTCCGCCAGCCGCTCGCGCAGCGCCCCGTACGAGGCGAGCGCCTCGCTCTGACGGCCCGCGAGGTACAGCGCGCGCACCTGCACGGCCCGCAGCCGTTCCCGCAACGGGTGCTGGGCGACAAGATCCGCGAGCTCCCCGATGAGCAACGTGTGGTCGCCTGCGGCGATGCGCGCCTCGGCCTGCTCTTCCAGTACGGCGAGCCGCTGCTCGGCCAGCCGGTCGGCCGCCGCGCGTACGAACTCCTCGTCGCGGAGGTCGGCGTAGGCGGGCCCGCGCCACAACTCCAGGGCGCGGGTGAGGATGTCGGCCCGCGCGCGAGGGTCGGCCCCGGCTCGCGCGCTGTCGACGAGGGAGCGGAAACGGTCGGCGTCGATCTCGTCACCGGCGGCCGTGTCGACGCGCAGCCGGTAGCCGGGAGCCTGGTGCACCACGCGGTCGCGGCCGAGCGCGCGGCGCAGCTGGGAGACCTTGGCCTGGAGGGCGTTGGCGGGGTTGCCGGGCGGGGCATCGCCCCACAGGTCGTCGATGAGCCGGTCGGCGGAGACCGGCCGCCCCTCGTGCACGAGAAGGTCGGCGAGGAGCGCCCTGACCTTCGCCTCGGGAACCCTGACCGGCTCCCCCTCGCCGTCCCACACCGTCAGTGGACCCAGCACCCCGAACCGCATGCGGATCACCGTACACACCGCCGCGCGCACGGGGTCCGACGGCCGTCAGCGGACCGTCAGCGATCCCGAAGCGCCCGCGAGCAGAGTCGTCCCCGTCAGCAGCGGAGGCCCGGCACACCCACCTGTACCCGTACCCCTCCCGTATCCCTCCCGTACCCGTACCCGTACCCCTCCCGTACCCGTACCCGCCCCCACCCCCGTACTGAAACCCCCGTACTGAAAAGGACCCCACCCCATGCGCACCCCAGGAGCCCCCGCGAAGAGCCCGGCGAAAGCCACCCTCACCCCCACCCGACCGCCGAATCACCCCACCCCCACTCTCATCCCCACCCCGCCCCAAAGGCTCCCCCTCCCGGCCCTCCTCGCCCTGGCCACTGCCGTCTTCATCACCAGCCTCACCGAGACGTTGCCCGCGGGCCTGCTGCCCGCGATGAGCGCCGACCTCGGGGTCAGCGAGTCGGCGACCGGGCAGACCGTCACCGTCTACGCGATCGGCACCGCACTCACCGCGATACCGCTGACCGCGGCCACCGCGGGCTGGCGGCGCAAGCGGCTGCTGCTCGTGGCGATGGCGGGATTCGCCGCCGCCAACACCGTCACCGCGGTCTCCGGGAACTACACCCTCACGATGGGCGCCCGCTTCGTCGCCGGTGTCGCCGCGGGCCTCGCCTGGGCGCTGCTCGCCGGGTACGCACGCCGCCTGGCGCCCGTCCACCTCCAGGGCAAGGCGATCGCCGTCGCGATGGCCGGCATCCCGGTCGCGCTGTCGCTCGGGGTACCGGCAGGCACGTTCCTCGGCAAGGTGCTCAGCTGGCAGGTGGCGTTCCTGGTCATGACCGGCCTCACCGTCGGCCTGCTCGGCTGGATCGCCGCCCTCGTCCCCGACCTCCCCGGGCAGGAACCGGGTGGCGCGAAGACCCCGATGCTGCGGACCCTGCGCGTACCCGGCGTGGCACCGGTCCTGCTCGTCACCCTGCTCCTCGTCCTCGCGCACACGGTCCTGTACACGTACATCGCCACGTTCCTCGACGCGCTCGGCATGGGCGGTTCGACCGACCTCGTGCTCCTCCTCTTCGGCGCCGCGTCCCTGGTCAGCATCTGGATCACCGGCGCACTGATCCACCGAGGGCTGCGCGCGCTGACGCTCGCGAGCGTGCTCCTGATCGGGGTGGCCGCCGCCGTCCTCGCTGCCTTCTCCGACACCCCGGCCCTCGTGTACGTCGCCGTGGCGCTGTGGGGCCTGGGCTGGGGCGGCGCCCCCACACTTCTGCAGACGGCCGCGGGCGCCGCGGGTGACGCGAATGGTGATGCAGGGGGCGGCACGGCGGATGCCGCTCAGGCCATGCTTGTCACCCTGTGGAACGTCGCCATGGCGGGCGGCGGCGTCTTCGGCGGCGTCCTGCTCGGCCTCGTCGGCACCTCGTCCTTCCCGTGGACGATCCTGCTGCTCCTGGCCCCCGTCCTGCTGACCGTGGTCGCGGCCCGCAGGCACGGCTTCCCGGCACGGAACCCGGCCTGAGGAAATCGCCTCTCCCTGTGCGGAGGAAGGGGGAGAGGCGATGGTGATCGTGCTGCTCGGCATCGCGGTGCCGGTCGCGGCGGTGGGCCTGGCCGCGGTGGTCTGGGCGGCGCGGGGCGGCCCGCGCTGGGTCCACGGGGTCGCGAAGGTGACGATGGTCTGCGCGGAAGCGGTCGCGTCCGCGGCCAAGTCGGACCGACGACGCGGCAACGGTTCGGGCAGCGGCTCGGACTGAGAACCTGTGGCGTGTCTGGTCTCCTGCTGCGCTCGTCCGGTCAGCCGGCTACCCAGTCCGGTGCCCATACGTCGTGCGGGGTTCGCGGGGCCGTGGCGCGCAGATGATCGCGTAGCGCGGTCAGCACGGGGTGCTGGTCTCCGCTGCGGAACAGCAGCACGTCCGAACCAGGCCGCTAGAGGTGCTGCTCGGCCGGGCCGGCGGCCCGGCCGAGCTCAGTCGATCGTCCTGATGACCCGGGCGGGCACTCCCGCGACCACCGTGCCGGCCGGAAAGGGCTGTGGCCTAGAAGTCGTCGGCGCCGTTGCGCAGCTGGTACGTCCAGTAGCCGGTCAGCGCCTTCGCCGGGTCGACGGCGATGCCGCCGCTGCCCGGCGCCCGGACCGCGGCCATACCGCCGCCGCCCTGCAACGTCACCGAGAACGCCGAGACGGGCTCGTTGGTCTCGTCCACCCCGCCGTCCGACACCTTGACCAGCGCGTACGCGGGTGCACCGGCCTTCAGAACCACGGGCGCGGCGGGCTTGCTCTTGGCGACGGCCGGCACGTTCTGCTTGTGGCTCTCCAGGAACTGGATCTCCGGGAAGCCGGTCATCGTGCAGCTGCGTCCCGAGGTGTTCTTGGCGGTCAGGACGATGTGGGTGTACGGCGGCCCGTCCTGGCGCGCGGCGCTGATGGCCACGTCCTTGGTGGTGCAGGCGGGCGCGATCGCGACCGTCTTCTTGTCCCGGGAGGCGGAGGCCTTCGTGGCGTCGGAGCCGCCCTGCGCGGACTGACCCGAGCTGATGGTCTCGCCGGAGGTATTGGGCTCGGCCGAGCCGTCGGACTGGGCCGAGCCGATGGACTTGGAGGTGGCGGCGGGCTTCGCGTCGGAGTCGCTCCCGCCACAGGCGGTGAGAGACAGGGCGAAGACGGCGGCGCCGGTGACGGCGAGGACGGTGGAGCGGCGGCTGCGGAACGTACCCATGGAACTTCCCCCGGAGGTGATGACGCGAAGCGAGAGTCGGTGATGACGTGAGCGAGTCAGCGATGAAGCGAATGGCCGGTGATGGCGCGAGCGGCCGGTGATGACGTGAGTGATCGCGAGAAACGTGGCGCGGCGGTTGCCCGGTCTGTGACAACCAGCGCCGCGCCTTGTGACATCCAGCGCCTGACCTGCTGACATCCACTACTCTGCCCGCGCCCGCTCACGTCCCGCTGCTGTGCCGCTGACGTCCCACTGCCGCCACCCCGGGCCCCGCCGTACGTTGGCCCCAACCCACCCCGGACTGTCACTCCGCAGCGTCTGCGCCGCCGACGGGTGGACCGGCCCCGTCATGGTGACGCCGGGCCCGGTCCGCCAGTACGTGGGCGAGCGCGGTCACCCGCGAGGCGAGGCCGGTCCAGTCGTCGGCGACCGTCCCGAGATAGCCGGCCCGGGCATGCTCCAGGAGCCGGCGGTCGGCCGGTGCGAGCGTGCGCGCGACCGCCTCTGCGGCGGCGTCCTTGGAGACGATCCGGCCGGTGTCGAGCGTGACGAGGACGCGCGCCAAGGTGAGGAGGGCGTTGCGTTCATCGCCTTCGATCTCTTCCAGGACGGCCGGGACGACGGCGAGCACGGCGTCCCTGAGCAGCCCGCTCGGAACGGCGGCGACGACGTCACCGAAGGCGGGGCCACGGAGCACCCGGTGCCCCGAGCGAACGGTGGCCAGGAGGACGACGACATCGGGGTCGTCCACAGGCTGCGGAAGGCGCCCTTCGGCGAGCTCCGCGCGCAGCCACTCGCCGTACTGAAAGTCGCGACGAGGCGCGCCCCCACCCAAGAGGTCGATCCGGGCCCGCATCCCGTCCCGGGTCTCGTCCCGCACCCCGCCCCGAATCTCGTCGACGACGATGCTCGTCAGCTCGATGGGCCGACGGTGCGCCGCGTCGGGAAAGCGTTCGGCGTGACCGCGCCACCCGGAGATACCGGACAACAACGAGACCAGTGCGGCGCGTTCGGACATGCTCAGGGAGCGGCGGGTGAGCATGAGCAGGTCGATGTCGCTGTCCGGCCGAAGCCCCGAGGTACTGGCGGAGCCGTAGAGGTAGACCCCGAGAAGATCCCCGGGCCTCTCCCGGTCCAGGTGTTCGAGAAGCGGAGAGATCAGTGTGTCCATCGCCGGTCAGGCTAGTGCCGCGTTCTGAGCCGCGGTGGTGGTTCAGCTGGATGCTCCGTCCCCCCGACGGACTCCGTCCCCCCGACGGACTCCGTCCCCCCGAAGGACCCCGCCACCGGGACGGGCCCCGCCCCCGGGACGGACCCTGCCACCCGGACGGCCCCCGTCGCCCGGCCGAACTCCGCCACCCCACCGGCCCCCGCCGCGCACACTCAGCGCAGCCGCAGCGCCTCCCGCACCGTCGTGAACAGGTCGGTCTGGTTGGTGACGCCGAGTACGCGGTAGGCCTGCGGGCCCTGCGCCGCGATCCGCACCTGCGTACCGGTGTGCTCCTGCGAGGCGCCCGGCGTGTTGGTCGAGTAGTTGACCTTCAGCTGCTGGCCCTCGTCCGTGACCAGCGTGGAGGACAGGCCCGGCGGCTGCGCGTCCAGCGGCACGATCTGGCTGGTGTGCGCGTGGTCGGCGGTGGTGACGACCAGCGTGTCGGGGTGCTTGGCGGCGTAGTCACGGGCGACCTTCACGGCACGGTCGAACGCCGCGGTCTCACCGATCTGACCGCACGGGTCGGCGGCGTGGTCCTGCTTGTCGATCGAGGCGCCCTCGACCTGGAGGAAGAAGCCCTGCTTGCTCTTGCCGCCCTTCGCGCTCCGCTGCTTGGCCTCGAGCAGCTTGATGGCCTTGGCGGCCTGGTCGTCGAGGGCGGGCGTGCCGGCCGGGCGGCCCGGGTTGGAGGTGGTGCAGCGCTGCGGGTCGGTGCCGCCCTTGGCGGCGGCCTTGCCGGTCCACTCGACGGGTACGTTGCCGGGTGCGAAGAGCCCGAGGACCGGCTTGCCGCCCTTGACGGACTTGACCGCCTTCAACTCCCGCTCATTGCTGACGACTTGGTATCCGAGCCGCTTCGCCTGCTCCGTCACCGTGAGGCCCTTGTACTTGCCGTCGGTGACCTTCTGGTCGAAGCGCTGCTTTCCGCCGCCGAGAAGGACGTCGACCTTGTGGTTGACGCTCTGCTCGGCGATGGACCCCGGGCCGCCCTTGGCGATGGTGTCGGCCGGGCACTTGGCCATGTCCGCCGGACCCTGGCAGCTGCGGTCGGTGGCGTGCGAGGCGAGGACGGCGGGGGTGGCGTCGGTGAGCTCGGCGGTGGTCACCGATCCGGTCGCGTACCCCTTCTTCTGGGCGAGCTCCAGGATGGTCGGCACGGCCTTGTCGCTGCCCGGCGTCTTCGATATCCGCCCGTTGACGGTCTTCACACCGGTCGCCCAGCCGGAGCCGCTGGCCGCGGAGTCGGTGACGTAGTCGGGGGAGCCGTCCTTGTGTACGGAGTACGTCGTGTAGGCGCCGGTCAGCGGAAACTTGTCCATGTTGAGCCGGCCGGCCGCGCCCACCGTGTAGTCCCGGGCGAGAGTGATCTCGGAGTCGCCCATGCCGTCGCCGATGAGCAGGATGACGTTCTTGGCCTTGCCGCCCTGGATGGCCCGCCGGGCCTGGTCCTTGGTGTCGGAGGCCCCGGCCGATGCGGTGCCGGCCACGGCCGCGGCGGTGGCGGCGACCACAGCGGCGGTGGCTGTCAGCCGACGACGGGACAGACGCGATCTGGCCATGCGGAACTCCTCAAAACGTCCTTGTACGGTGCAGCCACCTCACCAGCGCCACATGAACCGGACGGGACCTGCCGATGCCTTCTTGATGACACGGGGACGGCACGGGGACGACGTGCGGTGATGGCGCCGCCTGGGTGCGCTGGTAAGGGCAGAGGGCAGAGGGCGGAGGGCGGAGGGCGGAGGGCAGTCCTCCGCACGGCATGACCACCGGAAACAGGCACATGGCCACAGGCCGCATGGCCGCAGGCCACCGACCGAGCGGCCAACAGGCCACCACGCCACCGGGCGGCGCGCCGAACCGACCACGGCCCGGCACACCGCCCATCTGGCGTGCGCGCCCCGACGCCCTCCCCCGTTGACCATGGGCGCAGTGGCGAACACTGGCGGCGGCCCCCGAACGCGCCGCCGCATACGAGTATGGCGACCGCCTCACCCGGCGTCGTTGACCCTCAGCGCACTCCCGTTGACCGCCAGCGCACCGCTGCGGCCCGCCATCGCGTGGGCACGCCCTTCACGAGCGCTCACTTCGCGAGCGTGCACCTCTCGCGCGTGCACGCCCCGCGCACGCACCTCGCTGGGTGTGAGTCCGTACGTGGCGCGGAAGGCGCGGGTGAAGACGGCGGGCTGGCTGAAACCCCAGCGGGCGGCGATCGCGCCGATGGGGACGGTGGCGAGTTCCGGATTGGCCAGCGCCCGGCGGCAGCGTTCCAGGCGCAAGTGCCGGACCCAGGAGGAGACGGTGAGGCCCTGTTCCTGGAAGAGGCGGTGCAGATAGCGGGTGGAGATGTGGTGCGCGGCGGCGATGCTGTCCGGACTCAGCGCCGGGTCGCGCAGATGCCGGCGGACATGGCTCTGCACCTGGAGCAGCAACGTGCGTCTGCGACTATCCACCGGCAACTCGCGCTCCCGGTCGAGGTGTTCGGCGGCCAGATGTCCGACGAGGTCGACGAGCGTGTGGGAGAGCCGGTCCGCGGTGGCACTGGTGTCCCCGAACTGCCCGACGTCGTTCGTGACCTGACGCATGAAGTGGGCGAGCAGCGCCCCGAACCCCTCGGTGCCGGACATCGGCCGGGCGACGAGCGCGGTGAGGCGGTCGGGCGGGAAGGGCAGCAGGTGCAGGGGCAGTGTGGCCACGATGCTCCGGGTCGGGGCGCCGCTGCCGTCCACTCGCCGCATCCACCCTTCGAAGGGCGACGAGGAGTCGTACAGGAGAAGACTTCCCGCACCGAACCGTACGTTGCGGCCGGCCTGCTCGAAGCCGCTGAGCCCCTGCAGAGTGAGGGATACCTGGAGGCTGCCGGGGTCGCCGCGGCGGATGTGCCGGGCGGTACGGCGTACTTCGGCCGATGGGTACGCCATGGCGGTCAGCGTCGCCGCGCCCAGGTCCAGATGGTCGACCGCGACGGGGAAGTCGTCGGTGTGGTCGCTGTGCAACGTGGTCGCGATCGGCGAGGCGGACTTCAGCCCGTACCACCAGTCGAACCGCTCTTCCGGGGGCACGGCCTCACTGGACAGGCTGGCTCGAATCATGCAGACCCCTGTTCCTCGTACGCAGGACGCGACGCTAGCCGAGTCCGCCCCGGTTGCCGGAGGAGCCCGATGACTATCGGAAACGTCCCGGACCCGGCGAACACAAGGGGTCACGGGCCGAGGGGAGCGGAGCCCGTCGTTCCAGGCACGTCGTGCACGCCGATGGTGACGCGCCACCACCCACTCGGTGAGAACGGCACGCACAGTATTGGCTCGAACTGAACGCTTGTTCCCTCGCCGCCTAAGATCATCGGCATGGCGAAGCGCAAAGTCCGGCGGCGGGCCCGGAAGATCCTGGGCGAGGACCCGACAGCCATGGTCTGGTGCGAGCTCGCCAAGCCGATTCCCGCCCCACCCAAGGAAGTGCACCGCGCCGCGGGCAAGGGCCGCCTGAAGTCCCGGCACCACTGGCTGCTGTATGTCGGCGCCGTGGTGTTCTGCTTCGTCGTCGTGCCGTTCATCCTGATCGACATGCTCGGCAAGAAGTTCGACCGGACGCTGCAGAACGGGGAGCGGGGCCGCCGCACGCGCCGCCCGCGGCCCCGCGGCGGAATCGGCCCCGCCACCCCCGACCGCACGGCCGGGAGCGCCCCGGAGGACAACACCACCCCGACGAACGGCCTCTTCGACGGCGACTGGAACCTCACCGCGGGCCGCCTGCTGCTGCGCTGGTACAGCGACTCACCCAGCCCACGACGCCTGATCCTGCTGACACCGGACCGCATCTGCGTGGCAGCGTCCCCGGGCCGCCGTCTCTCCCCCACCAGC
The DNA here is from genome assembly GCF_056433985.1 of Streptomyces sp. NPDC044106. Classification (NCBI taxonomy): domain Bacteria; kingdom Bacillati; phylum Actinomycetota; class Actinomycetes; order Kitasatosporales; family Streptomycetaceae; genus Streptomyces; species Streptomyces sp. NPDC044106. Next base: position 115,488 of record NZ_JBWKFZ010000021.1, read on the forward strand.
GCGGACGACTTCCGCACGGTGGCGGAGTTCCCCCTGCCCGAGGCCCGCATAGAAGCCGAACCGAACCAGCCCCGAGGCTTCGCCACGTTCGACCTCCGCTTCCACGACGGCTCCTGGCTACAACTCGGCCGCCTGGCCGAACCGGACGACGCGGACCACTTCCTCGGCACGGTCAGCGGCTGAGCATCGCGAGCTCATCGCTGATAACGACTGTGAGGGCTGGTCCTCAATTCTCGTGCGGAGCCTCCAGCTCCTGGAGCCGTTCCCCGATGTCGTCGGCCCACATTTGTGCCCACCGACGCAGCTCGTCGACAGCCGGCTCGTCGAGCCCGTAAGCGGAGAACTCCGTGTCGTCGATCCACTCGGCCCCGGTCAACCGGGCCTGCAGTTCGCACAGGTCGAAGGAGTCGCGGGCGTGGCGACGTCCGAGCTCCTCCAGCTCCGGATGGCTCCAGCGGTCCGCCGCGGCCCGTACGTCGATCAGGTCCCTGGCCAGCCCACGGTCGACCAGTCCGTGCGCCTGAACTGCGTAACCACCGGTGAGCGCCAGAGGGTAGACACCGCCCACGGCGAGGGCGTCCGCAAGCAGACGACGGTGCAGCTCTGTGAGGTTCATGCAGCGGCCTGCGCTACGCGAGCGAGCTCGTCGAAGGAGCTCTCCCACACCTCGCGGATATCGCGGCTGATGAGCATGCGGAGTGTGGGCCACAAGCTGATGAGGAGGTCGTGATGGAGGTACCGGACCAGGTCGTCGTGCAGGCCCTCGGCCAGGACGATGCGGTAATAGCTCATCCGTAGCCGGGTCTGATCGAGATCGAACGTGGTCAGCCCCGACCAGGCCAGATGCAACGGCAGAGCCACAGTGCCGTGTCGAGGACCGACGAGCTCGCCGAGCGTGGCTGGCACGCGTCGGGCGAACTTGGCGCGACGGAGAGCAGAGGGACCGGGCTGCGTTGCCATACACCGATCATCCAGGATGAGCCTTCGGCGGGCGCTGTGATCCGTGGGCTGAGTGACTGACGGACTGGATCCGACACGCGGCGAGCGATCAGCGGGGACAGCAAAAAGGCCCAGGTCGCTGACCTGGGCCTCAACTATGGAGCGGGTGACGAGAATCGAACTCGCACTCTCAGCTTGGGAAGCTGATGTTCTACCACTAAACTACACCCGCGAAAGACGCCGCCAGAAGCGGTGTCGTACCGTCGCACACTGTACCTCATCTCGGGCCCCGGGCGCTCTCGCCGCGGGGTCCGAGCGCTGTCCGGGAGGGGGACGTGCCGTGCGGCGGGAGGGAGTTGGGGCGTACCGTGGGACGTGGTCGTGCCGCCTGGAGTGGCGTCCCTTTCATACCGTAATGTGGGCTTTCGTCGTCGGCTCGGAGGCGAGCGAGAGACGAGTGAGTACGGGTACGTACGAGCTCACCCACGACTGGGGAAGGGACTCGAGGACTTGATGGAGCGCACCGTCGTCCGATGTGCCGAAGGGCACGTCTTCAGCACCGCTTCGTTCCCGATGCAGCAGGCGGACCGACTCGGTCCCGGCCGGCTCATCCGCTGCCCGCGCTGTGCCCGGCTCCGGCACGCCGTGCCGGTGACCTTGCAGCGGCAGTAGCGGCAGCAGCGGCAGTAGCGGGAGAAGGAAAAGGCGGGAGTGGGCGCGCGGGTCCGTCCGATTGGGGCGGGCCCGCGCGCTCTGCGTATCCTCGGTGCGTGCTTCTCTCAGACAAGGACATCCGGGCCGAGATCGACTCCGGACGGGTGCGGATCGACCCGTACGACGAATCCATGGTGCAGCCCTCGAGCATCGATGTGCGGCTGGACCGCTACTTCCGGGTGTTCGAGAATCACCGCTACCCCCACATCGACCCCTCCGTCGAGCAGGCCGATCTGACGCGGCTCGTGGAGCCCGAGGGCGACGAGCCGTTCATCCTGCACCCCGGTGAGTTCGTGCTCGCGTCGACGTACGAGGTCGTCAGCCTGCCGGACGACCTGGCCAGCCGGCTCGAGGGCAAGTCCAGCCTCGGGCGGCTCGGGCTGGTCACGCACTCCACCGCCGGGTTCATCGACCCCGGCTTCTCGGGTCACGTCACCCTTGAGCTGTCGAACCTCGCCACGCTGCCGATCAAGCTCTGGCCGGGCATGAAGATCGGGCAGCTGTGTCTGTTCCGGCTCACCTCGCCTGCCGAGGAGCCCTATGGATCCGAGCGGTACGGGTCCCGTTACCAGGGGCAGCGCGGGCCCACCGCCTCCCGTTCCTTCCTCAATTTCCATCGGACCCAGGTGTGACATCCAGCATGAGTGACGTGCGCGAGAACCTTGACTACGAGAAGTTCGGCCGTGCGGTGCGAGAGCTCGCGCAGACCATCGCCGACGACGGGTACCAGCCCGACGTCATCATCTCCATCGCCCGTGGTGGCGTCTTCGTCGCGGGCGGGCTCGCGTACGCGCTCGACTGCAAGAACATCCACCTCGTGAACGTGGAGTTCTACACGGGGGTCGGGACGACGCTGGAAATGCCCGTCATGCTCGCGCCCGTGCCCAACGCCATCGACTTCACCGACAAGAAGGTGCTCATCGCCGATGACGTCGCCGACACCGGCAAGACGCTGAAGCTCGTGCACGACTTCTGCCTCGACCACGTCGCCGAGGTGCGCTCCGCCGTCATCTATGAGAAGTCGCACTCCCTCGTGAAGTGCGAGTACGTGTGGAAGCGCACCGACGAGTGGATCAACTTCCCCTGGAGTGTCGAGCCGCCCGTCGTGAAGCGTGCGGGGCAGGTTCTCGACGCCTGAGCCGGACCCGTGCAACTACGAGGAGGGGCCCGGCGGACAGTGTCCGCCGGGCCCCTCCTCGTACATCTGCTTGCGGATCGATACAGCTAGAACGTGCCCAGCTTGATGATCGACAGGATCGCGAGCAGCTGGATCGCCGAAGCTCCCAGCGCCTTCGGCCACGGCAGGTCGTGGGACCTGGCGACCATCATCGTCAGGAGCGCGCCCGCCGCGAGCCACGTCGCCCAGCCGAGCAGCTGGACGAACGGCTGGCCGCCGCCCAGGAACATCGCCACGATCACGCGCGGCGCGTCCGTCATCGACATGATCAGCATGGAGAGGCCGACCGTCGGCTGCCAGGCGCCGTCGCCGCCGAGCTGGCGGGCCAGGGTGTGGGTGACCACGCCCAGGATGAACGCGCTGATGGTGATCGCGACGCCGGTCGTGAGGACGTACGGGACCGCCGACGACAGCGTGCTGTTGATCGCGTCCTCGCGGGCCTCGTCGAAGCCGAAGATCGCGAGCGCGCCGTAGAGGAACGTGACGATGAGGGCGGGGCCCCACATCGCGTAGTCCCGCATCTGCAGGAAGGTCGGGCCGGGGCGCAGCACGACGCCGCGCAGCAGGTCCTTCCAGTGCAGGCGGGGGCCCACGGGCGGGGCGGCCGCCTGGCCGGCGCGGTAGGTGTCGCCCTGGGTGTAGGGGTCTTCCCCGATGGAGAAGGCCTGGGTGTGTCCCGGGTTGTTGGCCGCGTACGGGTCGTAGCCGCCGCCCTGGGGTCCGTGGCCCTGTCCGTGGTCGTCGGGGCCGCCGAAGTACTCCGGCTCGCCGTGGTGGCCACCGGCCTGCGGCCACTGCTGACCGCCGTTGCCCCCACCACCGCCGTACGGCCGACCGCCGTGCGGAGCGCCGCCACCGTACTGCGGGGCGCCCCCGCCGTACTGCTGCTGCGGGTTCGACGGCGCGGGCGGGTAGCCGTACGGCTGCTGCCGGCCCTGGGGGGCCTGCTGTCCGTACGGCTCCTGCCGCGGTTGTCGCGGTCGCGGTTGTTGTTGCGGTCGCGGGGCGCGGTTGTCCCGGCCGCGTCCGATCCTGAATCCAGCCACGAATCGAACGTACCTGGTCTTGCGGGGCGGGGTCGTCCCTCCTCCGGAGGAGACGGGCTTTGCGGCCGACCTGTGACAACCCCTAAGGGCCCCCTAAGGGCCCCCTGAGGGGTTGCCCAGGGCTTCCCCCGAGGGGGCGCGTCAGTCGGCGAAGTTCGCGCCGAAGCGGGGCGTTCCGGCCGACGAGATGCCCACCGTCGACGGGTAGATGCCCGCGGAACCCGCGAAGGTGCCGTTCGCCTTGCTGAACAGGGGGTACACGGCGCCGTTCTGCCCGTTCTCGCCGTACGAGCCGACGGTGATGTCGCCCCGGCCGTCCCCGTTCAGGTCGTCGACGTGCACGTCCGAGCCGAAGAAGTCGTGCTTCTCGTTGGAGTTGGGCACGCCCGGCGTGTTCTGGTCGAGGAAGACCGCGCCCTTGGTGGAGAGGCCCGAGCCGTCCGCCGCGCCGTAGATGACGGTGACCGCGCCCGCGTCCTCCAGGCCGGCGAGGTCCTCGCCCGCGGAGCCCACGACCAGGTCGAGGTGACCGTCGCCGTTGAGGTCGCCGAGGTCGAGCTCGTTGCCGAACGAGTCGCCCTTCTCGCTCGTGCCCGGGACGTCCGTGCTGTCCTGCGTGAAGACCTGCGTGTCGCCGTAGGGGCCGTTGGCGGCGCCGTGCACGACATACACCGAGCCGCCCTTGTTCGCACCCTGGATGCCGTCGTCCCAGTTGAGGCCGATGACGATGTCACCGTAACCGTCGCTGTCCGTGTCGCCGACGTCAGTGATGACGCCGCCGGGCAGCCGCTGCTGGCCGGTGGTCCTGAGACCCCCGGACGTGCCGGGCAGCCACAGGTTGGCGTTGTAGCCGTCGCCCGTGGAGAAGCCGTCGACGATGAGGTCTTCCTTGTCGTCACCGTTCACGTCACCGGAGTGCAGGTTGAACGGGCCCGCGCCCTCGCCGCTCTGGATGGCCGGCTTGACGGTGTAGTGGCTGCGGCCCGCGCCCGTCGTACGGGAGATTCCGCCGCTCAGGACGTCGATGGTGGCCGCGCCCGAGCGGGCGCCGATGGCGAGGTCGGTGCGGCCGTCACCGTTGAAGTCACCGGCTTCCAGCGGCCCGCCGAAGAAGTCGTGCCCGTCCGGGCGGGGGTCCTTCACCGTGGTGCCGCCCTTGAGGCCGCTCGGGGAGCCCCACAGGATCTGCGTGGTGCCGCCGTCCTTGTCGCTGCCGACGTCCTCACCGGGCGCGCCGACCGCGAGGTCGTCGTAGCCGTCGCGGTCGAAGTCGCCGTACGCGGTGTCGAAACCGAAGATGTCGCCGGTCTCGGCGTCGCCGGGCACGCCCGCGCTGTTCTGGCTGAACGTCTTGTGTCGCAGCGTGGAACCGCCGTACGTGACGGTGACCTGGCCCGCCGAGTCCTTGCCCGCGACGCGGGCGCCGGTCGCGGAGGTGACGAGGTCGGCGACGCCGTCGCCGTTGAAGTCCGCCTCGTGCGAGGGCAGCGGCTCGGCGGGCGCGGCGGACGCCGTGGCGGCTGTGACGGTGAGGAGTCCGCCGGCCAGTGCGGCGGCGGCGACCGTCGTCGCGACGAGGCGGCCACGTCTGGAACGGGCGGTGGGGGTGTGGGTGTGCTTGCGCTGTGTCATGCGGGTCTCCTGCGGGAGTTGGGGGTGACGGGCTGGGTAGATCCAGCCCGTCCGGCGTTTGAGGACGAACTCGGCGAAGCCGGTGATCAGACGGCGCCCTGAACGGTGACAGCGCCCCGGCTACCGCCCCGAGCGACCGCTACCGTGCTCCGGCTACCGCCCCGAGCGACCGCTACCGTGCACCGGCTACCGCCCCAGGGCCGCCCCGTACTCGCGCGCCCCCGAGAGACCGAGCTTGCCCGGCGTAACCGACGTCACCGGCGCCGCGGGCCCGGAGGTCGGGGACGCGGCGTACCAGACGCCACCCTTCGACGCGTCCTCGCCGGGCGTGCCGACCGCGAAGTCCGCGTGGCCGTCGCCGTTGTAGTCACCGGTGGCGACGGCCGCGCCGAAGCGGTCGCCCGCCTCCGCCGTGCCCGCCACGCCCGCGGTGTTCTGGGTGAACGCGGGACCCGAGAAGTCCGCGCCGGTGCCGGCCGAGGCGAGGACCCAGTAGCCGCCCGCGTCCTTCACGGTGCCGACCGCCTCGGTGTCCGTGCCGACGACGAGCTCGTCGCGGCCGTCGCGGTCGAGGTCCCCGGCCGCGACGTGCGCGCCGAAGTTGTCACCGGCCTCGGCGACGCCGCCGACCTGCGGGCTGCTCTGCGTGGTGCAGGAGGCACCGCCGTCGCCGAGGGCGCCGCCCTTCTTGCCGTAGATGGCGACGACCGTGCCGCCAAGGATGTTCTCGCAGTACGTGCCCTCGCCCTCGACCTCGGGGTTCGCCAGGGCGTTGCCGATGGCGAGGTCCGTGGTGCCGTCGCCGTCGAAGTCGCCGGTGGCGAGCGCGGTGTTGGTGCTGTCGGGCGTGGACCAGGTCTGCTTCCACTCGCCGGAGGCGCGGTTCAGCACCTGCGTACCGCTGATCTCCATCCCGCGGTACGAGACGGCGAGGTCGGTGCCGCCGTCACCGTCGAAGTCACCCGCCGCGAGCGCCCGCGCGCCGGCGAAGTGCCAGCCCGTGACCCTGTCGAGTGTGGCGGGGGAGCCCGCGGTGAACGGTCCGGGGCGTACGACGACCGCACTCGACTCGTCGAAGTGCGAGTTGAAGGCGATGTCGTTGTCGCCGTCCTTGTCGAAGTCGCCGGTCGCGAGCAGCGCGCCGTACCCCGCGTCGTCTATGTCCCCGTTGGCGGCGGTGAAGCCGCCCTTGAAGCCGGTGGCGGAGCCCCAGACGACCGCGACGGTGCCGGCGCTCAGGCCGACGGTGGTGTCCTCGTCGGGCGCGCCGACGATCAGGTCGCTGTAGCCGTCGCCGTTCATGTCGTTGGAGTCGACGGCGGCGCCGAACCTGTCTCCCGCCTCCGGGGTGCCGGGCACGCCGGTGGTGGCCTGGCTGACGGTGGTGGAGCCGTGTTTGCCGAGGCCCGACACGCCGCCCCACACGACGTTGACGTACCCGGCCTTGGCCTCGCCGTTCACCGTGGCGCTCGGCACGCCGACCGCGAGGTCCACGTAGCCGTCGCCGTTGTAGTCGGCGCGGATCTTCGAGGGCGTGGGGGCGGCGGACGCCGTGCCGGCGGTCAGGCCGGTGACGCCGAGGGCGGTGACGGCGCAGAGGGCGCCTGCCGCGAGGAACTTGTTGCGCGCGTTCTTGCGTATGTACAAGGGCATGCTCGGTGCTCCAACGAGTAGCAGAACAAGGGTGTTCGGTAAGGGGCGGGTCGAGTACGGGCAGCGCGCCACTGCCCGTGCCGCCGACTAGCCACCGCCCGCCCCGGCGGGGGAACTTGGCTTTCGGGGGTGTGACTCGTGGGGCGTACGAAGGGTTGTGCGGCGGAGGGGACGGGGGCTCCAGCCCTGGCCCCCACCCCTCGCCCCTTCACCCCTCGCCCCTTCACCCCTCGCTCAGGGAGAGGAACTCGGCGGTGGAGAAGGACAGAAGCGGTTTGCGCGCGACCAGTTCCGCTGTCCGGCGACCCGGATACACGGACACCGTGTCCGCGCCGGCCCCCCGATACGTTCGTACGACCAGGTCGGCCCGCTTGTCTCCGTCGAAGTCCGCGACCTGGAGGACCTGGGTAGTGCCCTTTGCCGCGGGGGCCAGGAGCGCCGTGGCGTTGGCGGCGAGTCCGCCCGTACGTCCCCGGAAGACCCGTACGTCACCCGCGCCCCCGCCGCTCCCGCTGCCCCGACCGCTCAGGACCAGCTCGCTGAGCCCGTCCCCATCCAGGTCGCCCGCGTCGAGGGCCATGTCCCTGGCCTCCAGGGAGCCGCGGAGGGTGCCCGGAACGTCGTAGCGCAGTGCGACACCGCGCGGCGACGCGATGGCGGCGTCCATCCCCTTGCCCTTGCCCTTGCCGAACCGGCCGAACGCGACGTCCTTGCCCGCGGGGAAGAGCACGCCGGTCTCGCCGGGGCCCTTCGAACCGCCCAGGACGAGCGCACTGGCGGCGGCGCCGGACGGGTCCGCGGCCTTGCGGACGAGTACGTCGTCGTAGCCGTCGCCGTTGACGTCCGTGGCCCGGCCCGACACGAGGTTGTTGCCGGGCGCGGTGACGGGCTTGCCCGCGGCGTGCGGGGCGCCGGTCCGCTTGAACGGGCCGCGCAGGAACGTGAGCCGGGCGCTGCTCGCGTGCAGTACGAGGTCGTGCGCACCGTCCCCGTCGAAGTCGCCGCAGACCGGCTGGTCCGGCCAGTCGTTGCCGAATCGTGCCTGCGCGGGCACCCGCAGCTTCACGGCCTTGCCGACCAGCCCCTTGGGCGAGCCGAACAGAATCTGTAGCGGCACGGGCGGCTGTCCCTGCCCGTCGTACGGCGGATCCGTAGACACGACGAGGTCGCTGAAGCCGTCCTCGTCGAGGTCGCAGGAGGCCTCGGAGTCGAAGGCGGCGGGCAGCTCACCCTTCGTACGGGCACCGTTGGCGTGCGCGCTCAGCAACTGCCGTGCGCCTGGAACGAGCCCGGCCTTCCCTCCGTAGACGATGCCGATACCCGCGTCGTCGCCGTGGTCGGGGTGTACGAGGTCGTCGAGTACGAGGTCACGGGCGCCGTCACCGTTGAAGTCGTCCTCGCCCCGGCTGCCCCGGCTGCCCTTGCTGCCCTTGCCGCCCTTGCCTCGCGGAATGGGCTGCTGCGCCGTGCTCTTGCCCGTCATGCTCACGGGCTTGTGCGAGGCGTCACCGGATCGGGCGCCGGCGTCGTGGCCGCCGCAGCCCGAGAGGAGAAGCGCGCAGCTCATGGCGGTGGCCGCGCCGGTGGAGGCGCCGCGCCATATGCCCCGTCTCACGCCCCGTCTCACGCCCCGTGCGCCGGCACTCCGCATGCCTCTCACCCACCCCGAACGCCACAGTCGCCAACAACCAGCCCATGATGCTCCTGCGCCCCTCGCGGGAGGAGTCCGAGGCGGTCCCGTTTCCATCACACCGGGTCCGGTCCGGGGGTGGGGCCGGAGGCTCCCTTTCGGCACGTGGCGGGGTTGGGCGGTGACTTCGGTGGCTCGGTGTCTTTGATGGTTGCTGGGGCCGCCCGGTGTTGTGCGGAGTGTGGCGGTTCCGGGCCGGGAGTAAAGGGCGCTCCGCTGCGCTGCGCGTCGGCTGCGCCGATTCCGCTGCGCTCCACCCTTGACTCCCGTCCCTCCACCGCACGTTGACTTTGACCCGGACGGCCAGGGGTGGGGGCGACGGGGGCGATGCTCGGGCCATCCCCTTTCATCGCCGGGTGCGGCCCGGTCCAACGCGAGCCGCCGTCACGGTTGGGGCGGGCCCGGCCCCGCCGCTCGGGTCATCGCCTCGCGCGGCCGGGTGCGGACCGGCCCATCGTGAGTCGCTGTCACGGTTGGGGTGCGGGGTCGGGGCGAGTGGCGTGCGGCGACCGTCCCGGCCGAAGCGATGGCGGCGGTCTGCCATGGGTTTCTGCTCTGGCCTCTCCGGGACCTACTTTGGGAAAGTTGCGAACCGACTCGCCGCGCGCCCCCCTCCCACGCCCGCGCGCCGCCAGCCAAGTCACCGCTCTCGCGAATCGGACGCGGTAAGCCCGCACGTTGGGGGGGCGCATCCGGCTCGGCAGGGGGGCGCGCGGCGAACGCATTCGCAACTTTCCCAAAGTAGGTGCCGGAACGGGGCGGCCCGGGCCCACCGGCACATCGACCGTCACTCCCGCCCACGTTGGGCCGGTCCGCACCCGGCCGCGCGAGGTGATGACCCGAGCGGCGGAGCCGGGCCCGCCCCGACCGTGGCGGTCACCCACGATGGGCCGGTCCGCACCCGGCCGCGCGAGGCGATGACCCGAGCGGCGGGGCCGGGCCCGCCCCAACCGTGACGGCGGCTCGCGTTGGACCGGGCCGCACCCGGCGATGAAAGGGGATGGCCCGAGCATCGCCCCCGTCGCCCCCACCCCTGGCCGTCCGGGTCAAAGTCAACGTGCGGTGGAGGGACGGGAGTCAAGGGTGGAGCGCAGCGGAATCGGCGCAGCCGACGCGCAGCGCAGCGGAGCGCCCTTTACTCCCGGCCCGGAACCGCCACACTCCGCACAACACCGGGCGGCCCCAGCAACCATCAAAGACGCGGGCCCACCGAAGTCACCGCCTTACCGGGGCGTGTCCCGTGGCGCCCACTCACGGAGTCAAAAGTCTCCTGAGGAGGCCGGCGAGGGCTTGAGGGGCGAGGGTGAGTATGTCGTCGGGGGCGTCGCTTTCGCGGAGGAGCAGGGGGGCGAGACGTCGGGCAGAGGGCTCGGGCTCGGGCTCGTACGGGACTGTGCCGACGGGTGGGGGTGGGTGCACACGGGAGCGGCAGGGCGAGAGCCGAGGCAAGCTCGTGTGGTGTGAGCTGACGGGTGCCGTGGCTGCTGCCTGAAGCAAGAAGACCCCGCCCCCTCCGCACGGAGGGAACGGGGTCTTCGGAACGCTGGCCCGCACGCGGGCCGGGCTACGACAGCCGCTACTTCACCGGCTCCGGCTCGTCCGCAGACTCCGTCTCGCCCGCCGGGTCGGTCGGTGTCTTCACGGAGTCGAGGAGGAGTTGTGCGACGTCGACGACCTGGACGGATTCCTTGGTCTGGCCGTCGTTCTTCTTGCCGTTGACGGAGTCGGTGAGCATGACGAGGCAGAACGGGCAGGCGGTGGAGACGATGTCGGGGTTGAGGCTGAGGG